>DATNFU010000050.1:0-41517 GCA_035606235.1 Rhodanobacteraceae bacterium
GAGGATGCGACCGCCGATTTCGCGCTTTCGGAACTGGCGCGCGCGGCGGGTGATGAGTCCGGGCACGACCAGTTCCTCGCCCGCGCCGGGTACTGGCGCAATCTCTACAACCCGCACGCCACGCCGCAGGCGGGCTACATCCAGAACCGCAACGCCGATGGCACCTGGCCGGCGTTCAAGCCGGAAAGCGACGATGGTTTCGTCGAAGCCAGCGCGGCGGTATATCTGTGGATGGTGCCATTCGACGTGCAGGGTTTGTACGACACGCTCGGCGGGCGCACGACGGCCACCGCGCGGCTGGATGCGTTCTTCCACAAACCTGACGGCAGTTGGACATTGACCAAGGCCGGTCCGCTGCATGCCGAACTGGACAATGAACCTTCGATCGAAACGCCCTGGCTGTACGACTACGCCGGCCAGCCGTGGCAGACGCAGAAGGCCGTGCGCATCGTGCTCGACACGATCTGGAAGAACGCACCCGAAGGGATTCCCGGCAATGACGACCTCGGCGAGATGTCCTCGTGGTATGTATGGGCGGCGCTTGGCCTGTACCCGGAGGTTCCCGGCCGTGCCGAACTCGTTGTCGGCAGCCCGCTGTTCCCCAAGGCAGTAATTCACCGGGCGCTCGGCGACGTGACGATCGACGCGCCGGATGCAAATGACGCGAACCTCTACGTTCAATCGTTGACACGAGACGGAAAGTCGCTCGACCAGCCTTGGCTGCCGACATCGTTCGCCGAACACGGCGGACACCTGCGCTTCGCGCTCGGCGCGAAACCGGATACACATTGGGGCAGCGACGCTACCGATGCGCCACCCTCGTTTCCGCCACCGGAGCAGCATCCATGAAGCATGTCGCGCGTCGCCTCGTTCCGCTGCTCGTGCTGGTTCTCGGCACCGCGGCGGCCGCGCAGGCCAGCCCGGCAAGACAATCCGCGCCGGCGGATTCCGCCGCAATGGCCGCGCGGGTGAAAGCCGAATTCCTGCACGGCTGGAACAACTACAAGCGCTATGCGTGGGGCCATGATGAATTGCAACCTTTGAGCAAGACGCCGCACGACTGGTACGGCACCTCCCTGCTGATGACACCGGTGGACGCGCTGGACACGCTGGTGCTGATGGGCCTGAAAAAGGATGCCGACGAAGATCGCGCGCTGATAGACAACAAGCTCGATTTCAACAAGGACATCTACGTCAAGAATTTCGAGATCACCATCCGCCTGCTCGGCGGCCTGCTCTCCGGCTATCAACTCACCGGCGATCCGCAATTGCTGCACAAGGCGCAGGATCTCGGCACGCGTTTACTGCCCGTGTTCGATTCACCTACCGGTCTGCCGTACGTCTACGTCAACCTGAAAACCGGCAAGGCCCGCGGCACGGATTCCAATCCGGCGGAAACCGGCACGCTGCTGCTGGAGTTCGGCACGCTCAGCAAACTCACTGGCAATCCAGTGTTCTACGACAAAGCCAAGCGCGCCCTGGTGGAAACGTACAAGCGCAGCTCGAAGATCGACCTGGTCGGCGCCGGCTTGAATGTCGAGACCGGCAAGTGGACCGACACGGATGCGAGCGTCAGTGGCGGCATCGATTCCTATTACGAGTACCTGTGGAAATGCTGGCGGCTGTTCGGAGACAAGGATTGCCTGGCGATGTGGAAGGCGAGCATCCCGGCAATCAACAAATATCTTGCCGATGAAGTTCGCGGTGAACTCTGGTACGGCCACGCCGACATGAATACCGGCAAGCGCACCGCCACTGAATACGGCGCCCTGGATGCGTTCTTCCCCGCGCTGCTGGCGCTGTCGGGCGACGTGCCGCGCGCGGCGCGTCTGCAGGATTCCTCGTTCAAGATGTGGAACCTGTACGGCATCGAGCCCGAAGTGCTGAACTATCGCACGATGAAAGTGGACTATGACGGCTACGCGCTGCGGCCGGAAATCGTCGAGTCAACTTATTACCTGTCGCACTACACGCGCGATCCGAAATATCTTTCCATGGGCCGCACGCTGTTCGACGATTTCGTGAAGTACTGCCGCACCGATGCCGGCTATGCCGCGCTGAAGAGCGTGATCACCAAGCAGAAGCGCGACGACATGGAAAGCTTCGTATTCGCCGAAACCTTCAAGTATTACTACCTGTTGTTCGACCCCAAGGCGCTGGACTTCGATGCGGTCACCTTCAACACCGAGGCGCATCCGCTCAGGCGGACATGGGCGGCTGGCGAACGCCGGGCGGAATTGCCGACGCATTGACGGCTCATGTGCGCGTACGGTTATGCTTGTTGCATAGCCACTACATCAGCGTGCGTCGCACCTATCCACCATGAGACGACTGCGCGCCGCCCTGCCCTTGTTGCTGCTGATCGGAATCGGCGCCGCCTTGTGGGCGACCGGCACGCTGGATCGCTTTCGCCCGCACCAACTCGTCGCGCAACAACAGCAGTTGCACCACGCGGTGGCGATGCATCCGCTGCTGGCCATCTGCATTTACATCGGCGCGGTGGCGCTGGTGATCGGCACCGGCGTACCGGCCTCGTGGGTGGTGATCCTGAGCGGCGGCATGCTGTTCGGCATTCTGTACGCCACTTTCCTGACTGCCGCCGGCGAGCTGCTCGGTTCACTGCTGCTGTTCTTTGCCGCGCGCCACGCCTTCGGCAGCGGCACGCGACCGCCGCCCGCGATGGCCGAGCGCGTGCGCCGCGGTTACCTGCAGCATCCGTGGGGCTACACGCTATTCCTGCGCCTGGTGCCGGTGCTGCCGTTCGGTGGTGTCACCGTTGCCCTGGCATGGCTGCGCTGCCCGCTATGGCTGTTCGCGCTGGCGACGTTTGCCGGCGGTTGCGTCATGGCGGTGTTCGAAACCGCAATCGGCGCGGGACTCGCGCAGTCGCTGGCGCATGGCAAGCCGATCGGCCCGCACCTGCTGCTGCAACCACGCGTGCTGGTTCCGATCATCGCGCTGGCATTGCTTGCGCTGGCGCCGGTGTTGATCCAGCGCCTGCGCACGAAGGCTGCCTCGACCGATACTCAGCGAAAATCGCGATAACGGCTGCGCCCGATGAAAAACCCGGCGAGCAGGCAACCGATTCCGGCGAGCACCAGCCCGGTTTCGACCGGCCGCCGCGTGACGAAGCTGCTGATTTCGTAACCGGCGCGCTTGACGCCGTGCACGGCGCTGTCGGCCATGTCGCCGGCATTGTCGGCCACCCACCCGGCGCCATGTTTTACCTTGTCGGCGGCGTTGCCCAGCGCATGCGCGCCGCTCTGGATGGTTTCCCTGCTTTGCGTAACGTCCATTTTGCGTACTCCGTTGCGAGCGATGGTTGACGGAGACCCGATGCTAACCCGCGCGCGTCGTCGTGGCGTTAATGGAACGCGAATGGGGCGCAGGACAACGTGAATGGGGAGCCCGATTGCAAGGGGCGGCGCTTGCGTATAATCGGCCGGTCACGAGGGGGCGGAATCGTGCATTTGACGACTTGCGATTGCAAGGGTTGCCGACGTGGGTGAGCCAGCAGGTGCGCACCGGCGCGCGCACAGCGCCGTCGCGCTGGCGATCCTGGCATTCGTCGTTGGCATCGCCCATGCGCAACCTTCGCCGCAGGATCTCGGCACGCTGTCGCTGGAGGATCTCGGCAATGTCGTAGTCACTTCGGTGAGCAAGAGCGCCGAGCCGCTGAGCGATGCGCCCGCCGCGGTGTACGTGATCAACCATGACGACATCATCCGTTCCGGCGCGACCTCGCTGCCGGAAATGCTGCGGCTGGCGCCGAACCTGGATGTGATGCAGCTCAGCCCGAGCAACTACATCGTCACCTCGCGCGGCCTCAGCGGCAATCAGCAGGCACAGAACTTCCCCAACAAGCTGCTGGTGCTGATTGACGGGCGCAGCGTGTATTCGCCGCTGTTCTCCGGCATCGGCTGGGACGCGCAGTACGTGTTGCCGGAGAACATCGAGCGCATCGAGGTGATCAGCGGCCCGGCCGGGGCGCTGTGGGGCGCCAACGCGGTGAATGGCGTGATCAACATCATCACCCGCAAGGCCGCCGATACCCAGGGCGGGCTCGCCGAGTTCGGCCTTGGCAGCCACGAGAGCAGCGCGAGCATCCAGTACGGCGGCCAGTTCAACGATCGCGCGTACTACAGCTTTTACGCGCACGATTTCCATCAGCGCTCCTTCGACGACAGCGCCGGCCAGAACGCGCACGACGGCTGGAGCGCACCGCAGGCGGGCTTCCGCGTGGACTGGGAAGCCGGCAGCACCAACCTGATTACCCTGCAAGGCGACGTATTGAACGGCCGCGAAGGACAAGGTGCGAACGAACCTGATCGCCGCATCGCGGGCGCCAATGTGCTGACCCGCTGGCGACACGCCGCCGCGAACGGTTCCAATTTCCAGTTGCAGGTCTATTACGACAACGAGCGCGACTGGAATGCGCTCTCTTCCGGCGCGGTTGACCTGAACACCTGGGACATCGAGGCACAACACGATTTCGCACTGGGTGGAATCCAGCACATCACCTGGGGCATCGGCGACCGCGTCTTTCGCTACCAAATCAGCGACGACGTGCGTCCGGACGCCTCGTTGCTGTTCCGGCCCAACACCGGCATGCGGAATCTGGCGAATGCGTTCGTGCAGGATCAGATCGCGCTGGGCTCGCGTACCCAGGCGACCCTCGGCCTGAAGGCCGAGCACGATCCGTTCTCGGGTGTGTCGTGGATGCCCAGCGCGCGGTTGTCGTTCAAGCCCAACGACAAGCTGCTGCTGTGGGCGGCGGCCTCGCGCGCGCTGCGCACACCCACGGTGTTCGACGAGGACGTGGTCGAGGTGCTGAATCTGCCGACCGGTCCTTTGGACGCTCTCAACGGCAATCCTGATTACCGCAGCGAGAAACTCACCGCCTACGAAGCCGGGCTGCGCACGCAATGGGCCACGCGCGCCACGCTGTCGGTTTCGCTTTATTACAACGCCTACGACGACCTGCGCACCCTCGAGCCGTCGTCCACTTTCTTCCCGCTGATGTTCGGCAACGGCCTGGCCGGCCACACGTACGGCGCGGACATCTGGGCCAGCTATTCGGTCGCGGACTGGTGGCGGCTCGGCGCGGGTTTGTCTGAGGAACGCGAACGCCTGCATTTGAAAACCGGATCGAACGGCCTGCTCGGCATTGCCGAAGCGGGCGACGATCCCAGCCATCACAGTTTCATCCGCTCATCGATGAATCTCTCCGAACGCTGGACGCTGGACGCCGACCTGCGCGAGGTAAGCGCGCTGCCGAATCCCAAGGTACCCGCCTACGTGGAATTGAACGCAAGACTTGGCTGGAAGGTAAACGACACACTGGATATTTCATTGTCCGGGTTCAACCTGCTGCATCCGTCGCATCAGGAGTACACGTTTCCCGGCAGCGATCGCATCGGACGCAGCGTATTCCTCGACACCCGTGTGAAATTCTGACGCCACTGCGATGCCGAGCCAATGACGCCAAGGCGCCAACGCGAATCGAACACCCCGCTGCAGGCGGCACTGCCTCCACGCAATGTGCGCGTGGCGAAATGCGTGATCGCACTGGCTCTGGCCTGCGCGAGCGGCGAGATACTGGCGCAGCCGATGCCATCGAACATCTCGCTGGAATATGCGGTGAAGGCCACTTACCTCTACAAGCTGGCCCCATTCGTCAACTGGCCGCCGACCACCTTCACGGCAGCCAACGTGCCATTCGAGATTTGCGTGGTGGGCGAAGACCCGTTCAACGATTTCCTGGAAAAGGCCGTGACCGGGCAGCACTTCGGAACGCACCCTTTCGCCGTGCGCAAGCTGGACACGCTCACCCCCGGCACGGATTGCCAAATCGTCTTCATCAGCCACCTGTCTTCGCAAAGCATCAGTGATGCCCTGCAGGCGGTGAACGGCGAGCCGGTGATGACCGTGACCGATTCCGGGGCCACGCCGGATGACGGCGGCATCATGCATTTCGTGATCGAGCAGGGGCGCGTGCGTTTCGAGATCGACACCGCCGCCGCCGGGCGCAATCACCTCACCATCAGCTCCAAACTGTTGAATCTTGCCGTGGTGGTGCGGGATGCGGGATGAGACGTCCATGACGATGTTGCCGGAGGCCAGGCGTTTCGCGCTCAGGCCCGTGGCGGCGCTTGCCGCCGCCGTGCTGCTGCTGGTTGCGGGCGCACTCGCGGCCGCTTACCAATATCAGTCGTCGCGCCACGAGCGGGCGCGCCAACTTACCGTGCAAGCCAACATCCTGGCCGCCAGCGTTACCGCGGCGATCGCGTTCAACGATCGCGCCACCGCGCAGGAATACGTGGACGCGCTGATGCTGGATCCACGCCTGGACGCCGCGGCGATCTACAACGAGAACCATCGGGAGGTGGCCGGCTTCTATCGTCCGGGCGGTAAACCGATACCCGATTTCCTGGCCGACGGCGGGCGCTTGCCAAGCGATCATTTTCTGCTGACGGAAGTGCCGGCGCGTCAGGGTACGACGCTGGTCGGGCATGTCTATCTGCGCGCTGCGCAAACACCGGGCACCGTGCGGCTGGCCCGCTTCAGCGGCTTGATACTGCTGACCATCATGGCGGTGCTGATGCTTTCCGCGCTGGCAGTTGCGCAACGCGCACTGACCCTCGCCAACGCCGACTTGCAGCAGCGTGCGCACGAACTCGCCGGGGCCAATGCACGGCTGACCGCGGAAATGGAACGACGCGCGCGCACCGAGGAAGCATTGCGGCAGAGCCAAAAGATGGAAGCGGTCGGCCAGCTTTCGGGTGGCATCGCGCACGATTTCAACAACCTGCTGATGATCATCAAGAGCAGCTTGAGCCTGTTCTACAAAAAGCTGACGCAGAACGAACCAGAGGTTGAGCGCTTCGCGCAAACCGCGCGCGAACATCTCGCCGCGGGCCCCAACCAGGAGGTCTCCGGCGTTCTGGCGGCGCTGCAAGGCTTCCTGGATCTGATCGCGCAAAGCGAAGTGCGCAACCAGCAGATCAAGCGTTACCTCGATACCGCGCATGAAGGCGTCGACAAGGCCGCAAGCCTCACCCAACGCCTGCTCAGTTTCGCGCGCCGCCAGCCGCTGTCGCCGAAATCGGTGAACATGGATGCACTGATCCGCGGCATCCAGTCGCTGCTGGATCACTCGGTGGGCTCGAACGTGAAAATTGATTACAGGCTTGAATCGCATTGGCCTGTTTTATGCGACTCCAATCAAATGGAGAATGCGATCTTGAACCTGGTCATCAACGCCCGCGATGCGATGCCCATGGGCGGCCAGATCACGCTGCGTACCCAAGATGTGCGCGTGGACGAGGATCATCCGCTGGACAATCTGCAAAATGGCGACTACGTGCACCTGTGCGTGGATGACACCGGCTCCGGCATGAGCGAGGAAGTGCGCCGCAAGGCCTTTGATCCGTTCTTCACCACCAAGCCGGTCGGCAAGGGAACCGGGCTGGGATTGAGCACCACCCTCGGCTATGTCATGCAATCCAACGGCCACGCCAGCATCGACAGCGAAGAGGGCAAGGGCACCACGATCAATATCCTGATGCCGCGCGCCACCGGCGACATCACTGCAGAGGTAACGTAATGCTTTCCGCACACGCACCCACCGCGTCACACATCCTGCTGGTCGAAGACGAGGCCGTGCTGCGCGAATTGGCTGCGGAAAACCTGGCGGATGCCGGCTACAGCGTGGTCGAGGCCGGCGACGGCGCGGCAGGTCTGGAAGCGCTGCAATCGGACATTCGCATTGACGTGCTGCTGAGCGACATCAAGTTGCCCGGCATGAACGGCTACGAGCTCGCCGAGGCAGGCAAGGCGCTTCGTCCTGATCTGAAAGTGATCCTGATGACCGGTTATGCGCCGGCACCGCTGCCGCCCACGCTCGAGCGCGTGGTCTACCACGTGCTGCAAAAGCCGTTCGCGCTGGAAATGCTGCCCGGGATGATTGCCGCGGCGCTGGACAAGCCGGAGGCCGGGCCTGCGTGATTGCGCACGGGATCAGTGCCGCAAAAGGCGATGGTGCCGCTCGGCTGCGCGACGGCGACTGAAGTGGAAATAGATCAGCACGCTGACCACTGCCGCGTAGGCGCACCAGACCGACGTAAACGCATAGTGCTTGAGCCAGAGCACCAGCAGAACGCCGATCAGGTTCACCGTCCCAAGCGCGATGATGTACCGATAGCCGGAAAAAAACAGCGAGCCGCAGGTTGCGATCACGTACAAGACGGCGATGACCAGATTGCTGGTGGCGGGATTCCTGTAGATCACGCTGTGACCTTCCGTGAAGATGCTCGTGTTGAAATTCAGCAAGGCCCATAACTGATAGCCGGTGAGCACAACGCCGAGCGCCAGGAAGGGCAGCACCATCAGCCGTCGGTAACGACCGGGCTCGATCAGCCACACACTCAGCGGCACCAGCAGCGGCAGCAGTCCCTGCGCGTAAAGCATGTATGCGAATCCCCAGGGTTGCAGCCCGCCCAATGCACTGCGACCCATCAACGCGAGCCATACCGCGCCTTCCGCAAACTGATGAAAGGCGAACAGCAACGGGATCGCGGCGAACAGCCATTCACGGGGGCCGCGGCTGATCGCCAGCGTCGCCACGCCGACGGCTCCAATGACGGCGCTACTGGTGAAACTGGCGGTTGCGGAAAAACACATGGGGCTTCCCTTTGCACCAACACCATATTCTCATGCGCGTACCGGCGCCCGAGCCTGCAGCCCGACCCATGCACCACGGGATCGAGCCGGAGGGTCGCACGTCCGCTACGGAGCGGGTTTCATTGACTCTCGGGGATACTGCGGGATGCCGCTGGATGGCTGTATGGCCGTGATGGGATCGAACCATCGACCAACGGATGTGAGATCGCCTGCGAGACCGCCGAGGCAGCGCATTGATGGGCCGTGATGGGATCGAACCATCGACCAACGGATTAAAAGTCCGCTGCTCTACCGCTGAGCTAACGGCCCACGTGAGCCGCGCATTCTAGCTGCCCGTGCGCATCAGCGGTAGCGCGTCGGATCGCTGACTCCCGCATCGGCAAAACCCTGCGCGCGCAGCGCACAGGCGTCGCATTGTCCGCAGGCGCGGCCGTGCCTGTCCGCGCGATAGCACGACACGGTCGCGGCGAAATCCACCCCCAGGCGCAGGCCCTCGCGCACGATATCGGCTTTCGACATCGCGATCAGCGGCGCATGAATGTGTAGCGCATGTCCCTCCGCGCCGGCTTTGGTGGCGAGGTTCGCCAGTGTTTCGAATGCGGCGACGAAGGTCGGTCGGCAATCAGGGTACCCCGAATAGTCCACCGCGTTGACCCCGCAGAAGATATCGTTTGCACTCAGCACTTCGGCCCAGCCCAGCGCGATCGACAGCATGATGGTGTTGCGCGCGGGGACATAGGTTGCCGGAATTTCGTCGAGCGCGTGCACACGCGCGTGCTCGGGCACGGCGATGTCGGCGGTCAGCGCCGAACCGCCGATGCTGCGCAGATCCACATCCACGATCTTGTGCTCGGCAGCGCCCAGTGTCGCCGCGACGCGCGCGGCAGCCGCGAGTTCCGAAGCGTGACGCTGGCCGTAGGCGACCGATAATGCATGACAGGCCAAGCCGCGCTCGCGGGCCAGCGCCAGGGTTACCGCCGAATCCATGCCGCCGGAAAGCAGAACGACCGCGTTGCTCATCGGCCCGGCGCCTCGCCCCAAAGATATTTGTGCAGCTGGATCTGCAAGCGCACCGGCAGGCGGTCTTGCAAGATCCATTCAGCGAGTGCGCGCGGCTCCAGTTGGCCGTACACCGGCGAGAACAGCAGCGTGCAGCGCGCAGCAAGGTCGTGTTCGCGCAACGTCATCACCGCCCATTCGTAATCGGCACGATCAGCCAGCACGATCTTCACTTGATCACGCGCGTTGAGATGACCGATGTTGCTCAGCAGATTGCGCGCGGACTCGCCGGAACCGGGCGCCTTCAGGTCCATCACCCGCCGCACGCGTGGGTCGACTTGCGAAATATCCAGCGCGCCGGAAGTTTCCAGCGAGACCTCATAGCCCGCATCGCACAGTTGCACAAGCAGATCGAGGCAGCGCTTTTGCGCCAACGGCTCGCCGCCGGTGACGCAGATATGCCGCGCACCATATCCGCCGACCTCGGCAAGGATTTCATCGAGCGCGCGCCAGCCGCCGCCCTCGAAGGCATACGCCGTATCGCACCAGGTGCAGCGCAATGGACAGCCGGTGAGGCGCACGAACACGGTCGGCCAGCCGACCGAGTCTGCTTCGCCCTGGATCGAATGGAAGATTTCGCTGATGCGCAGCCGCGGCCGTACGGCTGACGCTTCAGAGTCCAATGAAGTGATCGCCATTTTCGCGTCAGGAATCTTTATTCGCAAAGGAGCCGAGAGCGCAAAGAGAGGCGACAATCCCTTTTCTCCGCCTTTGCACGTATCGCGGAAAAAACGTTTACCGAACTACTGGGCGCCGTTCTGCTGAAGCGCGATCGCGCGCAGCCGGCTCTGCGCCAATCGCGCAACGGTCGTGCCCGGATATTTGTTGAGCACCGCGGTCAGCGTGGCCTGCGCGTCGTCATACTGCTTCATCTCGGCTTGCGCATAGCCGATCTTCAGCAGCGCATCCGGCGCCTTGTCGCTGTTCGGAAAAGCTTGCAGCAAGGTCTGGAATGTCTGCAACGAGACCTGATAGTTCTGCGTCACGTAGTAGGACTCGCCGAGCCAGTAATAGGCATTCGGCGTCAGCGCGCTGTTGGGATATTGCTGGATGTATGCGCGAAAGCCGCGCGCTGCGCTGACGTAATCGCCGCCGGTCAGCGATTTGAAAGCCGCGCCGTAGGCGGCCTGTTGCTCTGCACTGGGTGGCGACGGCGGAGTCGATGAAGATGCGGCCGCAGGCGGAGCCTGCGTGCTGGCGGCGGAAACCGGCGCGACGCCACTCGACGCGGAAGTCGCCGGTGCACTCGTGTTGCCGTTGCCGCCTTCCAGCTTGCCGAGGCGCGAATCCAGATCGATGTACTGATCCTTGTTCTGCTTCTGCAACTGCTCGATCTGGTGTTGCAGTTCCTCGATGCGGCCTTCCATCTGCTGGAGTTGCGCCTGCAGATCCTGCACCTGGTTGACCAGCGCTACGCCGCCCTGCTGCGATTGCTGCTGCGCCTGCTGTTGTTCCAGCCGCGCGACGCGCTCACCCAGGCTTGGCGTTTGCGCACCGGCGCTCATGACCACGGCGGCGGCCGCCAATGCGACCGCCGCCCGGATGCAAAAACGCATGCCGCGCATCATCATCGTGTTGCGACGCGATTACTCGCGGCGCTCACTTGGCGCTGACTCATTTCGCCGTGTAGACGATTTCGGCGCGGCGGTTCTTGGACCAGCAATCCTCGTTGTGCTCGCGACACACGGGACGCTCTTCGCCGTACGAAACCACGTTGATCTGCGAAGCGGAAGCACCATCGGCTTCCAGCGCGCTCATCACCGCATTGCCGCGACGCTCGCCGAGGCCAAGGTTGTACTCGCGCGTGCCGCGCTCGTCGGTGTTGCCTTCCAGCGTCATGCGCGCCATCGGGCGATCACGCAGATACTTCGCGTGGCAGGCGATTATCTGCTGGAATTCCGGCTTGATATCGCTCTTGTCGAAATCGAAATACACCACGCGCTGGCGCAGGCAAGCGTCAGTGTCGAGATCGGCCGGGGTGTAGGCACCGGCGGTGGTGGTGCTTTGCGTGACGGCCTCGGGCGGAGCTTCGGGCGGGGCGGTCTTCACTTCCTGCTTCTTGGCGCAGGCCGCGAGACCCACGCACATCAGCGCGGCGAAGGTGATGCGGACGGTAGCGTTCATGGCGGTTCCTTGTACTTGAACGAGTGGAGGAAAAATCGATTTTGGTTAACAGCGTTGTCGATAAACCTTCGATACTGCCGATCAAACTAATGTTGCCGGTACGGGCCCCAGGCGGGTTCGCGCACGTCGCCGTCGCTCAGCACCAGCCGCTGCCGTACGCGCCCGTCGGCCGACACCGCGTACAACACGCCGTGCGGGCCTTCGGTAGATGCGTACAGAAGCATGCTGGCGTTGGGCGCGAAGCTCGGCGACTCATCCAGGCTGCCCGGAGAGACGAACTTCACCTGGTCGCCCAGGCTCTTGTCCATGATCGCAATACGATACACGTTTCCGTTGCCCTGCACCATCGCGATCTTGGTTCCGTCATAGCTGATCGAGGCGTCGGCGTTGTACTGGCCCTGGAAAGTCAGCCGCTGCGGCGCACCGCCCGCGGCCGACACCTGATACAACTGCGGCTTGCCGGAACGGTCCGAAGTAAACACCAGGCTCGCGCCATCCGGGGTCCAATCGGGCTCGGTGTCGATCGCCAGGCTGTTGGTCACGCGGGTCAGCGCGCCGCCCTCCGGATCCATCACGTAGATTTCCGGATTGCCCTCAAATGACAGGCTCACCGCAAGCCTGCGGCCATCCGGCGAAAACCGCGGCGCGCCGTTGATGCCGCGCTTGTTGGACAGCAGCCGGCGCGAGCCGGTGGTGATGTCCTGCACGTAGATCGCGGAATTGCCATGCTCGAACGAGACATACGCAAGCTTGCTGCCATCCGGCGACCACGCCGGCGACAGCAACGGCTCGCGCGAACGCACCACGGTCTGCGGATTGTAACCATCCGAGTCGGCGATGATCAGCGCGTACTGCGTGTTCTGGCCAACGCCGACCGCGGTGACATACGCGATGCGGGTGTCGAACGCGCCGCGCACACCGATGATCTTCTGGTAGATCTGATCCGCGATCTGGTGCGCCACGCGGCGCAGGTCGCTGCCCTGGCCCGTTATAGAAAGCCCGAGCAGGCGCTGCTGCTTGTTGACATCCCACAATTCGAAATCGGCGCGCAGGGCGCCATTGCCGGCATCGGAGGTGCGCCCGACCACGATGTAATCCTGCTTCAACTGCTGCCAGGTCGGAAACTTGATCTCGGCGCCGGTGGTCGGCGTCTCGACGATTTCATTGCGCGCCAGCGAACGGAACTTGCCGCAGCGATTCAAATCCATCCGCACCACGTCGGCGATGTCGGTAGAGGGCGGCGGCCCGGCGGTTTGGCCGAATGGCACTACCGCGATCGGGATCGCCGAGGGCACGCCGTTGACGATCTGCACGGTGAGACCCTGCGCGCTGGCGTGGCCTGCCAGCAATCCGGTGCAAACCAACAGCAACAGGGCGAAAAGGGATTTACGATTTCGCATGGCATCCATCCTTACTGCGAAGACATCACGGTGAAGTTGAAAGTGATCCGGCGTTGAAATTGATCCTCGAAGCCTTGATAAGGCAGCGGCGAGGAGCGCAAAACCGCAGCTTCCACCGAGTGCTTGCCGATGTCATTGAATGGGCAACTCGGTAGAACTTTGGCAGAAATCACCTGACCGCCGGGTATCTGGATGATTTCCACGGGGCAGACCACGCCATCGGGAATATTGTCCGGGCGCAGCCAATTTTGCGTGATCGCGTTTTGCAGCGCGGCGATGTAGGCGTTGTTGTCCTTGCCGTTCTGTCCGCTCATCGCCTGCTTGGCCGGTGGCACGGTATCGTTGGCGTTCGGATTGTCCGGCGTGTTCCTGAGATCGGCCAGCTGCTGCGCCTTCTGCTGCGCCAGCTTTATCTGCTTCTGATTGGCCGCGCTCTGCGCCTTGATCTGCGCGAGTTGCTTCAAAATGCGGTCGGCTTCCTGTTCGCGGGTCAGCTCCGCCATGCGCTGCTTTTGCTTTTCCTCCTGCGCTTTCTGCTGGTCGGCTTTCTGCTGGGCGATGTCCGCGACCTTCTCCTGATCCTTGATGTCGGGATGCTCGGGCGGCGGCGGCAGCACTTTGACCGGCGCGGGCTTGGGGAGTTCGGGCTTGGGCAAATCGCGTTGCTCGGGCGGCGGGTTGGCCGGTTGCGCACGCTTTGAATGCTTCGGCGGCGGTGCGCCCACCGGCCCGACCAGTGTCGCCTCGATCACCTGCCCCATCAATTGTACGGGCTTGGTGCAAGCCACCGGGTTGGGCAGATGCAGAAAATCCGTCACCCCCTGCCAGCTCGCGCAGTTGAGCGTCGCCAGTGCCAGGAACCCGACGATGGCGATATGCAACAGCGCGGAAAGCAGCACCGCGCGCGGAGTGGCCTCATGGCTTTCCATTGGGGGAGTTCTGATTAACCTGATCGATCATCGTTCAAATCAGCGTCTTCATGCCCCCACATCCCCGATCAAATACCTGGCTGGCCAAGTGTTTGGTGGCCCCCTTGGCTCAAGGGGACTGAAGATCAAGAGCAAAATTCGTCCTTATTCATTCTTCTGTTGCTGCGGCTGACTCATCAGGCCGACCTTCGGCACGCCGGCCTGTTGCAGCAACACCATCGCCTGATACACCTTGCCGTAATCGGCATCCACATCACCGCCGATCAACACCGGCACCTGCGGATTTTCCTTCACGAACGCGGCGACCTTGGTTTCCAGATCCTTGTCACTGATCGGTTCGCGCTTGCCGCCGGAAAGCGTGAGATACAGGCTGCCATCTTTCTTGACGCTGACCAGCACCGGCTGCTTCTGATCCTGCAGGGACTTCGCCGCCGATTGCGGCAAATGGATGTCCACGCCGAGATTCAACAGCGGCGCCGTCACCATGAAGATGATCAGCAGCACCAGCATCACGTCGATGTAGGGAACGACGTTGATCTCGGCCTTGAGTTTCCTGCGTTGGCGTTTGCGCGGCGGCTGCATTGAGAAATCCGTTATGCCGTCATCCCGGCGAAAGCCGGGATCCATCTTGCTGACACGAAGATCAAAATGGGTTCCGGATCGCCGCTACGCGTCGTCCGGAATGACGATGAGGTAACTAGAAGTTCGTTTTCACGGTGCGACTTCATGCGGCTTCAAGCACCCTCGTCCGACTGGATTTGCCGATGCAGGATGGACGAGAATTCTTCCTGGAAGGTGTCGTAGCGCACCGTGATGCGCTCCAGCCGCATCGAGTAGCGGTTGTACGCCCACACCGCCGGAATCGCGGCGAACAGGCCCATTGCGGTCGCGACCAGCGCCTCGGAAATGCCCGGCGCGACCATCGCAATGGTCGCCTCCTTGATGCTGCCCAGCCCCTGGAAGGCGACCATGATGCCCCACACCGTGCCGAACAAGCCGACATACGGGCTAATCGAACCGACGTTGGCGAGGAATTCCAGATTGTGTTCCAGCTTGTCCACCTCGCGCGTGCCGGACACGCGCATCGCGCGCTCGGATGCCTCCAGGATCGCGCGCTGATCGGTGCTGCGTCGCTGGCGCTGGCGGGCAAATTCGCGGAAGCCCGCCTCGAACACCGACGCCAGGCCACCCGCTTCTTCACCGCGCGCACTGACATCGCGGAACAGTGCCGCGAGATCCGCGCCCGACCAGAAGCGCTGCTCGAAGGCATCCGCATCGCGGGTGGCGGCATCCAGCATCGCCCATTTGCGGAAGATGATCACCCAGGATGCGAACGAGAAGATCACCAGGATCAGCAGCACCAGCTTGACCGGCAGGCTGGCGTGCAGGACCAAATCGAGGATGTTGAGTTCGCCGTTCATTGAGTCACGTGCTTCCTTCGATCATTTGCGTGATGTCATCCGGGATGCGACAAGGCTGCCATGTATCGGCATCCACGCAGGCCACGCGCACCCGCGCGCGGGTAAGCGTTTCGCCGTCCGGCGCACGGCGCAGATGCTGCTCCAGTTCCATGCTCGCGCTGCGGCGCGCGGCCAGTGATACCGTCGCATCCAGCTCGTCGTCTAGCCGCGCCGGCTTGTCGAATCCAATCGTGAGTTCGCGCACCACGAACAGCACTCCGTGACGCTCGCGCAATGCCGTCTGTCCCAAACCCCGAGCGCGCAACCACTCGGTGCGCGCGCGCTCCAGAAACCGCAGGTATCCGGCGTGATACACCACGCCGCCAGCATCGGTATCTTCCCAGTAAACCCTCAACCGCCAACTGAACAACGGCTCGACGCGGACCGAAAAGGGGTCGGAGTGATTTTTCAAGGCAACCACCCATAACCCGGAAGAAGACAGCGGAAAATCACTCCGACCCCTTTTCGGACACCTTTTCGTCAAACAGGTTCAGCGCCGGATCGCCCGTGCGCTCGGGCGGATTCCAGCCGAAGTGACGCCAGGCCCGTGCGGTGGCGATTCGCCCGCGCGCGGTGCGCGCCAGATAACCCTGCTGGATCAGATATGGCTCGACCACGTCCTCGATAGTGTCTCGGTCTTCGGCCAGAGCCGCGGCCAGCGACTCCACGCCGACCGGCCCGCCCTCGAACTGTTCCATGATGGTGCGCAACAGGCGTCGGTCGAGATCGTCGAAACCGCACGCGTCGATCTGCAGCATCGCCAGCGCATCCACCGCGGCGGCGCGCGTGATGGCGCCCTCCGCGCGCACCTGCGCGAAATCGCGCACCCGCCGCAACAATCGATTGGCAATGCGCGGCGTGCCGCGCGAGCGGCCGGCGATTTCATCGGCGCCGTCATCCGCGCAGGCGATGCCCAGGATGCGCGCCGAGCGGTGCACGATCGCGGCGAGTTCGGCCGGCGTGTAGAACTCCAGACGCTGCACGATGCCAAAGCGGTCGCGCAGCGGCCCGGTCAACATGCCCGCGCGGGTGGTCGCGCCGATCAGCGTGAACGGCGGCAGATCGAGCTTGATCGAACGCGCGGCCGGGCCTTCGCCCAGCATGATGTCGATCTGGAAATCCTCCATCGCCGGGTACAGCACTTCCTCCACGATCGGCGAGAGGCGATGGATCTCATCGATGAACAGCACGTCGCGCGGTTGCAGGTTGGTGAGCAGCGCGGCCAGGTCACCGGCGCGCTCGAGCACCGGGCCGGAAGTGGCGCGCAAACCCACGCCCAGCTCATTGGCGATCACATGCGAAAGCGTGGTCTTGCCAAGGCCCGGCGGACCGAACACCAGCACGTGATCGAGCGCGTCGCCGCGTTGCCGCGCCGCCTCGATGTACACCCCGAGCTGTTCGCGCAGCGCGCGCTGACCGATGTATTCGTCGAAGCGGCGCGGCCGGATCGTGGCCTCGATCGCGAGTTCCGCGCGATCGGCATTCGCATCGCTCAAGCGGGATTCGGTCATGCGTGGATTATGCCCGGAGAAGTGGGAATCGGAAATGGGAAATGGGGAGTTGCATGCAGCAATTCAGAAGATGTCGTGACGAATGCCTTTCCGCTTCCCGCTTCTTGCTCCCCGAATCCGCTCTCAAATTTCCACCTGGGTACCCAATTCCACCAGCCGGTTGCCCGGAATGCGGAAAAATGCGGTCGCCGTCATCGCGTTGCGCGCCATGATCGCGAACAGCTTGTCGCGCCACACCGCCATGCCGGCGCGGTGGCTGGCGACGATCATTTCGCGGGACAGGAAAAAGGTGGTGTCCATCATGTCGAAGCCTTTGCCGCCCGGCGCGCAGTGCGCCAACGCCGTCGGCACATCCTGATCTTCGGCGAAGCCGAAGCGCAGCTTCAGCGCGGAAAAGCCCTGGCCGAAATCGTGCAACTCCATGCGCTCGTCGGCTTCCGCCAGCGGCGTTTCCAGCGTGTCCACGCTCAGGATCACATTGCGTTCGTGCAGCACCTTGTAATGCTTGAGGCTGTGCAGCAACGCGTGCGGCACCGCATTGATGTTGGCGGTCAGAAATACCGCCGTTCCCGGCACGCGATGCGGGGGATGCCCTGCGATGCTCTCGATGAAGGGCGCCAGCGCGAGGCCGCTCTGGCGCAATTCGCGCAACAGCAGTTCGCGTCCGCGCCGCCAGGTTGTCATCACCACGAACACCACCAGCCCGAGCACCAGCGGGAACCAGCCGCCGTGTTCGACCTTGATCAGGTTGGCACCGAAGAACGCCAGATCGATGGTCAGGAACAGCACGCCGATGCCGATAACCGCGAGCCACGGCCAATGCCACTGCCGACGAGTCACGATCAGGGCCAGCAGGCTGGTGATCGCCATGGTGCCGGTCACGGCGATTCCGTAAGCCGCGCCGAGGTTGTCCGAAGAACGGAAACCGATCACCGCCAACACCACCAGCACCAGCAACATGCCATTGATCCACGGCACGAACACCTGTCCGGACAACATGCGTGAAGTGTGCACGATGCGCATGCGCGGCGAGTAACCGAGCTGGATCGATTCGCGGGTCATCGAGAAGGCACCGGAAATCACCGCCTGCGAAGCGATCACGGTAGCGACCGCGGCCAGCACGATCATCGGATACAACAACAGTTGCGGCACCAGCAGATAAAACGGATTGCTTACCGCGCCTGGATCCTGCAATAGCAGCGCGCCCTGCCCGAAGTAATTCAGCAGCAGCGCCGGCAGCACGAAACACAACCATGCCGCGCGGATCGGGTTTTTTCCGAAATGTCCCATGTCGGCGTACAACGCTTCGGTGCCGGTTACCGCCAGCACCACGCCGCCAAGCGCGATGAATGCGCCGCGACCGTGGGTATGGAAAAAATGGATCGCGTGCACCGGGTTCAGCGCCGCCAGCACATGCGGCTCGCGCAAGATCAAACGTACGCCGAGCAGCGCGATCACCGTGAACCACACGCACATCACCGGCCCGAACACCGCGCCGATGCCCGCGGTACCGCGCTTCTGCACGAAAAACAGCACCAGCAGAATCGCCACGCTGATCGGTACGATCCATTGCACCAGCGAAGGCTCGGCGACTTTCAGACCCTCCACCGCCGAGAGCACCGAGATCGCGGGCGTGATCACGCCATCGCCATAGAACAAGGCTGCGCCGAAGATGCCCAGCACCGCGATCGCCCAGCGCAGCCGCGGTTCGCCGTGCGCGCTGCGTTGCGCCAGCGCCATCAGCGCCATGATGCCACCCTCGCCCTTGTTGTCGGCGCGCATGATGAAGATCACGTACTTCAAGGTGACCACCAGGATCAGCGCCCAGAAGATCAGCGACAGGACACCGAGCACACTGGCGCTGCTGACGCCCAGCCCGTACTTGGCACTGAACACCTCCTGCATCGCGTACAAGGGGCTGGTGCCGATGTCGCCGAACACCACGCCGATGGCGCCGAGCGCGAGGGCCTGCAGGGAAGGATGGGTACGGGCTTCTGTGGCAGTGTCGTTCATGGTTTGAGTTGCCGGCCTTGATCCCCAGAAACATCATTGACGTCATGCCGGGCGGCGCGCAACGCGATCCATCGCGAGCGGCCCGGGAAATGACGGCCTTTGGTTGATTTGTGTTGTTCGGCTCTCGATCCCGAATCCCGGCTTTCAGATTTCGATTTGCGTACCGAGCTCGATCAGTCGATTGCTCGGAATCCGGAAGAACGCGGTGGCTGGCAGCGCGTTGCGCGCCATGAACGCGAACAGTTTGTCGCGCCACAACGCCATGCCGGGGCGCTCGGTGGCGACGATGGTTTCGCGCGAGAGAAAAAAGGTGGTGTCCATCATGTCGAAGCCGACGCCGCGCGCGGCGCAGCGTTGCAATTGCCGCGGCACGTCCGGGTCTTCCGCGAAGCCGAAGCGCAGCGTGAACCGGTAAAACCCGTGGCCGAGATTCTCGATCTGGATACGCTCGCCGGGATCGGCGTAGGGCGTTTCCAGGGTGTCGCCGGTCAGGATCACGTTGCGTTCGTGCAGCACCTTGTTGTGTTTCAGGTTGTGCAGCAGCGCGTGCGGCACGGCATCGCCATTGCTGGTCAGGAATACCGCAGTGCCGGCCACGCGCGTGGGCGGATGCTCGATGATGCTGGCGATGAACGGTTCCAGCGCCAGGCCGCTCTGCCTGATTTCGCGCATCACCAGTTCACGTCCGCGCCGCCAGGTGGTGAGCACGGTGAAGATGGCGACCCCGAGCACCAGCGGGAACCAGCCGCCATCGGGAATCTTCAGCGTGTTGGCGCCGAAGAACGACAGATCGATGACCAGGAATACCGCGCCGATCACGACGATGCGGCCGATGTTCCAGTTCCACATCCGTCGCGCCACCACCAGGAACAGCGTGGTGTCAATCGCCATCGTGCCGGTCACCGCGATGCCGTACGCGCCGGCCAGCGCGTTGGAGGAACCAAAGCCGATCACCACCAGCACCACGGTGATCAACAGAAAGCGATTGACCCACGGCAGATAAATCTGTCCGATTGCTTCGGTGGAGGTGTGCACCACCTGCATGCGCGGGATGAAGCCAAGCTGGATTGCCTGGCGGGTGATCGAGAAGGCGCCCGAGATCACCGCTTGGGATGCGATCACCGCCGCGGCGGTCGCCAGCACGATCATCGGAATCCGGCCCCATTCGGGAATCGCGAGATAAAACGGATTCCGCGCAGCCTCCGGGAAATGCAGGAGCAGCGCGGCCTGGCCGAAATAATTCAGCAGCAAGCCCGGCATCACGAAACCGAACCAGGCGATGCGGATCGGGCGCCGGCCAAAGTGGCCCATGTCGGTGTACAGCGCCTCGGCGCCGGTCACGCACAGCACTACCGCGCCTAACGCCAGGAAACCACCCCAGCTGTGATGGATGAAGAACTGCACCGCGTACCACGGGTTCAATGCGCGCAACACGAACGGGTGCTGGAAAATATTCCAGCCACCGATCGCGCCGATCGCGCCAAACCACAGCGCCATCACCGGGCCGAACACGCTTCCCACTTTTCCGGTGCCGTGCTTCTGGAACCAGAACAACACGAACAGCACCACTACCGTCAACGGGACCACATAGCGGGCCAGCGACGGCGCACTGACCTGCAGGCCTTCGATCGCCGACAACACCGAAATGGACGGCGTGATCACACCATCGCCGTAGAACAACGCCGCGCCGAGTATCGCGAACAGCACCACCATGCGGCGCGTGCGCGGATAGCCGCGGGTAGCGCGCTGGGCCAACGCCATCATCGCCATGATGCCGCCCTCGCCCCGGTTGTCGGCGCGCATGATGAAGCTGACGTACTTCACCGCGACCACCATCACCAGCGACCAGGTCACCAGCGACAGGATGCCCAGGATGTTGAGCGTGTCGACGGGCATGCCGTGCGGCCCGAAAAAAGCCTCTTTCATGGTGTACAGCGGGCTGGTACCGATGTCGCCGAATACCACGCCGATCGCGCCGATCACCAAGGTGCGGATCGCGGTCTGGGAAGCCGTGTTGATCTGGTCGCCCGGCCTGTCGGCCGCGGGGGCAGCAGCTTCCACCTGCGCGCTGGGATGTTCGTTGGAAGTGTGTTCGTTCATTGCGTCGCGGCTTCAACGGCCCAACGCGGCGCGCAGCGCCTTGCGGATGATCGCCTCGGCATCGTCGCCATCGCTTGCAGCGTCTTTGGCCAGACGCAAGGCTTCCGCGGGCTTGTAGCCGAGCTGCTGCAGGGCTGCGATCGCTTCGTCCTGCGGGGTCCCGGGCGCGCGACCCGTGCGCGGCGCCGCCAGCGCCGCCGCGTCCACGCGATCACGCAGTTCCACGATCATGCGTTCGGCGGTTTTCTTGCCGATGCCCGGAATGCGCGTCAACGCGGTCACGTCGGCATCGTGCACCAGCCGCGCGAATTCGCTTGTGCTCACGCCCGACAGCACCGCCAGCGCGATGCGAGCGCCGATGCCGCTCACCTTTTGCAGATTGCGGAACAGCGCGCGTTCGTCCTCGCGCAGGAACCCGTACAGCGCCGCGGTATCTTCCTTGATCGCGTAATGCGTCAGCAGCGTCACTTCACGACCGGCCTCGGGCAGATCGTAGAGCGTGGACATCGGCACTTCCAGCTCATAGCCCACGCCGTGGACATCCAGCACGATCCACGGCGGATGTTTGGCGATCAAGGTGCCACGCAGACGGCCGATCATCGCCGCCGCCTCCAGGCCGTCGCGGGCAGCCCGATGCGCTGCACGCCCGCGCGCGTGTGTGCATGCGTGATGGCCACCGCCAGCGCGTCGGCGGCATCGGCCTGCAAGGCATCGCGCAGCCCGAGCAGCACGCCGACCATGTGCTGCACCTGGCTCTTGTCCGCGCGTCCGCCGCCGACCACCGCCTGCTTGATCGCGGTCGGCGCGTACTCGTGCACGGCCAACGCACGCCCGACCGCCGCGCAGATCGCGGCGCCGCGCGCCTGTCCAAGCTTCAGCGCGGAATCCGCGTTCTTGGCCATGAATACGCGTTCGATCGCGACTTCCTGCGGGCGGTGTTCGTCGATGATTGCCGACAAGCCGTCATAGATGCGCGCAAGCCGTTGCGGAAAATCGTCATCTCCACCGACGTGCAGCGTGGTGTGCAACAGGCAGCGCAGCTTGCCGTCGGCGCCGGCCTCGATCACGCCCACGCCGGTCCGCAAGCTGCCCGGATCGATGCCGAGGATGCGGATGCAGCCGGTAGCCGGTGGCCGGGAACCGGTAGCCGGACTCGGGGTTTCGATGCTCATGTCCCTGTGCAGGATGCGCGAACCGCGCGTTTCGGATCAGAAAACGCATGTCGCACGCACTCCGGCTTCCGGCTCCCGGCGCCCGGCTTATTCATTCGCTTCGGTCGGCAGTTGCGCATTCGAATACACGTCCTGCACGTCATCGAGTTCTTCCAGCCACTCCAGCAAATGCATCACCTGCTCGGCTTGCTCGCCGGATACCGCGACCGAAATGTCCGCGCGCAGCGTGACTTCCGCGTTCGCCGGCTGCAAGCCGGCGGCCTGCATCGCAGCGCGCACGGCTTCGAAATCATCCGCAGCGGTGAGCACTTCGATCGATCCATCCGTTTTCGAAACCACATCTTCCGCGCCAGCGTCGATCGCGGCGTCGGTGATTTTCCCTTCGTCCGATCCGGTCGGGTACGCCAGCACCCCGCGCTTCTTGAACAGATACGCGACCGAACCTTCGGTGCCCATGTTTCCGCCCAGTTTCGAGAACGCGTGACGCACATCGGCGACGCTGCGCTGGCGATTGTCGGTGACGCAATCCACGATCACCGCCACGCCGCCGGGCGCGTAGCCTTCGTAACGCACTTCTTCGTAGGTGACGCCTTCGAGTTCGCCGGTCGCCTTCTTGATCGCGCGCTCGATGGTGTCCTTGGTCATGTTGGCGTCGAGCGCCTTGTCGATCGCGGTGCGCAGGCGCGGGTTGCCGGCCGGATCGCCGCCGCCGGCACGCGCGGCCACGCTGATCTCGCGCGACAGCTTGGTGAACATGCGGCCGCGACGCGCATCCTCGGCGTTCTTGCGGCCTTCGATGGAGGGACCCCGACCCATGAGATTTCCTGTCCTGCTTCAAGGCAAGCGGCGGATTTTACGCTACCCGCCGATTGCCTGCCTTTTTGCGGGATGGCCCGCGCGCCGGTCGACACGCCGCGCTTGCGATGAAGGTCGCTTGTGCACCGGTCGCCCGCCGGCGCTACGCTTCAAAGCGCCCATTGCGCAGGAAAGCCGTGGTTTGCCTCGCCGCGGTGGCCGACAGCAGCAAACCAAGGTGGGTCGCAGGCACCACGCAATGATCGGCGATGCCTGGAAGCTGCGTTTCCGCCACCGCGACCGTGCCGTCGTGGGCGCCGCTGAAATTGCCCAGCCACGCGCCCGGCCCATGCGGCATCGAGCCCGCGATCACGCCCACCTCGCGTGCGCCGTTCCAGGCGGGAATGCCGTCGAGCAGCGCACGCATGCTGTAGCCGAGCATGCGCGCACCCAGTGGCCACTGCAGCAGACCACGTGCCGCCGCGCTGCCGGTCAGCGGCGTGCCGAGACACACGATCCGGCCGGGCGGCAAATCCTCCGCATCGCGCACGCATTCCAGCGCGACGATGCCGCCCAGGCTGTGCCCGACCAGATGCACGCGGCGTGGCGCCGGTCGGCTTCCCATCAAGGCGCGCATCGCCGAGCGCAGTTGGAGCAACGAACGCTGCGGCTGCGCGACGACACTGGCGTACTCGAAATCCTGTACCGCGAAGCCCGCGCGCAGCAAGCGCCGGCGCAGCGCAAGCATCGAGAACCCGCGCAACCACAGGCCATGCAGAAGGATGACGTGTTCGGTCACTTCGTTGCGGCGTCTGCCCGCACCTGCACGTGCAACTCCTTCAACTGCGCGTCCGGCACGCTGGATGGTGCATCGGTCATCAGATCCTGCGCACTGGTGGTCTTGGGGAACGCGATCACGTCGCGGATGGATTCGGTGCCGGCCATCAGCGCGGCGATGCGGTCGATGCCAAAGGCAATGCCGCCGTGCGGCGGCGCGCCGAGCGTCAGCGCCTTCAGCAGGAAGCCGAATTTCGCCTGCGCTTCTTCCGCGCCGATGCCCAGCAATTCGAACACCGCACTCTGCATTTCCGGCCGATGGATGCGGATGGAACCGCCGCCGATTTCGGAACCATTCAACACCATGTCGTAACCACGCGATACCGCGGTGGACGCGCGCGCGCGCAAGTCGTCCACGTCGTCCACGGCAGGCGCCGTGAACGGATGATGCAGGGCGACAAAACGCTTTTCGTTGTCGTCGTATTCGAACATCGGGAAATCGGTGACCCAGAGCGGCTTCCAGCCCTCCCCGACCAGCCCGCGGTCGCGTGCGACCTTCAGGCGCAACGCGCCCATGAAGTCGCTTACGATCTTCCACGTGCCGGCGCCGAACAGCAGCAGATCGCCGCTGCTCGCGCGGGTGAGTTCGAGGATTTTCGCCAGCGCCGCATCGTCGAGGAACTTCGCAACCGGCGAGTTGACGCCGTCGCGCGCCTTCGCGGCGTCTTCGACCTTCATCCACGCCAGACCTTTCGCTCCGTATTTGGCCGCATAGACGGCCAGATCGTCGAGCTGCTTGCGCGACAGATCAGCGCCGCCAGGCACGCGCAGCGCGGCCACGCGGCCATGCGGATCATTGGCGGCCTCGGCGAACACCTTGAACTCGACGTGCTTCACCGCATCGGCGATGTCCACCAGCTCCATCGCGACGCGGAGGTCCGGCTTGTCCGAACCGAAGCGGCGCATGGCTTCTTCGTAGGTCATGCGCGGGAACGGATCGGCGAGTTCGACACCGATCACCTCCTTGAACACGTGCCGGATCAGCGCCTCCACGCAATCCTGCACGTCGCGTTCCCGGACGAACGCGAACTCCATGTCGAGCTGGGTGAATTCCGGTTGGCGATCGGCGCGCAGGTCCTCGTCGCGGAAGCAGCGCGCGATCTGGTAGTAGCGGTCGAAGCCGGCCATCATCAGAATCTGCTTGAACAACTGCGGCGACTGCGGCAGCGCATAGAACTGCCCCGCGTGCACGCGTGAAGGCACCAGATAATCGCGCGCCCCTTCCGGCGTGGCCTTGGTGAGGATCGGCGTCTCGATATCCTGGAAGCCGCGCGCATCCAGCCAGTTGCGCAAGCTCCGCACCAGCTTGATCCGCTTGCGCATCATCTGCTGCATTTCGGGACGGCGCAGGTCGAGGTAGCGGTAAGTCATCCGCATGTCCTCGTTCGGATTTTCGTGCAGCGCGAACGGCAGATTCTTCGCGGGATTGAGCAGTTCGATCTTTTCGGCCAGCACTTCGTAGCGGCCGGTGGCGATCTTCTCGTTGACGTTGCTGCGCTCGCGCACCAGACCGCTGACGCGCAGGCAATCCTCGTAACCGACCTTGCTGGCGATCGCGAACAGCTCCCCGTGGTCAGGGTCGGCCACGATCTGAACGATGCCTTCGTGGTCGCGCAGATCGATGAATACCACACCGCCGTGGTCGCGGCGCGCATCCGCCCACCCGCACAGGCTGACGCGCTGGCCGAGCGTGCCCTCGCCGATCTGGCCGCAATAATGGGTACGCATCAAACACCGACTCCGCAAGAGACAAACGGAGGATGCTAAGCGGAGTGGTGTTGCGGCGCAAACGAAAACGCCCGGCAGTGCGCCGGGCGTTTGCAAAGGTGAAGCTGCATGCGGGTGCAGACTTGGGGATGCAAGCTCCCGGAGCGCTGTCGCCCCGCAAGAAATCTACCAGCGGCGATCAATCAGGAAGGTGCCCGCGCACCCCTGGTCGACCCATACGCCCGCACGGTTGAAGCCCCAGGTGCGGCCTTCAATGCAGGCGGCATTGGAGGTCTGGCGACGCAGCATCACGCGGCCGCTGCGGCCAACATCAACTTGGCACAACTGATAGTTGTAACCCGAACTGCTGCAGCTGACTTCAAAGCGGCGATTCCAATCCGGACCCGGCCGCCAGCCGCCGCCCGCAACGACTTCCGCCATTGGCGCGAAACGTCCGCGGCAACCGTTATTCACCCACAAGCTGCCGTGGCGGATGCCCCAGGTCTGCCCACGCACGCAGGCGGTGGACGACAACTGCTCCACTAGCTGCGCACCGCCACGCCATGGCATGTCGCAGCGATTGTAGCGGCCATCCTGGCTTTCGCAGACAACGGTCGGGCCACGATCGTTGCGATCGTAATGCCCGGGGCCGTTGCTGTAGACAGTCTGGGCACCGGCGCTGGCAGCGGCGGAAAGGACAAATGTGACAACTAATCCGGTAATGACACGCATGGCACGACTTCCTTTCGCGATGGATAACAACTCCAGTCTCGGCATGCCGTTCTGAACGGAAGCTGGCGCGCTTCAGCCACTTCGCATTTCGTTCAGCCGGAGGGAGTTCCGCCCGACGCGGGCGCGGGCGAAGCTGAAGGCGCGGGCTTGGCCGCGCCGGCTTCCGCCGGCTTCGATGCGGCCGATTCTGTCTTGCCGCCTTCGGATTCCTTCTTTTTGGCCGGCGGCTCGTCGGCGCCGGCGAGATTGCGCTTCTTGTCTTTGTCTGATTTGAAATCGGTCTCATACCAGCCGCTGCCGGCCAGCCGGAACGATGGCGCGGTCACTTGCCGCTTCACTGCCGCCGCACCGCATTCCGGGCACTGGTCGGGATCAGGATCGGACAACTTCTGCAAGCGATCGAAACGGTGTTCGCAGGCTTCGCAACGGAAAGCGTAGATGGGCATGGTCGCGAAAAGGTTTCGGGGGGTTCGCACAGTTTGGGGGTCACACGCCGCAAATCAAGCGGGTGGCGCACCCGGGTGCAAGCCGCGGGCCGACTGAACCGGAATTGGGCAACAACTGGCGTAGAAAACGGACAGTCGCCCGGCCAATGCTCCATGGCTGACGCGCGGCAGCGGCCCGCCCCATCCCAGACGGAGGAAACGACATGAAACGTGCACTCTCGATATATGCGCTTGGCACTCTGTCATTGGCGGTCAGCGCCGGCGCGCTGGCGCAGGGCCGGCCTACCGTGGCCGTGATCGATTTCACCAACGACGGCAGCGGCGCGAGCTGGTTTCATGGCGACGTCGGCCACCAGCTTGCCAACGTGCTCAGCAATGAGCTGAGCTCCAGCGGTGATTTCAATGTGGTCGAGCGGCAAAAGGTCAACGCCGTGCTGGCCGAGCAGGATTTCGCCAATTCCGGCCGCGTGCGCAAGGGCACCGGCCCACGCACCGGCAACATTACCGGCGCGCACTATCTGATCACCGGTGCGATCGCGTCCTACACCGAGAACACTTCCAATACCGGCGGCGGCGTCAGTTTCGCGGGCTTTCATGTGGGCGGGGGGAAAAGCGAAGCCTACGTCGCGATCGATCTGCGCGTGGTGGATGCGGAAACTTCCGAAGTGGTGTTCTCGCGCACGGTCGAGGGCCGCAGCAGCGACAGCAGCATGGATGTCGGAGGCATGAGCTGGAACGGCGTCGGCGGCGACTTCCATCAGTCCAAGACCACCCCGGCCAGCAAGGCCGTGCGCGCGGCATTGGTGGAAGCATCCGATTATCTCGACTGCGCAATGGTCAAGCGCGATGGCTGCATGGCGAGCTTCGACGCCAAGGAACAGCGGCGACACCAGAGCGACAAGGATGCGCTGAATCTCGACGGCGGTTGATCGCGCCAATGAAGCGCGCGCCGTAGTCGCGACGTGCCGCCTCCACCAAGGATTTCAAATGAACTTTCGTATCTCTGTCAGACATCGTGCGCTCGCACCGGCCGCACTCGTCGCACTGGCGTTTGGAATCAGCGTCGACGCGCACGCGCAATATACCTACCCCGGCACCGCGAGCAGCAGCAGTTCAAGCAGCGGTTATCCCGGCTCGCCTGCAACGGATGCCAAGCGGCACGAAGCGCAAGCGCAGGGACCAGGCAATCCGGGAGCATCGGGCTATACCTATGGCGGAAGCAGCGGGCAACCACCCGGCAATTCCGCCGATGCCAAGCGGCACGAAACCCATGCGCACCAAGCCGGCGGGCCGCCGCACGGCAACCCCGCGCAGCCACCGCAACCGCCCGCTCCGGGCAGCAGCGGCGCGCATCCGCCTGGCGGCTAAGCACGAGCAACCATCGCACAACCCACGCTTCGATCACCCGATCAGGAGACCACGATGAATGCGCAATTGCTTTTCTTTCGCACCCAGCCTTCACCACTCGCGCTGAGCGCAGCCGTCGCACTGGCGCTCGCGCTGAGCGCACCCGCGCAGGCGCAATACACCTACCCCGGCACCGTCAGCAGCAGCGCACGTTCCGCGCATATCAGTCCGGCGCGTGCGGGTGTCAATCCCGCCGCCCCTGTACAAACCGGCAACCAACCCTGCCCCGCAGGTGATACAGAAAACTCGCAGGGCACCTGCATGCAGGGAGGAGGCTCACCGCCCTCCTATGGTGATCCCAGCACTCGTTCCAATTCCGGCAACGGCGACTCTGGTACCGGCGGCAGCCAAAGTGGTTACGGGTATCCCGCACCGCGCGCGGTCAACGGCATCCATCCGATTCGTGCGCACACGCCGGTGCGCGCCAATGCGCCGGCGACCGGCGGATACGGCAACGGCAATCCGAGCATGCAGCGCGGTGAAGCCTGCCCGCCCGGCAGCATGTGCGCGACACCGGTGCGGGCCAATGGCAGCGGATCGGTCTCAGACCAAGCAAGCAGCGCTTACGGCGCGGGCGAAGCCTACGGCTCGGCCTCAATGACTGCGCAGCAAGCCAACGCCACCCAGCCGGTTGCGACCGGCGGCAAGGCGACGATCAGCCCGGTGCAGGCTGGTGCGCACGGCGCTCTGAATTACGGCACCTCGCAAAGCGCGAGCAGCTTTCGCAACACCGCCGCCGGAAACTCGAGTGGTCCGAACATGAACCCGACCGGCCAGCAAAATTCGTTCACCGGGCCGAATGGGCAGAAGGTGAACATGGGCGGCACCCAAAGCTTCACCGGACCGAATGGTCAAAAGCAGACGATCGGCGGCGGCCCGGATATGAATAATCTCGGCGGCGGTTACGGTCATCAGAAAGGCACCGGGATGAACATGGGCGGCACCGTTTCATACTCCAACGGCTCCGGCAGCATGACGCAAACCGGCAGCGCGCCCGGGATGGCCAGCGGGAACGGGCTGAACATGAACAACGGCGGAGTAGCGGGTGTCAGCGAGGGTGCCGATGGAGGCAATAGCAAACTTAAGAATTACGACGACCAGCGCAATCCAGATGGAAGCCCGAAAGCGACTAGCAGCGATTCGAACAGCAGTGGATTCCATCCAATTGATGCGATAGAGAACGCTCTCACTGGCAAGAGCGGCAAATCTACGCCTGATGCCGGCTCCGGATCGAAAAGCGGCGTCAACAACTCGGCTGACGGAATGGACCCCAACAAAACTTATAAGGTGTCCAATCCCAACGCAGTCCATGTAAAGAAATCTGGCGGCGAAATGCCTGCTGATATGGGCCCGGCTTACGGCCCCGGCGAAGTGGTGAGCGGCACCGGCAAGGTCGTGCAACCTGGCAAGCCTGGTGGCTCGGATGTCGGGGGCGGCCAGGGCTCGGATTCCGGCACATCCGGGGGCGGCACCAACAAGAACAACGCCACCGGCGCTTACCTGGCGCCTTCCGGTCAGGATGTGACGAAGGGTCCCAAACCGAAAGAGGTAGGCGTGCTGAAGACCAACTACAACGGCAAGCTCGGCGTCACCGATCCGCAAGAAAACGGCGGACACTGATTGCGCAACACGGCGGGCGCATTTTCGCCCGCCGTGCTTGTCGCAAGACCAGTCGGGAAATGGGAAACCGAACCTCTAGAAACCCGGAGAGGCTTGCCCTGATCGTTCATCTCCAGGGCAAACCCCTCATGCCGCATCGGCAGCGTAAAGGTCGAGCAATTCGGCTTCCGCATTGTCCAGTTCGGTGCGCAGCGCACGGTGCTGCCGGTTGATTTCCGTGATGCGTGCCGCATCGCTCGCGTAGGATGCGGTGTCGGCCAGTTGCGCTTCCAGCGCATCGATCCGTGTTTGCAGATCGGCGACCCGGCGCTCGGCGCGATTCACGCGTTGCGGGTTGGCCTTGGTTGTCTTGCGTGCGCCGCTCGTTTGATCCGTGACCGCTCGCCCGTCGCGATCTGACGATGAATCCTGCGCCGGCCGCGACCGCAACCATGCCGCGTACTCATCCAGATCGCCATCGAATTTCTCGACGCGGCCGCCGGCAACACGCCAGAACGTGTCGCAGACCAGCCCGATCAGATGCCGGTCGTGCGAAACCAGCACGATCGCGCCGGGGAAATCCGACAGCGCTTCGGCCAGCGCCTCGCGCATGTCGAGATCCAGATGGTTGGTCGGCTCATCCAGCAGCAGCACGTTGGGCTTACGCCAGGCGATCAGCGCCAGCGCGAGCCGCGCGCGCTCGCCGCCGGAAAACCCGTCCACGCTTTCGAAGGCGCGGTCGCCGGGAAAATTCCAGCGACCGAGGAAATCGCGGAACGACTGCGTGGAATCGGTGGGCGCGAGCTCGCGCAGATGATCCATCGGCGATTGTCCCGCACGCAGCGATTCGACCGTGTGCTGCGCGAAATAGCCGATCACCATGTCCGGATGCGCGCTGCGTTCGCCGGCCAGCAGCGGCAATTCGCCGACCAGCGTTTTCACCAGCGTGGATTTGCCCGCGCCATTGGGGCCGAGCAGACCAACGCGATCGCCGGCTTCGAGGCCGAAGCCGACGTCGTGCAGGATGCGAACGTCGCCGTAACCCGCATCCACATGATTCAACCGGATCAACGCGTGTGGCAACTTCGCCGGCGGCAGGAAATCGATGTGCAGGGCGCGCTCGGCGCGTACCGCTTCGGTACCGGCCAGTTTCGCCAGCCGCTTCATGCGCGATTGCGCCTGGGTGGCCTTGCTGGCCTTGGCCTTGAAGCGCGCGATGAACGCCTGCAGGTGCGCGCGCTCGACCTGTTCCTTCTGGAACGCGATCTGCTGTTGGTGCAGGTGTTCGGCGCGCTGATGCTCGAAGCGGGTGTAGTCGCCCACGTACAACCGTGCGCGACCCTCATGAAGGTGCAGGATGTGCGTGGACACGCCATCCAGGAATTCGCGGTCGTGCGAAATCAGCAGCAAGGTACCCGGATATTTCAGCAGCCATTGCTCCAGCCACAGCACCGCATCCAGGTCGAGATGGTTGGTCGGCTCGTCCAGCAGCAGCAAATCCGACGGCATCATCAGCGCGCGCGCCAGATTCAACCGCACTCGCCAGCCGCCGGAGAATTCCGATACCGCGCGCATATGCGTTTCGGCGGAGAAACCCAGGCCGTGCAGCAGGCGCCCGGCGCGCGCCGGCGCATCGTAGCCGTTGAGCTCTTCCAGGCGATGATGCGCTTGCGCGACCGCTTCGTAATCCTCGCGCGCCATTGCATCGGCTTCGTCGCGCATCGCCGCTGCGACCTGCACGTCGCCGCCCAGCACGAAGTCCAGCGCGGCATCGGGCAATGATGGCGTTTCCTGCGCGACGCTGGCAATGCGCAACTTGCCGGACACATCCAGATCGCCGCGATCGGCTTCCACTTCGCCCGTCAAGGCGGCGAACAATGAAGACTTGCCGCAGCCGTTGCGACCGATCACGCCCACGCGCCAGCCCGCGTGCAAGGTGAGGTCCACATCGGAGAGCAGCAGTCGCTGGCCACGGCGCAGCGCGAAATTGCGGAAGGAGATCATCCGGGCATTATCGCAGAGAGCGAATCGCCTCCCGTTTCGCCTTCTGCACCGTTCGTGGTGAGGTATCGAACCACGGACTTCTTGCCGCATTCGTTCGCGTTCGATACCTCAGCGCGAATGGCCTTGTATCGGCAAGGCAAGTCACGTTTTGCGGAACACCAGCTTCCCGCCTTCGGCATCCACCTGCACCGTGTCGCCCGCACCAAATTCGCCGGACAGGATCTTGGTTGCCAGCGGATTCTCCAGTTGCGCCTGGATCGCGCGCTTCAGCGGACGCGCGCCATAGACCGGATCGAAGCCGGCGTTGCCGAGCAACATCAGCGCGGCATCCGAAATCTCGATATCGATCTGACGTTCGCGCAGGCGCTTCGCCAAGTACTGCGTCTGCAGGCGCGCGATTTCGCGAATCTGCTTCTTGTCCAGCGGATGGAACACCACGATTTCGTCCAGCCGGTTGATGAACTCCGGACGGAAATGTCCCTGCACCACGCCCATCACCGCGGCTTTCATTTGCGTGTAGGCCTCCGGGGAATCCTCGTCGATGCCGCTGGCCGCGATCTCCTGGATCAGGTTCGAGCCGAGATTCGAAGTCATCACGATCACGGTGTTGCGGAAATCCACGGTGCGGCCCTGGCCGTCGGTGAGGCGGCCATCATCCAGCACCTGCAACAGGATATTGAACACATCCGGGTGCGCCTTCTCCACTTCGTCCAGCAGGATCACGCTGTACGGACGACGACGCACTGCTTCGGTGAGATAGCCGCCTTCCTCGTAACCGACATAGCCGGGCGGCGCGCCGATCAGCCGCGCGACCGAATGCTTCTCCATGAACTCGCTCATGTCGATGCGCACCATTGCCTCGGTGGTATCGAACAGGAACAGCGCGAGCGCCTTGCACAGTTCTGTTTTGCCGACGCCCGTTGGCCCGAGAAACAAAAACGATCCGGACGGGCGGTTGGGATCGGACAGCCCCGCGCGCGCACGGCGGATCGAATCCGCCACCGACTTCACCGCTTCGTCCTGGCCGATCACGTTCTTGTGCAGCGCGTCTTCCATCGCCAACAACTTTTCGCGCTCGCCTTCCAGCATTTTGGAAACCGGAATGCCCGTCCAGCGCGCCACGACTTGCGCGATTTCTTCCGCGGTCACCTTGTCCTGCAGCAGCGTGAAGCCCTTGTGCTCCGCGGCTTGCGCGGCGACCAGTTGTTTCTCCAGCTCCGGCAGCCGGCCGTACTGGAGCTCGCTCATCTTCGCGTAATCCTGGCGACGCTGGGCGGCTTCCAGCTCCACACGCGCGGCTTCGATCTGCTCCTTGATCCTGGTCGCGCCCGATACCGCGGCCTTCTCCGATTTCCATACCTCGTTCAAGTCGGAAAATTCGCGTTCGAGTTTTTCGATGTCGGTTTCGAGATCCGCAAGCCGCTTCTGCGATTCCGGATCCTTCTCCTTCTTCAGCGCCTCGCGCTGGATTTTCAACTGGATCAGCCGCCGCTCCATGCGGTCCAGTTCCTCCGGCTTGGAATCGATCTCCATGCGGATTCTCGACGCCGCCTCGTCCATCAGGTCGATCGCCTTGTCCGGCAATTGACGGTCGCTGATGTAGCGGTTGGACAGCGTGGCCGCGGCGACGATCGCGGGATCCGTGATCTCGACGCCGTGGTGCACGGCGTATTTCTCCTTCAGCCCGCGCAGGATCGCGATGGTGTCCTCCACGCTCGGCTCACCCACGAACACTTTCTGGAAGCGCCGCTCCAGCGCCGCGTCCTTCTCGACGTATTTGCGATATTCATCCAGGGTGGTCGCGCCGATGCAATGCAGTTCGCCACGCGCGAGTGCCGGCTTCAGCATGTTGCCGGCATCCATCGCACCCTCGGCCTTGCCGGCGCCGACCATGGTGTGCAGCTCGTCGATAAACAAGATGATGCGGCCTTCCTGCTTGGCGAGGTCGTTCAACACGCCTTTCAGGCGCTCCTCGAATTCGCCGCGGAACTTCGCGCCGGCGATCAGCGCGCCCATGTCGAGCGCGAGCACGCGCTTGTCGCGCAGGCCTTCCGGCACTTCGTTGTTGACGATGCGCTGCGCCAGGCCTTCGACGATCGCGGTCTTGCCCACACCAGGCTCGCCGATCAGCACCGGGTTGTTCTTGGTGCGGCGCGAGAGCACCTGGATCACGCGGCGGATTTCTTCATCCCTGCCGATCACCGGATCCAGCTTGCCGCTCTCGGCGCGGCCGGTGAGGTCGATGGTGAATTTCTCCAGAGCCTGGCGCTGCTCTTCGGCGTTCTCCGATTGCACGCGCTCGCCGCCACGCATCTTCTCGATCGCGGCTTGGAGGTTCTGTTTGTGCGCGCCGGCGGCTTTCAGCGCGGCGCCGACTTCGCCTTTGTCTTCCAGGCAGGCAAGCACGAACAACTCGCTGGCGATGAACTGGTCGCCGCGCTGCTGCGCCAGCTTGTCGGTGAGGTTGAACAGCCGGGTCAATTCGTTGCTGACATTGATATTGCCTTCCTGTCCGCGCACCTGCGGCAGACGTTGCAGGATTTCGCCGACGCGTTCGCGCAGCAGCGGCACGTTCACGCCGGCCTGCGCCAGCAGCGGCGCGGTCGAGCCGCCTTGGCTGTCCAGCAGCGCGGCCAGCACGTGCGCGGGTTCCAGCATGTTGTGGTCGCGCCCGACGGCCAGGCTCTGGGCGTCGCTCAGTGCCTGCTGGAAGCGTGAGGTCAGTTTGTCCGGGCGCATGAGTTCTCCTGAAATCCGAGGTGCCGGTGACCGCTTCAAAGGTGTAGGCGCAGCTGCAAAATGCAAGCCTGCCGCGCGCCTCGACCCGCATCGGCGGGGCCGCGTGGAGGCCCATTTCGCCGCCCGCGCTCGGGAGATTGCGCCGAGGTTCCGGCGGCTTATCATTCGCGCCAGGATTCAGGGAATCGGTATGCCCGTCCTCGGACTGGAAGCCCGCGAGCCCGTGCTCAAACGTGCCGCCTGGGCGGTGTTCAACGCGTTGCAGCTTGCCTTCACGATCGGCTGGAGCGCCAGCTGCATCGTACTTGCGTTGCTGGTGCGGATCGCCGCTGGCGGACGCGCGCACCTGCCGCTCCGGATGGCTTCGCGCTTGTGGGCACCCGGCCTGCTGCGAGGCGCCGGCGCGCGTCTGCGGGTGGAAGGATTGGGACGCGTGGATTGGTCGCGCCCGCACGTGTTCGTGGCCAACCATCAATCCATCATCGATGTCTGCGCGCTGTTCCGCGCGCTGCCGGTACCGATCCGTTTCGTGCTGAAGCAGGAACTCGGCAACGTGCCATTCATCGGCTGGTATGCACGCGCAATGGGTATGGTGTTCATCCAACGCGGCAACGCGCGCGCGGCAACGCGCAGCCTGCGCGCCGCGGCGGAACTGCTGGAGCGCGGCGCCAATCTTTGCGCGTTTCCGGAGGGCACGCGCAGCCGCGACGGTGAGTTACGCGCATTCAAGGGCGGCGTGTTCCAGGCAGCAATCGCGGCGCACGTGCCGGTGGTGCCGATCGCGATACAAGGCAGTGGCGCGGTGTTGCCGCCGGCGGGTTTTCGTGTGCGGCCCGGCACGATTCGCGTACGCATCGGCCAACCGATCGCGACGCCGGATCATCCGCACGCGCAGGATCGGCAGCAACTGGCACAGCATGCGCGCGAAGCCGTGGCGGCGCTGATGCGCTGATCGCCGCGGCCCACGGCGCATCGGGAATGCAAATGTCCCGGATTGGTCGTTCACATGCCTTGCGGCACAATAAAGCAGTTGGCCGCAACCAGTGGATCGAGGTGTCCGCAGCAAGTCTCCGCAATTTTTCAGCGCTTCCCGCCCCGCCCGCGCCCGGCGCGGACGACGGCTGGGCGCTGTTTCTGGATGTCGACGGTACCTTGCTGGATTTCGCATCCAGTCCGCAGGGCGTGCGCGTGGATGCGCAGTTGCACGACGATCTCGCCTGCTTGCGCGAACGCCTGCACGGCGCGCTGGCATTGCTGAGCGGCCGCACCCTGGAACAGATAGACCGACTTTTCGACTGGCGCGCATGCGCCGCGGCAGGCCTGCATGGTGGGCAATTGCGTTTCGCCGACGGACGCGCAGCATCGGGCGACGCTGGCGAAGCGAGCATCGCAGCCCTGCATGCACTGGCGGAATCGCGCATCGCCCAAATTCCGGGAGCGCTGCTGGAAGACAAGCGCCGGGCGCTCGCCTTGCATTATCGCGAGGCACCGGCGCAGCGCGAGGCAATCGAGGATCTCGCGCGCGATCTGCTGCAACACGCGGGCAGCGACTACACCCTGCAACACGGCAATCATGTGATCGAGCTGAAGTCCGCCGGCGACGACAAGGGCCGCGCATTGGCGGCGCTGCTGGGCAGCGCGCCGTTCCGAAATCGCCAGCCGTGGATGCTGGGCGACGATCTCACCGACGAGCACGCGTTCGAGGAAGCCAATGCGCGTGGTGGCGTGAGCGTGATCATCGGCACGCGCCGGCCCACGCACGCGAATTTTTCGCTTGACGATCCGCCGGCGGTGCGCGCGTGGTTGCGCGGGCTCGCCGCGCGCCGCGAATGATCGACACCGTTGGTGGCGGGATATGGCCATGAACGGCAACAACCTGGATTCGTCCGCTGCTACTTGAGGGCGAACGGCAAGAGCTCCCATCCGCCACAAGGAGTGCATCGTGGCAAAACCAGTGAAGTCTTCCTCCAAGGCGAAGCAGGCTGCATCGAAAACCGCGAAGCCCGCGAAGTCGAAATTGGCAAAATCGCGGCGGGAGCAATCCCGGCGGGCGAAATCCAGCCTGCCTCTCAAGGCCAAGCCGGCCAAGCCGCTCACCCGCAAACAGGTCGCGGCCGAACAGGATGCGCAAAAAAAAGCCGCGCGCATGCGTTCGCGGCCGCAGCAGTCCAATCTTGATCTGGGCGTTATCGGCAACGGCACCATCAACGCGCTGATCGACGCGCGCGGCCGCATCAACTGGCATTGCGTACCGGCCTTCGACGGCGATCCGGTGTTCTGCTCACTGCTGTCGCCGAAACTCGGCGAAGCCGGCTTTTTCGATGTCGGCCTGGAGAACGAGATCAACCACGAGCAGTGGTACGTCAACAACAGCGCGGTGCTGACCACGCGCCTGACCGCCAAGGATGGCGCGCAGCTCGAGATCACCGATTTCGCGCCGCGCTACAAGCAGCACGGCCGCATCTTCCATCCGATGCAGATTCTGCGGCGCATCCGTCCACTTGCCGGCTCGCCGCGCATCGTGCTGCGCCTGCGCCCGCTTACAGGGTATGGCGCGCGCGTGCCCGAGCGCACCTTCGGCTCCAACCATCTGCGCTTCATGCTCGATCCGCTGGTGCTGCGCGTCACCACCGATGCGCAACTGCCGATGCTGCGCGACGAACTGCCATTCCTGCTGGATGCCGACCTGCACATCGTGATGGGCACCGACGAGACGCTGCACGAATCGCCGGGCCGCTATTTCAGCGAGGCGCTGGATGCCACGCTCGATTACTGGCGCGAGTGGTCGCGCTATCTGTCGATTCCCGCCGAGTGGCAGGACGCGGTGATCCGCGCCGCGATCACTTTGAAGCTGTGCCAGTACGAGGGCACCGGCGCGATCGTTGCGGCGATGACTACTTCCATTCCCGAAGCGCCGGATACCGTGCGCACCTGGGATTACCGCTACTGCTGGCCGCGTGACGCGGCGCTGGTGGTGCGCGCGCTGAACCGGTTGAGCGCCACCAAGAGCATGGAAGAGTACACGCGCTACATCTTCAATCTTGCCGTCAAGGACGATCGCATGGCGCCCTTGTACGGCATCCACTTCCAGGACGAACTTCCCGAGCGCAAGGAAATCCACCTGGAAGGCTATCGCGGCATGGGCCCGGTGCGGGTCGGCAACGAAGCCTGGAAGCAGCAGCAGAACGACATCTACGGCAGTGTGGTGCTGGCGGCGACGCAGATGTTCTACGACAAGCGCCTGGTCGCGGCGGGCGACGAAACCGCGTTCAGGCGACTGGAGCGCTGCGGCGAAGCCGCGTACAGGCTGTTCGATCAACCCGATGCCGGCCTGTGGGAATTGCGCGGGCGCAAATCGGTGCACACCTATTCCGCGGTGATGTGCTGGGTCGCCTGTGATCGGCTGGCACGCATCGCCGGCTGGCTGCAATTGCAGGACCGCGCGCGCTTCTGGCACCGCCGCGCCGATCGCATCCGCGCCACGGTGCTGAAACACGCGGTGCATCCGGACGGCTATTTCGTGGAATCCTTCGGCAGCGAGGATCTCGACGCCAGCCTGCTGCTGCTGGAAGGCCTGCGCTTCATCGCGGCCGACGATTCGCGTTTCATCAAGACCGTGGAAGCGGTGGGCAGTAAGCTGATGCGCGGCGGCTTTCTGTTGCGCTACGCGCATCCGGATGATTTCGGCGCGCCTCAGACGAGCTTCACCATCTGCAATTTCTGGTACGTCGAGGCGCTGTGCGCGATCGGACGCAAGGACGATGCGCGCGCGCTGTTCAAAAAACTGCTGAGCATGCGCAATCCGCTCGGGTTGATGTCGGAGGATCTCGATCCCGAAACCGGCGAGTCGTGGGGCAACTTTCCGCAGGCCTACTCGATGGTCGGGCTGATCAACGCGGCGCGCTCGCTGTCCACCAAGTGGAGCGATGTCCTGTGAGTCGCCTGGTCGTCGTTTCCAATCGCGTCGCGCTGCCCAAGGAGGCGCGCGCCGGCGGATTGGCCGCGGCGATGGAAGCGGCGCTTTCGGAAACCGGCGGGCTGTGGTTCGGCTGGAGCGGGCGCATCGTGCCCGCCAGCGCGCGCGAACTGCGCCAGCAACGGGAAGGCGTGATCGACTATGCGCTGCTCGATCTCACTCGCGGCGAATACGATGATTATTATCTGGGCTTCGCCAACCGCACGCTGTGGCCGCTGCTGCACTTCCAGCCCAACCTGATCGACTACAGCCGCGAGCAGCACGCGGTCTATCTGGATGTGAACCGGCTGTTCGCGCAACAACTGGCGCCTTTGCTGCGCGCCGATGATCGCATCTGGGTGCACGACTACCACCTGATTCCGCTGGCCGCGGAATTGCGCAAGCTGGGCGTTGCCAATCGCATCGGCTTTTTCCTGCACGTGCCGCTGCCGCCGGCGCAACTGCTGGCCACCCTGCCCGGCCACGAGGAATTGTTCTCTGCGTTCGGCGCCTGCGACCTGGTCGGGATGCAAACCCGCGATGACGTGCGCGCGTTGCACGATTATCTGCGCGAGGAAACCGGCGCAACGCTCGATGCGGATGGCGGCGTGATCATGCGCGACGGACACCGGTTTCGCAGCGCGGCGTTTCCCATCAGCGTGGATGCCGACCGCATCGCGCGGCAGGCGGGCACCGCGGTGCGCAGCGCGGCCAGCGAGCGGTTGCGCGGCAGCCTGGAAGGCCGCGCGCTGGCAATCGGCATCGACCGGCTGGATTACTCCAAGGGTTTGCCGAAACGCTTCGAGGCGTTCGCCCGCTTCCTGCAAACCCATCCGCACTGGCGCGCGAAAGTTTCGTTCCTGCAGATCGCCCCGCCCTCGCGCCAGGACGTGCCGGAGTATCGGGAATTGCGCACCCGGCTGGAACGCATGGCCGGCGCGATCAACGGCCGCTATGCGGAACCGGATTGGGTACCGATCCGCTACGTCAACCGCAGCTTCCGGCACGCCACGCTCGCCGGTTTCTGCCGGATGGCACGGTTGGCGCTGGTGACGCCGTTGCGTGATGGCATGAACCTGGTCGCCAAGGAATACGTGGCGGCTCAGGCCGCGCAGGATCCGGGCGTGCTGGTGCTCTCGCATTTCGCCGGCGCCGCACGCGAACTGGAAGGCGCGCTGTGCATCAACCCCTATGATGCCGACGAACTGGTGAGCGCGATCGCGCGCGGCCTGACCATGCCGCAGCACGAACGCCGCGAACGCTGGCACGCGATGTTCGCTTACCTGCAGATGCACGACATTACCGCGTGGCGCAAGAACTTCCTCGCCGCGCTTGATGATGCCTAGCGCTACATCCAGTGCGACAGATCGCGCCCGATCAGGCCGGACAGGCGCCGCACATCGGGCCCGAACGCGGCGCGCAATTCCAGATCGCGCGGGTCCGCCTTCGCGTGACCGCTGTCCAGGCGCCGGACGCCAGAGATGAAGCGGCGGCGCACGTCATAGGAAAACAATGATCCGGCCACGCGCCTGCACGCCGGGTTCCGGTACGCGGCGGTGACGAAACGCTCCAGCACGCCGCGCGGCGGCGCCTCGTTGTGCACGCGGAATTCCGGCAGGAAATCCGTGTCCACGCCAAGGAAGGTCAGCACCTCGCGATAGGTTTGCACCGGGTGTGCGACCAGATCTTCCAGCAGCAGCACCTTGACCCGCTCGCTGCCGAAGTTGTGCAGGTAACGCTCCACCTGCGGCGCGAACTGCGCGATGCCCAGATAATCCAGCCACGCGCGCACGCCGCGCGCGGGCGGCACCCGCCGGCCGCGACGACGATCTTCGCTGGCCTGCACGGCTGCGTGGAAATCGGGGATGTCCTCGCGTCGCGCACGCAGCAGATGGTTGTACTGCGAGCGCATCTGATCCAGCGGCGGACGCAGCACGATCAGGATGCGCGCGTCCGGTGAATATTCACGGATACGCTGAGGCGCAACTTGCGAATACAGATAATAGGCGGAAGCGTCGCCGCGCCAGGAATGCTTCTCGCCGTTGGCGTAGGGCGCGAGATAGGCGCGCTCATCCTTGATCGAGTTGTCGGCGGGCAGGTCGAGATCGGTGCAGAAGAACGCCGGCTCCTTGGCGTTCCAGTAAGCCTTGCCGTCGCTCGCGGTCGGGAAAAAAATCTGCGGATGCTGGCGCAGGTATTCATACAGGGAGGTCGTGCCGCACTTGGGCGCACCGACCAGGAACAGGTTGGGCCTTGCGGCCGTGCTTCCGTGCATCGTCGCCCTCCTTGGCATCGCGGCAGCATGACGGCATCCTGCAGCCAGCCTCATCAATATACGCCAGAGTACGAGCTTGCGTAAACGGGTCGGAGTGCCATTGGCGTTGTATCCCGGATCGCCACCAGGTGCCCTTGCAGATACAGGTAATCGTGGGTTGGTGCCGTCGCGGCTCTGCTGATAGACCAGTTGCCCGTTGTGATCGTAGAAGCTGTTGATCACCCCGGACGTGGTGACCTGCTGGATGCGCCGGCCATTGGCGTCGTAAGCGTAGCTGCCTTCCTGCCCGACCACGTTGCGCAGCCGGTTGCCGTAGTTCATTCCAAATAAATGAACCTGACCCCTTTTCTCCACTGCGCCCGTCTTGTCGGTCTGGCGGATGATCGAACCTTGCGCGTCGGTGTGCTGGTAGCGCATCGCGGTGGCCACGCCGCTGGCGTTGTAATCCCGGATCGCCACCAGGCGCCCTTGCAGATACAGGTAATCGTGGGTGGTGCCGTCGCGGTCTTCCTGATAGACCAGTTGCCCCGCGTGATCGTAGAAGCTGTTGATGACGCCTGCGCTGTTGACC
>DATNFU010000051.1:0-95239 GCA_035606235.1 Rhodanobacteraceae bacterium
ATCATTCGGCTGACCACGATCAGCGGCGGATTGCGTCCGTACACCGTGTTAGGCTGGAGAGACGTGTCGGACGTCGCCGAGGATTCAGGATCCCGATGAGCAGGTTTTCGCCCGGACTTGAACGCGCCCGGCTGGCCTGGCAACGGTCGCAGGGGCCGCGTTTTCTTGCATGGTGGGGCGGCGAACTGGCCGCGCTGCTGCCCGCACGCTTGCGCATGCGCGTGCTGCGTGGCCCGGAAATCTTGCTGCTCAGTGCGCACCCCGACAATCTGCAGGTTCGGCGCGAGCGCACCGGCGATGTGCTGGCGCAGATTCCATGGAGTGCCGCGGCAGAGGAACAACGCGCCGCGTTCGCGCGCGCGTGTCGCGGCATCGATCCGTCCGATCGCCGGCTGGTGTTGCTGCTGCCCCCGGCTTTTGTGTTGCGCCGGCGTCTGCAATTGCCCAACGCCGCGGCGGCCGATCTGTATCGCGTAGTCGGTTATGAAATCGATCGGCAGACGCCGTTCAAGCCGGATCAGGTCTGGTACGACGTGCGCGTGCTCGATCTGGCTGCGGCGCCCGGACAACTGGCGGTCGAATTGATCGCCGCCCCGCGCGCGGAAGTCGAACCGCTGCTGGCGCGCCTGCTGGCCGGCGGCATCGTGCCCGACGCGGTGGACGTGGGCGCCGAGCAAATGCCTGCTGCACGGCTGGGCATCAATCTGCTGCCGCCACCGCAGCGCCCGCGACGCGCGCATCCGCGCCGGCGCGCGAATCTGATTCTCGCCGCGGTGTGCGTGGTGCTGGCGGTGGTCGCGATGCTGCAATGGCTGGACAACCGCACCGCCGCGCTGGATGCGATGCAGACCCAGGTGGATGCATTGCACGCGCGGGCGCGCCAAGCTTCCGCGTTGCGCGAGCAACTGGTCAACGCGGCCGGTGCGTCGGGGTTTCTCGCGGTGCGCAAACGCAGCACGCCATCGCCCCTGATGGTGCTGCGCGATCTCACCGCGCGGTTGCCGGCCGATACCTGGCTCGAGCGTTTCTCGCTGGATTCGCAAGGCCAATTGACGATGCAGGGCGAGAGCGCGAAAGCCGCGGGCCTGATCGATGCGTTGCGCGATTCGCCATTGATCGCCGAACCGAAGTTGCAGGGCGTGATCCAGCCGGACCCGACCACCGGCAAGGAACATTTCGACCTGGCCGCGCAATTGCGCGGCAGCGGGAACGCTGCCAATGCGCGTTAAGCCGATCAAGCTGAGCCCCGTGCAATCGCGGCTGGCTGCGATTGTGCTGGCCGTGCTGGCGTTGGGCCTGGCCTATCTGGTTCTGCTGCATTGGTGGTTCGTCGCCCCGCTGCTGGATACCCGCGCGCAGATGCATGATTTGCGCGTGCAGCACGCGCGCTACGCCGCCGCGATCGCGCAGCAACCACAGCTGCAGCAGCGCCTGAACCAACTTGCCCAGGGTGGCGCATCGGCCAACGCCTTCCTGCCCGAGACCGACCCCTCGGCCGCGGCCGCGGGGCTGATCCAGCGCGCCTCCGATGTGGTGGCCGCGCACGCGTCCGAAGGCGGCGGCTGCGAAATGCCGCAGAAGATGCCGATCGAGAACAGCGCCAGCAGCGAACCCTATCGGCGCGTCAGCGTCAGCATCACCCTGCAATGCGCGATGCAACCCTTGATCGCGGTGCTGCACGATTTCGATCGCGCGCTGCCGTACATGTTCGTGGATGACATCACCATTTATCAGGTGGCGCAGCCGGGCACCGCGGCCGCGCCCAAGCTCGAAGTGCAATTCACCTTGTCGGGCTACGTGCGCGCCAGCGGAGCGGCCAATCCATGATCGCCGCCGATCGTCGTCGTCTTACTCCCGCGCTCGGCGTCCTGGCTGTGCTGCTGGCCGCGGTGCTGATCGCGCTATGGGCTGGCGTCGGCACCGGGGCGAACTGGAACGACACTGCCGCGCCGCCGCCGCTGCCACCGGTGCGGGCGGCCACGCCGCCACCCAGCGTGCCGCCGCTGGAGGCTTTCGCCAGTGTCTGGGAACACCCGCTGTTCAGTCCCGATCGCAAGCCGATCGCGGCGCCCGCGGGCAGCGGCAATGAGGAAAACAGCGGCGATCTCGAGTTGACCGGCGTGATCATGTTGCCGGGTCTGCACATGGCATTGCTGCGCGAAAAAAGCAGCGGCCATACACTGCGCGTGCGCGAAGGCCAGAACGCGAACGGCGCCACGGTGGTGGAGGTCAAGCCGCGCAGCGCGGTGATCGACGTCAACGGTTCGCGCACCGAGTTGCCGCTGAAGGTCGGTCCGGCCGCGCCGAACAACGGCACCGGCGAGAATGGCCCGCAGCCGTCAGGCCAGCCGATGGTGCAGACGCAGCAAGCCGAACAGAACGCGAACATGGGAGAGGAGAGCGCCACGCCGCCGGAAGCAGCAGCGCCTTCCGCGACATCTCCCGAAGCGCCCGTGGTAGGCACACAGCAGCAGGCGCCGCCCGCGCGCGCCCCCAAACAGTCGTCCAACCCCAACCAGGATGCCTCCGAGGCCTGGGCCAAGGCCTTGAAGGCGCGCATTGAACAGCGCCGCAAGCAAGCCGCGCAGAAGCAGGACGCACAAAAGCAGAACAATGGAGAATGACATGAAGCTCGTGCCCTTGATCGTCGTGCTCACCGTTGCGCTGCTCGCCGGCTGCGCTCCGAACACGCGCCCGGACAATCATTCGCTGGAGCGCGAAGCGATCGCCGGCAGCCACGCGCCACCACCGCCGCCGACCAGCGAAACGCAAATCGAGCCGCTGGTGCAGTCCGCGCCGCAGACCAGCACGACGTTTGGAACCGGCAGCTTCATCAACGAGAGCGCCGCGCATGCACCGCCACCCGGTGGCGGGAGTTCCAATGCCGGCGGGCAGATCGTTTTCAATTTCGAGAACCAGCCGATCCAGGCCGCGGTCAAAGCGATCCTGGGTGACGTGTTGCACGCCAATTACGTGATCGCGCCGGGCGTCACGGGCACGATCACCTTCTCGACCTCGCAGCCGATCTCGCGCGAGCAGGTGCTGCCGGTACTCGAGATGCTGTTGTCCTGGACCAACAACGCAGTGGTGCGCAACGGCGGCCGCTACGTGGTGCTGCCGGCCAAGGATGCCGCGGGCGGCAATCTGGTGCCGGGCCTGGGCGCTGCGCCGCCCAACAGCGGTTACGCCGCGCGGCTGTTTCCACTGCACTACGTTTCCGCGGATGCGATGCAGAAATTGCTGAAGCCGTTCGCGCGCCCGGATGCCTTCCTGCTGGTGGATCCGCAGCGCAACATCCTGGTGATGGCCGGCACACCCGAGGAACTGGCCAACTACCAGCGCACCGTGCGCACCTTCGATGTGGATTGGTTGCGCGGGATGTCGGTGGCGGTGATTCCGCTGCAACACGTGGAGGCGTCGCAACTGATGCCGCAGCTTGACCAGATGTTCGGCGCCAAGGGCGATTCGCCGCTGGCCGGCATGGCGCGCTTCATTCCGCTTGAGCACAGCAACAGCATCGTGGTGATCACCTCGCAGCCGACCTACGTGGACGAGGTGCGCGATTTCGTCGCCAAGATCGATGCGGGCGCCGGCGGCTCGACCGGTTTGTACGTCTACGACGTCAAGAACATCAAGGCTTCGGATCTTGCCGAGCATCTGAATGCGCTCTACAACGGCACCGCCAGCGGCAATGCGAACAACACTGGCGGCCAGGTCGCGCCAGGCTTCAGCCCGCTGGAACAGGGCAGCAGCGGTCTGGGCGGTCAGCAGGGGATCGCCAATAACGGCTTTGGCGGGATGACCGGCAACAACGGCGACAACAGCGGCGGCAAGGACAGCGGTGTTGCCGACAATGGACTCGGCGGCGGTGGCGCAACCGGCGGTGGGCTGGAAAGCGGACTGCTGCAACGACGCGGCAACAATGGCGGCAACCAGAATGCCGGCACGGCCAGCTACACCACCGAAAGCGGCGTGCATCTGGCCGCGGTGGACGAGAACAACCAGTTGCTGGTGCGCGCGCGGCCGAGCCAGTGGCAGGAAATGCTGCCCGTCATCGAGCGGCTGGACAAAGTGCCGCTGCAGGTGCAGATCGAAACGCGCGTGCTGGAAGTCGATCTCACCGGCCAGTTCAGCCTGGGCGTGCAGTATTACCTTGCGGGCCTGATCGGCACCCAGCCCGGCTCGCCGCCCGGCACCAACGAATCCTTTCATCGCCATCAGGGCGCCGCCGGGTTGGGCGGCGTGAATTACAACCCGCTGACCGATGCGCTGTTCTATTCCTTTGCCGGCAAGAATCTGCAGTTCGCGCTGCGCGGCCTGGAGGAGAGCGGCAACACCAAGGTACTGTCCGAGCCTTCGACGGTGGTGCTCAACAATCACGAGACCACGATCAAGGTCGGCGACAAGATCCCGGTGGTGCAGAACTTCATCACGCCCGGCATTGGCACGGTTAGCGGCACCAACACGACCAATCTCAATCTTGGCGAAGTGCAGTACATCGATACCGGCGTATTGCTGGATGTTACGCCGCGCGTCAATCCGGGCGGCCTGGTTTATCTCAACATCCAGCAGGTGGTCAGCAAGCCGACCTCGCAGGATCAGTTCGGCAACTTCACCATTGCCAATCGTGCGCTGGCCACGCAGGTCGCGGTGCAGAGCGGCCAGACCGTGCTGCTGGGCGGCCTGATCCAGCAGAGCGATACCGACGCCGACAACGGGGTGCCGTTCCTCAATCGCATCCCGATATTCGGCCGTCTGTTCGGCACTACCACCCGCAATCACGACCGCAAGGAGCTGATCGTGCTGATCACCCCGCGCGTGATCGGCAATGCCGAGGAAGCGCGAGAGATCACCGATGAATACCAGACCAGGTTCGAATCGTTGAAGCCGATATTGCAGAATGCGAAAGTACAGCCGTCCGCTCATCGCCAGTGATGTGCAAATGGAAGCGTGGCGGAGAGTACTGAGCCACGCGGCCCTGACAGCGGTCCGCAATTGGACGTTCAACGTTCCACATACAGGCAATGAAGCAAAGGCAGATCATTGGACAGTCACAATTCCGGTCGATTTTTACCTCACTTCCACTCCAAGCGACCCACCGCCTGATCAATACGGGCATTGGGACAGCTATGTACCGGGGCCTGTTGAGCAGGTTCCCTGGGCCGAACCGACCGTGCAGTGGGCAAACAGGAGCGCGGATGCAATTCCTGGTGGCTTGGCGTTTCAGGCCGATCAGCGTTTCGTTCTGCTCACGCCTCTTGGAAGCGGATAAAACGTCTCGCATGCGCGCTTAAACTGCGCGCATGTCTTTGCCCGAACCAGTCGTCTCGATCGTAATCGTCTCCGCCGACAGCGGCGCGGGCTTGCGCGAGTGCGTGGCACGTGCCGTTGCGGGTTCGATTTCTGCAGAAGTCATTCTTGTCGACAACGCCTCGCGCGATGGCGTGCCGCAGGCGATCGCGCGCGAATATGCGAATGATGCACGCGTGCGGGTGCTGTTCAACAAAAACAACCTCGGCTTCGGGCCGGCGGTGAATAGCGGGGCGAAGCTGGCGGGTTCGGATGCGCTGCTGATCCTCAATCCGGATTGCATGCTGGAAGCCGACACGGCCGAACGCATGCTTGCGACTGCGCGTGTGCATCCGCGGGCCGGCGTGATCGGTGCGGTGGTCTGCGATGCTAGTGGCAAACCCGATCCGGCATCGCGCCGGCGCGATCCGCTGCTGCGCCGCTCGCTGATGAGCGTGAGCGGCTTGGCGAAGCGCGAAGCGCGCGATCCGAAATGCGCCGGCATCAACGTCCTTGGCCCGATGCCAACCGGTATCGAGCAAGTGGAAGCGGTTTCCGGCGCGTTGATGCTGATTCCGCGCGTGGTGTTCGAGCAACTGCATGGGTTCGACGAAGGGTATTTCCTGCATTGCGAGGATCTGGACCTGTGCCGGCGTGCGCGTGATGCGGGCTACAAGGTGCTGCTGGCCGGCGACGTGCGCGTGCTGCACGGCAAGGGCGGTTCCAGCCGGCACCGCCCGGTGTTCGTGTCGCGCCACAAGCATCGCGGGATGTGGCGATGGTTTGCGAAGTTCGATCCGGCGGCGCGCAATCCGTTGACGCGCGCGGCGGTCTGGTGCGGCATCTGGTTGCATTTCGCATTGACGGCGCCGCTGCTTGCGATGCGCAAACTCAAGCACGTGTAGGCGCCTGCTTTCAGGCGACCGCTCGCCGGTGACGACTCCAGTATGATTCGGAGCGATCGCGCGCAGGCGCGCTCCTACGACAGCATTGGGGATTGCATGAGCGCAAGCATCGAAGGCGCGCCGCGCCGGGGTTTCCGCTATTACGACCTGCTGGTCGGCGGCATGGTCGGCGTGCTGCTGTGCTCCAACCTGATCGGTCCGGCCAAGGTCTGCACGATCTATCTGCCGGTGATCGGCGCGCTCACCTTCGGCGCCGGCAACCTGTTCTTCCCGATCAGCTACATCTTCGATGATGTGCTGACGGAAGTTTACGGTTATGCGCGCGCGCGCCGCGCGACCTGGGCGGGCTTCGGTGCGCTGGTGTTCGCGAGCGTGATGACGCAGGCGATCATCCACATGCCGGTCAGCCCGGCCGAACCGTTCGACGCCAAGCTGCAACCGGCGCTGGAGATCGTGTTCGGCAGCACCTGGCGGATCGCGCTGGCGTCGCTGGTCGGGTTCTGGGTCGGCGATTTCGCCAATGCGTTCGTGATGGCGAAAATGAAACTGTGGACGCGCGGGCGCTGGCTGTGGACCCGCACGATCGGCTCGACACTGATCGGCGAAGGCGTGGACAGCCTGACCTTTTATCCGATCGCATTCATGGGTATCTGGGAAGGCCAGACCATCGTCAAAGTCATCGTGTTCAACTGGATCATGAAGGTGCTGGTGGAAACGGTGGCCACACCGCTGACCTACGCGGTGGTCGGCTGGCTGAAACGCCGCGAGAACGCCGACACCTACGACCCGGATACCAACTTCAATCCATTCTCGCTGCGCGACGATGGCGAGGTGCGCGCATTCCAACCGCACTGAATCGCGGTCGGATCGAGTTGATTGATGCGCATCCCGGCGCAAGCCAGGACCCAGTGACTTTGTTGCTACACGATCACGCGAAGGACGCTCGGTTCCGGGTTCCGCCGTCGGCGGCACCGGGCTGACGGAGCGGGGAATTAGAGTTCCATCAAATCCCGCCCGATCACCAGCCGGCCCTTGAAGTGCGGCTTCACCGCGTCGTACCAGACCTGATCGGGAATCGGTGGCGTGCCGGGCACAAAATGGTTCAACACCAGCGTTTTCACGCCGGCTTTGGTTGCGATCTGTCCGACCTGCGACATCGGCGTGTGCGCGGCCAGCAAGTGCGTGCGCAGACGCGTGGCATGCGACAACTCCTTTTCCAGCACGCCGATCGCGGCGAGGTCTATCACCTCATGCACCAGGATGTCGGCGCCCCGCGCGAGTTCGATCAGGTTTTCGGAAGGACGCGTATCGCCGGAAAACACGATCGAACGATCCGGGCAATCGAAGCGATACGCGAATGCCGGCTTCACCAGCGGATGCTCGACCAGCGCAGCCGTCACTTTCACGTTCGTGTCCTGCATCACCGGACCGCCGCGTGTGATCTCGTGCGGCACGATCAACGGCGCCAGCGGCGGCCGGCCTTCATCCTTGATGCGTATCTGGATGTCGTAATCGTTCATCTGCAGGAACAATTCCGTCATGCGTTTGAGTGGCGGCGGCCCCCAGGTGTCCACCGGCGTATGCAGGTCGGTCGCCCACGCCAGCAACAACAGATTCCCGTAATCGGCGTTGTGATCGGAATGTTGATGGGTGATGAACACATCGCGGATGCGGCCGAGATCGAGCCCCGCCTTCACCATCTGCCGCGCCACGCCATTGCCGCAGTCGATCACGTAAATGTCGTCGCCGATCACGATCGCATTGGCAGGCGCGGAGCGATCCACCTTCGGCGAAGGCCCGCCGGCGGTACCGAGCAGGATCAGCCGCGATTTCGATTTCGCGCCCGTGCGATTGGGCGCAGGTGACGTGAGCGCATGCGCATTGCCCGTCGCGAGTGCCGCGAGCGAGATGCCCGCAGCTTGCAGCAGGCGTCGGCGTGAGCGATTGATATCTGAACGCGAGAAAGGCATCGCAGCAATGGCCTGGGCGCCGCGTAGCGTCGAGAGCCGCAATCTACCACGCGTCATTCCGGGCGCGGCGGAGCCGCGATCCGGACAAATTCGTCTGGAACGAATTTGAACAACCGAAGGTTGGCCCGAAGGGCAAAGTCCATGGAAGGGCTTTGTAATCTGCTCTTTAAATCCGCCGTAAAAAAGCAGATCCTAGGTTCCGCCGCGATGAAGCCGCGGCGGCCCCGGAATGACGACGAAGAGTCAGGATTTCCCGAATTCCGAATTCCGAATCCCGAATCAGGCGAGTTTCTTGTACCGCAACCTGTGCGGCCCCGCCGCCTCGTCACCCAGCCGGCGCTTCTTGTCTTCCTCGTATTCCTTGTAGTTGCCGGGGAAGAATTCCACGTGCGAGTCGCCCTCGAAGGCGAGGATGTGGGTGGCGATGCGGTCGAGGAACCAGCGGTCGTGCGAGATCACGAACGTGTTGCCGGGGAATTCCAGCAGCGCATCTTCCAGCGCGCGCAGCGTCTCGATGTCGAGATCGTTTGACGGCTCGTCGAGCAACAGGACGTTGCCGCCTTGCAAAAGCGTTTTTGCAAGGTGCAAACGGCCGCGCTCGCCGCCCGACAATGAGCCGACCATCTTCTGCTGGTCCTGGCCCTTGAAGTTGAAGCGGCCGATGTAGGCGCGCGACTGGATCTCGATGCCGTTGATGTTGAGGATGTCCGAGCCGCCGGACACTTCCTGGAAGACGTTGTGCTTGCCTTCGAGTTTCTCGCGGCTCTGGTCCACGTAGGCGACCTTCACCGTCTGGCCGATCACGATTTCGCCGGAGTCGGGCTTCTCCTGGCCGGTGATCATCTTGAACAGCGTGGACTTGCCGGCGCCGTTGGGTCCGATGATGCCGACGATCGCGCCCGGTGGCACCGCGAAAGTGAGGTCGTCGATCAGCAGGCGATCGCCGAAGGATTTGCTCACGCCCTTCAGCTCGATCACGGTATTGCCGAGGCGCTCGCCCGGCGGAATGAAAATCTCGTTGGTCTCGTTGCGCTTCTGGTAATCGACCGATTGCAATTCCTCGATCCGCGCCAGGCGGGCCTTGCCCTTGCTGCGGCCGCCCTTGGCGTTCTGCCGCGCCCATTCCAGCTCGCGCGCGATGGCCTTCTGGCGCGCCTTCTCGCCGGAGGCTTCCTGCTTCAGGCGCTCGTCTTTCTGCTCCAGCCACGAGGAATAGTTGCCCTTCCATGGAATGCCGCGGCCGCGATCCAGCTCCAGGATCCACTCGGCCGCGTTGTCGAGGAAGTAACGATCGTGGGTGACCGCCACCACGGTGCCGGTGTAGTCGTGCAGGAAGTGCTCCAGCCATTCCACCGATTCGGCATCGAGATGGTTGGTGGGTTCGTCCAGCAGCAGCATGTCGGGCTTGCTCAACAGCAGGCGGCACAATGCGACGCGACGCTTTTCACCACCGGAAAGCGTGGCGATCTTCGCGTCCCATGGCGGCAGCCGCAGTGCGTCGGCGGCGACTTCGAGCTGGCGTTCCAGCGTGTGCGCGTCGCCGGCGGCGAGGATGTTTTCCAGTCGCTGCTGTTCGGCGGCGAGCTTGTCGAAATCCGCGCCTTCTTCTGCGTACGCGGCGTAGATTTCGTCGAGCTTCTTCTGCGCGTCGAGGATTTCCGAAAGGCCTTCTTCGACCGACTCGCGCACGCTCTTGTCGGGAACAAGCTGAGGCTCCTGCGCCAGGTAACCGATCTGGATGCCGGGCGCCGGCCGCGACTCGCCGTTGTACTCGGTATCCACGCCGGCCATGATCCGCAGCACCGTGGACTTGCCCGCGCCGTTCAAGCCGAGCAGCCCGATCTTGGCGCCGGGGAAGAACGACAGCGAGATGTCCTTGATGATCTCGCGCTTGGGCGGGACGATCTTGGACACGCCGATCATGGTGTAGATGTATTGCATCGTGACTCCGGGTTCGGGCTGGGTGGGAGCCTGCTTGCAGGCGACATGGAGCTCTTGGCCATGGGACGGCAGCTCCGGTCGCGAGCAAGCCCGCTCCTACGAAAAGCAATGGAACCCTGCATTATCGCGGCGTGCGAGCGATCGCGCCAGCGACGGCTGGACCGTCGTGGGGTGGCGCTGTATCGGCACCGGATTTCCGGTCCGAAGCCGGAGTGATCGTTCCGATCAGTGGCCGGCCGCAGAAAGTGTCTTCCGGAAAAACGCCAGCGCATCGGCATCGATCTGCTTGTGTGCGGCGACGCGATCCACGCCCGGCGGATCCTTGCAGAGCATCGGCGCATCCTTCGTCAGTTCTGCCGAACAGGGCGACAGGAAGACGTAGTGGCCGGCTTTCGGAATCATCCTGATGCCGGCGAGGGTCTTGATCCGTGGTGCGATGTACAGCGCATTGTATTTCGGCGTCAACACTTCGTCGTCCTGGCCGTAATACAGGAACACCGGCCGGTGAATCGAGGCCAGCCCTGCCTTGTCGAAAATCAGGCTGAGCGGTGCCATCGCGAAGGCAGCCTTGATGCGCGGATCGGCGGGATCGCCCCAGCGGTGGAAGGCACCCTCCATCGCGGCCATCATCTGCTCGACCGTCTGGCCGTGCCGTGCGGCTTCCGCTTGCAATGCGCGCGCGGGCCCGCAGATGTTGGGATCGTCCGGATGCGCCTTGCAGAAATCCAGAAAACGCGTGAAGCGCGGTACCGCGCCGACCAGCAGCAGGCTGGTGTAGCCACCGTTGGAAAAACCCGCCACCCCGATGCGCTGCGGATCAATCAACGCTTTCCACCGTGAATCACCCAGCAGGTGGGTGATAACCGCGGAGACCTGGATCGGTCTGCCGACCATTACTTGCGGATGGCCGTCGCCGCTCGCGTCGCGGAAGTTGTCCTTGGGATGTTCCAATGTCGCGACGACGAAACCATGACTCGCGAGGTAAACGGCAAGATCGTGATGGCCGAGATCGGAGCCGCCGTGCCCGTGAGAAATCAGCACCAGCGGTTTGGTGCCTTCGATGGGAGACGCATCAAGCGTAGCGTGCAGTTCGTAGGGACCGACCCAGGTCACGCCGCCAGCCTGCGCGGAGGGATAGAACACATAACCCGGCATCGTGCCGCCGTTGACCGGGTCGTGGATGCTGATCTGGCTGAAGCCCACGCCGGTGGCGGCTTGCGCAATCAAAGGCGCGGCAAGCAGCACGAGTGCCAGCCAACGCAAGGCTCCGCCGCAAACAGTACGGATATCCATGCCTGTATTCCTGATTGGAAACGGTGGATTGTACGCAATGCACGAATCGCGCACCGGCAGAGCCCCGCCGAAACCGCTACCATTTCACCCTTGTCACCTCATTGAAAGCGCGAGGGTTGCGATGTACTCCCACGAGATGCGAATTGCCGGCTACGACGACGAACTCGCGCGCGCGATGAGGGAAGAAAAGCAGCGCCAGGAGGATCACGTCGAGCTGATCGCTTCCGAGAACTACGCCAGCCCGCGCGTGCTGGAAGCGCAGGGTTCGGTGCTGACCAACAAGTACGCGGAAGGTTATCCCGGCAAGCGCTATTACGGCGGCTGCGAGTACGTGGATGTCGCCGAGAAGCTGGCGATCGAGCGCCTGAAAAAGTTGTTCGATTGCGACTACGCCAATGTGCAGCCGCACTCGGGTTCGCAGGCCAACCAGGCCGTTTATTTCGCGCTGCTGAATCCGGGCGACACCATCCTGGGGATGTCGCTCGCGCACGGCGGCCATCTCACTCACGGCGCCAAGGTCAATTTTTCCGGCCGGGTGTTCAACGCCGTGCAGTACGGCGTCAATGCCGATGGTTTCGTGGATTACGACGAGATCGAAAAGCTCGCGCTGGAGCACAAGCCGAAAATGGTGGTGGCCGGGTTCAGCGCGTACAGCCAGGTGATGGACTGGTCGCGCTTCCGCGCCATTGCCGACAAGGTCGGCGCGTACCTGTTCGTGGATATGGCACACGTCGCGGGATTGATCGCCGCAGGCGTGTACCCGAGCCCGCTGCCGCACGCGCATGTGGTGACGTCGACCACGCACAAGACCTTGCGCGGTCCGCGCGGCGGATTGATCGTGGCGAAAGGCGCCGGCGAAGAGATCGAGAAGAAATTGCAGTCCATCGTGTTCCCCGGCATCCAGGGCGGCCCGCTCATGCACGTGATCGCCGCCAAGGCGGTCGCCTTCAAGGAAGCGCTGCAACCGGATTTCAAGGATTACCAAAAACAAGTGGTCAAGAACGCCAAGGCGATGGCGAAGAAATTGGCCGAACGCGGCTACAAGATCGTCTCCGGCGGCACCGAGAACCATCTGTTCCTGGTGGACCTGATCGGCAAGCCGCTTACCGGCAAGGATGCGGAAGCGGCGCTTGGCAAGGCGCATATCACCGTCAACAAGAACGCGGTGCCGAACGACCCGCAGAAGCCGTTCGTCACCTCCGGCCTGCGCATCGGCACGCCGGCCGTCACCACCCGTGGCTACAAGGAATCCGATTGCGCGGAACTCGCCGGCTGGATCTGCGACGTGCTGGATGCGCCAAACGATGAGAACGTCATCGCGAACGTGCGCGATCTGGTGAATGCGCAGTGCGCAAGGTTTCCGGTTTACGGGTAGGGCGGATCTTGATCCGCCGCTGTTATCATCGGGCATGGCGGGTCAAGACCCGCCCTACCTATGCACTGCCCCTTCTGCCAGCACAACGATACCCGCGTGATTGATTCGCGCGTCTCCGACGACGGTGCCACCATCCGGCGGCGGCGCGAGTGTTCGGCTTGCGGCGAACGTTTCTCCACGCAGGAAACGGTGGAACTGAAGCTGCCGGCGATCATCAAGGACGATGGCCGGCGCGAGGCGTTCGATGCGCGCAAGCTGCGCACCGGCTTCGATCGCGCGCTGCACAAGCGCCCCGTCTCCGAGGAACAGATCGAGGCCGCGGTCCGCGCGGTGGTGCATCAATTGCGCAGGACCACCGAGCGCGAACTGCCCGCGCGCAGGGTCGGTGAATTCGTGATGACCGAGTTGCGCAAGCTCGATCATGTCGGCTACGTACGCTACGCATCGGTGTACCGCTCCTTCGAGGACGTGGCCGATTTTCGCGAAGAACTGGATCGCCTGGAGCGCGACCTGCCCACCGATAGCCAGTTGCCGCTGTTGGGCAGCGCCGAGATCGTAAGTTTCGACAAGCACGCCGAAAAGAAGAAGCGGTGAAAAAAGGTCGGAGTCATTTTTGGAGTGAGGCCTGAGGATCGGAGTCATCTGCATGAAAAGTGACTCTGACTCCTTTTCAGCCACCGACCACATCATGATGTCCCGCGCGCTGCGCCTGGCCGAACGCGGCCTCTACACCGCGCAGCCCAATCCGCGCGTCGGCTGTGTGATCGCACGCGGCGGGGAAATCGTCGGCGAAGGTTGGCACCAGCGCGCGGGCGAACCGCATGCTGAAGTACTGGCGCTTCGCGTGGCGAGCACGGATGCGCGCGGTGCGACCGCTTACGTCACCCTGGAACCCTGCGCGCACTTCGGGCGCACGCCGCCCTGCGCGGATGCGCTGGTCGAAGCCGGTGTTTCGCGCGTGGTCGTGGCCAGCCAGGATCCGAACCCGCATACCAACGGCAGCGGATTGCGCAGGCTGCGCGAGGCCGGCATCGAAGTGCATTCCTGCTTGATGCATGAAGCTGCGCGCGAATTGAATCGCGGCTTCTTCTCGCGACTCGAGCGCGATCGTCCGTGGGTGCGGGTGAAACTGGCGATGAGCCTGGATGGTCGCACTGCGCTGGCGAACGGCGAATCCAAATGGATCACCAGCGGCGCCGCGCGCGCGGACGTGCAACGCTGGCGCGCGCGCAGTTCGGCAATCCTTGCCGGCGCGACTACGGCGCGGATGGATGATCCGCGGCTGACGGTGCGGCTTCTCGAAAGCCATTCCCAGCCCGATGCCCGCCCAGGGGAGGGCATCAAGCCACTGCGGGTTGTACTCGACGCGCAACTCGACGCGTTGGCCCCCTCTGCGCATCTGCTCGACGGCAGCGCACCGACGCTGGTGCTGCACGCGCCGGGTGCGCAACCGCGCGATCAGCGTTATGCGCGCGCGGAACTCGCGACGTGCGCGGTGGGCGCGCAGGGCCGTTTTGATCTTGCCGAACTGATGCGATTGCTCGCGCAGCGCGAGATCAACGAATTGCAGGTCGAGGCCGGGCCGCGGCTGTGCGGTGTATTGTTCGAGGCGGGTCTGGTGGACGAATTACTGCTTTACATCGCGCCGGTATTGCTGGGTGATCAGGCGCGGCCGTTGCTGCATCTGTCGCCGCTCGCCCATATGCTCGACCGCAAGGCGTTGCGTGCAGTGGATCAACGCCGCATTGGCGAGGATATGCGGTTGCTGTTGCGGCCGACCGTCTGAGCGAAGACACTGGATTCCCGCTTTCGCGAGAATGGCGATCTTCATTGCGGTCATCCCCGATCGCGGGAATCCAAAAGCGGCCTTCCCTCCCCGCACTTTCAAAAGAGCTATGTTCACCGGCATCGTCCAATGCACCGGAACCATTGCGCGCCGCGAGCCACGCGGCGGCGACTTGCGGCTGTCGATCGCCGCGCCCGCGCTGGATTTTTCGGACATCCGCGTCGGCGACAGCATTTCTGTAACTGGCGTGTGCCTGACCGTGGTGGCGCTCGGCCAGCGCGAATTCTCAGTGGACGTCTCCAACGAAACGCTGTCGCTCACAACGCTCGGCGCGCTGCGCGACGGAGATGCCGTGAATCTGGAGAAAGCATTGCGGCTTTCGGATCGCCTCGGCGGGCACCTGGTTTCCGGGCACGTGGACGGCGTGGGCCGCATCGTTTCGATCGAGCCGGATGCGCGTTCGCAATGCTGGCTTGTCGAGGCGCCCGCCGGACTTGCCCGTTTCATCGCTGCGAAAGGCTCGGTCTGCGTGGATGGCGTCAGCCTGACCGTCAACACGGTCGAGAGCACGCGGTTCTCGGTCAACCTGATCCCGCACACGATTGAAGCCACCACGTTTGCGCAGCGAATCCCGGGCGACCGGATGAACCTGGAAGTGGATATGATGGCGCGCTATCTGGAACGGCTATTGGTTGCTCGCGAGTAGATGGCGCGCCTGTGGCCGTCATCCAGGCGAATGCCGGGATTCATTGATTCCGTGCGGCAATACAAGACCAAAATGGATTCCGGGTTCCGTTGCCGGACGAAGCCTGGCGGCGGTCCCGGAATGACGACTTGAACATACTTCCCGGAACCACGAACTTTCATGCCCTTCGATCCCATTCCCGAACTTCTCGACGAACTGCGCGCCGGGCGCATGGTGGTGATGCTCGACGATGAGGATCGCGAGAACGAAGGCGACCTGATCCTGGCCGCGGACAAGGTGCGCGCGGCCGACATCAATTTCATGGCGCGCGAGGCGCGCGGCCTTATCTGCCTTGCGCTCGGCGAATCGCGGTGCAGAAAGCTCGGCCTGCGGCCGATGGTGCGCGACAACGGTTCGCAATATCACACCAACTTCACCGTCTCGATCGAGGCCGCGGAGGGCGTCACCACCGGCATTTCCGCGCACGATCGCGCGCGCACCATCCAGGTGGCCGTTGCCCCGGATGCGAAGCCCGGTGACCTGGTGCAGCCCGGTCACGTGTTCCCGCTGATGGCCCAACCGGGCGGCGTGTTGTCGCGCGCCGGCCACACCGAAGCGGCTTGCGATCTCGCCGCGCTCGCCGGCTGCGAGCCCGCCGGTGTGCTGGTGGAAATCCTGCACGAAGACGGCTCGATGGCGCGTCGTCCCGAGCTGGAAGCATTCGCGCGCAAGCATGGACTGAAGATCGGCAGCATTGCCGAGCTGATCCGGTATCGCCTGCAAACCGAGAAAACCATTCAACGCGTGCACGAGTCCGACGCGCAGACCGAATTCGGCGCGTTCCGCCTGATCGCCTTTCGCGATTCCCTGCACAACGATCTGCATTTCGCGTTGGTGCGCGGACGCGTGGACGATGGTGCGCCGGTGCTGGCGCGCGTGCATGTACGCAACACATTGTCGGATACGTTGCACCTGCAGCGCGATGATCTTGGCCTAGCGCTCACCGCGGCGCTGCGGCGCATTGCCGATGAAGATCGCGGCGTGGTGGTGGTGCTGGCTTGTGAGGAAGATGCCGCAGCCGTGTTGACGAAGCTTTCGCACGGCGTGGCGTCCGAAGATGACGCGCACGGTTCGCGCGCGAACCGTGACCGGGTGCAGCAGGAATGGCGTCAGCTCGGTCTCGGTGCGCAGATACTGGCCGATCTCGGCGTGCGGAAGTTGCGCGTACTCGGCACGCCACGCAAGCTGGTCGGATTGTCGGGGTTCGGTCTGGAAGCGGTGGAGTACGTCGAAGAACAGGGAGTCCGAAAAGGGAAATAGTGTGCTGGGCCGCTCCGCTGTTACGCTTCCCCCGCTCGCACTTTCCACTTTCCGCTTCCGCATGTCCCGTCAACGCGCTACCGACAGCACCCACTTGCGCTCGCCACCCTCCGCGCGCTACGCGGTCGTTGCCAGCCGCTGGAATGAGGATGTGGTGGATACCTTGCTGGAAGGCGCCCGGCGTGCTTTCACGCGGCACGGCATCCCCGATGAGCGCGTGCGCGTCGTGCGGGTACCGGGTGCATGGGAAATTCCGGTGCTTGCCGCGCAACTCGCGCGCACGGGAAGCTATGCGGCAATCATTGCTCTGGGTTGCGTGGTGCGCGGTGAAACGCGGCACTATGAGCACGTCGCGGATCAGTGCGCGCGCGGATTGATGCGCGTTGCGCTGGATCATGGCGTGCCGGTGTTGAACGGCGTGCTGGCGGTGGAGCGCGAGGCCGATGCATTGGCGCGCGCCGGTGGCGCGCAGGGCAACAAGGGCGAGGACGTCGCATTGGCTGCGATTGAAATGGCGAACCTGATGACGCGAACATGAGCAGGCATCCGCAGTCTTCCGGCGTGGATCTCGCCGCGCGTTCGCGTGCGCGGCGGCGCGCGCTGCAGGCGGTCTATGCCTGGCAGATGAGCGGTTCCAACGTGCGCGCGATCATCGAGCAGTTCCGCCATGAACAGGACATGCAGATCGCCGATCTCGAATACTTCGAGGATCTGGTGCGCGGCGTGGAAGCGCATTACGCGGAACTGGATGCCGGGCTTGCGCCCTTTCTCGATCGCGGCATGGAGCAGGTGGACCCGATCGAGCGCGCGGCGTTGCGGCTGGCCGCTTATGAATTCAAGTACCGCCCGGATGTGCCCTATCGCGTGGTGCTCAACGAGGCGATCGAGCTGGTCAAGCGCTTTGGCGCCGAGCACGGCCATACCTACGTCAACGGTGTTCTCGACAAGCTGGCGCGCGTGTGGCGAGTGGCCGAAGCAGGGGCGAGCGGCGGGTAGTCCCTGTTCGGCGTGGCATTCTTCGATTGCGCGTGTCCAGGCAGTAATCTTGCGCTGCCGTCCCCATTCTGTGCTCCTCACTGCACGTCCTTGGCCCCTCGGAACGCATGGAATTCGACCTGATCGAACTGATCCGCGCCCGCACCGCGCAACCGCGCGGCGATGTCGCTCTCGGCATCGGCGATGATGCGGCGCTGCTGAATCTGCCAGCGGGTCAGCAACTGGTGGCATGCACGGACACCCTGGTCGAAGGTGTGCATTTTCCGCGCGGCACCGCGCCGCAGGACCTCGGCTGGAAATCGCTGGCGGTGAATCTTTCCGATCTTGCCGCGATGGGCGCGACGCCCGCTTGGGCGATGCTGGCCCTCACTCTGCCGCACGCGGATCAACGCTTTGTCGAAGCGTTCGCGGAGGGCTTCGCGCAACTCGCGCGTACGCATGCGGTGGCATTGGTCGGCGGCGATACCACGCGCGGTCCGTTGAGCGTCACGGTGAGCGCGTTCGGTTTCGCGCCGGAAAATCGCGCGCTGCTGCGCTCCGGCGCGCGCGTGAACGATGCGGTGTTCGTCACCGGCACGCTGGGCGACGCGGCGGCGGCGCTGCGCTTGATGCGGGACTCCGGACTCGGAGCCCGGGACTCCATCAACGAGCAGGCGCGCGCGGAACTGCAGTCTCGATTGAATCGGCCTGAGCCGCGCATTGCCGCCGGTCTGGCGCTGCGCGATGTCGCGAGTGCGTGCATCGATGTCTCGGATGGCCTGCTGGCCGATCTCGGCCATCTCTGCGTGGCGAGCGGCGCGGGCGCACTGATCGAGGCCGACGCCTTGCCGTTTTCTTCAGCCATGTTCGCGCTGTTCAACAGTGAGGAGCGACGCGCGTTTGCACTTGGCGGTGGCGACGATTACGAATTGTGTTTTACCGCGAGCGTCGATCGCGCTGATCGCCTCAGTGCCGATTTCGCGCGGCTGGGCTTTGGCGCCCTCCGCATCGGCCGCATCGTCGCCGAACCCGGCGTACGTGTGCGCGACGCCCACGGCAACACAGTGGAAACCTCGCGGCGCGGCTGGCAGCATTTCGCTTCGTGACCGCAACCACCGCCAATTCCGCCCGGAAAATGCTGACGCGCGCGCAATGCCGCGCACTGCTGACGCACGTTGATGGCTGGATCGCAACCGGCCTGGGCGCGGGCCTGGCGCCGCTTGCGCCGGGCACCGTGGGTTCGCTGGTGGCGCTGATTCCGTGGTGGTTCGCGCTGCGGCAGTTGTCGCCGGCATGGTATGCGCTGATCTTGCTCCTCGCGTTCGCACTGGGGGTGTGGGCGTGCGAGATTTCAGGCAAGCGCCTGGGCGTGGACGATCACCGCGCACTGGTATGGGACGAATTCGTCGGCCAGTGGATTGCACTCGCTGCCGCGCCGCTCGGCTGGCCCTGGCTGGTCGCGGGATTCCTGCTATTCCGATTGTTCGATGTATGGAAGCCATGGCCGATCCGCATTGCCGATCGCCGCGTGCACGGCGGTTTCGGCGTGATGCTGGATGACGTGCTCGCGGGAATCGGCGCGCTGATCGTGATGCAGATCGCCGCGTACCTTCTGTAGGGCGGATCTTCATCCGCCATCGGGACGCATGGATCGAAACGGCGGGTCAAGACCCGCCCTGCGAAAGCAATTCCCGCACGCGTTCACGCAATGCGGGAATCGCTTCGCGTTCGAACCACGGGTGGTGCACGAACCAGGCGGTATTGCGCGGGCTGGGGTGCGGCAACGGAACAATGCCGGTGTCGAGATACTCCCGCCATGCGCGCACGGTTTCCGTGAGCGTGGCGCGCTTGCGTGCGCCGAGCAGAGCGTCGATCGCATATCCACCGATCGCCAGCGTGAGTTCGACGTCGCGCAACCGCGGCAGCAGCAGCGGATGCCAGCGCGGTGCGCATTCGCGGCGCGGCGGCAGATCACCGGACGCGCCCTTGCCGGGATAGCAGAACGCCATGGGCACGATCGCAACCTTGCGTTCGTCGTGGAAAGTGCGCTCGTCAATGCCCAGCCAGTTTCGCAACTTCTCGCCGCTCTTGTCGTCGAACGGAATGCCGGAAGCATGCACGCGTCGGCCCGGCGCCTGGCTGACGATCAGCACCCGCGTACCCGGATGCGCCTGCAACACCGGCCGTGGCCCGTGTGGCAGATACGCCGCGCATTCGCGGCAGGCGCGGATGTCCTTCAGCAATGAGGTAAACGAGGCAGTCATCGGGCCAAGGTGAGCCGTCAGCGGTGAATCGTCAACAATACGGCCGACGTTCACGGATCAGGCAACAGTTTTCCCGGATTCAAGATGCCTTGCGGATCGAACGCGCGCTTGATGCCGCGCATCAATTGCAGCGCGGACGCGTCCAGCGCCTGTGCCATGAACTCGCGCTTGGCGGTGCCGATGCCGTGCTCGCCTGACAGCGTGCCTTCCAGCGCGATTACCGTTTCAAATACTTCGCGCAAACACAGCCGCGCACGCTGGCGCTCGGCCTCGTCGCGCGGCAACAGGTTCACATGCAGGTTGCCGTTCCCGGCGTGACCGAAGCTGACGATCGGCAATTGGTATCGCGTGGCCAACCGCTGCAGTCGATCCACCAGTTGCGGCACCCGCGACACCGGCACCACCACGTCTTCGTTGATCTTGTGCGGCGAAATCGTGCGCAGTGCCGGCGACAGCGCCTTGCGCGCGGCCCACAACGCCAGCGCCTCGGCGGGATCGGCGGCCACCCGCCACTCGATCAGGCCTTCGCCCCGCGCAGCACGCTCGACCGCTTCGACGCTGGCGGGCAGCGAAGCTTCCTCCCCATCCACTTCGATCAGCAGCAGCGCGCCGGCGTCGGCCGGTGCATCGCCGCCGTGTTCGCGCGCAAGTTGCAGGGCGGCGCCGTCCATGAACTCCAGTGCGCAGGGTGTGGCCGGTTGCGCCATGATTCGCGCCACCGCTTGCGCGGCGCTCGTGACATCCGCATACGCCGCGCGCAGGGTACGTAGCCCGGAAGGTTTCGGCGTGAGCTTCAAGGTTGCCTCGGTGATCAGCGCCAGCGTGCCTTCCGAACCGATCAGGTAACGCGTCAAGTCATAACCGACCGAGCCCTTGGTCGTGTGGGTGCCGCAGCGGAACGCCTGCCCGTTGCCCGCGACCGCCCGCAGCCCCAGCACGTTGTCGCGGGTGGCGCCGTATTTCACCGCGCGCGGGCCGCCGGCGTTGCAGGCGAGATTGCCGCCGATCGTGCAATAGGGCGCGGAGGTGGGATCGGGTGGCCAGAACAGACCGTGTTGCGAAAGCGCATATTGCAGATCCGCGTTCAGCACGCCCGGTTCAACCACCGCAAGGCGGTCGCCCGGCGCGATATCCACGATGCGGTTCATGCGCTCGAAGCTCGCGACCACGCCGCCGGCATCCGGCACGGTCGCGCCGGTGGTGTTGGTGCCGCGGCCGCGCGCGATCAGCGGAACGTGGTGTTCGCGACAGGCGTCCACCAATGCGACCACCTGCTCGTGCGCGGTTGGAAACACCACCGCATCAGGCAGCGCGATGCGTCGAGAATTGTCGTAGGCATAGGCCGCGCGCGTGGCGTCGTCCAGCTCGCAGGCGCCGGCGGGGAAGATAGAACGGAGGCTGTCGGCGAGTGCTTCGGAAAGAGTCATCCGGAAAGTCTACGATGTTCCGCTGGCCGGGCGCGTTCGGCCATGCCGTCGTCATTCCCGCCGCCGCGTGGCAGCTGTCCGGGTTCAGCAACTTGGCTCATGCCTGGCTTGGAAACGCGCCGGACTCCGGTTTCGATTGCCGAAATCGGCGCTGGTGCGGGAAGGGCGGCTGTTCGGAGTGCCGCCCAAGCTCCGCTTCAATCCGTATACTCGAATACCCTCACCACCTTCTGTACGCCGGCAACATGGCGAACGATATCGGTGACGGCGTCCGCTTCCTGGTGGCTGAGCAAACCCATCAGGTACACGTTGCCGTGCGCGGTACTGACATTGACGCGGCCGGGGTCAAAGCCCGGCAGGCTGGTGATGTTCAGCAGCGAGGCTTTCACGCGCGCGGTCAACGCGGCATCGCCCGCGCGCTGCGAGAACGGCGGTATCGGCATCACGTCGAGTTCATTGTCCACGCGGCGCACACCTTCGAAGCCGGTGACATCCGCCTCGGCGCGCGCCTTCAAATCCTCGCTCGGCACTTCGCCGATCAACAGCAGCACGCCGTCGTACACCGCGGTGCCGATGCGTACCTTGCCGGCGAGCGCGGCATCGTCATCCAGCGTGCGTTGCGCGGTGATCTGCACGTTGCGATCGTTCAACACGCGGTTGAAGCCACGCCGGTCGGTGAAGGTGCTGCACGCATTCAATGCGGCCAGTGCAATGAATGGAATGGAAAAAGCGAACAACCGACGCATGATGAACCTCACGATGCTTCAAATGCCGCGCGCACCCAGTCGCAATCCGCGAGGTGCGCTTCGCCGTCGAACGCTACCACATCGAAGCGGCAAGGCAATGCGGCCAGTGCCGGATGCGCCTGCAGAAACGCCTGCGCCGCGCGCGTGATGCGTTCGCGCTTGGCCGTGCCGACCGAGGCCGCGCCGCCGCCGAAATCGCGATGGCGGCGATAGCGCACTTCCACGAACACAACCGCTTGTGCCTCGCGCATCACCAGATCCAGCTCGCCGAAACGTGTGCCGAAATTACGTGCCAGCAAGCGCAGACCCGCGCGCTGCAGATGTTCCAGCGCCGCCTGTTCGAACGTGGCGCCGGACGCTCGCGCGTTCACTGCGAGGTGGATGACGCCGGCGCTGGCGCGCTGTCCATTCCTGCTGCGAGCGGCCGTGCCACGCCGTCCTGGAAGCTCACCCACACCGGTACGCGGCGCACGTGCCCTTGCGCATCCTCGGTCAACTGTCCGGTGGCGCCGGGCAGATAAGTGCCAGGATGCGTGCGCAACCAATTCAGGTACGGCATCAAGGCATACGCATCCATGCCGAACGCGAACAGCCGCGCCGCCGCCCCGCGCGCATCCGGCAGTTGTGCTGCGATGGCGGCGTGATCGGGCAGGCCCGGCTGCGCATCGAACAACCACGGGGCGTCGCAGAACTCGACGCCATCGAGATCGCGATCGGCGGTGGCGTTGTCGGCGCCAGCGTAGACCAGAGAAGTGGCGAATACCGGCTGCTTGATTTGCGCCAGATGCAATTGCGGCATCAGCACGCGCGCGGTTTGCGGGCGCATCAGCAGCAGGATGCCGGCATTATCCGGCGCGTTGGCCAGCGCCGCGGTGATCGCGCCCGAATAATCGACGTTGTCGTTTTCCAGCGTGGTCTGGTTCAACACTTGGCCGCCGGCGCTTTCGAATTGCGCCTTGAACGCCGCGGCCGCGCGCCTGGCGCGATCGTCGTTGCCCATGAATACAATCGCCTGGTGCACGCCTCGCTCGCCCATGTGCGCGGCCGCCTGCTCGCCTTCGGTTTCCGGCAGCAAGGCGAATTCCGCGCTGCCCGCGGGCGGCGGCGCATCGTTGTCGGGATGGTTCAAGGCCAGCAGCGGCACTGGCACCGAACCCTGTGCGAACATCGCCGTCACGCTGTCGCGGCCCAGGGGGCCGATCACCAGATTGGCGCCATCAGTGACCGCCTGGTTGTAGGCTGCACGCGCCTGCGCCGGCGTGCCGCCGCTGTCGTAGCTGCGCACCTGCGGACGCGGCGCATCCGCCTGGTTGCCGAAATACGCGGTGAAGAAACCTTCCCTTACCGCTGCGGCTGGCGTCGCCAGTGGACCGCGCAGGGGCAGCAGCAGCGCTACCTGCGGCGGCATTGCATAACCTTCGCGTTGCACCGCGTTGCCTTCGCCGACCTCGGTGCCGACCGGGTGATCCAGCTGCGGCAGTGCGCGCGGCAAAGAAACGCCGAGTTGTTCCAGCGCCGCGCGCGCCAGTGGTTTCAGCGGATCGTTGTCGGCGAGCGTGTCGTAATCGAGCTTGAGTTGTGCCGCGCCAAGCGACATCAGCAGATCATGGATCACCTTCTCGTTGCTGGCGCGCGCTGTCGGCGAAAGCAGCGGTCCCAATTGCGCCCAGCTGCGCGCCGCGCCGAACGCATCGCCGCTGGCTTCCTGCGCACGCGCGTGCGCGGTCAATGCCTGGGTTTTTTGCTCCGCCGGCGAAAGCTGGGTAGCAGCTTCCGGCGGGGGTTGGGACGCGAGTTGACCGAGACTGGCGCACCCGGCGAGCAGCGCGGCGGCGCACAGCCATGTGCATGTCAGTCGGGCTGCTGGAATCCGGATTCCGCGCATCGTGCTGTCCTCGCGTGGATTTTCCACGATGATAGCCCATGCGCAGCATCGGACGGCATGCGTCCCATGAGCAAAAGTTGGCAGGGAGGATCTATGGCAGGCACCTTGTGGATCGTCGCCACGCCGATCGGCAATCTGGAGGATTTTTCTCCGCGCGCGCAACGCGTGCTGCGCGAAGTCGCGCTGATCGCCGCGGAAGACACGCGTCACAGCCGGCCGCTGCTCGCGCATTTCGGCATCGGTACGCCGCTCACCGCCTTGCACGAGCACAACGAGCGCGAAGCGATCGAACCGCTGCTGGTGCGCCTGATCGCGGGCGAGGAGATCGCGCTGATTTCCGACGCCGGCACGCCGCTGATCAGCGATCCCGGCTTCCGGCTGGTGCGCGCTGCGCGCGCGGCGGGAATACGCGTGAGCACCGTGCCTGGCGCGTGCGCGGGCGTGGCGGCGCTGTCGATTGCGGGATTGCCCAGCGATCGCTTCGTGTTTGAAGGTTTTCTGCCGGCCAAGGCGCCCGCGCGTCGCGCGCGCTTGCGCGAGTTGGCACACGAATCACGCACCCTGGTGTTCTATGAATCGGCACACCGTATCCGGGAAAGTTGTGAAGACCTGCGAACGGCTTTCGGCGCGCAACGCGAAGCATGTTTGTTGCGTGAGCTGACCAAGCTGTATGAAACCGTGCTGGGCGACACGCTGGAAGCCCTCTGCGCACGGCTGGATCAGGACGCCAATCAGCAGCGCGGTGAATTTGTGCTGGTCGTTGCTGGCGCGGGCGAAGAGGGTGCGGACGACAAGCTTGCGGAAGGCCGCCGCATTCATGCGCTGCTGCGCGAGGAACTTCCACCCGCGCAGGCGGCCAAGCTCGCAGCGGCGATCAGCGGCGCTCCACGCAAGGCTTTGTACGAACGCTGATAGAATCGTCGGTGGAGTCGGCCAGACAGTCGCGAGGCGCGCAAGTGTTTCGAGGAAAGTCCGGGCTCCGCAGGGCAAGGTGCCAGGTAACGCCTGGGCGGCGCGAGCCGACGGAAAGTGCAACAGAGAGCAGACCGCCGAACGGCATCGCAAGATGTGCGTGGCAAGGGTGAAACGGTGCGGCAAGAGCGCACCGCGAGTCTGGCAACAGACCGGCACGGCAAACCCCACCTGGAGCAAGACCGAATAGGGGAACCATGGCGTTGCCCGCGCCGTTCCCGGGTAGGTTGCTGGAGCGCAGCGGCGACGCTGCGCCTAGAGGAATGACTGTCACGCCGCGAGGCGCACAGAACCCGGCTTACAGGCCGACTCCATGCTTTTGCAATCCTCCTGATTGCTGATCTAGGCCAAGGCCCCGCAACCTGCGGGGCTTTTGCTTTTAGGAGGCCAAGCAAGGGGCGGCCATGCGTGGTCGCACTCCTGGCGCCTTCGCCGCCGCGTCGAGGAAATCTTCAAGCGGCAGTCGTAGGAGCCTGCTTGCAGGCGACCGGAGGAGGCGCGCTGCCTCCATCCGCCGCCGCTTCGACAGAACTCGGAATGGCTTCCTCGGCATCGGGAAAGCCCCGCGCGCAGTCGACCGCTGAATCGAAATCTCCACACTTTCAATCACCTCTGGACAGTAGCTAAGAAGTGGCTTGAAAAGTGGTCACATCCGCGCCTTTCCCATTGATCCGCAAGCAAAAATTCCTTGACTATCTCAGTTCCTGAGACTAAGGTGGGTTTCGGTGTAATTTTGTGGGAAATAGTGGGCGAGGCTGGTCGATGTTCCAGGGCGAAACCGCAATTACCGTGGACGACAAGGGCCGGCTGGCGATTCCCTCCGCCTACCGCGAGCTGATTGCGCGTGCCTGCAATAACCGGCTGGTGATCGCCTACAACCCGTTCGAACACGGCTGCCTGTGGATGTTCCCACAACCGGACTGGGAGCGGGTGCGCGATCAGGTCAACGCATTGCCCAGCGTCAAACGCGTGCATCGCGATTTGCAACTGAAACTCGTGGGCGCGGCGATGCATGTCGAACTCGATGGCTCGGCGCGCGTGCTCTTGCCCGCCAGCCAGCGTGCGGCGGCAGGCATCGAGAAAAAAGCGGTGTTGCTCGGCATGGGCAACAAATTCGAGCTTTGGAGCGAGCAGGCGCATCTGGCCAAGATTCGACAGACGATCGGCGAGGCCGACATCAGCGAGGACATGGCGGGATTGAGGTTGTGATCTGCGCGTCTCGCGAACGGCGGCGCGCGCAACGAACGGAATACAAGCATGCGCGGCGCGGCGTCCGCGCACGGATTCGGCGAATGCACGGGACGGGGTTGATGGCCACAGGCGCAGCGGCGCACATCCCGGTGATGCGCGACGAAGTCGTCGCGGGCTTGAGCGTGCACGCAAACGGACGTTATCTCGACGGCACCTTCGGCCGCGGCGGTCACGCGCGCGCGATACTCGAGCATTTGAATGCGCAAGGGCGTCTGTTGCTGATGGATCGCGACCCGCAGGCGATCGCGGAAGCGCGGCGTGTCTTCGCCGCCGATCCGCGCGTGGTAATCCGCCACGGCAACTTCGCCGAGGTCGCGCAATGGGACGAGGTGCGTGAACTGGACGGCGCGCTGCTGGATCTGGGCGTGTCCTCGCCGCAACTGGATGATCCCGCCCGCGGCTTTTCGTTTCTCGCCGACGCGCCGCTCGACATGCGCATGGATACGAGTCGTGGCGAGAGCGTTGCGGATTTTCTCGCGCGTGCGGACGAGCATGAAATCGCGGAGGTGCTGTGGCGCTTTGGCGAAGAGCGCATGAGTCGCCGCATCGCGCGAGCGATCGTCGCGCAACGCACCGACACGCCGATCCGGACCACGCGCGAACTCGCCGAACTGGTGGAGCGCGTCATCGGCCGCCGCGAGCGCAACAAACATCCGGCCACGCGCACGTTCCAGGGGCTGCGCATCCACATCAACGACGAACTCGGCTCGCTGGAACGCGGCCTGCGCGCGATAACCGAGGTGCTGAAGCCCGGCGGTCGCCTTGCGGTGATCAGCTTCCATTCCCTGGAAGATCGCATCGTCAAGCATTTCGTTCGTGGCGTGAAGCCGGCCGCGACGCGGCGCGGCTTGCCCCCGCCGCAAGCGCTGCGATCGCCATTGCATCCGATCGGTCGCGCGCAGTTTCCCTCCGAAGCGGAGGTGCGTGCCAACCCGCGCGCGCGTTCGGCGGTGTTGCGCATCGCGGAGAAGCGGGCATGAAGATGATCGGCGCGCTGGCATTCTCGGTGTTGCTGCTGGCGGTGATGGCCAGCGCAATTGCCGTGGTGTGGGCGCGCCATCAGGGCCGCGTGTCGTTCGTCGAGCTCACCCAGTTGCAGAACCAGCGCGATGCGCTGAATGTCGACTTCGGTCGGCTGGAACTGGAACAGGCGACCTGGGCGGCCCCTGGCCGCATCGAGCAAATCGCGCGTGGTCAGCTCGGCATGATCACTCCCGCGCCGGCACAGGTGGAAATCATCCGCCAATGAACCCGCGCGCTCCCGCTCCGCCCCCGCTCGGTTCGCGCCGCCCGCCGACCCCGAATCCGCGCAAGCGGCTGCTGCTGGTGCTGGCCGTGCTGGTACTGGCCTCGAGCGGACTGGTGGCGCGGGCGATCGATCTGCAGGTGATCCGCAAGCAGTTCTACCAGGATCAGGGCGACGCGCGCTTCCTGCGTGAAGTGCCGATCCCGGTTTCGCGCGGCACCATCTTCGATCGCAACGGCGTGCCGTTGGCGGTATCCACGCCGGTGGTGTCGATCTGGGCCAATCCCGCGGAGCTGCTGGAGCACGCCGACCAGCTTCCGGAACTCGCCAAGGCGCTGGACGTCGATGCCGCCGAACTGGGCAAGCGCCTGCAGGAACGCAGCGATCGCGAATTTGTCTACCTGCGCCGGCAGATGAGCCCGGAAGCCGCGCAGGATGTGCTCGCATTGAACATTCCCGGCGTCAACAGCCAGCGCGAATACAAGCGTTACTACCCTTCCGGCGCGGTGATGGCGCACGTGCTCGGTTTCACCAATATCGACGATCGCGGCCAGGAAGGCCTGGAGCTCGCCTACGACGGTTGGCTCGCCGGCAAGCCCGGATTGAAGCGCGTGATCCGCGACCGCCTCGGTCGCACCGTCGAGGATGTCGAACAGGTGCGCGCGCCGGTGCCGGGTCACGACTTGACCTTGAGCATCGACAGCCGCATCCAGTATCTGGCCTACACCGAGCTTGCGCGCGCAATTGATTCGCATCACGCCAGTTCCGGATCGATGGTGATCCTGGATGTGCCAAGCGGCGAAATCCTGGCGATGGTCAACGTGCCGTCGTACAACCCGAACGCGATCGATGCCAGTGCGCCGGCATCGCGGCGCAACCGCGCGGTCACCGACGTGGTCGAGCCGGGTTCCACCATGAAGGCGTTCACCGTCGCCACCGCGCTGGAGTCGGGCAAATGGACGCCCACCACGCCGCTCGACACCAGCCCCGGTTCGATGGAGCTGGGCGGCCACATCATCCGCGACACGCACAATCACGGATTGATCGACGTCACCCACATGATCACGTTTTCCAGCGACGTCGGCGCTTCCAAGATTTCGCTTACGTTGAGCGCGGATCAGATGTGGGACATGCTGCATCGCTTTGGTTTCGGTCAGAGTACCGGTAGCGGCTTTCCCGGCGAATCCACCGGCTATCTGCCGGTGCCGCGCAAATGGGGCGACCTGGTCAAGGCGACCATCTCCTACGGCTACGGATTGAACGTCACGCCATTGCAAATCGCGCAGGCGTATTCGGGATTGGCCGACGGCGGACGCATCCGCGAGCCGAGCTTCGTCAAGGGCGCCGACAACCCGGCCCACGCGGTGCTCGATCCGCGCATTGCCGGCGAGGTGATGGCCATGCTGCGCACCGTGGTCAGCCCTGCGGGTACCGCGCCCGATGCCGCGGTAGCCAACTACAGCGTTGCCGGCAAAACCGGCACTTCGCACATCGCGTCCGGCGGTGGCTATGTGAATCGCTACTTCTCGCTGTTCGCCGGTGTGATTCCGGCCAGCAATCCGCGCCTGGTCGGCGTGGTGGTGGTGGCCGATCCGGGCGGCGGCAATGGCGGCGCGTATTACGGTGGTCTGGTTTCCGCGCCGGTATTCAGTGAGGTGATGACAGGCGCGATGCGTCTGCTGGATGTGCCGCCCGACAACGTGCAGCGTTGGTACACGGGCGCGCCGCAACCGGTGACACCGCAGATTTCCGCTGCGACCGCCGATGCGCGCAAGCCTCGGGAGACCGAGCCGTGAGCGCCGCGCCACGCGCCATGCGTCTGGATGCACTGCTGCGCGGGATCGCCGATCCGCCGCATGCGGGCGACATCGTGATCTCCGGGCTGAGCCAGGATTCGCGCAGCGTGCGTGCGGGCGAAGCCTTCGTTGCGCTGGCCGGCGCGCGCACGCATGGGTTCGCCTTTGCGCCGGTGGCGGTCGAGCGCGGGGCCGCCGCAATTCTCGCCGAATCGGTTGCGCACGCGCCCAATCCCGACATTCCAGTGAAGAGCCCCGTCATCTGGATCGAAAACCTGCGAATGCACCTCGGCGAGATCGCCGCGCGCTTTTTCGATCACCCGTCCGAGGCCATGACCCTGATCGGCGTCACTGGCACCAACGGCAAAACCTCGACCGTGCAAATGCTGGCGCAGGCGCTCACCGCGCTCGGCCAGCGCGCCGCGACCATCGGCACGCTGGGCGCCGGGCTGTACGGCGCCTTGCGGCCAAGCGAGCGCACCACGCCGGACGTTATCAGCGTGCACGCACTGCTGGCGAAATTCCGCGATGCCGGCGTCACCTGTGTCGCAATGGAAGTGTCCTCGCACGCGCTCGATCAGCATCGCGTGGATGCGGTCGGCTTCGACGTTGCGGTGTTCACCAATCTAACCCGCGATCATCTGGATTACCACGGCACCATGGAAGCCTACGGCGCGGCCAAGGCCAAGCTGTTCGCATGGCCTTCGCTGTGCGCCGCAATCATCAACGTGGACGACGCGTTCGGTCGTGAACTCGCGGCGGAACTCGCCGCCGCGGATGCCGGCCATCGAAGCGCCATTCCGGCCGGGGAATGGCGGCAATCCAGCGCCACGGATGGCAACGGCAATCAGTTCCGGGGGCGGAAAAAAATCGTGCGCTGCGGCATCGAGAACGCGGATGCGGAAATCCGCGCCGTGAATGTGCGCACACACGCCGACGGCATCGATTTCACCTTGCAGACGCCCTGGGGCGAAGGTGCGTTGCACTCGAAGCTTCTCGGGCGGTTCAACGTCGCCAACCTGCTCGCGGTGGCCGGGGTTCTCGGCGCGCTGGAGATTCCGTTCGCACAATTGAGCGACGTGCTGGAGGCGCTGGAGCCGGTCGCGGGACGCATGAATCGCCTCGGCGGCGGCGCGTGCCCCTTGGTGGTGGTCGATTACGCGCACACGCCCGATGCTCTGCAGCAGGCATTGACCACGTTGCGCGCGCATTGCGCGGGAAGACTGATTTGCGTTTTCGGCGCCGGCGGCGAACGCGATGCCGGCAAGCGCCCGCAGATGGGCGCGATCGCGGAAGCCAACGCCGACGTTTGCATCATCACCGACGACAACCCGCGCGGCGAAGACGGTGATGCGATCGCCGCCGCGATCCTCTCGGGCTTCGCTCAACCGCAGCGTGCGAAGCTGCAGCGCGATCGCGCGCGTGCGATTGAGCTGGCCTTGCACGAAGCGCAAGCCGATGACGTGGTGCTGATCGCCGGCAAGGGCCATGAGGCTTATCAGGAAAGTGCTGGCAGCAGGCGACCGTTTGATGATCTTGCGATCGCAAGACATCTGCTGGAGGCGCGCACATGTTGAACCTGCGCCTCTCCGAAGTTGCGCTGTGGACGCACGGCACCTTGCACGGCGCGGATGCCTCCATACGCGGGGTGTCCATCGATACGCGCAAGCTCGGCGCGGGCGATTTGTTCGTCGCATTGAAAGGCGAGCGGCACGACGGCCACGATCATCTTGCGCAAGCCGCCGCGCGCGGCGCGGCGGGCGCGCTGGTGATGCAACGGGTGAACAGCGGGTTGCCGCAAGTCGTGGTTGCCGACAATGTGCTCGCGCTGGGCGATCTCGCCAGCGCGGTGCGCGCCAAGCGCCGCGCGCGGGTGGTCGGCATCACCGGCTCCAACGGCAAGACCACGGTAAAGGCGCTCACCGCCTCCATCCTGCAACGCCACGGCCGCACCCACAGCAATGTCGGCAATTTCAACAACGAGATCGGCTTGCCGCTTTCGCTATTGACGATGCCGATGGATTGCGAATACGCGGTGATCGAAATGGGCGCCGGCAAGCCGGGCGACATCGCCTACCTCGCCGCCATCGCGCGGCCCGAGGTTGGCCTCGTCAACAACATCGCGCCGGCGCATCTTGAACGCATGGGCAGCCTGGAAGGCGTGGCGGAAACCAAGGGTGCGCTGTATCAGGCGTTGCCTGCGGACGGCACCGCCATCATCAATGCCGATGACGCATTCGCCGATTTCTTCGCCGGCCTGGCCGGTTCGCGGCGCATGCTGCGTTTCGGACTCACCGCGAAGGCCGACGTGCGCGCGGATCACATCGTGCTGGAGCCGGAACGCAGCGCATTCACCCTGATCACCCCGATGGGCGCGCATCCCGTGCAATTGCCATTGCCCGGTCGCCACAATGTCGGCAATGCGTTGGCGGCCGCGGCGATCGCGCACGCGTTGGATGTTCCTCTCGCCGTGATCGCGGAGGCTCTGCAAAACGCGCCGGCGGTCGGTGGTCGCCTGCGACGCCAAGTCGCGGCCGGCGGCTGGAGCGTGATCGACGACAGCTACAACGCCAATCCGGGCTCCACTTCCGCGGCGATCGCAACGCTTGCATTGCAGGTTGGCGAACGCTGGCTGGTGCTGGGCGACATGGCCGAACTCGGCACTGATGCCGCGGCACTGCACGCGCAGATCGGAAAACAGGCGTTTGATGCCGGCATCGAGAAACTGTTCGCGATCGGCACGCTGTCCGTGCACGCGGCACACACATTCGGCGCGAGCGCGGAGCACTTCGCGACCCAAGCGGAACTGATTTCAGCGTTGCGCGCGCGGTTGCACCCGGGCGTAAGCGTGCTGGTGAAGGGTTCGCGTTCCTCGGCGATGGAGCATGTCGTGGCGGCGCTGCTGGACGGCGACGGAGGAGGCACGCGACATGCTGCTTGAACTGGCGCTCTGGCTGGAGCGCCACTATGGCGCCTTCCGGCTGTTCGAGTACATCACCTTCCGCACGATTCTGGCGGCGCTCACCGCGCTTGCCGTGTCGCTGTTCGCCGGGCCCGCGCTGATTCGACGGCTGACCGCGATCAAGATCGGCCAGGTGATCCGCCGCGAAGGGCCGCAGTCGCATTTCGCCAAGGCCGGCACGCCGACGATGGGCGGGGTGATGATCCTGGCCGCAATCGGCATCGCCACCTTGTTGTGGGCCGATCTGCGCAATCGCTATGTGTGGACGGTATTGATCGTGACGCTTGCCTCCGGGGCGATCGGCTTCTACGACGACTACCGCAAGCTGGTACTGCGCGATTCGCGCGGCCTGCCGGCGCGCTGGAAATATCTGGCGCAATCGCTGGTCGGCCTCGCCGCGGCGCTGTTTTTGTTCCACACCGCCGACGTGCCCGCCGCGACCGCCGCTTACGTGCCGCTGTTCAAGCAGATCGCGCATCCGCTCGGCCTGTGGTTCGTGGTGATCGCCTATTTCTGGATCGTCGGATTTTCCAACGCGGTGAACCTGACCGACGGTCTGGATGGCCTGGCGATCATGCCGAGCGTGCTGGTTGCGGGCGCGTTGGGCGTGTTTGCGTATCTCTCCGGCAATGCGGTGTTCTCCGGTTACCTGGGCATTCCGGCGATTCCGGGTGCCGGCGAGCTCGCCGTGTTCTGCGGCTCGCTGACCGGTGCGGGTCTGGGATTCCTGTGGTTCAACGCCTATCCCGCGCAAGTGTTCATGGGTGATGTCGGCGCGCTCGCGGTCGGCGCCGCGCTCGGTTGCGTGGCGGTGATCGTGCGCCAGGAAGTCATCCTGCTGGTGATGGGCGGCGTGTTCGTGATGGAAACCGCATCGGTGATGTTGCAGGTCGCCAGTTTCAAATTGACCGGCAAGCGCATCTTCCGCATGGCGCCGATCCATCACCACTTTGAATTAAAGGGCTGGCCGGAGCCGCGCGTGATCGTGCGCTTCTGGATCATCAGCGTGGTCCTGGTGTTGGTTGGTCTTGCAACGTTGAAGGTGCGCTGACGATGCCTGACTGGTTCGCCCAATCCCAAGCCATCCGCAAGCACGGCGCCCAGGGCCGGTACGACCCCTGGCTGCTGCTCGCCGCGATCGCGCTGGCCGCGTTTGGCGTGGTGATGGTCTCGTCCAGTTCGATCGCGGTCGCCGATGGCCAGCACATCGGCGAGTTCTATTACCTCAAGCGTCACGTCGCGTTTCTCGTGTTCGGCGGCATTGCCGCGCTTGCGCTGATGAAGGTCGAACTGCGGCTGATCGAGAAATACGCGTTCGGTCTGATGCTGCTTGCGTTCGCGCTGTTGCTGGCGGTGTTCGTGCCGCATTTCGGCATGCGGATCAATGGCGCGCGACGCTGGGTCAATCTCATGGTGATCGGCTTCCAGCCGGTCGAGGCGGTGAAACTGATCCTGGTGGTGTATCTGGCCAGCTACCTGGTGCGCCATCAGATCGGCGTCGAGCGCAAGTTCTTCGGTGTGCTGAAGCCGATGGGCGTGGCCGGGTTCACCGCGGTGCTGCTGCTGGCGCAGCCGGATTTCGGCTCGGCCGCGCTGATCGCCGCGGTCACGGTCGGCATGGTGTGGCTGGCCGGCGCGCGCATGCGTTATTTGCTGTTACTCGGCGCGCCGCTGATTCCGGCCGCGATGTATCTGGCGTTGTCCACCGATTACCGCGTCAAGCGGCTGACCTCGTTTCTGGACCCGTGGAAGGATCCGTTCAACGACGGTTTCCAGTTGACCCAGGCTTTGATCGCGGTCGGCCGTGGCGAGTGGTTCGGCGTCGGCCTGGGCGGCAGCGTGCAGAAGCTTTTCTATTTGCCCGAAGCGCACACCGATTTCATCCTCGCTGTGATTGGCGAGGAGCTTGGGCTCGCCGGGATCGTGCTGGTGCTCGGGTTGTTTGCCTTGCTGGTTGGGCGTGGGCTGATACTCGGCTTGCGCGGCGTGGAGGTCGGGCAGCGATTCGCCGGGTACGTCGCCTTCGGCATTTCGCTGATGATCGGCCTGCAGGCGCTGGTCTCGGTCGGCGTGAACTTGGGGGTGCTGCCGACCAAGGGATTGACGCTGCCGCTGATCAGTTCCGGCGGCTCCAGCGTGTTGATGACCTGCGTGATGCTGGGCGTACTGCTGCGCGCGAGTTTTGAAATCCATCGCGCCGAGGATGCTCGCCGCATGGCGACGCGCGTTGCCGCACCCGCCGCCCACGCGGCCGTGATGGGTGAAGCGCCGCGGTCATTGCCGATCGCCGCGCGCACGCGTGTCGAACCGCATATCGGCCAGGTGCATGCCTATGAATGACGCAGCGCCCCTGCCAGGTCCAGTCATGATCATGGCCGGCGGCACCGGTGGCCACATCTTTCCGGGTTTGGCCGTAGCCGATGCGCTGCGCGCGCGCGACGTGCCGGTGCTGTGGCTGGGCGCGGCCGGCGGCATGGAAACGCGGCTGGTGCCGGCGCGCGGCATTGCCTTGCAGACCGTGCCCGTATCCGGACTGCGCGGCAAAAAATTGCTGGCACGCGTGCTGGCGCCATGGATGCTGCTGCGCGCGCTGATCGCATCATTGCGTGCGTTGCGCGCAAGCCAGCCGCGCAGCGTGCTGTCGCTGGGCGGTTACGTTGCCGGGCCCGGCGGCATCGCCGCCTGGCTGACGCGCAAGCCGCTGCTGGTGCACGAGCAGAACCGCATTCCGGGTTTCACCAATCGCGTGCTGGCGCGTTTTGCAAAGCGCGTGCTGGCGGGATTCTCCGATGCGTTCCCCGCGCGCAGCCACGCCGAGTGGACTGGCAATCCGGTGCGCGCCACGATCGCCGCGCTGCCGCCACCTGCACAGCGTTTCGCGGCACGGCAAGATCAGCGCACGTCGCTGCTGGTGCTCGGCGGCAGTCTCGGTGCGCGTGCGTTGAACCAGCACCTGCCGGATGCGCTTGCGCTGATCCCGGAAGCGCAACGTCCGCGCGTGTTGCATCAGTGCGGCGCCATGCACGTCGAGGCCACGCGCGCGGCCTACGCGCGTGCGCAGGTTGAAGCGCGTGTGGAACCGTTCATCGAGGATATGGCGCAGGCTTACGCCGCGGCGGATCTCGCGATTTGCCGGGCCGGCGCGTTGACGCTGGCGGAACTCGCCGCCGCGGGCTTGGGCGCGATGCTGATTCCGTTTCCCTTCGCGGTGGATGATCACCAGACCCGCAACGCCGAAGGCTTTGTCGAAGCGGGTGCGGCGGAACTGGTGCAGGAACGGGATTTCGATGCCGCGCAGTTCGCGCACCGGCTGCAATCGCTGCTGGGCGATCGCGACGGCTTGCTGTCGATGGCGCAGGCCGCGCGGGCGCTGGCCAAGCCCGATGCCGCCGCGACGATCGCGCAGCGCTGCCTTGAGGCCGCCGCATGACCCGGCGCCCGCTCCCCGCGCACACCGACATCATGCAGGCGTTCCGGCGTGTGCATTTCATCGGCATCGGCGGTGCAGGCATGAGCGGCATCGCCGAAGTCCTGCAGACACTCGGCTACGCGGTATCCGGGTCGGACGTGCACGTTTCGCATGCGACCGAACGGCTGCGCAAGATGGGCGTCGCCGTGCAGATAGGTCACGCGGCGCGGCATGTTGCGGATGCCGATGCAGTAGTGACTTCCAGCGCGATCAAATCGGACAATGTGGAATTGATTGCCGCGCACGAGCGCCGCATTCCGGTGGTGCCGCGGGCGGAGATGCTGGGCGAGCTGATGCGCTTCCGTCGCGGCATCGCGGTCGCCGGCACGCATGGCAAGACCACCACCACCAGTCTGGTCGCGAGCGTGCTGGCCGAGGCCGGCTACGACCCGACGTTCGTGATCGGCGGGCAGCTGGTGTCCGCCGGCGCCAACGCGCGGCTGGGCGCAGGCGAATATCTGGTGGCGGAAGCCGACGAATCCGATGGTTCCTTCCTGCTGCTTTCGCCGGTGATCGCGGTGGTCACCAATATCGACGCCGATCATCTGGAGAACTACGCCGGCGATTTCGCGCAGGTGCGCAAGGCGTTTTCGGATTTCCTGCATCGCTTGCCGTTCTATGGTCTGGCAATCCTGTGTGCGGACGATCCGGAAGTCGCCAGGCTCGCGAGCGAGACGCCGCGCAATACGCTCACCTACGCGATCGACGCGGAAGCCGATGTGCGGGCGCGCAACCTGCGCGCAACCGGTGCGACGATGCAGTTCGACCTGCATTTGCCCGATCGCGCACCGCTGCCGGTGCGCCTGAATTTGCCTGGCCGTCACAATGTACTGAATGCGCTGGCGGCAAGCGCGATCGGCTGGCAGCTTGGCGCGGAACCGGAGTCGATTGCGCGCGCACTCGAAAAGTTTCAGGGCGTCGGGCGGCGCTTTCAGCAGCGCGGCGAGATCTCGCTGGACCAGGGCCACGCGTTGCTGGTGGACGACTATGCGCACCATCCGCGCGAACTCGCCGCGGTGTTCGCCGCCGCGCGCGGCGGCTGGCCGGATCGCCGTCTGGTCGCGGCGTTCCAGCCGCATCGCTATACGCGCACACGCGATCTGCTGGACGACTTCGCCGCCGTGCTTTCGGAAGCCGACGTGCTGCTGCTGACCGAAGTGTATCCGGCCGGCGAGGCGCCTATCGCCAACGCCGACGGCCGCGCGCTGGCGCGCGCGGTACGTGCGCGCGGCAAGGTGGATCCGGTGTTCGTCGAGCATCCGCGCGATTTGCGCAACGCGCTGCCGGCGCTGATGCACGACCGCGACATGCTGCTGCTGCTCGGCGCCGGCGACATCGGTGCTGCAGCGAGCGAGCTGGCGAGTGTTGGAACATTGAAACGGGGTGATGCGCCGAAATGACGATGCAATCTGAAAAGCGGCCTCCTCGGGTCACCGACCCGCGCGCGTTCGGACGTGTCGCCGTGGTGATGGGCGGCAGTTCCGCCGAGCGCGAGGTGTCGCTGGATTCCGGCCGCAACGTGCTCGCTGCATTGAAAGCACGCGGCGTGGATGCGCATGCGATTGACGGCATTCCGGCACTGCTCGACGCGGTGCGTGCCGGCCACTTCGCCCGCGTGTTCAACATTCTGCATGGCCAGCATGGCGGCGGCGAAGACGGCGTGCTGCAGGGCGCGCTGCAATCGCTGCACATCCCGTTCACCGGCTCAGGTGTGCTCGGTTCGGCGCTCTCCATGGACAAGGTGCGCAGCAAATACGTATGGAACGCGCTCGGCTTGCCCACGCCGAACTTCGTACCGTTGCCGCGCGGCGCGGATGTGCATGAGGCCGCGCGCACGATCGGTTTTCCATTGATTGTGAAGCCTGCTTGCGAAGGTTCCAGCGTGGGTGTGTCGCGCGTATTCGATGAAAAGGATCTCGACCAGGCGGTGGTGCTCGCGCAGAAATATCCCGGTGATTTGCTGATGGAAACCCTGATCGAGGGTGGCGGCGAATTCACTGTCGGCATCCTCGATTTGCAAGTTTTGCCGAGCATCAAGATCGTGCCGAAAGGCGCGTACTACGACTACAACGCCAAGTACGTCGCCGAGGACACCCAGTACATCTGTCCGGGTTTGCAGGGAGACGATGAAGACGCACTGCGCGCGCTGGCGCGGCGGGCCTTCGACGCGCTCGGCTGCGCCGGCTGGGGCCGCGTGGATGTGATGCGCGATGCGCACGGTCGCAACTGGCTGCTGGAAGTCAACACGGCGCCGGGCATGACATCGCATTCACTGGTGCCGAAAGCGGCCTTGGTCGCGGGCATCGGCTACGAGGAACTTTGCTGGCGCGTGCTGGAAACCAGCTTCGAAGGAGGTGCCCGATGAAAGGCGCCGTGAACATGCGCGTCATCGCCTGGCTGATCGCGATCACGCTGATCGCGTTGCCGATCGTGGGCGTATTGCAGGGCTGGTTCGCCGCAGATCGCTGGCCGGTGCGGCAATTGCAGGTGCAAGGCGAATTCGTGCACGTTGACGCCGATGAATTGAAGAAGGCGGTCGCGCCTTCGTTGCGCGCGGGCTTCTTCGCGCTCGACCTGGATCGCGTGCGCGATGAAGTCGCGGCGCTGCCGTGGATCGCGCAGGTGGAAGCGCGCAAGCGCTGGCCGGACACGCTGGAGTTGCACGTGCGCGAATTGCATCCGTTCGCGCATTGGGGCGAAGGACGGCTGCTCGGCGACGACGGCCGGCTGTTCGTGGTGCCCGGCGCCGATGCGGTGGCGAACCTGCCACATCTGTCAGGGCCGGACGACCGCGTTTCGGAGGTGGTGGATTTCTACACGCAAGCGCTGCGCGATTTCGCGCCATTCCGCCTGCGGGTGGAAACGGTGGAGCTGTCCGAGCGCGGCAGTTGGAATCTCACGCTTGCCAACGGCGCTTCCATCGTGATCGGGCGCGACATGCCCGAGCAGAAATTGGCGCGTTTCGTCGCGGTGATGCCGAAGCTCATGGCCGGCCGCGCGATCAGATTCACGTATGCCGATCTTCGTTACAGCAACGGCTTTGCGGTGAAGTGGGCGGATGCTCCCGCGCCGGCGAATGCCAATCCCGAACCCCCGACTGAAGCGACTTCCCATGCTGCTACCGGACACGTTTAAAACCATGAATCGCAAAAGCGACAAACATCTGGTTGTCGGCCTCGACATCGGCACCTCGAAAGTGGTGGCGGTGGTCGGCGAATACCTTCCCGGTGAGCCGGTCGAGGTGATCGGGCTGGGTTCGCACATCTCGCGCGGCATGAAGAAGGGCGCGGTGGTGGATATCGAATCCACCGTGCATTCGATCCAGCGTGCGGTGGAAGAAGCCGAGCTGATGGCCGGTTGCGACATCCGCTCGGTGTATGCGTCCATTTCCGGCTCGCATCTGGAAACGCGCAACTCGCACGGCACCGCCGCGATCCGCGATCGCGAAGTAACGCCGAACGATCTGGAGCAGGTGCTGGAAGCGGCGAGCGCGGTGGCGATCCCGGCCGATCGCAAGGTGCTCTACAAGGAGCCGCAGGAATACCGCATCGATGGCCAGGATGGCATCCGCCATCCGGTCGGCATGAGCGGCGTGCGGCTGGAAGCCGGCGTGCACCTGGTCACCGGTGCCGCCAGCGCGGTGCAGAACAGCACCAAGTGCATCCAGCGCTGCGGCTTGAGTGTGGACGAACTGGTGCCCGCCGCACTCGCATCCGCCAAAGCCGTGCTGACCGATGACGAGCGCGAGCTTGGCGTGTGCGTGGTCGAGATGGGCGCCGGCACCACCGACATCGCGATCTATACCCAGGGCGCGGTGCGTTACACCAAGTCGCTGCCGGTCGGCGGCGATCAGGTGACTTCCGATATCGCCTATGGCGTGCACACCCCGACCGCGCATGCTGAGGAAATCAAGATCAAGTACGGCTGCGCGCTGGCACAACTGGCGCACGCGGAGGAAACCATCCAGGTGCCAAGCGTGGGCGATCGCCCGCCGCGGCGACTGGCGCGACAGGCGCTGGCGCAATCCATCCAGGCGCGCTACGAGGAAATCTTCGAGATGGTGCAGGACGAACTGCGCCGCTCCGGCTACGAGAGCCTGGTCGCGGCCGGCGTGGTGCTGACCGGCGGTGCAGCGCGGATGGAAGGTGCGCTGGATCTGGCCGAAGAGATCTTCCACAAGATGGTGCGGCTGGGTTTGCCGCAGCACGTGACCGGTTTGTCGGATGTGGTGTCCAGCCCGGTGTTTGCCACCGGTGTGGGCTTGCTGCTGCACGGCGCGCGCGCCAGCGGCACCCGCAACACGCTCGGGCCGGTCGGCGGCAGCGTGGGCGACGTAATAGGAAAAATGCGTGGCTGGTTGAACAAGAACTTTTGATTTGCCCTCTGGAGAGGGAGAGAAGAGCAGCATCCATTGCGATATTCACAAGCGGTATTTTTCGGAGGACGGGAACATGTTTGAACTGGTGGACAAACTCGCACCCAATGCGGTGATCAAGGTGATCGGGGTGGGCGGCGGCGGCGGCAATGCAGTCGGCCACATGGTCAATTCATCCATCGAAGGCGTGGAATTCATCTGCGCCAACACCGATGCGCAGGCGCTTAAGATCTCCGGCGCGCGTACCACGCTGCAGCTTGGCGCCAGCGTCACCAAGGGACTCGGCGCAGGCGCCAATCCGGAGCTTGGCCGACAGGCTGCGCTTGAGGATCGCGAGCGCATCGTTGAGATACTGACCGGCGCCGACATGGTGTTCATCACCTGCGGCATGGGTGGCGGCACCGGCACCGGCGCGGCACCGGTCGTGGCGCAGCTCGCCAAGGAAATGAACGTGCTGACGGTGGCGGTGGTCACCAAGCCGTTTCCGTTCGAGGGCCGCCGCCGCATGCAGGTGGCGCTGAAGGGCATCGAGGATCTGCAGCAGTATGTGGATTCGCTGATCACCGTGCCCAACGAGAAGCTGCTGACCGTGCTCGGCCGCGAAGTCACGCTGCTGAACGCATTCAAAGCCGCCAATGACGTGCTGCAAGGTGCCGTGCAGGGCATCGCCGATCTCATTACCCGGCCGGGTTTGATCAACGTGGACTTCGCCGACGTGCGTACAGTAATGAGTGAAATGGGCATGGCGATGATGGGCACCGGCACCGCGCGCGGCGACGATCGCGCCCAGGCCGCGGCCGAAGCCGCCATCAACAACCCGCTGCTGGAGGACGTCAACCTCAACGGCGCCTGCGGAATCCTGGTCAACGTCACCGCCGGCCCCAACCTCACCATGCGCGAGTTCGACGAGATCGGCAGGGTGGTGCACGACTTCGCCAGCGAGGATGCGACCGTGGTGCTCGGCACCGCGCTCGATCCGGACATGCAGGACGATGTGCGCGTGACCGTGGTTGCGACCGGTCTGAACCGGGCCGCCGCCCGGGCGACCCTGCGCGCGGTGCCGCGCCAGGAAGAAGTGATCGCGCCGCCGCGTCCGGCCCGCACCCTGCGCACCGGTACCGGCAACGAGGTGATCGATTACGCAGCGCCGATGCGGATGCCGGCGGCACAGGCTCAAACCAAGGCGGAAGCGGCACCCGCGGAGCCGGCGATCGATTATCTGGATATCCCGGCGTTCCTTCGCCGACAGGCTGATTGATTGGCAGCGTCACCGGCGGCCGGAAGCCGCCGCAAGTAGTCCGACTCGCCCGCAATGGGCGAGGTTCACCCGGCGCCGGATCCCGTCCCGGCGCCGGGTGATCTGTGTCCAGCCCTGCGGTTGGTTCGGAGAGTTCGCTCGTTGCAAAGCGCAGACAGGGAAGTCGGTCGCGTACGCCGAGGGTTCGCCCTTTGTAGAATGTGCGTCAACCCGGGAACCTTTGCCCCGTTTTAACACCCTATATACAGTCGGGCAGGGGGAAGGGCGGTTGGCTCTTGCCGCCCGATAAACTGAACGGACAAGTTTGTTTATTTCGCCCCAGTCGTGTGCTAGCATCGCGCCCGTTCTTAGCGAAACCCTAACAGGATTCGAACGAAAAATGATCAAGCAGCGCACGCTCAAGAATGTAATTCGTGCGACGGGCGTTGGTTTGCACACGGGCGACAAGGTCTACATGACGCTGCGGCCGGCACCGGTGAATACCGGTATCGTGTTCCGCCGTACCGACCTGACCGCGCCGGTGGAGATCCCCTCCCGCTGCGAATTCGTGGGCGATACCCGCCTTTCCACCACGCTGGTGCGCGGCGACGTGCGCGTGTCCACCGTCGAGCATCTGCTCTCGGCGATGGCGGGCCTGGGGATCGACAATGCCTACGTGGACCTGTCCGCAGCTGAAGTGCCGATCATGGATGGCAGCGCCGGCCCGTTCGTATTCCTGTTGCAGTCGGCGGGGATCGAGGAACAGGCCGCGGCCAAGCGTTTCATCCGCATCAAGCAGCCGGTGAAAGTGGAGGAAGGCGACAAGTGGGCCCGCTTCGAGCCGTTCGACGGCTTCAAGGTCGGCTTTTCGATCGAATTTCAGCACCCGATTTTCTCGCGCCGCTCCTCGGCCGCCGAAATCGACTTTTCCACCACCTCGTTCGTCAAGGAAGTCAGCCGCGCGCGCACCTTCGGCTTCATGCGTGACATCGAAATGCTGCGCGAACGCAATCTCGCGCTGGGTGGCTCGATGGACAATGCCATCGTGCTGGATGACTACCGCGTGCTGAACGAAGACGGCCTGCGTTACGAGGACGAATTCGTCAAACACAAGATTCTGGATGCGATCGGCGATCTGTATCTGCTGGGCCACAGCCTGATCGGCTCGTTCTACGGGCACAAGTCCGGGCACGAGTTGAACAACAAGCTGCTGCGCGCGCTGCTGGCGGACGCCAAGGCGTGGGAAGAGGTCAGTTTCGACGATCCGGCGCAGGCGCCCATCTCGTACGCACACCCCGCCCAGGCCGTCTGAATCCGGTTCAGGCGCGTTTCTTCACAATTCATTCGCCTTTTCCGCTCGCGATGGGTTGGCTCGCGGGCGGACTCCTGTGCTATAAAGTCCGTTCGGCCCGACCCTACAGGCGGCCGACACGGCGCGCACTATCGCCTTTCAGGAACAAGAATTTTTTTCGGCGAAGGACGCCATTTCGAGAAACAGGGCCTGCAACTCGGGGTCCGCCAAGGTTTTCGCTGCTGCCCTGAGATGACGGGCGCTGGCAGCTGAAAGCGGCAAGGAGGCAACCGGCTCCGCAGGTGGAGAGGGAGCCGCGACGACTTTGATCGAGATCGTTTCGGCCGGCACGCCGAGCGCACGCAGGATGGCCAGGATTTTCGGCTGGGCCATGCGGGCGCGGGAAGCCCAAGCCGGACTTGTCGCCAGCAACGTGGCCCGAGTGCCGCGCACACCGGCGTAATGGAGCCGTTCGTTCAGGGGCGGCGGCAAGGACTGCCGCAGTTGCCGGTCCAGGTTGTCCAATTCGCGGGCCCGAGCGCTCAGCGCTTTCACCGGGGCGGATTGCGCCACCGGTTTAGGGCCAGGGAGAGGGCGGCGTGAAGGCGTGGAATCGTCGGGCAGCATGTGCAGTAAAGAAGTTTCAGGATATCGCTCATGATACTCGTCGCACGTTCGGCCAAGTCGCGCCAAGTCAAATCCGATCTGCTTGCCTGCCCGCGCACGCGCCGGCGGATGATTGCGGTGATGTCACTCATGCTGCTGGCATGCGCGCTGATCGGCGCGGTGCTTGCACTTAACCTGGCCAACCCGCGCGAGCGCGCGCTGGCACAAATTGCCGACTTGCACGCGCAGGTCGTGCGCCAGAAGAACCAGCTCGCCGATGTGCGCGAATCCGCGCAGCGCGACATGGACGCGATGACGGTGAAGCTCGGGGAATTGCAGGCCCAATCGATCCGGCTGGATGCGTTGGGTGAGCGCCTGACCGAAGCCGGCAAGCTCGATCCGCAGGAATTCGACTTCCAGCACGCGCCGGCCGTCGGCGGCCCCGAGCAAAATGTCTCACCGGCGTCGCTGCCGCCCAATCTGGACGCCAGCCTGGATGCCTTGCGCAGCCGTTTCGATCACCAGCAAACGCAGCTGGGCGTGCTTGCCGACCTGCTGATGAACCGGCAGGTGGATGCGCGCGTCAAGCCGACCGGCATGCCGGTGCTGGATGGCTACATCGCTTCGTATTTCGGCATGCGCGCCGATCCGTTCAACGGCCGGCGGGATTTTCATCCAGGTCTCGATATCGACGTGCCCTATGGCAGCCCGGTGCACGCGGTGGCCGATGGCGTGGTGACTTACGCCGGGATGCGGCCGGGATACGGCAAGGTAGTCGAGATCGATCACGGCAACGGGTACATGACCCGCTACGCGCACAACAGCCGATTGATCGCGCGCGTGGGCGAACGCGTGCACGCAGGCGACGTGATCTCCGACGTCGGCTCTACCGGCCGCTCGACCGGACCGCACGTGCACTTCGAGGTCTGGTATCAGGGCCATGTGGTGAATCCGCTGGCATTCGTGCGCAGCACCCGCATGCCGACCGGGAAAGGGTGAAGCCGGGCGTTTACGTGGTGCCTTGAATCGCATCGGGTGCTCGGCCGAAAGACCAGCCATGGTGCTCTCGGCCGCGAATGGCGGCTTTGGCCGGATCGGCGCCCGCGGCACATTGGATGGTTGCCTGCCTTGAAAGGATTCGTTGTCGCCGCCATTCCTTTGCTTGAGCCGCCGCGCCCCGTATGATGGCGGGCTGACACAGTCGTAGCCGCGCCCGCGGTCCTCTTCCCCGAATCACCTGCCAGCCAAGATTGCCGATGTTCAACCGTGCCCTGACGAGCGTATTCGGCAGCCGCAACGATCGCGTGCTGCGCCAACTGTCGCGACAAGTGGCGCGCATCAATGCGCTCGAGCCCGGCCTGAAGGCGCTGGACGACGCGCAACTGCGCGCCAAGACCGACGAATTCAAGGAGCGCATCGCCAAGGGCGAGGTGCTCGACAGGCTGTTGCCGGAAGCGTTCGCGGTGGTGCGCGAGGCGTCGCGTCGCGTGCTCGGGCTGCGGCATTACGACGTGCAGTTGATCGGCGGCATGGTGCTGCATCAAGGCAAGATCGCCGAGATGCGTACCGGCGAGGGCAAGACGCTGGTGGCGACATTGCCCGTGTATCTCAACGCGCTGGAAGGCAAGGGTGTTCACGTCGTCACCGTCAACGATTATCTGGCGAGGCGCGATTCGGCCTGGATGGGCAAGGTCTACAACTTCCTCGGCATGACCGTCGGCGTGGTCTGGCCCGGCATGGATCACGCGGACAAGCGCGGCGCCTACGCCGCTGACATCACCTACGGCACCAACAACGAATTCGGTTTCGATTACCTGCGCGACAACATGGCGTTGTCGAGGGACCAGCGCTACCAGCGCGGGCTCAACTTTGCGATCGTGGACGAGGTGGATTCGATCCTGATCGACGAGGCCCGCACGCCGCTGATCATTTCCGGCCCCGCCGAGGATTCGCCGGAGCTGTACATCCGCGTCAACCGGATCGTGCCGAAGATGACGCGGCAGGCGAAGGAAAACCTGCCGGGCGAGCCGCCGGAACCGGGGGACTATTTCGTCGACGAAAAGCAGAAGCAGGTGCACCTGTCCGAAGAGGGCATGGAACACGCCGAACAACTGCTGCGCGAAGCCGGTGTGCTGGATGCCGACTCCGGTCTGTACGACGCGCGCAATCTCGCGGTGGTGCATCACTTGAACGCCGGCTTGCGCGCGCACGCGTTGTATCAGCGTGATGTCGATTACATCGTGCGCGATGGCGAAGTGATCATCGTGGACGAATTCACCGGCCGTACCTTGCCGGGCCGGCGCTGGTCGGATGGTTTGCACCAGGCCGTCGAAGCGAAGGAAGGCGTGCCGATCCAGCGCGAGAACCAGACGCTCGCCACGATCACCTTCCAGAACCTCTTCCGCATGTACAAGAAGCTGTCCGGCATGACCGGCACGGCGGATACGGAAGCCTACGAATTCCAGACCATCTACGGGCTGGAAGTGGTGGTGATCCCGACCCACAAGCCGATGATCCGCAAGGACAACGCCGACCTGATCTTCCTGACGCCGGACGTCAAGTACAAGGCGGTGCTGGAAGACATCAAGGAGTGCCACAAGCGCGGCCAGCCGGTGCTGGTTGGCACCACGTCCATTGAAACCTCGGAATTGTTGTCGACGCTGTTGCGCAAGGAAGGCGTGCCGCACGAGGTGCTCAACGCCAAGCAGCACGAGCGCGAAGCGCATATCGTCGAGCAGGCCGGCGCGCCGGGCGCGGTCACGATCGCCACCAACATGGCCGGCCGCGGCACCGACATCGTGCTGGGCGGCAGCCTGGATGCGGATCTCGCCGCGCTGCCCCCGGACGCCAGCGACGCCGACCGCGCGCGCGCGCGCGAGGCATGGCAACAGCGCCACAATCAGGTGCTCGAGGCCGGCGGCCTGCACATCGTCGGTACCGAGCGCCACGAATCGCGGCGCATCGACAACCAGTTGCGCGGTCGTTCCGGACGCCAGGGCGATCCGGGTTCCTCGCGTTTCTATCTTTCGCTGCAAGACAACCTGATGCGCATCTTCGCCGGCGACTGGGTCGGCAAGTGGATGCGCGCGTTCGGCATGAAGGATGACGACGCGCTGGAAGACCGCATGGTCAGCCGGCAGATCGAGAAGGCGCAGCGCAAGGTCGAGCAGCACAACTTCGATATCCGCAAAAACCTGCTGGAGTTCGACGACACCGCCAATGACCAGCGCAAGGTGATCTACGAACAACGCAGCGAGTTGCTGGAAGCCGACAACGTGGCCGACACGGTGGCCGATATTCGCGCCGATGTGTTCGAACATATCGCCGCGACCTATGTGCCGCGCGAAAGCGTGGATGAGCAGTGGCAACTGGCGGAACTTGAGAAGACGCTGGAATCCGAATACGGCTTGAAACTGGATCTGCGGCAGTGGGTGGAAAGCGCCGATGAAGTGGATGCCGCCGCGATCCATCGTCGGGTCACGGAAGCGGCCGACGCGATGTTTGCCGAAAAGGAAAAGCAGGTCGGGCCGGAAGTGATGCGTGCGCTGGAAAAGCACGTGATGCTGTCGGTGCTCGACAATGCCTGGAAGGAACATCTGGCGAGCATGGATTACCTGCGGCAGGGCATCTACCTGCGCAGCTACGCACAGGTGCAGCCCAAGCAGGAATTCAAGCGCGAATCGTTCATCCTGTTCGAGGCGATGCTGGCGCGGGTGAAATCGGAACTGGTGCAGACGCTGGCGCGCGTGCGCATCCGCAGCGAGGAAGAGATCGCCGCGATGGAAGCGCAGCAGCAGGCCGCCGCCGCCGCGCAGGCACGCGCGATGAATTTCCAGCACGCCGAGGCCAGCGGCTTCGGCGGTGCGCCGGCCGAAGCCACCGCGACCGATGCGATGGGCCCGCGCGCCGCCGCTGCGGCCAGCGTCGCGCCGGTGATGCGCGAAGGCCCGAAGATCGGCCGCAACGAACCATGTCCGTGCGGCAGCGGCAAGAAATACAAGCACTGTCATGGGGCGCTGAGCTAGGAAACTCTGAATAAGCTGCTGCGCTCGGCATCTTGCGCGCCGGCGGTGCTCGGAATCCTCATGTACTGACGTGTACACTGCGGTTCCTGCGCTCCGGCGACGCGCAACCTGCCTTCGCTCGCGACGCTTCTTCAGAGCTTCCGTGACGGCCTTCTCGGCTTGCGCGGCGCACGCAATTTACCTTCTCGTCATTCCGGCGAAAGCCGGGACCCAAGTGTTCCTGATGTTCCCTCTCCCTTCGGGAGAGGGTGGCCGAAGGCCGGGTGAGGGTTCGGCCTTGTGGCGGTGGCCCCGCTATTTCATGCCCGACATCTCTGCCTTTTCCCGCGCCACCCCCGGCGCGGGCCTTTGTAGGAGCGCGCCTGCGCGCGACCGCAAGTGCTTCGGGTGTTGCCGCACGACATCCCTGTCTTTTTCCGCGCCGTCCAACGGCGCGGGGTCGCCTGCAAGCAGGCTCCTACGAAACCGGCTTTGTAGGAGCCTGCTTGCAGGCGAATCAATGGGCGCCGGACATGACGGTTTCAGCGACATCGTGTCGCTGAAACTTCCCTGCGCTTCTCGCCGGTCGCGCGCCGGCGCGAACTCGCACATCCCTGTGCTCAAACAGTCGCGCCTTTCCCGCGCCCCCGGCTTCGTCACCGCGGCATCGAACAGCGCCGGATGGGCTCCGATGGCTGCCCTCCATGGCCCGCCTTTTTTTCAAGTTCAAGGACTCGGCATGGCGCGGCTACAATCTCCGGATGCCCACCCCTCCCCGCATCCACGCCACGCGTCGCGCCGACAGCAGTCGTTTCCTGCGCGTCGAGGAAATCGATCTCGAGTTCGCCAACGGCGAGCGGCGCACCTACGAGCGGCTCGCGAGTTCGGGCCTGGGTGCGGTGATCATCGTGCCGATGCGTGACGACGAGACCGTGCTGCTGGTGCGCGAATACGGCGTCGGCCTTGATCGCTACGAGCTCGGGTTGCCCAAAGGCCGCCTCGATCGCGACGAAGCCGTTGAGCAGGGCGCCAATCGCGAGCTGAAAGAGGAAATCGGCTACGGCGCGCGCTCGTTGCGCATTCTCACCACCTTGTCGCTGTCGCCTGCTTACATGACCCACATGACCCACGTGGTGCTGGCGCGCGATCTTTATCCCGAGCGCCTGCCCGGCGACGAACCGGAGCCGCTGGAAGTGGTGCCCTGGAAATTGTCCGAGCTGCACACGCTGATCGCACGCGCGGACGTGACGGAAGGCCGCTCGATTGCCGCATTGTTCATCACGCGCGAATTCCTGGCGGGAAAATTTCAGGCAATGTGCACCCCATGAGTGAACTCGATCGCCTCGGCCGCGAAGTTCGTGCGATTGCAAGGCGCGCGGGCGCGGCGATTCTCGAAATTTACGCGGGCAGTTTCGCGGTCGAACGCAAATCGGACGATTCGCCGTTGACTGCCGCGGACATGGCCGCGCATCACGCCATCGTGGATGGCCTGCATGCGCTGACGCCGGCGATTCCGGTGCTGTCGGAAGAATCCGCGGGCATCCCGTGGAGTACACGCGCGACATGGACGCGCTACTGGCTGGTGGATCCGCTGGATGGCACGCGCGAGTTCGTCAAGCGCAACGGCGAGTTCACCGTCAACATCGCGCTGATCGAAAATCACGTGCCGGTACTTGGCGCGGTGCTGGCGCCGGTTTCCGGCGAACTGTATTTCGCCAGTGCCGATGCCGGCGCCTGTGTCGAACATTCGCTGGGCGCGATGCCGCGGTCGATAGAGGCGCGCGCCGCGGCGCAACCACCGGTGGTCGCCGGCAGTCGCTCGCACGCGCAGGAACGCACCGGCGCGATGCTGGCGCGGCTGGGCGATCATCGGCTGATGGCGATGGGTTCATCGCTGAAGTTTTGCCTGATCGCCGCAGGCAAGGCGGATTTGTACTTGCGACTCGGCCCCACATCCGAGTGGGATACCGCGGCCGCGCAGTGCGTGCTGGAACAGGCCGGCGGCGCGGTGCTTGATCTCTCCGGCGCGCCGTTGCGCTACAACGCGCGCGAATCGCTGATCAATCCCGAGTTCATTGCGGTGGGCGATCCGTCGGCGAATTGGCTTGGGCGGTTGCAAACGCAATAATCCGAGTATCCCATTACCGTCATCCCTGACGCCGTGCAGCGGCCGATCCGGAATGATGATCAGACACAAAGGTCCGTCAGCGAGTGAGTGAGAAGGCGAACATCGCCAGCCTGCTTTCGATCATGGCGCGCCTGCGCCATCCCGTGCACGGCTGCCCGTGGGATGCAAAACAGAATTTCGATTCGATCGCGCCCTACACGATCGAGGAAGCCTACGAAGTTGCCGATGCGATCCAGCGCCGTGATTTCGACGACTTGCGCGATGAACTCGGCGACCTGCTGTTCCAGGTTGTGTTTCACGCGCGCATGGCCGAAGAGGCCGGGCATTTCGGCTTCGATGATGTCGTCATGGGGTTGGCCGACAAGCTGACCCGCCGCCACCCGCACGTGTTCAAGAAAGGGGCAGAGTCATTTTCCCTGCCGTCGACTCAAGAGGGGGAGGAGATCGATGCGGGAAATGCGGCGCCGACCCCTTTTTACGCAAGCGCGGAAGAACAATCGCGCGCGTGGGAAGAACTGAAGGCGCAGGAGCGCGCGAAGCGCGGCGATGCTGGTGATCAAAGCGCGCTGGCCGGCATAGCAGCCGGTTTGCCGGAATGGCGGCGTGCATTGAAATTGCAGCAGCGTGCGGCCACGGTGGGGTTTGATTGGCCGGGTCCCGAGCCGGTGCTGGACAAACTGGCCGAGGAAATCGCCGAAGTGCGCGCGGAGTTCGACCAGGGCGCCGATTGCGACCGGCTGGAGGACGAGATCGGCGACGTGCTGTTCGTGATCGCCAATCTGGCGCGCCACGCCAAGATTGATCCTGGACACGCGCTGCGCCGGGCCAACGCCAAATTCGAGCGCCGTTTCCGGCGCATGGAATCACTCGCTGCCGAAGCTGGCGAAACACTCGCCGGCAAATCGCTGGCCGAGCAGGACGAGTTGTGGGATCGCGCCAAGGCCGAGGAGTCTTGAGTATCCGCAAAGCTGCCGCGCTCGACATCTTGCGCGCGGACGGTGCTCGGAATGCGCTCGCACTGGCGTGTACACTCCGCTTCCTGCGCTCCTGCGACGCGCCAACCCGCTCGCGCTCGCGAGTGTTGCGAAGACCCGAGGGGTGCTGAAAGTCATGCCGGCCGCGCTAAACCTTGCGCGCCCGATCGGCATCTGAACATCGATCCTTTCAATCGGAGATTCCCATGCGCAAACTCGCCGCTGCATTGCTTGCATCTTCGCTGTTGCTACTCGCTTCGGTTGCCGGTGCCGAGGAATGCCGTTACAGCGCACCGCGCAATGCCGACATCGACGCCGCCGGCCTGCGCTCGTTGCTGTTGAAGCTCGGTTCGTCCGATTTGCAAATCACCGGCGTTCAGGGTTTGAGCAGGATCGAGGTGCGCGGTACCGCCTGCGCTTCGGACCAATCCTGGCTCAAGGATCTGCAGGTCAGCACCAGCCGTGCCGGCGATCAGGCCACGGTGGATTCCGAGCACCATACCGAAACCAGCATCTTCAACCTGTTTGGTTCCGCCTATGCCTACCTGAAACTCCAGGTGCGCGTGCCGGCGGCGCTGGCGGTGAAGATCGATGACGGCTCCGGTGATGTAAATGCGAGCAACCTGGCCTCGCTGGATTTCGATTCCGGATCGGGCGATTTGATTGCCGAGCGCGTCAACGGCGCGCTGGCGTTGCACATGGGCTCCGCCGATGTGCGTGCCAGCGATGTCGGCAGTGTCGATTTGCGCGGTACTGGTTCCGGCGACGTGCACGTTCGGAACGTGCGGGGCGATGTGCGTGCCGACCACTCCGGTTCGGGGGATCTGGATTTCAGCGCGGTGCGTGGCAGCGTGCGAATCGGCTCGACCGGTTCGGGCGACGTCACCTTGACCGGCATCGGTCGCGACGCGGAGGTCGGCAGTACCGGCTCGGGTGACGTCACCGCCAACGGCGTCGGCGGCAATTTCACGGTGCGCGCCACCGGCAGCGGCGATGTGCGCTATCACGACGTGAAGGGCAAGGTTGACGTGCCGCGCAGCGACGATGATTGATATCGCGCAGGCGCGTAGGGCCGCTTTCAACCTCCCCTGATCGGCGGGTCAAAACCCGCCCTACGCTCTCCGCAGGATCAACAACGGCGAAGTGCGCAGCACGCGGCGCGTGCCGGTCAGGCCAAGCGCGGTGACGATCGCGGCCGCGATCATCGCCGCGATCACCAGCGATCCCCAGGGTTCGATGAACTCGTGCATGCGGAACACGCCGCTCGCCAACCAGGCGCCCGCGGCTGCGGCGCCCAACAGCGCTGTGGCACTGGCTATCAATCCCAGCAGCGCGAATTCACACAACGCACTCAGCAACAGTTGCGAACGTCGCGCACCCAGCGTGCGCAGCAGTGCGGCCTCCTGTCGGCGTTCGGCTGCGCTGGATGTCAGCGCAGCGGCCAGCACCAGCGCGCCCGCCAGCAGGCTGAAGCCCAGCACCCAGCGCGCGGCCCCGGTCACCTGTGCCACGATTTCGCGCACGCGATCGAGCAACTCGTCGACATCGATCAAGCTCAGATTCGGGTAATCGCGCGAGAACGCGGCCAGCGCGTTGGTGTGCCCGCGCGGCAGATGAAAGCTTGCGATCCATTCGTGCGGCAGCGTGTGCGCGTGGGCGGCATCCAGCAGCACGAAAAAATTGACATTGAAGCTGCTCCAGTCCACTTCGCGGATACTGGTCACGCGCGCGGTCAGGTCGCGTTCGCCGACGACGAATCCCAGCGTGTCGCCCGGGTGCAGGTCGAAGGTATCGGCCCATAGCTTGTCCACCGAGACTTCCGGTTGCGATGGCGATGCCGCGAACCACTGTCCCGCAATCAGTTTGTTGGCCTTCGGCAGCGTCGTGCTCCAGGACAGGCGCACCTGTCGATCGGCGGTGTCGCGCGCCTCGCGATCGTGCAGCTTCAATTTGTCCACCGGCACGCCATTGATGGCACTCAGCTTGCCGACCGCGACCGGCAGCGCGTTGAGACGGGTTGCGCCGAGTTGCCGCAGGGAGGCCAGCACTTGCGCCTGTTGCGCGTCCTGCACATTGACCACGAACCAGTTGGGCGCATCCGGTGGCAGTTCCCGTCGCCAGTTGTCCAGCAGGGCGGGCGCAATTACCGCCAGCATCAATAACGCGGTCAAGCCCAGGGCGATCGCGCAGGCTTGCACCAAGCTCAACGCGCGCCGGCGCGTCAAGGCGCTGGCGCCCAGCCGCAACGCCGGATGCAGGCGCGCGGCGTAGCGCCGGATCAACCACAGCAACGTGGCGGCGAGCGCGACGCTCACCAGCGCGGCGCCAAGCAAGCTCGCGGCAAGAATGCCCGCGAGCTTCCATGAGCCGCTTTCCAGCGCGATCAAGCCCAGCGCGACGCCAAGCGGCAGCAGATAAAGCAGATCAAACCGCCGGGGCGCGCGCGTCCAGATCCTGCGGAACACCGCGATCGGCGGCACCTGCGCCAGCCGCGCCAGCGGTGGCAGCGCGAACCCGACCAGCACCGCAAGGCCGATGCCGGCCGCGGCAATCGCCGGACCGATCGGCAAGGCGGTGTGTTGCGCGGACGGCGGCAACAGGTCGCGCGCAAAAGAAAATGCCGCCGCGGCGAGTCCCGATGCGATGCACGCGCCGACGGCGACCGCCAGCAACGCGGGCAGCAGCAGTGTCAGCAGCAAGCCGCCAAACGCGAACCCGCGCGAGGCGCCGAGTGCGCGCAGCAGCGCGATCTCGTCCAGTTTGCGTCGTGCATAACGGCGTGCTGCCAGCGCGATGGCGATGCCCGACAGTAACGCGGCGAGCAGCGCGGAAAGGCGAAGGAATGCGCCGGCGCGATCAAAGGCGACCCGCAGGCGTTGCTGCACTTCGCGCGGCGTGATCAGGTCGGCATCCGCGGGCAGGTGTGCTTTGGCCCAATCGCGATACGCATCAACTTGCGCGGCATCCCCCGCGACCAGCAGGCGATGATGCGCGCGGCTGCCGGTGCCGAGCAGACCGGCGGCCTGCGCGTCGGCCAGCGCCATCACCGCGCGCGGAGCCAGCGCGAACAAACCGCCACCGTCGGGCTCGCGTTGCAGTTGTGCGGCAATGCGCAACGTACGGCCGCCAAGTTGCACGTCGTCGCCGACGCGCAAGCCGAGCGCGGCCAGCGCGCGATGATCCAGATATGCCATTCCAGCCGGCGGCGCGTGCGCAATCACATCACGTCCGCGCGGACCGAGGATCACCAGTTTGCCGCGCAGCGGCCAATGCGCATCCGCTGCGATCACCTCCAGCAACTGGCTGCGTTCGCGGGCGAACGCCACACTCGGAAAATTCGCGAGCTCGCTGGTTTGCAGGCCCAGCGCGCGCGCTTGCGTGACGTACGCGTCCGGCAACGGCGTTGCGGCATTCACGCCCATGTCGCCGCCGATCACTTCCGCCGCGCTCATCAGCACCGCGCGTTCGACACGCGTGGACAAGGTGCCGACCGTACCGAGCGCCAGCACCGCCAGCAACAGCGCGAGCATCAACGTGCGCAGTTCCGGTAGCTGCCATTCCCGGCGCAGGCTGCGCAATGCGTGGCGAAGGTTCATCCATATCCCGGCGCGTGCAAGCGGCGAGCCCCCGAGAGGTCCGCGGCCGCGCACTTCAACCATAGCGCGCCGGATCCGCACCAAGCGGTTGAGCAAGCCCTTCATGCCAGTTGACCGTCGATCAGTTCATGCGTGCGCAGACAACGTTCCGCAAGCGCGACATCGTGCGTCACCAGCACCAGCGTGGTCTGATGTGCGCGGTTGAGATCGAACAGCAGATCGCCGACCACGGCGCCGGTGCGCCGATCAAGATTGCCGGTGGGCTCGTCGGCGAACAGGATGCGCGGCGCATGCACGAACGCGCGCGCGATCGCCACGCGCTGCTGCTCGCCGCCGGAAAGCTGGTGCGGATAATGCGCGCCACGTTTGTTCAAGCCGACCGCGGCCAGCGCTTCGCGTGCGCGCGGCAGCGCGTGGCCCACGCCCTGGAGTTCCAGCGGAAGCAGTACGTTTTCTTCCGCGGTCAACGCCGGCAGCAGATGGAACGACTGGAACACGAAGCCGACCAGTCGGCGGCGCAATGCCGCGCGCGCCTCCTCTTCGAGCGCTTCCAGCGGCTGGCCATCGAGCCGGATGCTGCCGGTGCTCGGCACGTCCAGGCCCGCGAGCAGGCCGAGCAGCGTGGTCTTGCCGGAGCCCGACGCGCCGGTGACGGCGATGGTTTCCCCCGCATTCACGTCGAGGCTGACATCGTGCAGAATGTCGAGCCGGCCGCCGGGGCCTTCGACCTGTTTGCCCACCTTGCGTGCGGAGAGAAGCTGGATGCGATCGTGGATGCCGTCCTGCATGCGCTGTTGCCTCGTATTGTTGTTGCCGATCTGCGTGCCGCTCGCGAACGCGGCGGCGACGTCAGCGCCGACAAGTTCGACACCGAAAACCATCCTGCTGCTGGGCGACTCGCTGTCCGCCGCACACAATATCCAGCTGAGCGCCGGCTGGCCGACCTTGCTGCAAGCGCGCCTGGTGGATATGCGGCCTTCCTACAAGCTGGTCAATGCCAGTATCAGCGGCGAAACCACGGCGGCGGGCCTGGCCCGCCTGCCCGCATTGCTGAAGCAGTATCACCCTGCGCTGGTGATGCTGGAGCTGGGCGCCAACGACGGCCTGCGCGGGTTGCCGTTGACCGAGATACAAGGAAATCTCGGCGCGATGGTGAAGCAGAGCGAACAAGGCGGTGCGAAGGTGCTGTTGCTGGGCATCGAATTGCCGGTCAATTACGGCCCGCAATACCGCGATGGTCTGCGCGCGATCTACGCGCGGCTGGCGCGGGCGAACCATGCCGGGCTGGTGCCTTTCCTGCTGGCCGGGATAGCGCTCGATCCCAAGCTGATGCAGGAGGATGGCCTGCATCCCACCGCCGCCGCGCAGCCGCGCGTGCTGGCCAATGTATGGCCGGCGCTGGCGCAGATGCTGAAGCGGTAGGGTGCTTCACATATTGCTCACTCCCGTGAAGGCAAATTCGCCGCCATGATCGCTTATCACAGCCATGTTTCAAGCTTCGAGGGGCCTCGCATGAGCGCACGCGAAGATCAATCCGGTCTGGTGCTGCTGGTGGAGGACAACCGCGGCATCGCCGAAATGATCGGCGAGTTTCTGGAGCGGCGCGGTTATTCCGTGGACTACGCGGCCGACGGCGTGACGGGCCTGCATCTGGCGGTGTCGGGCAGCTTCGACGTGGTGGTGCTGGATCTGATGCTGCCCGGCATGGACGGTCTGGAAGTGTGCCGCAAGCTGCGCAACGAAGCCAAGAAGTCCACGCCGGTGCTGATGCTGACCGCGCGCGACACGCTGGAAGACAAGCTGATCGGCCTGGATGCGGGCGCCGACGATTATCTGGTCAAGCCGTTTGAGCCACGCGAACTGGAAGCGCGCGTGCGCGCGCTGATCCGCCGCGACCGCCGCCAGGTTTCCGCGGAGGTGCTGCGGGTGGGCGACCTGATGCTGGATACCGCGACCCTGCGCCTGACCCGCAACGGCGAGGAATTGCAGGTATCGCCGATCGGGTTGAAGCTGCTCACCATCCTGATGCGCGAATCGCCGCGCGTGGTCAGCCGGCGGGACATCGAACGCGAGATCTGGGGCGATACGCTGCCGGATTCGGACACGCTGCGTTCGCATCTCTACAATCTGCGCAAGGTGATCGACAAGCCGTTCACACGGCCGCTGCTGCACACCATCCACAGCGCGGGTTACCGGCTGGCCGACCTCGATGCGGAGATCGCGGCCGGCGTCCAGCAGAAGTGAGCGTGCGCCGACGCGCACTTATCCGGCGCAACCGGGGCGCACGCGCCGACATGTCTCGCGATACACATTCTTCGGTCATTGCGCTCGCCAATGCGGTGCGCGACTGGGACCCCAACAAGCCCGATGCCGCAGCGCTGGATCCCGCACGGCTGGCGGTGGAAGATCCCGATGTCGCGGTGCTGGGGCAGGCGCTCTACAAATTCGGCTCGCGCCTGGAAGCCTTCGTGGAACGCGAGCGCAATTTCACCCGCGACGCCAGCCATGAATTGCGCACGCCGCTGACCATCATCAAGGTGGCCGCCGACGTGCTCGCCGACGAGGAAAACCTGAGCGAATTCGCCAAGCGCTCGCTCACCCGCATCCGCAGTTCGGTGCGCGAGATCGAGGCGATGATCGAGGCGTTCCTGGTGCTGGCACGCGAGTCCGACACCGGCTTGCCGGAAGAGGATTTTCTGGTCAACGATGTGGTGCGCGAGGAAATCGACCGCTACCGCGACCTGCTCGGCGCCAAGCCGATCGCGCTGCGGCTGGAGGAAAGCGCACGCTTCGCCCTGCACGCGCCGTCGCGGGTGTTTGCGGTGGTGATCGGCAACCTGCTGCGCAACGCCTGCCTGTACACCGAGCAGGGCAGCATCGTGGTCGGCATCCACGACGGTTCGATCAGCGTGGCCGACACTGGTTGCGGCATGGACGAGGAAGACCTGCAACGCGCGTATCAGACGTTCTACAAAGGCAGCCGCACCGGCGGCCAGGGGCACGGCATTGGTCTGGCGATCGTGCGCCGCGTCGCCGACCGTTTTGGCTGGCCGATCGAGCTTGAGAGCATGCGCGGACGCGGCACCGTCGCCACGTTGCGTTTTCCCGCCGCGATGGCGGTGGACCAGGCGCTGCCGCAGGGCGGTTGATTCACGGTACGCAATTCGATATGTCGGCGCCGATCGCACCGATCAGATCATCCTTGCGCGGTGCGATACTCGCGGCATGAATGTTGCGCATCATCGCCCGGTGCTGCTGATCCACGGCGGCGCCGGCGTGATCCGAAAAGATATCGAAGCCGCCGAGCAGCCGGTCCGCGCTGCCCTGGCGCTGGCGCTGCGAACGGGTCACGAGCGGCTGCAGGCGGGCGGCTCGGCGCTGGATGCGGTGAGCGCGGCGATCGTGGTGCTGGAGGATGCGCCGCACTTCAACGCCGGGCGCGGTGCGGTGTTCAACCACGAAGGACAGCACGAACTCGATGCCGCGATCATGGATGGCGCCAGCCTGCATGCAGGCGCGATAGCCGGCGTACGTCGTGTGCGCAACCCGATCCTGCTGGCCCGCGCGGTGATGGAGCATTCTCCGCACGTGTTGCTGAGCGGCGCGGGTGCCGAGTATTTTGCGCAATCGCAAGGCATCACTTTGGTCGACCCGGCGTATTTCCGCAGCGAGCAACGCTGGCAGCAGTTGCAGCAGGCGCTCGCGCGGGAAGCTGCGGGGCAAACGACCGATGACTATTTTGGTACGGTCGGTGCGGTCGCACGCGATGCGCACGGACGTCTTGCGGCCGGCACCTCGACGGGTGGCATGACCAACAAGCGCTACGGACGCGTGGGCGATTCGCCGATCATCGGCGCGGGCACCTATGCCAACGCGCATTGCGCGGTATCCGGCACGGGCTGGGGCGAGTTCTACATCCGCGTCGCGGCCGCGCACACCATCTGCATGCGCGTGGCCGAAATGGGGCAGTCGCCGCAACAGGCCGCGCGCGACGTCATCGATCGCGAGATCCCGCGACTGGGTGGCAACGGCGGCGCGATCGTGCTCGGCCGCGACGGGCAATTCGCGATGCCGTTCAACACCGATGGCATGTACCGCGGCCGGATCGGCGCGGATGGTGTGCCGCAGGTGGCGATCTGGCGAGACGAAGCCGTGTAGCGAGCGCGGGGCGCACGACGATGTGGCCGGCGGGCAGTGGTGCGTGGACGCGCTGCTTACCGCTGCGCGTCCAGCAGTGGCGTGACGACTTCTTCCAGCCGCGCGCGCGTCCACACCGGGTCGGGATCCTTCCAGCCGTCGTAGGCAAGGCGACCTTGCCGATCGATCACGAAGTTGACCGGCAGGTGCCAGATACGGCCATAGCCCGGCACGTGCGGGTCGTCCAGCACCCCGTTGGGAAAGTTCAAAGCGGCCGCCACCGCGCGAACCTTGTCGAGCTGATCCGGCGTGTCCAGGCTGAAGCCGAGCACGACCAATTTTTGCTGCGCGTGTTGCCGCGCGTAGCGCGACAGCAGTGGCAGCTCTTCACGGCACGGCGTGCACCAGGTTGCCCAGAACGTGAGGATCACCACGTCGCCGCGCAGATCGCGCGTGTCGATGCGCTTGCCGTCCAGGGTGACAAGTACGATCGACGGCGCGGGTGCGCCAATCCTCAAGGTGTTTTGCGCGACGGCGACCGGCGCCATCATCCATGTCGCCAGCAGCACGCAAGCGCTGATGGCCAGCCGGGGCATGCGCGGCATCACAGTGCCACGCTCAAGCCCACCGTCGCGGTCCAGCGCGGGAACAATTGATAGCCATCCAGATGGCTGTACACCGGCAGTTGCACAAAGCCGTAGGCTTGCACATTGCCACGCAGGCTGACGCTCACGCCGGGGCTGAGATAGGCGACCGTGCCCGCGGTGTTGGTTCGATCGGCGAACGCGCCTTGATCGGCGCTCTTGCGCAGCAGATTGAGCTGCAACTGCGGCACCCAGCTGGCGTGCGCTTCATAGCGCAGCCCGACATTCAACGTAGTCTGGTTGCCGGGGCGAAAATCCCGGCCCGGCGCATGCATGCGTTCGGACACCGCTGCCTGCAGCTGGCCGTTGATGAAGGCGTCGAAATTCTGGCTGACAGGCTGATACCAGTACGCGCCGATGATCGCATCGGTACTGCCGGAACCGGCCTGCAGGCTGGTGTCCAGAGCGTCGCCGGCCAGTGGCCCGGTCTTGAATAGCACCGGATGCCCGGTGAGCACGCCGCCATCGGTTTCGCCGCCGTATCTGCCGGTCGGCAACTTGACGCCGGCCAGCACACCGAGATTGCGGGTCGGCAGAAAGCCCTGGTAGGCGGCGATCAGCCTGACATCGCCGATTCCCGACACGCTGGCCCGGCTGAGTTGGTCCGGTGCGACATCGGCGGGCGAAAACGGCCGGCTGTGCACGCCGAAGGTGGAATGATCGCGCTGCACATAGGGCAGCAGCATGCTGAAAGCCCAATCCGCATTCGGGCGATAGCTGATCCCGAGATTGACATAGCGATTGGTGGTGTTTTTCTCGATCTCGCCGCCATCGAGCGCCGGATCGGAAGGCTCATCGACCGCCCGTTCGCCGGTCGCGCCGCCGCCGCCATGGCGCAGCTCATCCTGATCGAGATAGGCATATTCCAGATTGACGCGCCAGCCCGACTGCGTCGAGTAACCGGTTGCCGCGTCGGTGCTCAGCGTGCAGCCGCAGGTGGCGCAGGCATGCGCCAGCGGTACCACCAGCAAGGATGCAACCAATGACGAGATACGAAAGCAGCGGCGCATAGCGTCCGGGGAAATCGAGGACAGTCCGGCATTTTACGCGCGGCATGGAGATGCCGCAGCCGCCAATGTGCAAAGAAGACCAGTCATGCGGCCCGCTTGTTCCGCACAGCCCTGCGGGAATTGAATGCGCATCACGCGCGCTGCTGCGCGCGCCCGAGCATGCGGCGTTCCCGCCGACGCTCGGCCATGCGTGCGAATACCAGGTAAAGCGCGGGCGTGGAGAGGAGAGTCAATGCCTGCGAGACGATCAGGCCGCCCAGCATCGCTATGCCCAATGGGCGGCGCAGTTCGGCGCCGGTGCCGATGCCGATCGCCAGCGGCAGTGAGGCGAGAATCGCCACCATCGTGGTCATCATGATCGGGCGGAAACGCACGATGCAGGCTTCACGGATCGCTTCCAGCGGGGTCAGGCCGCTACGCTGCGCCACCAGCGCGAAATCGATCATCATGATCGCGTTCTTCTTCACCAGGCCGATCAGCAGCACCAGCGCCATCATCGCCACTACCGACAGTTCGGTGTTGGTGAGCAGCAGCGCAAGCAGCGCACCGACGCCGGCCGAAGGCAGCGTCGAAAGAATCGTGACAGGGTGGATCAGGCTCTCGTAGAGCATGCCCAGCACGATGTACACGGCCAGCACCGCGCCGAGCAGCAGGAACGGCATATTGCTCTGCTGCTGCTGGAAACGGCGGAAGTCGCCGCCCAGGCTCAACGAAATATCGCCAGGCATGCGCATGCCGGAAATGGTTTTCTGGATCTCGCCCGTCGCCTGACCCATGCTGATGCCGGGAGCCAGGTTGAAACTGAGATCCATCACGGTGAACTGGTTTTCATGGCTGATCTGCGCCGGGGCGAGGCCCGGCTCCTGATGCGCGATCGCATTCAGCGGCACCATGCTGCCGTTGCTGGTATGCACGTACAGCCGGTTCAACGCCGCGGGTGTCGCCGACTCGCTGGCGAGCGCGGTCAGCACCACCGCATACTGGTTGGTGTCGGAATAAATCGTCGAGATCTGGCGCTGGCCGAAGGCGTTGTACAGGGCGTCGTCCACCGCGGCCACCGATACGCCGAGTCGGCTGGCCTTGTCGCGATCGATCACGATGTTCTGGCGCAGGCCGGCGTCGTCCACGTCGGAGCCGACGTCGCGGAACATCGGGTTCTGCTGCAGTTGCGTTTGCAGTTTTGGCAGCCACAGTTCGAGTTCGGCCAGATCATTGCCTTTCAGCGACACCTGATACTGCGCGCCCTGATTGCCGCCGCCGCCACCGCTGGGCAGGTCCTGATGCGCGCGCAGACGCAGATTCAGATCGGGATAGCGCGCGGCTTTGGCCGACAGACGCGCCAGCACATCCTGGGTGGACTCGCTGCGGCCCTGGCCGAGTTGCTTCAACTGGATGTGGAACGAGGCACTGGCTCCGTGCCGGCTATTGCCGAGCGACGAGCCGACGTATTGCACCGCGGGGTCGGCCATCAGCATATCGGTGAGGCGCTGCTCGCGCTGCTGCAGTTGCACGAACGAAGGCGTGGAACCGCCGGTGGCGCGGCCCACGATCAGGCCGGTATCCTGCGGCGGGAAGAAGCCGGCCTTGACCATGCCGAACAGGAAATAGGTCAGCACCATCAACACGACCGGCATCAGCGCCAGCAGGCGCGGATGCCGCAGCGTGAAATCGAGCCCGCGCCGATACACGTTCAACATGCCGGCGTGCGCGCGATCCAGTGCATGACCGATTCGCGACTGCGCGGCGTGTTCTGGGTGCGGCGACAGGAACACGCCGCACAACGAGGGCGTGAGCGTCAGCGAGACGATCGCCGACACCGCGATCGCCGCGATCAGCACCACCGTGAACTCGCGGAAGAACAGGCCGATGATGCCGCTGGCGAACAGCAGCGGGACGAATACCGCGATCAGCGACAGCGTGATCGCGACAATGGTGAAGCCGATCTCGCGCGCGCCGTTCAAGGTGGCTTGCAGGCGGTTCTGGCCTTCATCGATGTGACGGATGATGTTCTCGATCACCACGATCGCGTCGTCGACCACGAAGCCGATCGCGATCACCAGTGCCAGCAGCGACAGGTTGTCCAGCGTGTAACCCATCACGTACATCACGATTGCCGCACCGGCCAGCGACATGGGCACCGCTGCCGCGGCGATCAACGTGGGCGCAAGCCGGCGCAGGAACAGCGCCATCGTCAGCACCACCATGCCCAGACTGATCAGCAGCGTGATCTCGACATCGTCCACCGAGGCGCGCACGGTCGGCGTGCCATCGAAGAACGGCGTCAGATGCGTGCCGGGCGGCAGCAGCGCGCTCAGGCGCGGCAGTTCCGCCTTGATCGCGCCAACCGTGGCGATGATGTTGGCATCGGGCCGATTGTAGACATCGATCTGGATCGAGCGTTTGCCGTTGAACCACGCAGATTGATAACTGTCCTGCGCGCCCTGATACACATGCGCGAGATCACGCAAGTAAATGGGCGTGCCGTTGCGCACCGCGACCACCAGATTCGCAAAGTCCTCCGGTGTGTGCAGCTGATCGTTGGCGGTGACCGACAACTGCGTGTGGCCGTCGGAGAGGAATCCTTGCGGCGAGGTGACGTTGGCCGCGGTCAGCGCGTTGCGCAGATCATTCGACGACAAGCCCACCGCATCCAGCGCGTGCAGATCGACATCCACGCGGATCGCCGGCTGCGCGCTGCCGGAAACTTCCACCGAGGCGACCCCCGGCAGCTGCGCGAGGCGCGGTTGCAGCAGCGTCTGCGCATCGTCGAACAGCGACGACAGCGGCTCGGTGTCGGACGTCAGCGCGAACTGGATCACCGGGTCATCGTTGGGGTTGATCTTCTGGTAGGTGGGCGGCTGTGGCAAACCGGCCGGCAGATCGGGCGCGGCGGCATTGATGGCCGCCTGCACTTCGCGCGCGGCTGCATCGAGGTTCACGCCGCCCTGAAAAATGATGAACACCGACGCATTGCCTTCCGAACTGGTGGAACGCATGGTGTCGATGCCGGGAATCTGGCCCAGATGCCGCTCCAGCGGCGAGGCGACGGTGGCCGCCATCGTCGCCGCGTCCGCGCCCGGTTCGCTGGCGGAAATGAAGATCGCCGGGAACGCGATCTGCGGCAACGCGCTGATGCCCAGCAGCAGATAGCAGATCACGCCCGCTGCCAGCACGCCCGCGGCAAGCAGCGAAGTGCCGATCGGGCGCCTGATGAACGGCGTGGAGATGCTCATGACGGCAAACAGCGGCGGGCGGCGAAGGCTGAGTGGCGCGCACGCGCATGGCGATGGAACGGCAGCTTCGTATCCTGACCGCGCATCCTCATCCCTCGTGCGCCACTTGCGGTGGGAGTCCGCGTCTCGCCCTGATCCACCCATGCAGCCGCTCCATGTACAGGTAGATCACCGGCGTGGTGTAAAGCGTGACCAATTGCGAAAGCAGCAGGCCGCCGACGATGGATACGCCCAGCGGCCGGCGCAGTTCCGAACCGATGCCGCTGCCCAGCGCAAGCGGCAGCGCGCCGAGCAATGCAGCCATCGTGGTCATCATGATCGGGCGGAAGCGCAGCAGACAGGCGCGCCGGATCGCGTCGTGCGGATTCAGACCTTCGCGCTGCGCGACCAGCGCGAAGTCGATCATCATGATCGCGTTTTTCTTGACGATGCCGATCAGCAGCACGATGCCGACGATGCCGTCCACCGACAGGCTCATGCCGCACAACATCAGCGCCAGCAGCGCGCCGACGCCGGCCGGCGGCAGCGTCGAGATGATCGTGGCCGGATGGATGTAGCTTTCGTACAACACGCCGAGCACGATGTAGATCACCACCACCGCACCCAGGATCAGCAGCAGTTCGTTGCCCAGCGACGACGAGAACTCCGCCGCGGCACCGACGAATTCGCCGCGCACCTGTGGCGGCAGGTTGAGCTTGGTCACTTGCGCGTTGATCGCATTGACCGCCTGCGACAGCGAATAGCCGGGGGCGAGGTTGAACGAGATCGTCACCGCTGGCAGTTGGTTCTGGTGGCTGACCACCAGCGGCGTATTGGTCACGCTGGCGGTCGCCAGCGTCGAGAGCGGCACGGTGTTGCCGCCGCCGATCGGGATACCGACATTGCCCTGGCCTACGCCGGTGGCAGTGGAGGAATTGGCCGACTTGGTTTGCCCGAGGCTGGTTGCATTGCTGCCGGTCAGCGCACCGGATGCGCCATTGCTGCGCACGCTCAGCATGTTCATCAAGTCGCTGCGATTGCGGAATTGCGGCGCGACCTCCAGCACCACGCGGTATTGGTTCAATTCGGTGAAGATGGTCGAGATCTGGCGCTGGCCGAACGCGTCGTACAGGGTGTCGTCGATTGTCTGCACCGGCACGCCCAGGCGGCTGGCGGCGTTGCGATCGATCTGCACGTTCAGCGCGTTGCCGCTGTCGGCGAGATCGTTGCCGACATCGGCCAGCATCGGCAATTGCCGCAGTGCCGTCGTCAATTGCTGCGCGTAACCCGACAGCTCCTGCGCGTTCACTTCCGAAAGCGTGTACTGGTATTCGGTGGGTGCCACGCGCGTGTCGAGCGTGATGTCCTGCACCGGCTTCAAATACAGCGCGGCACCGGGAATGTCCGCGACCGCGCGTTGCAGCCGCGGCAGGATCACATCCAGGCCGTCGCGCTGGCTGCGGGTCTTCAACACGATGCTGACCTGGCCCTGGCTCAGGATCGGGTTGATCGAGCCTGCGCCCACGAACGCGGAAACGCCGGCGACCGCGGGGTCGGCGCGCAGGCGCGCGGCGATCTGTTGGGTCACGCTTTCCATCGCCGGAAACGCGATATTGTCGTCGGCCTGCACGACACCGGTGATCAGGCCGGTATCCTGCTGTGGCAGCAGACCTTTGGGGATCGCGATGTACAACAGGATCGTCGCGATCACCGATATCGTCGCCAGCAACATCACCAGGCGGCGCCGCGCCAGCGCCCAATCGAGCGTGTGCTCGTAGACACCGAGCATGCGGTTGAACAACGTGGGCTTGCCGTGCGCGGCCGCGACGTCGTCGGCCGGCACCGAACCACGATCCAGCAGGTACGCGCACATCATCGGCGTCAGCGTCAGCGACACCAGCATCGAGATCGCCACCGCGATGGTCAGCACCCAGGCGAATTCGTGGAACAGCCGGCCGGTGACGCCGGGCATCAGCAGCAACGGCAGGAACACCGCGATCAGGGAAACGGTCAGTGACACCACCGTGAAACCAATTTCGCGCGCACCTATTTCCGCGGCGGTTTTGGAATCCTTGCCCTGCTCGATGTAGCGCACGATGTTCTCGATCATCACGATCGCATCGTCCACCACGAAACCCGTGGCCACGGTCAGCGCCATCAGCGACAGGTTGTCCAGCGAGAAGCCGGCCGCCGACATCACCGCGAAAGTGCCGAGCAGCGACAACGGCACCGCGACCGAAGGAATCACCGTCGCCCACAAACGGCGCAGGAAAACGAAGATCACGCCGATCACCAGGAATACGGTCAGGATCAGCGTGAATTCGACATCGCGCACCGAAGCACGGATGGTGACGGTGCGATCGGCGAACACATCCAGATGCACATCCGCCGGCAGCACCGCGCGCAACGATGGCAATGTCTGCTGAATCTGGGCGACGGTGTTGACGATGTTGGCGCCCGGTTGTCGGCGCACGTCCAGCAGCACCGCCGGCTTGCCGTTCGCCCAGGCCGCGAGCTGATCGTTCTCCACCCCGTTGGTGACCTCGGCGACATCACCCAGCCGCACCGGCGCGCCGTTCTTGTCGCTGATGATCGCGCTGCGGTATTGATCCGCATCCTGCAACTGGTCGTTGGTACCGATCGAATACGTCTGCACGGTGCCGTTGAGCGTACCCTTGGCCGCATTGACATTGGCCTGCGTCAGCGCGCTGCGCACGTCCTCCAGAGTCAGCCCGAGATTGGCGAGCTTGGAAGGATCCACCTGCACCCGCACCGCCGGACGCACGTTGCCGGCGATCGATACCAGACCCACACCCGGCACCTGCGAAAGTTTCTGCGCGATGATGGAATCGGCGTAGTCGTTGACGTCGCGCAGCGGCCGGCTGTCAGAAGACAGCGACAGCGTGAGGATCGGTGCGTCGGCCGGGTTGACGCGGTTGTACACCGGCGGATACGGCAGGCTGCCCGGCAACCGCGCCGAGCGGAGCGCCGATTGCACGTCCTGCGCAGCCACGTCGATGTCGCGATCCATCGCAAACTGCAACACGATGGTCGACAGCCCGGCGGACGAGTCCGAACTCATCATGGTGACGCCGGAAATCTGCCCGAGCTGGCGCTCCAGCGGCGTGGTCACCAGCGTGGCCATTGTCGTCGCGGATGCGCCGGGATAAGTGGTGGTCACCACCAGGCTCGGCGCCTCGATTTCCGGGAGTGCCGAAACCGGCAGCGCGCGGAAGCCGAGAATGCCCAGCAACAATACCGCCAGCATCAGCAGCGATGTGGCGACGGGGCGGCGGATGAAGAGGGTGGAAAAGCCCATTAGGGTCAGAGCGGAAGTGGGAAGTTGGAGTGCGAAGTCGGGAGTCGGGGAGTACTGCTATTAGTCATTCCGGAGCCGGCCCGGCCCATCGGGCCGGGACTCGGAATCCAGCTTGTCCATGTCGAAGCGGAAAAGCTGGATTACAAAGTCCGTCCTTGGACTTTGCGCTTTGGGTCAATCGGGTTGTTCAAATCGTTCCAGACGAATTTGTCCGGGTTCCGCGCTGCGCGCGGCCCCGGAATGACGGTGAGGAGTTAATGCGCTACTTCAATCTTCGATTTACAGTTTTGGGTTTTTTCAGCCGCCGCGCCTGCTTCGCCCACTGCCCTGTTGTGCGGCTTTCTTGATCTCGGCGGCGGTCGGGGCTTTCGGTTCTTCGCCCGGATTCATCGACGTGATCCTGCTGCCTTCCTTGAGGCGGAACTGGCCTTCGGTCACGACCCGGTCACCGGCCTTCAATCCGCTGCCGATCAGTTCATGGGTGTCGTCGGCTTCGCCGATCACGGTGACAGGTTGCATGCGCACGGTCGCTCCACCGGCATTGCCTGCGCCGGCGTTGGCACTCGCGCCATTGCCACCGCCGCTCCAGTGATGATGGCGCGGCGTGGCAGCGGTGCTTGCACTTGCCGCATTCGCCGCGCCCATGCCGTTCACCACCAGATACACGAAGTCGCCATTGGGCCCGCGTTGCACCGCTGCAGTTGGTACCACCAAGCCGTTTTGCACGGTGCCCACCTGCATGCGCAAATTGACGAACTGGCCGGGCCAAAGCTCGTCGGCGGCATTCGGGAATTCCGCCTTCAATTTGAAGGTCGAGGTGTTCGGATCGATCTGGTTGTCCACGACTTTCAGCACGCCGCCGCTGGCGGTGAGCTTGCCGGTGGTGGGGTCGGTCACCACGACCGGCAACGGAGACTGCGCCTGCGCGGCGCGCACCTGATCCAGATATTTGCCGGCCAGCGTGTAGATCACGTTGATCGGCTGCAATTCCGTGATCACCACGATCGGCGTCGTAGTGGTGATCACATTGCCGGGATCGACCTGGCGGATGCCAGCCAAGCCGTCGATCGGCGCCAGCACGCGGGTGTAATCAAGCTGCACCTTGGCGTCCTGCGCAGCGGCGTTGTCCGCATCCACCGCGGCGCTGAACTGGCGTACGTTGTTGGCTTGAGTAATGCGATCGATCTCGGCCACGTACTGCTTGTATTGCGGTTGCTCGCTGCGCTTGAAGTTGGCCTGCGCGGTCGCGAGTTGCGCGGCATCCTGCGCCTTCTTGGCCAATGCCTGGTCGTACTGGGCCTGCACCGTGCGGGGATCAATCTCGGCGATCACGTCGCCTTTCTTCACCGGCTGGCCTTCGGTGAAATCGAGCTTCAGCAATTTGCCGCCAACCTGCGGCAGCACGGTCACCGTGTTGAGCGCCTGCACCGTGCCGTTGGCGGTGAGATACACCGGCACGTTTTCGCTGACCGCCGGCACCACCGTCACCGGCACGGGCGCGTTGCCCTGATCCCCGGAAGCGCCGGCGGTGCGGTGCAGCAAACGCCAGGCGATCACGCCGATGATGATGGCGAGAATCGCAATCAGTATCCATTTGCCGCGCGACATGCGGAATCCTTCCGAGATCCAGACCGAGAAAAGCAGCTTAGCCAAGCCGCATGAACGGAAGGCATCGGGTGGAAACACCCTTGCGCTGCAGGCGACCTACGTTAACGCAAACCCGCAGGCCGGGTTGCCATGACTTGTGGCAGATACGGAAGCCCCGCCATTGCGGCGGGGCTCCCACGCTCATTCCTGGCTGGTGGCCGCCGCGACGGCGCCGCGGGATCCTATGCTCGCTTCGCTCTCCTCGTGCGCGCGCGACAGTCGGTTCATCAGCGGCAACGCCGCGATTGCAATGGCCGTGCACACCAGACCGGCAAAGCCGAGCTTCATGAAGAGGCTGGTGTAGATCGGCAATGTGCGCACCGGATCGGTGATGTTCGTGGGGACACTCGCGAAATTGGCTACCACGCTTCCCGTGTATTGCGAAAGCCCGGAGGCGACGAAATAGGCGCCCATCATGAAACCCCCCATCCGCTCCGGCACGTAGCGGGCGATCATTGCCAGCCCCAAGCCGCTGACCAGCAGTTCGCCGAGCGAATACAGGCCATAGCCCAACACCATCACCCACGAGGAAACCTGGCCAGCCACCGCGAACTCTCCGCCGATGCCGTAGCTGAAATAACCAAGTGCCACCGCGAAGAAGCCGTAAGCGAACTTTGCCGCGACGGAAATATCCTTGCCCTGGCGGCCCAGCCCGTTGTAGATCCATACCAGCACAGGCGAGAGCACCACGATCCAGATCGAGTTGAGATCCTGATACTGCTCCGGAATCCAATTGAACAGATGCCAGCCGAACAGGTTGAACGACAAGTTGACGTTGCGCTGCGCGAACAGGTTCAGCGAGGTGGACATCTGCTGGTAGAAGATGAAGAAGAAGAAGGTTTGCAACACCAGCACCAGCGCGGCGATCAGACCTGCGCGTTCATCACGATGGCTGATCATGATGAGATAAGCGAAAATCGCCAGGATCACAGCGCCCGCGACGTAGAAGCATCCGCGCGCAAAACCTTCGTTCTGAAGAATGAAAACAGACGCGAATACGACCGCTGTCGCCGCAATCAGCACGCCGATCAGCCGCAACGGTTTTACCCGTTCCTGATCCGGTGGCGAGCCGATGTGCGAGAGGGTCCGGTGCATCATCGCGTAATTGCCAAGCCCGATCAGCAACCCAATCGAGCACACGCCAAAGGCAGTATGCCAACCGGCGCTGTCGCCCAAGCGCGCGCCCACGAAGTCGCGAATCCACGGCGTCAAGGCCATCGAAATGGTCGATCCGATATTGACGGCCATGTAGTAGATGGTGAATGCGCTATCGATCTTGGTATCGTCGCCTTCGTAGATCTTGCGCACCAGATTGCCGGCATTCGGCTTGAACAGACCGTTGCCGACGATGATCACGCCCAGTGCGAAGTACAGGAAATACGCGCTGTTGTAGGGAAGCCACAACAAGGCGTAGCCAATGCCGAGCACAATGGCGCCCGTCAGCATGGTGCGGCGCGTGCCGAGTATCTTGTCGCCCACCCATCCGCCAATGGCGGGGGTGACATAAATCAATGCTGCTGCGGCGCCCCACACCAGGTTGCCCTGAGTGTCGGGGAAACCCAAGCGCTTGATCATGTAGGTGACCATCAGCACCTGCATGCCGTAGAAGCCGAAGCGCTCCCACATCTCGATCAGGAACACGGTGCTGAACGAGCGGTTCTTGGAAATGGTGGGTTGCATGGCATTCATGGGAGACACAGACCCTGTGGGCGGATTCGGCCAAGCGTAACCCATGCCGGGGCGGAATGTGTTCAAAACGTGGAAGCGCGGGAAGCGGGAAATGGGACTGCAACCAGGGAAGGAGAGGACGTCATCCCCGGCAGCACGAAACGGGCAATCCGCGGCACTGCGGAGGCAGGATGCCGTAACGCCGCAGGCGACCCGAAGATCGCGCGCCAGGATGTCGCGAGTGATACATCTTGATCTGGCGATCCATGAGAAGCGAGCGGATTTCTCGCGTGCGCCGGAATGACGGCTTCGTTGTTATGCTTCCCCGGTTCCAGCGATCACCCACTACCCACTTTCTACTTCTCCCCTCCATGCACGCTTATCTCGACCTGCTGCGCGACATCCTGGAACACGGCATTGCCAAGGATGACCGCACCGGCACCGGCACGTTGTCGGTGTTCGGACGGCAGATGCGCTTCGATCTGGGCGCGGGCTTCCCGCTGCTGACCACCAAGAAGCTGCACACCAGATCCATCATCCACGAGCTGCTGTGGTTCCTGCGCGGCGAGACCAACATCAGGTATTTGAACGAACACGGCGTCGGCATCTGGGACGAGTGGGCGGACGAAAACGGCGAACTCGGCCCGGTTTATGGCCGTCAGTGGCGCTCGTGGCGGGCAGCGGGCGGGCGCACGATCGACCAGATCAGCACGGTGATCGAGCAGATCAAGGTGCATCCCGATTCGCGTCGCCTGATCGTCAGTGCCTGGAATGTCGGCGAACTGGAGGAGATGGCGCTGGCGCCGTGCCATGCGCTGTTCCAGTTTTACGTCACTCCTGCGAAAGGCTCCGGACAGCCGGGCAAACTGTCTTGCCAGTTGTACCAGCGCTCGGCGGATGTGTTCCTTGGCGTGCCGTTCAACATCGCCAGCTACGCGCTGCTCACCTGCATGATCGCGCAGGTGACCGGGCTTGCGCCTGGCGATTTCGTGCACACGCTGGGCGATGCGCACCTGTATCGCAACCATCTGGAACAGGCGCGCGAGCAGCTGACGCGCACGCCGCGTGCGTTGCCGAAGCTTGCTTTGAATCCGGACGTGCGCTCGATCTTCGATTTCCAATACGAAGACATTGCGATCAAGGGTTACGATCCGTATCCCGCCATTCGCGCGCCGATTGCAGTGTGAAGAGCGGCTGCAAAGCTGCTGCGCTCGGCATCTTGTGCGCCGGTGGTGCCCGGAATCCATGTGCTGGCGTGTACACTGCGGTTCCTGTGCTCCGGCGGCGCGCAACCTGCCCTCGCTCGCGACGCTTTTCAAGCCACTCTTGATTCGCTATGACAGGATCGCCACGAATCTCGCTGCTCGCCGCGCTGGATCGCCGCCGCGCGATCGGCCGCCGGGGCGCAATGCCGTGGCATCTGCCGGATGATCTGAGGCACTTCAAGGCGCGCACGCTCGGCAGGCCGGTACTGATGGGCCGCAGGACCGCAATGGCGATCGGTCGCTCGCTGCCGGGCCGCTTGAACCTCGTATTGAGCCGCTCGGAAGCCGCGCCGTTTCCCGGTCAACGTGTCGTGCATTCGGTGGATGAAGCGTTGTCGCGGGCGACCGGCAGCGACGAACTGGTGGTGATCGGAGGCGGCGAGGTATACGCGCTTGCATTGCCGATGGCCACGCATCTGTACCTGACCTGGGTGGATGCGGAAACGCCCGACGCCGATACATTTTTTCCCGACTTCGATCTGCGCGAGTGGCGCGAGCTGGCGCGCGCGCATCATGCAGCGGATGCGCGGCACGCCTGCGCGTTCGATTTTGTCGATTACGAAAGGGCACGATGATCGAGGTCGCCGCTGGCATTTTGACCGACGCGAGCGGCCGCGTGCTGTTGATGCAACGCCTGCCCGGTACACACCTCGCGGGATTGTGGGAATTTCCCGGCGGCAAGCTGGAAGCGAACGAGGGCATAGCGCAAGCGCTGGCGCGCGAGCTGCACGAGGAACTTGGCATCGATGCGCGTGCTTGCGTGCCGCTGATTTCCATTCCGTGGCGCTACCCGGAAAAAGCCATTCGCCTGCACGCCTTGAGCGTGACCGACTGGCGTGGCGAGCCGCGTGCGCGCGAAGGTCACTCCTTGCGCTGGATGCGAGTGGAGGATATCGATCCGGCGCAGATGCCGGCGGCAGACCGCCCGATCCTGACCGCATTGCGGTTGCCGGCGCGCTATGTCATCACGCCGGCAAAAGCCGGGCGCGGTCATTTTTCTGGGCCGGGCTCGCTCGGCAAAGTGATTGCGTTGAAAAATGGATCTGATCGCTTCTTGCTGCAATTGCGCTTGCCCGAGCGCGATAGGGACGAGGTGCGCGCCATCGCCGAGGCAGTGCTGGCGAACGCGCCGCTGCGAAACCGATTGCTGGTAAATCACGACATCGCGCTCGCGCGTGAGCTGGGCCTCGGCGTACATCTGCGGGCGGCACAGGTGCGCGAACTGGCGCAGCGGCCGCTGTCGTCAGCGCAATGGGTCGGCGCCTCGTGTCACGACGCCGATGAACTGGAGCACGCGGCGCGGCTGGGCGCGGATTTCGCCACGCTTTCGCCGGTGTGCGCGAGCGCCAGCCACCCCGGAATGCGGCCGCTTGGCTGGGAGCGCTTTGCCGAACTCGTGCGCGAAGCACGGTTGCCGGTATTCGCGCTCGGTGGCGTCGGCCCGCGGGACTTGCAACATGCGCGCGCCGCTGGCGCGCAAGGCGTGGCCGGGATCAGCGCCTTTGCGCCACCGTTGTAGAGCCGGCTCGCCGGCGACAGAGCAGCCTGCTCCGGAGCGTTCCGGCACGGGCGCTCCTGCAAGCGATCAGACGCTTCGCTCCGACCGCGCAGATTTCCCTTTGGCCAACTCGAGATAGCGCGCATGCAGCGCGGTGATTTCGGCGTCCAGGTGTGCCGGGTCACCATCGTTGACGATCACATCCTGCGCCAGTGCCAGCCGCTGCTCGCGCGTGGCCTGTGCGGCCAACGTGCGCTGCGCCTGCGCGAGGGTTATGTCATCGCGGCGCATCAGTCGTTCGATTCGCAGTGCATCCGGTGCATCCACCAGCAACACACGATCCACGAACGCGTACGCGGGCCAGGTTTCCGCCAGCAACGGAATGGCCAGGATGCAATAGGGTCCGCGATCGGTCGCGACACGCCGCCGCAGCCATTCGCGGACGCGCGGATGCACGATCGCTTCGAGCTTCCCACGCGCGCGCGCATCGGCGAAAATGCGCTCGCGCAACCCGCGCCGGTCCAGTGTGCCATCCGCGTGCAGTATGCCCGCGCCGAATACGAATTCGATTTCCGTGAGCGCGGGCTCACCTGGCGCGACCACCGCGCGCGCCGCGTCGTCCGCATCGTAAACCCTCACGCCGCAGACCTCGAACCGCCGCGCGACCTCGTTCTTGCCCGCGGCCACGCCGCCGGTGAGCGCGATCACAAAGCGGGATTTCGCGTCAATTCGCATGACCTGCAACCAATGCCGGCATGTCAGGGCGCTGTCGCAGAGCCTTTGGGCGGCAGCACGATCTCGCAGCCTTTGCCAAAATCCGCCTTGTCGTAATCGGTCTGCCACATCGGGTTGACGATGCGCGGGCGATAATGCCAGCGCGGACTGAACAGACTCCACGATTCGTCGTGGCCCGGAAAAGAAACTCCGGCCATGTCGATCAGCGATTCGAAAGAATCCGCGCTCAGCGTGCGTTGATCCGCATTGACGCGCAACGTGGCGAGGCGCTGTGGAAAGGCAGCGGCATAGGCATCCGAATACCAGAATAACGCGGGGACCTGGAAGTCGTAACGCGAACCAAGGCCATGCCCATCCTTATCGCACGTTGGTGTTGGCAGGGTTTCACCATGGTCGGACAAAAACCACAAGGCGGTCACCGCATCACTCTGGTGCAGTACAGCGATGATGTGTGCCAATACATGATCGGTGTAAAGGATAGTGTTGTCATAGCTATTGCGGATGCGCTCGCCGGTGGGCACGCTGGTTTCGTCGTCAGAATATGCAGGCGTGAAGCGCTTGAAGGAGGCTGGGTAGCGAAAGTCGTAATTCATATGGCTGCCCATCATGTGCAGCACGATGAACAGGTCACCGTTGGAATCGTTCAGGGCATCGCGCAGCGGTTGGATCAAATCCTCGTCGTAACTGCCAGGGGCGGTCCATGAGGCGTGATTCAACCATTCGACATGTTGTGCCTCGTAGGCGTAGGTCGAAACGGGCGAATCAAATTTGCCGATCGCGAGCTGGTTGGAAATCCAGTAGGTCTGGAACCCGGCTTCCTGCATTGCGCGCAGGACTGAACCTTCCTTCCAGTCGGGGCTTATGCTGGTGATCGGCTTTCGCGTCACGATCAAGGGGATGGCGGTGATCGATTCCGGCCAGGAGGTCAGCATGCGCGGGATTCGCACAAGATTTTTCACCCGCGACAGTTCCGGGTTGGTCGCGCGGTCATAGCCGAATAGCTGCCAGTGATCACGACGACTGCTCTCGCCGATCACCAATACGTAGATCTGGCGGCGATGCAATGTGGTCACGCGCCGCGCATGGAAACGAAACGCATCGAGTTTCGCCACATCCAGGCGCATCTTGTTCCATTCCGCCCGGTATTGCGCGACCCGTTGGAACACTCCGAAGGGATAACCCTGCTCAATGGGGCCGGCGAGCGAGGTGAGCGTGGTGATGCCGCTGCTGCCGCGCATGGTGAACGTGCCATGCGTCGAGCATGCTGCAACGACAGCGGTCGTCAATGGCGCGGCAACGGCGATGGTGACGACCCATGCACGCGACCGATGCCGCCAACGCAGGCTGGCGCGGTGGCTCCACCACGCTGCCAGCAACGCGACCGCCAAGCCCGCAGCGATGCAGAGCAGCACCGGAATCAGCGCGTGACCGAAGTATTCGCGGGTCTCGCGGGGATTGGTGGCGACGAGCGTCGCGATGATTTCCGCGGACGTGGGGTGGCGGTACTGCGCGATATAGAACGCTTCCATCGGCGCCAATGCGGCGAAAGGCGCGAGCAACAGGCAGGCTAGCCAAGGAATGTTGCCGAGGGCGGCGAAAAGGACCGATAAGAGAATGAGAGGCAGTAGCGCGGCTTCGATCCAAACCATGACGCCGCTCGCGCTGGCCAACCAAATCAAGTTGGGTAACATCAGCAGCAGGATCAGAAGTCCGACCGCGGCCAGTGCGCGGATGCGCAACATGGAGCGCGGATTCATTGCAGCCCGCTCACATGCAGATAGGTCGTGTATATCCGGTCGCCAAACACGAACCACACCCAACCGGCGGCTGCGAGGAACGGGCCGAACGGGATCGGTGTCGAATGGTGCTGCCCGCGTGCGCGCAGTGCGATCAATCCGACGATTGCCCCAATGAGGGATGAGAGCAGGACGATCGGCAGCAGCGCGAGCGGACCCATCCAGGCGCCGAGCGCCGCCAGCAGTTTGAAATCGCCAAAGCCCATGCCTTCCTTGCCGGTCAGCAGTTTGAATCCCCAGTACACGCACCACAACACGAGATAGCCGATTGCGGCGCCGATGATCGCAGCGCGCGCGTCCGCGAACAACGGAATCAGCGCAATCAGCAGGCCCAGCCACAACAATGGCAGGGTGAGTTGATCGGGCAACAATTGCGTGCGCAGATCAATGCCGGCGGCCGCGATCAACGTCCAGGTGAAAAACAACGCGGCGAGCGCCGTCCAGCTCGGGCCAAATCTCCAGAGCACCACCGCGCTCAGGATGCCGGTCAACGATTCGATCAGCGGGTACTGGATGGAGATGGGCTGTTTGCAATGACGGCAACGTCCGCGCAGCAACAACCATGACGCGAGCGGGATGTTGTCGTAGGCGGCGAGCGGGTGTTTGCAATGCGGACAATGCGAAGCCTGGCGCACGATGCCGGGCGGTGCGTCGGCCGTATCCGGTGCGAGCTCGAGCACATCGCGCGCGTCGCGCCGCCAGCCGTGCATCAGTCGCGCCGGCAGGCGCAGGACCACCATTGAGAAAGCTGCCGACCAGCAGGCCGAGCACAAAGGCCGCGCCGATCCAGGCCGCGGCCGGCATCCCCGCGAGCGCTGCCATCGTCAGCGGATCAGAATGCGCCGGCCAGCTTGAAGATCGGCAGATACAGGCCGACCACCATGCCGCCGACCAGCACGCCGATCACCACCATGATCAAGGGCTCGAGCAGGGTGGAGAGCGTGTCCACCGCATTGTTGACCTCTTCCTCGTAGAACTCGGCGACCTTGAACAACATCGCATCCAGCGCGCCGGATTCCTCGCCGATGGCGACCATCTGCGTGACCATATTGGGGAACAGACCGGTCTGACGCATCGCCAGTTGCAGTTGATGGCCGATAGCGATGTCGTCGCGCATGCGCCGCACCGCCTGGCCATACACCACGCTGCCGGTGGCGCCGGCGACCGCCTCCAGCGCCTCGACCAGCGGCACGCCGGCGCGGAAGGTGACGCCCAGCGTGCGCGCGAAACGCGCGATCGCCGACTGCCGCAGGATATTGCCGATGATCGGCAGTTTCAGCGACATGCGATCCACGAAGTGTGCCGCTTTTTCCGAGCGCTTGTAAGCCATCACAATGGCGACGATCCCGCCGACCGCGAACCCGAGCACCAGGAACCAGTAGTGCTGCACGAAATCCGACGCATTCACGATCATTTGCGTGAACGCGGGCAGCTGCACGCCGGCGTCCTTGAACACGCCCTGGAACACAGGCACCACGAAGATCAGCAGGATCATGCTGACGAGCAACGCAACGCATAGAACCATCGCGGGATAGAACAGTGCCTTCTTGATCTTGGCCTTGATCGCCTCCATGCGTTCCTTGTAGGTGGCGACGGTGTCCAGCACGGTATCGAGCACGCCCGCCGATTCGCCGGCGCGCACCAGGTTGCGGTACAGCTCGTCGAACTGCACCGGATATTTCGCCAGCGCCTCGTGCAGCGCGGAACCACCCTCGATGCCCTGCTTGACGTCCACCAGCATGTTCTTGAAGCGGACGTTGCGCTGACCGCCGGCGATGATCTCGAACGATTGCACCATCGGCACGCCGGCCGCCATCATGGTCGCGATCTGGCGGCTGAAAATGGCAACATCGCGCGGCTTGACCCGCTTGCCGGCCGCGCCGAACAGCGGCTTGGACTTCTCCTTGACCGATTGCGGATTCATGCCCTGGCGGCGCAACTCGGCCTTCACCAGGCTGGCGTTGCGTGCCTGCATCTCGCCTTTCATCTTGGTGTTGCGCTTGTCCAGCGCGACCCATTCATACACGGTCAATTGCTTGACCGCGGCGCGCGCGGCACCGAGGTCGCGGGCGGCGGGCTTGCCGGTTGACTTGTTGACGGCGGTTGCGGTTGCCATGGATGTTCCCCACTACATCGAATCGATTGAGACCCTCGCAGGCGAGGGGCGAACGGCTAGTCCTTGGTGACGCGGTTGATTTCGGCCAGACTGGTGATGCCATTCTTGACCTTCAGCAGCGCGGAATCGCGCAGGTTGCGCACTCCGCTTTTTCGCGCAGCTTCTGCGATTTTCATCGCGCTGCCGCCTTCCAGGATGATGCGCTGGATCTCCTCGTTCATCGGCATCACTTCATAAATGCCGAGCCGACCCTTGTAGCCGTCGTTGCAGCCGGGACAACCAACCGCGTCGAACAGGTGCAGCCCGGAGGCGATTTCTTCCTTGCTGAAGCCTTCCGCCAGCAGCGCGGCTTCGGGCAGCATCATCGGTTTCTTGCACTCGTGCAAACGGCGCGCCAGGCGCTGCGCGATCACCAACGTCACCGACGAGGTGATGTTGTAGGGCGCAATGCCCATGTTCATGAGGCGTGCGATGGTCTGCGCTGCGTCGTTGGTGTGCAGGGTGGACAGGACCATGTGGCCGGTTTGCGCGGCCTTGATCGCGATTTCGGCGGTTTCCAGATCGCGGATTTCGCCGACCATGATCACATCCGGATCCTGGCGCAGGAACGAACGCAGCGCGGCGGCGAAGGTCATGCCGCGTTTGACGTTTTGCTGCACCTGGTTGATGCCGTTGACGCGGATTTCCACAGGATCTTCGACCGTGGAGATGTTGCGTCCTTCGGTATTGAGGATGTTCAGCGCGGTGTATAGGGAGACCGTTTTTCCCGAACCGGTCGGGCCGGTCACCAGCACCATGCCGTAAGGTTTCTGGATCGCTTCCTGGAACAGCTTTTTCTGATTTTCCTCGTAGCCGAGCTTGTCGATGCCCAGCCGCGCGGCGGCGGCATCGAGGATACGCAGGACGATCTTCTCGCCGAACAGGGTGGGCAGCGAGCTGACACGGAAGTCGATCGACTTGCCCTTGGACAGGTTCAGTTTGATGCGGCCGTCCTGCGGCACGCGGCGCTCGGCAATATCGAGCTGCGCCATCACCTTCAGGCGCGAGGAAATGCGCGGGGCCAGTTTGATCGGCGGCGAGGCTACCGCCCGCAGGATGCCATCCAGACGTGTACGCACACGGTATTGCCCTTCATAGGGCTCGAAGTGGATGTCGGAAGCGCCGCGCTTGATCGCATCCACCAGAATCTTGTTGACGAACTTCACCACCGGTGCGTCTTCGGTGCCAACCGCATCCACGCCGCCTTCGCCTTCGTCGCCGGTCTCGCCGAGCGCGAGGTTTTCCAGGCCCTCGGCATCGTCCATGTCCGGCATCACGGCGTTTTGCGTGGCCAGCGCCTGCTCGATGGTGCGCTTCAGCAGCTCAGGCTCGATCAGAATCGGTTCGACCGTGCAGTTGGAATGAAACTTGATCTCTTCCAGCGCGTGCGAATTGGTGGGGTCGGCGATGCCGACGAACAGCCGGCTGCCGCGCTTGAACAAGGGCAGCGCGGTGTGCTTGTTCATCAATTCTTCGCTGACGACTTTCAGCGGCAGTTGCGGGAAGTCGAGCGCCGCGGCGTCCATGATCGGCACCCCGAACTCAGCCGATACCGCCTGCGCCACCCGCGCCCCATCCACCAGCCCGTTGTCTACCAGCCATGCAGCCAATGGGGTCTTGTTGCGGAGCGAATCCGCGGCGGCCTGGCGGGCATCGGTTTCCGACAACGCGCCCTCCATCGCCAGGCGCCGGACAATACCGGTCAGGCCTGCGAATGGACTGGGGTTCAACTGGGTCGCCATGTGATCGTCAAGCCCCCGCAACTACGGGCGGAATGTACCGCAAATGCGGCACGACGGGGGAATTCCCGCGCCCGGGAGCATGCGCAAAAGCCGGTACGCGCACCGGGATGGCGGTCACGTTGGCAGCTTCAGGCGGCCGAATCTTGCGGCCAACGGGTTATGATCCGGACCTTCAGGAGGGGACTCGTGCTCAGCATCATCCTGCCAGCCAAGAACGAGGCAGCGGCTCTGGCCGCGCTGTTGCCGAAACTGCGCGCGGCGCATTCCACCGCGCAGATTATCGTGGTGGACGATGGTTCGGCCGACGATACCCGCCAATTGTGCGCGCAGCACGCGGTGGAATGCCTCTCCTCGCCGTATTCAATGGGGAACGGCGCGGCGATCAAGCGCGGCACGCGCGCGGCACGCGGAGAGGTGCTGGTGTTCATGGATGCCGACGGCCAGCATGACCCGGCCGACATCGCACGGCTGCTGGCGAAACTGGAGGAAGGTTTTGACATGGTGGTCGGCGCGCGCGACTGGTCCGGCCAGGCAGGCATGGGCCGCGGCGTGGCCAATACCATCTACAACAAGCTCGCGAGTTGGATGACCGGCTTCAAGGTTGCCGACCTCACCTCCGGGTTTCGCGTCGCGCGTGCCGACAAGTTTCGTGAATTCCTGCATCTGCTGCCCAACGGATTTTCCTATCCGACCACGTCCACGATGGCGTTCTTCCGCAGCGCTTATCCAGTGGCCTACATTCCGATCAAGGCCGCGCAACGGGTTGGCCGCAGCCACATCCGCCCCTTGCGCGACGGCGTGCGCTTTCTGCTGATCATCTTCAAGATCGCCACGCTGTACGCGCCGCTGAAACTGTTCGTGCCGGCCAGCGGCACGTTTTTCCTCCTCGGTCTGGGTTACTACATCTACACCTACATCAGCGAACACCGTTTCACCAACATGAGCATGTTGCTGTTCGCGGCCGCGGTGATCGTGTTCCTGATCGGGTTGATTTCGGAGCAGATCACCTCGCTCACTTACCAGCGCAATGATTGAAAGTTCGCGGCCGCGCATCTTGCTGGTCACCCGCAATCTGCCGCCTCTCGTAGGTGGCATGGAGCGGCTGAACTGGCACATGGCGGACGAGCTGTCCCGACGCGCCGAAGTGTGCATCATCGGGCCGGCCGGCTCGGCGGCATTGGCTCCCGCAGGCGTCAGGGTGCGAGAGGTCCCGCTTCGCCCGTTGTGGAAATTCCTGCTCGCGGCGCAGATCACCGCATTGAAAGAGGCGCGCCATTGGCGACCTGGCTGGGTTCTCGCTGGCAGCGGCTTGACTGCCCTGCCGTCGCTGATCGCCGCGCGCGCATCCGGCGCGCGAGCCGCGGTATACGTGCATGGACTCGATCTCACAGTGCCGAATCCCGTCTACAGACGCATGTGGCTGCCCGCGCTGAGGCGCATGGATCGGGTGATCGCCAATAGCCGCGCGACTGCGGCGCTTGCCGCACAAGCCGGTGTGGATCAGTCCAGAATCGGCATCGTGCATCCGGGTGTGGCATTGCCGGAGGAGTCGCCCAACCCGGAGGTCATTGTGCGTTTCCGGACCGAGTACGATCTTGGTGATAAGCCATTGTTGCTTTCAGTCGGGCGACTGAGTGCACGCAAAGGGTTGCGGGAATTCGTAACCAAGGCGCTGCCGAAGATTGCTGCCGTGCATCCCAACGTAGTGTTGCTGATCGTGGGTGACGCGCCCAAGGATGCGCTGCACGCCCAGGCACAAACCCCGGCCAGCATTCGTGAAGCGGCAAAGCAGATGGAGATGGCAGGAAACCTGAAATTTCTGGGGACAATCACCGATGAAGCGCTCGATGTCGCCTATCGAGCTGCAAGCGTTCACGTGTTTCCGATACGCGAAATAGCTGGTGATCCGGAAGGCTTTGGCATGGTGGCCGTGGAGGCCGCCGCCCATGGACTGCCCACCGTTGCGTTCGCCACGGGCGGTGTGGTGGACGCGGTGGCGGAGGGACAATCCGGGCGCCTCGTGCCGCCCGGGGACTACGGAGCATTCGCTGATGGCGTGCTGCAGATGCTGACCCAAGGGACTCCATCACGCGCGGGCTGCATCGCCTTCGCCGAGCGCTTCGCCTGGCCGGCATTCGGCAAACGGATCGTGGCGCAATTGTCGAGCACGGGCTCGGCACGTTCGAGCACTGGAATGGTATGAGTGGCAATGCGCCGGAACGCCAGCCGCATGCCGTGCTCGATTTGCCCTCGCGCAGGCTGAAAGGCCTGAAAATCGAGCGGCTGCTCGATTTGCCGGCGAGTTCCCAGCCCATTCGCCTGCTGGAGGTCGGAACGGGTTCCGGTGGGATCGCGCATTTTTTTGGCACCCATCCCGATTTGCGCTACGAGGTAGACGCGGTGGACGTGCACGACAACCGGCTGGTTACCGAAGGCTATCGCTTCCAACTCGTGCGCGACACTCGCCTGCCGTTTCCGGACCAGAGCTTCGACGTGGTACTGACCAACCATGTAATCGAGCATGTCGGAGATGCGGCCGTGCAGCTTTCGCATCTGAAGGAAATGCGCCGCGTGCTGAGACCCGGAGGGATCGGATACCTCGCCGTGCCCAATCGCTGGATGCTGGTTGAGCCTCACTTCAAGCTGATCTTCCTGAGCTGGTTGCCGCATGCATGGCGCACACCGTATCTGCGCATGATGGGCAGGGGGGCGCATTACGATTGCGAACCGCTGCAACTCAAGCAATTGGAGAAACTGCTGAAGAGTGCGGGATTCCGCTATCGCAATCTGTGCGTCGAAGCCATGCGTGCGACATTTGATATCGAGCGCCCGCACTCGGCCAGTACGCGCATCCTGCGCCGGGTTCCGGACGGCGCGCTAAGACCGTTGCGGCGGATCATTCCAACATTGATCTATCGATTGTCCGTTTGAAGCTGGAGCAGCCGATCCAGCCTACCTGCAACTTCCCGCCACCCCGGTCTTTCGCCGTAACCGGCTTCGGGTCTGGCCAGCATGTCGAGCACACGTTCGGCAAAAGCAACCGGATCGTTGACCGGTACCAGATGGCGATCCAAGTCGCGCAGCATCCAGCGCACCGGCTCGGTGGCGGTGGCAACCACAGGCACACCGCAGGCCATGGCTTCGCAAAGCTTCGCCGGGTAACTGTAGCGTCCGAAGCGGGTATCCGCGGTCACGGTGCAGACCACATCGAGTGCATTGAGTAGTACCGGCAGCCGCGCGTCAGGAATGTAACCCAACCCCGTTACACCGGGCTCCGCGAGCGCATGCGCGGGCGGTCGCCCGCTCAGCACAAGCTGCAGATTCGGCTTGGCAGCGCGCGCGCGCCTGAAGGCATCCAGCAGCATGTCAGTGCCGCGATTGCGCGCCCAGCTCCCGACATAGCCGATCAGTGGCGCGGTTTCCGGCAACCCGAGGATGCCCCTGGATTCCAGTTTGTCCATCGGCACGAACTCTGGATCCGCCGCCATCGGCAGCACTTCAGCCGGTGCCTCGCCGTGCCGGTGTGATTGCAGCAATTGCGCGAGTTGCGGGCCCGCCGCGGTGACCAGCTCGGCCGTGCGCAATGCTCGGCGCCATGCCCAGTGCAGCGGCAGGTTCCAAGGCATGTATGCTTCGAAGTTGTCGTAAGCGTCGATTGCAAGTCGCGCACGATGGTGCTTCGCGAGTCGCCGTCCGATCACGCCGTACCAGGCGTCGGAACAGGCAATGATCCAGTCTGGCCGGAAGACCGCGGTTTCTGCATCCAGCGCCTTCATCAATCCGCCAACGCCCAAGCCACGAACATCGTGGCTCGACCACAGCACGCCATTTCGCTCGATGCATCCCGACGGCAGGTTTCGATAACTGCACAACTGCACCCGTACTTGGTGACCGAGCGCGGCAAGCCCGGCGGGCAGGTGATGGAAGCGGCCGTACGGGCGCTCCAGCAAATCACGCTGCTGCGGGTGTCGCTTGCAGAGGAAGGTCAGTCTCACGTTTCGTGCCGTTCGCGCAAGGGGCGCGGGCGCACCCTATATTCCAGGCTTACCCGAGCGCAATCCGGCGTCGACCCCGTGCTTGTGCGAACTCTGCCCGCCAACAGTGGCGGAACTTGCGTTACTGCTGGACAATTCAGGTGTGTCATTCGCAAAGCGGTGGATCCTTGAAACCCAGGTTGTCTGTCTGCATCGCTACCCGCAATCGCGCCGACTTCATCGGCGAGACGTTGGAGAGCATCCTTGGACAGTGTCCCGCGGACGTGGAAGTCATGGTTCTGGATGGTGCGTCCACCGACGATACCACTGCGGTCGTGAGGCGACTGCAGCAGTCGTTCCCCACACTGCGGTACGAGCGCCAGGAAAGGAATGGGGGTGTTGATCGCGATTATGACGCCGCGGTCAGTCTGGCGAGAGGAGAATACTGCTGGCTAATGTCGGATGATGATTTGTTGAAGCCAGGCGCCATGGCTGCCGTGTTGCAAGCCGTGGATCGCCGACGCGATTTAATCATCGTAAATGCGGAGCTGGGCAATTTCGACTTCTCGAGAGTGCTGGACGGAAACCGGTTGCGATTTGCGCAAGATCGTGTGTACGGACCTTCCGAGTTCAACCGCCTGTTTGAGGAAACTTCCGGTTATCTGGGCTACATCGGTGCCGTGGTCATCCGCCGAAGCCTGTGGCTATCGCGGGATCGCGAATCGTTCTTCGGTTCTTGCTTCATCCATGTCGGGGTGATCTTCCAGGACGCTCTTCCGAACGGCGCGATCGCACTTGCCACGCCACTGATCGCGATCCGCTTCGGGAACACCCAGTGGCGGCCGCGCGAGTTCGAGATACGAATGATTCGCTGGACTGAACTGGTATGCGCACTTGCGAGCATTCCTCTTGAAGTGCGTGAGCGGTGTTACCCGTTGCGACCCTGGCGAAGCACCAAGAGCTTGTTTTTCTATCGCGCCAAGGGCACCTACGGCATCGAGGACTACCGGCGCTGGGTACGGCCCCGTACCTCGAGCAGCCTGGATCGAGCGAAGGCGTGGTGCATTGCCCGGTTTCCTGGCTGGATCGCCAATCTCGTCGGTTTGGCGGTCTGCTCATTGCCTTACCGCGATGCCAATGTGCATTTCCTCGACATGAAGGTGAGCCGGTTCTATGTTGCGAACTGGTTGAGAAGGCATTCCGGTACCGTTGGTGCTGCCAGGGCCCCTTCCGCTCGGGCCCGATGAAAACCCACGAAAGGATCTGCGGATGAATACAACTCGGGGCACCGTGCGGGAAATCGAACGCTGCCGGATCAGCGGCAGCACGCATCTCGTCTCCGTTCTCAACCTTGGGGAACAGTGCTTGACGGGGGTGTTCCCACGCCGACCCGATCAGCCGGTCACCCGCGGGCCGCTTGAACTCGTCTGGTGTCCCGACAGCGGACTGCTGCAGCTCAAACATTCCTACAGTCTCGCCGAAATGTATGGAGACAACTACGGATATCGATCAGGACTGAACGCTTCGATGGTCGCCCATCTGCAGGGAAAGGTGCGAGGGCTGGAACGACGCATGCCGTTACGCGACGGGGATTGGGTGCTGGATATCGGGAGTAACGATGGCACCCTACTGAAGGCCTACTCCACTCCCCGCCTCAGGCGGATCGGAATGGATCCCACAGCGGGGAAATTCCGGTCGTTCTATCCCTCCGACGTGGAAGTCATCACCGATTTCTTTTCTGCCGACGCTTTCCTGAAGGCGTCCGGCGGCCGGCAAGCGAAGGTGATTACCTCAATCGCCATGTTCTATGATCTTGAACAACCCGGCTTATTCGTTGCCGATATTGAGCGCGCCTTGGCGCCAAATGGCATCTGGCATTTCGAACAGAGCTACATGCCATCGATGTTGCGGACGAATGCGTACGACACCGTTTGCCACGAACACCTTGAATATTATTCATTGCGCGTGATTCGTGATTTGCTTGCCGCCCATGGCCTGCGAATCATCCAGGTGCAGATGAACAGCATCAATGGCGGCAGCATCGCGGTTACGGCGTGTCACGAAAATTCCGATCTGACGAGCGAAAACTCGATAATCGAATGGACATTGCAACAAGAGACCAATTGGGGGCTTGATTCGGCGAAGCCCTATCGGCAGTTCGAGGATCGCGTGTTCAAGCATCGCTCGGATTTGCAGAGGCTGTTGTGGTCACTGGTGAATGATGGCAAGCGCGTGCTCGGCTACGGAGCCTCGACCAAGGGCAATGTGCTCCTGCAGTTCTGCCGCTTCGGACCCGATGAAATCCCCGCTATCGCCGAGGTGAACCAGGAGAAGTTCGGCGCCTACGCGCCGGGGACTTTGATCCCGATCATTTCGGAAGCCGAAGCGAAAGCCATGCGACCCGACTATTTCCTTGTACTGCCATGGCATTTCAAGGCCGGCATTGTTGAACGCGAGAGGGATTATCTTGCAGCGGGCGGGAAACTGATCTTCCCGCTGCCCGAAATCGAAATCGTGGGCGACTGATGCCGCGGGCATTGATAGTGGGCCATACAGGGCAGGATGGCAGGATCCTGTGGCAGCAGCTTGCGGCTCAAGGGTTTGCGCTCGGCGGTATCTCGCGCTCGCGCCAGGACGGACTGGATGGTCCAGTACCCACTGACATCAACGATGCCGATGCCGTTCGGCGTCTTGTGGATAATTTTTGTCCCGATCAAATTTATTTCCTTGCCGCATACCATCACAGCTCTCAGGACCTGGATTCCAACGAGGTGAATGTGTGGGGACCGAGCTGGGCGACGCATGTACATGCGTTCTCGCACTTCCTGCAAGCGACGAGAGAGAGCAACCCTGCCGCGCGTATCTTCTATGCGTCCTCATCGCGCGTTTTCGGCCCTGCGCCGTCAAGCCCGCAGAATGAGGACACCCCATTCAGACCTGAATGCATCTATGGGGTCACCAAGGCTTCCGCGATGATGCTCGCCGGCTTTTATCGGAGGGTGCACGGGATGCACGTATCCTGCGGCATTCTCTTCAATCATGAATCGCGATTGCGGCCGCCGCAGTTCGTCTCGCGCCGCATCGTGGATGGTTTGCTCGCGATCAGGCAGCAAAGAGCTGAGGTGCTGGAAATCGGCAGCCTCGGTGCGCGCGTGGACTGGGGCTACGCGCCCGACTACACGCGGGCAATGCAATCGATGCTTGAGACCGCGCCGCCCGATGATTACGTCGTGGCCACCGGCGAAACGCACAGCGTCAGTGAGATGATCGACGTGGCGGCTTCATGCGTCGGAGTGGATACGGCCGGGCGGATTGTCGAATCCGCCGGCATCATTCATCGTCAGCCGCAAATCCTTTGCGGCAATGCGTGCAAGCTCCGCAACGCAACGGGTTGGCGGCCGAGCATTGGATTTACGGAGATGGTCCGGAAACTGGCCGAAGAAGCGATGCACTCCGACGGAGTTGCTTGAGCCGCGGCATACTGCGTGACGCGATCAATAGCGCGCCACTGCGATCGCGGTAAAAACGCGTCGCCCGAACAGGGCGAATGCAGTCGCATTGACGGCACACCAGGTTATGACCGTTATCCACGGCACGCCATCAATGCCGACATGCGATAACACAAATGCCTTTCCCGTGAAGCAGGCCGTGGCAAAGATCACGGACGTGATCACCTGGAAGCGCATCACACTGGCCGCATTCAGCAGTGTGGACAAGGCGGTTGCGCCGGCTTCAACGACGCACCAGAGGACGAACCCCGCGAGGAGGGTGCGATCAATCGGCAGGGGATGCCGAATCCAAAATGTGGCGATAAGCGGAAAGCCCAACGCGAAGATCAGTGCAAACGTCAAGGCAAAAAAAATCGCCGCTACCAGCGAGCCCCGCAGGGTGCGCATCACCCAGGCATGGTCGCCGGCTGCAAGAGCCTGCCGGTAAATCGGCCACAGCGGCGCCCATACCAGCGAGAGACAAAGGGGCACAACAGAGAATAGACGCTGCACGATCGCGTAGGTGCCTGCTTCCGCGGCCCCGCGCAATGCGGAGACCAGTGGCAGGTCCGCGGAAAAGGCCAGCGCTGCGGCCACTTGCAGGGTGAAGAACAGCACGCCCTCGCGTCGGATTCGGCCGGCGATTTCCTTGCGGCGCGCGCGTTGCGTCCACGCGACGTCTTCGCTCGCATATTCTCGCCATAGCATGAGCGAGTTGCCGGCGGCGCCCAGCAACGGCGTTCCGACTGCGGCGGCGGTGAGTACTGGCAGCGACGCGTGAAAATTGGCGAGCACGATAACCGCCACTGTGGCGAGTGCCTGACCGGCCGCCTGCCAGCGGAACGCGCGCGCGCCGCGACCGAGCCCGAGTTGCGCACGCGTGGCCAAGTTCAGTGGCACGGCAACCGCAACAGAAAAAAGTACGGCCGCGATCGCAAGCCGGCTTTCCGCCGCTTCCGTTGCCGGCAAACCGAGCAGGCGGTTCCATGGAAGCAGTGGAAGCAGGACGGCTGTGATGATCGCAATAGCGACCGCGATGCCCAGCAACACGCGCCAACCTTCGCGCAGTATTTCGGTGACAGCCGAGCGTTCGCTCCTCCCCTGTGCAGCAGCCACGAGGTTCATCGTGCCGTTGCCAAAGCCGAAATCGAGGAAGCCTGCAAAAGTGACCAGCGAAACCAGTGTGGCCCACGCGCCGAACTGCTCTTGGCCGAGCGCACGCAGCACGAATGGAACCGAAAGCAGCAGGTTCGCGGCCGCGCAAAGCTTTGCCACCAGCCCCCACGCGCTGGCATTGAGGACACTGCGGCCGCGGATTCCGACGAAGTCGCGCCAGCCGTTTGTCTGCGAGCGCGGCGTGCCGAGGCCCATCAGAAATTCTCGTTTTTGCCGCTCAACACATTCACCACAGGTAGTCCGCGGATCAGCTTTTGCCGCTCAGAATAGGACAGGTAATCGAGTCTGCCAGTGCTGTCGCGGCTCTCCCGGAACGCGGGTTCCACGAATCTGGCACGTGCCGAAACCGCTGCCAGCTCCGCGGCGAGCAAGTCATCGCGAACGTAATAGGCGTTGTTGCCAGCGCTATTGCAGCCCAGGAACGTATAGCCCTTCTTCTGCGCCAGTGACGTAAGCGCGGCAAGCGACGCGCCGAAATACTGGCCGGAATAATGCGCGGCGAACCTGCGGAAGTCTGGTCTGTAGGGGATCGTGATTGCGCGGTCGCAGCCGAACAGCGCGTTATATTCAAGGATGGCGATTGCCGGCGATGCACAACGGACCGCTTCCCATAACCAGTATTCATTTCCATCCACGTCGATGTGCAGCAGCCCGAGTGGCTCCCCATCGAGCCATCCGGCAATCAGGGAATCCACGTTTTCGCGCGTGAGGAACTGTGCTTCAGCAGTCAGATCGTGGCGCCAGAACCATTTCCTTCGTCTCAGTCGGGCGATGTTGGCGGCAGAGCCGTCCATCACCAATCCGCGCCAGTTGTTATTGATCATCAAGAACCGCGTGTTCGATTCCGAGTAATCCTCGACGCCGAACTCCACGAAGCGCTTTGGCAGATCCGGCAGTTGCCTGATCAGCCATTGGATGATTCCATCGTCCCCGAACTGGGAGAACACGCGGAATTCGACATCATGTAGCGAGCGGACACCTTGTTTCTGCGCCATCTGTTCGGCAAGAGTCGCGCCGACCAGTTCCAGCGTGCGGTCATGGGCATCGCGCCCCTGCACCCAGGCTCTGACGGAACGATACAAATCCTTGGTGCGTTCGAAACTCATCGCGGGATGCGTGTCAGTTCGCTGGCGCGTTCGGAGTCGTCGAACCAGCGATAAGAGCCGGCGAGGCCTTCCTTCAGTCCTGTGCGGGAAGTCCAGCCCAGTGCATCCAACCGCAAGGAATCCAGTCTTTTCCGCGACGTACCGTCAGGCTTGGATGTGTCGAACGCGAGCGAACCCTCGAACCCGACGGTTTTCGCCACCAAGGCGGCAAGTTCCCGGATGCTCACTTCCTGCCCGGAGCCGATGTTGATGGGTGCATCTTCGCTGTAGCTATGCATCAGGAACGCCACCGCATCGGCCAGATCATCCACGTGCAGGAACTCGCGCAGCGGCGTTCCGGTGCCCCAGATCACCACTTCCTTCGCGCCCGAAATCTTGGCTTCATGGAAGCGCCGGATCAGCGCGGCCACGACATGCGAATTCTGGGCGTCATAATTGTCGCCCGGTCCGTAGAGATTGGTCGGCATCGCACAGATCGCATCGAATCCGTACTGGCGCCGGTAGGCCTGACACATTTTCAGGCCGGCAATCTTCGCGATTGCATACGCCTCGTTAGTTGGCTCAAGCGGGCCAGTGAGGAGGTATTCCTCCTTGATCGGTTGTGGGCAGTCCCGTGGATAAATGCACGAGGAGCCGAGGAACAGCAGCTTCTTCGTGCCGTGCTTCCACGCGTTGTGGATCACGTTGGTCTGGATTGCGAGGTTTTGCTGGATGAATTCTGCAGGATAAGTATTGTTGGCGTGGATGCCGCCGACCTTGGCTGCCGCGAGAAACACGTATTCGGGGCGCCGTTCGGCGAAGAACTGCTCGACATCAGCTTGCCGTGTAAGGTCGAGCTCCGCGTGGGTGCGCAGCAGCAACTTGTCGGCACCTTCCGCCTCGAGCCTGCGCACGATCGCCGCACCCACCAGGCCACGGTGGCCGGCGACATAAATGCGGGAATGAATATCCATCGGGTTATTCGTGGTGCTTGAGGGAAGGATAGCCCGCGTTGCTGACCAGCGCGTCGCGACGTGCGATGGCCAGATCGGCCGTCATCATTTCCCGCACCAGCTGATCGAAATCGCAGCGCGGTTTCCAATCGAGCTGACGACGTGCCTTGCTCGCATCGCCCAGCAATGTGTCCACCTCCGCTGGGCGGAAGTAGCGTGGATCAATTGCCACGATCTTCTGGCCCGGCTTCGCGGCGGAATCTGCCGGCGCATCGCCGATCAAGCCATATTGTGCGGCACCCGAGCCCTTCCATTCGATGCCGATGCCGACCGCAGCGGCCGAGCGTTCGACGAATTCCCGCACCGAGTGCTGCATACCGGTTGCGATCACGAAATCCTCGGGCTGCTCCTGTTGCAGCATCAGCCATTGCGCTTCAACGAAATCGCGCGCGTGGCCCCAGTCGCGGCGCGCGTCCAGGTTGCCGAGATAGAGGCAATCCTGGAGTCCGGCATGGATGCGCGAGAGTGCGCGCGTGATCTTGCGGGTGACGAAGGTTTCTCCGCGCATCGGCGATTCGTGGTTGAACAAGATTCCATTGCATGCGTACATGCCATAGGACTCCCGATAATTCACGGTTATCCAGTAGGCATACAGTTTGGCTACGCCATAGGGCGAGCGTGGATAGAACGGCGTTGTTTCACACTGGGGCGTTTCCTGCACTTTGCCGTACAGCTCGGATGTGGACGCCTGATAAAACCGTGCCTTGCTCTCCAGCCCGAGGATACGGATCGCTTCCAGCAGTCGCAATGCACCCAGCGCATCCGCGTTTGCGGTGTATTCCGGCGTCTCGAACGAAACTTGAACGTGGCTCTGCGCGCCGAGGTTATAGATCTCGTCAGGCTGAACCTGCTGGATGATTCGGATCAGGTTGGTGGCATCGGTCAAATCGCCGTAGTGCAAAAACAGGCGCCGAGCCGGATCGTGCGGATCCTGGTAAAGGTGATCAATGCGCTCGGTATTGAATGATGACGAGCGTCGCTTGATGCCGTGTACCTCGTAACCTTTGGCAAGCAGGAATTCCGCCAGATAAGCACCGTCTTGACCGGTGATTCCAGATATCAGGGCGCGTTTCATCGAAGATTCCGCAAGATCGGGCAGTGCTGAGGATAGGTGCGGCTCTTGCTGGATGCCAACATGAAGTTTGCTACGCGGACGGTTCGTTGCGGAGATTCGCCGCTCGCGGCTACTGCTTCACATGATGTCATCAAATGCGATTTGTCAGTGTGCCAACGGCGGGCCGCCTCGCTCCGCCTGCAGTTCCAAGGTTGCTATCTGCGAATCCAGTCGACCCAGGCTGTCCATCCGCCGCAAGGCGTCAATCTCTTGCACCGCTTCTTGGGTCAAGCCATGGATGGCAAGCCAGTGCGCGAGCTGAACCCGATAGGCCGGTTCGCTCGGCGCCTTGCGCACGGCATCGCGCATGGCGCGAATGGCCAGTGCGTCATCGTGCAACAAATCACTGGCGAAATCCGCATAGGCCGCGTGCAGCCGCGCGATCGCATTGGGCCGCGACAATGCGGCCTCGAAGGCGCGTTGCAGAAGGCTGGTATCGAAATGGCAATCAGTCTTAACGCGACACTGGGTCAGTGAAATCAATGCGGAAATATCTTCCTGCGTTGTTGGCTGGTCGCGCAATTTCGTAATCATTTCGTTCCAGACCGCGATGTCGTCGGCGCTGTGTTCGTGCGTGGCGATCATGATCAGCGCCTGCTCGGGCAGCGTGGATGCTCCGGGAGTCATGCCTGCGCGACGCAGATAGAGCTTGGCTTTTTCCAGCGCCGGTGAGGGTGCGTAGTCGGTGGCGATGATAAGCAGCCGTCCCGCTTCGTAATTGGCGCGCGGCGAGTTGGGATGGCGGTTGGCTTCTGCCAATGCCAAACGCAGTGGATTCGACCAGTCCTGCGCGCGCAGGTAGGTTACTCCCGCGCACCACAGCAGCAACACACCCGCTAGTGCGCCGCGTACGATCGGCAGCGCGATCGATTTGCGCAAGCCGAGCAGGAGCGAGAACACCGTCAGCAGCACGCCGATCGAGGCGAAATAATTGCGATGCTCGTATACCAGCTCCAGCGGAATCACCGTCGCTGTCAGTAGCTGTGCGGCGAAGAACCACAGAATGCCGAGTGCGATCAGTGGGCGGCGTTTGCGCAACCAGACCGACACACCCAGCAACGCGGTGAGAAGCAGGATTGCTGGCAACGTTGTCCACGGCGTGAACAGCCCTTTCGAGAGCGGCATCTCGTCGTGGTACAGGCTGAGGGTGGACGGATCGGGCAGCACCGTCCAGCGCAGATACTTTACTAGCACGCGTGCTTCGGTCAGCAGGCGCTCGCCCAGCGTGAAGTTGCGGCCGTCCCAGCTAGCGGCACTTAACACGTGCGGCAACAACCAGCTGAGCCCCAACGCCGCCGGAAGGAATAGCACAAAGAAATACAGCCAGCCGATGCGCCGATCGCGCGGCGTATTCGCGGAAGCGAAATCCAGCAGTGTGCATTCCACCAGGAATGCGTATACCGGAAGCAGCACCGCAGACTCCTTCGAAAGCAAGCCGATACCGGTACCGAGTACCAACCCGAGCGTCGCGAAGATAAAACCGGAGCGTTCACCGCGCGCATCCTTGGCGAGCAACATCCTGCACCTGCCGCTTAGATACGCCCACAAGCCGGCCAGAACGAACACTTGGCATAAGCTTTCCATGCGCTGCACCACGTACAACACCGCCATCAGGTTGATCGGCAGCAGCAGCCAGCCTGTGGCTACGAGCAGTGCGAGTCGATGCGCGGCGGCCTCATCAATTGCCTCATCGCCACGTTGAATCCGCCAAGCGCGCAGCAGTTGGCGCAACATGGCGTACAGCAAAAGACCGTTGAGCAGATGGATGGCGAGATTGACGGCCTTCATCGGACCGGGGTCAGCGCCGGCGAAGAACCAATTGACGGCGAAGGTCAAAGATGCCAGCGGGCGTTGCAGTTCACTGGCCGGGGAAGCCCATGCCGCGTTGGCCCACGCAGCGAGCGTGGAATGGGTGACATGGATGCCGGCATTGTCGACGATGTTGGGGAAATCATCGAATACATAACCGCCGGCCAGGCCCGGCAAGTACACCAGCGCAGTCACCAGCAAGGCGAGCGCGAGTACAAGCAATGTCGTGGTTTTGGAGCCGAGGCGCATGCGATCAACTATCCTTGAGAGCGGTCACTCTAGCCGATTGCGCGGCGGCATCGGCATGCAGCGTCGCGCGCAGTCGTTCGGATTCGTGTTGCCAGTAATGCTGTTCGCGCAATATCCATGAATGGATGCATGGCATGCCGGTTGCGGGCTCTTGCGGCGGCGGCAGCGTTCGCCAGTAGTCCAGGTGCGCCAGTCCAAGCCGCGGATAGCCAGCCGCGCCCAGGATCGCCGCTTGTTCAAGCGCCGTATCAGGACGCGGTTCGAAAGCAAGTGCACGATTGAAATATTGCAGGGTTTGCCCAGGATCGCCGTCCGCCAGGTCCAGCATGCCTTGCAAATGGGCGAGATCCTGTTGTCTCCCGGGCAGCGCGCGCCAGTTCGGGTTGTCATGTGCGGCATCCAACAGCGACTGCACCGCTGAGAAATCCAGACCCGGGCAGGTCCGCTGCTTTGCCATCGCAATGGAGCTGTTGAACCAATCGAATCCGAGCGCTCCGCCGACCTTGGTTGTCCCCAGGGCGCGCCGCGCAGCCGTCAGCGTTGCCGGGCGCAGCGCATTCAAGCGGCACTCGGCCCCAATCAGGTTCACCGCAATCTGCAGGTCGTGCGGATGCGCCGGCAGTGCATTGCGCAGGCGCGCGGCAGCCAGTCGCGGCCGATTGTGGGCGAGATCGTATTGCGCGGCACTGGTTTGGGCGCGGGCTGAATCCGGGTTGATGGCCGCCCAGATATGCGCCTGACGATAGCCGTCGCCCCACAATGAGGTGCGCTGAAAGGTGAGGACAGCAAGGAAACACAAAACGCCGGTCGCCGCCAAACTGCGCAGCCAGCGAAGCGCGCCGGGGGCGCCGAGCCCGATCCCTATCGGCCAGAACAACAGCATTGCCGGCAGATAATTGCGGTGCTCGTAGTAAAGCTCCAGCGGAATCCACGTGCTTTCCAGCAATTGCGCGGCAAAGTAGAACAGCAGTGCCAGCGCGATCGCCGGATATTTTCCACGCAATGCGAAGGCGACCCCGATCAGCGCCAGTACCAGCACGCTGCTCGGCAGCGTCGTCACCGGATGCAGCCAGTCGACCGACACTGGGAACGCATCGTTGAACAGCCCGCTGGAATGCGCGTGCGGGACAAACAACAGGCGAAGGTAATCTACGAGCACGCGTGGTTCAGTCAGCAGGCGCTGTCCGACCGTCCAGTCGCGAATCTGCGCGGCGCCACGAACGTCGGCCGGGATCGCCCACAGCATCCATAGCGCCAACAGCACGCTTGGCAGAATCAGCAAAACGGCAATGGCGCGTTTGCGCAGTCGTTGCGTAGCGGCGGTCGATACCGGTTGATCGGATGCCGGCACAATCCATTCGATCAGCAGCAGCAATAGCGGCAGCAATGCACCATTAGCTTTGCTCAGCATAGCCAGCAGCGTGCATCCCCACGCGGCCAGCACCATGCCGCTCAATCCGCGTGCAACATCTCCGCGTGTCAACGCATCACGCGATGCAATCCAGCCGAATATGCCGAGCAGGGTGAAAGTTGCCGGCAGCATTGCCTCGCGCTGCACGATGTACAGCGTGGTCGACACCAGCAACGGATGCAGCAGCCAGGCGCCGGCACCGAACAAGGATGCGATGCGTGCTTGCAATGGTGAGAGCCGAAGCGCGCGGCCCAGTTTCAGCAATACCCCGCAAAGCAATGCGCCATTCAACAGATGCAGCAGGACATTGGTGATTTTGAAAGTACGCGGGCCGGCCGGCCAGTCGCGGGAATCGATCAGAAATGACAACAAGGTCAGCGGTCTGCCAGTCGGATCGGCAGTACCGGAAGTGATGTAGCGCCAGAACGTGGCCCAGTGATCTATTGGACCGGTTGCGCCGATCGCCGGCAGATTACCAAAATCGTCGAACAGGAAATCGCCGGAGAGTCCCGGGTGGTACACGAGCCAAGCGACGATCAGCAGCATAATCAATGCTGCGGCATGCGCGATCATCGGCCGCGCACGGGCGTGCCGTACGAACTCTCTGGCAATCACGATTTACGACGGCAAGCCATGGTCGGCGCGAGCATAAAGCATCGCGTGAACATGATCGGACATTTTCAAAAAAAAAGGGCCGCTTGCGCGGCCCTCTTTCATCTTGCAAAAACGCTGGCTATCAACGGCAAGCTGACGGCAGATACTTTGACGGCATGCTTGTGCCGGCCTTGCAAGTGAACTGCGTGCTCCCTTTGTTCGTGATGGGCGACAGCAGCAGTTGGGACGAAGTGGTGATCGCCTTGTTGGCCTTGGGACCGCCATACGCCACCGTAATCAGGCCGCTGGTGCCGACCGTCAACGAACTGACGTAGTTACCGCTGATCGACGAAGCCGTAGCTAGACCGGCTGAAGCGTTATTCGTCGGCATTCTGCCATTATTGCTGTAGAACTCCGCGACCGCGGTCTTGGAGCCATCGGCCAGCGACAGGCCTTCTGACACCTGCGAGCGAATCACGTAATCCTGATAGGCCGGGATGGCGATCGCGGCCAGGATGGCGATGATCGCGACCACGATCATCAACTCGATCAGGGTGAAGCCTTTCTGCATCGTTTTCATGGTGGTTTCCTCTCTTGACTCTGTTGGCTAGCTAACCGTGGGATGCCCCTGAAGCTCAAAGCCCCTGTTCGGACCTTGCGGTCCGCCTCCCTGGCCAGCCGGCCAGACGAGCGGAAGCTCGAACGAAATCGTGCAGCTTCCATGCCAGAC
>DATNFU010000052.1:0-59044 GCA_035606235.1 Rhodanobacteraceae bacterium
TTCGGCGAGGCGCAAGCGGTATTCGAAAAGCTGCGCGCTTCCGGAAACCACAGCGAGGCGGTTACTTACGGCCTGGCCCTGGTTTTGGAAAACGAGGGCTATCTCTCGATCGTGGGAGGAGGCAATGGCCGCGGCACCGCAGAGGAGATGCGCCAAGCGGCCGATCTGCTGCGGCCGCTGGTGTATGCGCCGCATCCGTCGCGGCGGGTGCGACAGTTGTACGCGGACACCTTGAATGTCTTCAGCCATGCCCAGCCGATGCAAAAAGCGGTGGCAATGTGCGATGAAGCGCGCAAAATCCTGGTGGGCCTGGGTGCGCTGGATTTGTCGAATCTCGATGCGACGTCGTCCTATGCCGATACCGCCGATTCCGAAGCGCGGCATTTGCTGTCGCTCGGCCGTGTCGCCGAGGCGCAAAAGCTCGAACAGCAGGTTTACGAACTGGCCGACAAGATTCTGGTGAAACGCCCCGGTGACCTGCACGCCCTGGCCGACCGTTCCTGGGCGGCGGAGTTGCTCGGGCAGTTGGCCGTGCGCCAGCACGACGACGCAGCCATCGCCGACTACGCCAACAAGACGGTGCAGGCGGGCGCAGACGAAGTGCGCTTCAACCCTTCCGATCTCGGCGCATGGCAGCGCTGGTCGGTCGGGTTTAGCCAAGTCGCCGGCTTGCAGTTCGAGCGCGGCGAGATTGCGCAGGCGATCGCCACCCAGCGCTCGCTGCTGGCACTGGAGCAGGACCCGCGGCGACCTTCCAGTTTGGGGCCGATCTTGTTTGTTCAATGGTTGCCGCTTGTACAGTGGCAAGCGCAGATCGGCGATTCGGCGGCAGCCGCGCAATCGGTGCGATCTTTCGCTCGCGACATCAGCGAGGTCGTTGCCCAGTCAGCACAGGACAGTCCGCGTCGTGAGCTTATGGCCAACGACGAACAAGCAGTACGCGGTAGCATGGAATTGGCCGAAGGCGCGCCACAGGCCGCGCTGGCCGATGTCACGGCGGAAGTTGCGCGCGTGGATGCGGTGAGGGTTCCGGCGGGCGATGTTATTTCTTCATACATTCGAGACAATATTTTGAGGAGCAATCTCGGCACTGCGGCGATAGCGGCTCTCCGGCTCGGCCGCTACCGCCAAGCCGAAACGCTGGCGCGCCGATGGCTTGCCATTCCATCGAATTCGACCTCGGACGCCGACCCGCAAATCAAGAATTCCCGCGCGCAATCCGTTCTCGCCCATTCGATGGCCATGCAAGGCCGCAACGACGAAGCGCAAAAGGCCCTGCAACCCGCGCTGGCGTATTACGAAGGCGAGCAAAAGGCCGGCGCGCACGGCACCACCTTGCGCCACGACTACGCTTACGCCTTGTATGTCAGCGCGATAGCATCATCCGCGGACGCGCCAGGTCGCGCACAACGCAAGGCGGCTCTCGACGCCGCCGCCAAGCTGATCGCCGGTGCCTCGGCGGAAGCGCAGAAGCTGGCGGATATGCGGCAGGTGTCCGGCCTGATCGCCTCGGCCGACGCATCGTCGAGCAAGTAGGAGTCTGCCTGCAGGCGGCCATGCGAGCGCTGATATTGCGCAACAGGTGAGCGAGGCCATGGCGGCCTGACGGAAATCCGTTCGCCTGGGTGTAGGCGCGTAGCGCCGAAGCCGAGGACAAGCCGCAATGTGCTTCGACTTCGCTTGCCAGCAAGCGCAGCCTGTCCTGAGCTTGTCGAAGGGCTCAGCACGAACGGTTGAAGAGAATTCAACTCGACTACTACATCGGCGCCTACACGCCGCGTAGGCATCCGCCGACACGCAGCAGCGATTCGCGCCGCTGCCGCGCAACGCACGATAAAACGACCATTTCCCCTTCGCCCACCGTTGGGGAACGGCCATGCATGCTTCATCGCGTCCGCACAGTCGCGGATTCACGTTGATCGAACTGCTGATGGTGCTGAGCATTGCCGGGATCCTGGCTGTCATCGGCATGCCTGCGCTCGGCTCGATGCTGGCGCGCGCACACCAGCAATCAGCCGAAGGCGCGCTGGAAGCCAGCCTGATGCACGCGCGCGAAAGCGCGATCATGCGCGACACGCACGTCATCGTTTGCCCGAGTTCCAATGGCAAGGACTGTTCAGCGGGCGTCGATTGGCAACACGGCTGGCTGATCGCAACGGACGTGGATCACGATGATCAACCCGACAAAGGCGCCGGGCCGCTTGCGGTGTTCAACGCGATGCCGAGCGGCATGCGCATCGTCGCCAGCCGCGGTCGTCCGCGCGTCGTGTTCCGCCCGGATGGCAGCGCCGGGGGCAGCAATGCGCAATTGACCATCTGCCATATCGGCGACACGCACGCAGGCCGCTCGGTGGTGATCGCCAATTCCGGCCGCGTGCGCGTTTCCGATGCACAGCCGGATCACCTGCGCACGTGTCTGCAGGACGCCGGTTGAGCACTGTCAAGCCACGTCACAATTGTTCAAGATTGGAATCGCGCGACGCGGCACGGCTTGCGGGCCATGACTTTCGGCAGTGGCACACTTCTTGAAGCTCCAACCTCAGCCAACATGGCGTTGGCACTGAGATGGGAGGGAAGACCATGAAACGCGCACTGATCACGGTGCTGGCTCTGGGGCTTGCCGTCAGCTCGTTCGGCGTCTGCATGGCCGGAATGTTCTGATCGCACCCGCCGCGGGCTCGTATATCTTCCATGCACATGCGGCCCGGTTTTGGCCGCCGTCAGACAGCCGCAGCGCGGCTGCCGCCGGGTCGCTGTGCACCGCACGCCGCGGTTGCCCGAACAAAAATGCCCGCATGGCGGGCAAGTGTCGAAACCGGGATGCGCCCGAAGTTGGACTCGAACCAACGACCCCCAGATTAACAGTCTAGTGCTCTAACCAGCTGAGCTATTCGGGCACACTGAAACTTCCGCCGGCAAACCATCCCTGGAACATTCTCCGTCGGCGGCCATTCGGGTCGCTTTGGAGCCGGGAACCGCAAATTATCGCGGCCCTTTGCTATCGTGTCAAAGCAATCAGGGCGTCACGCCCTCATCGGCTCTTTCGCACCCGCAATCCTGTAACACGGCACATACTCGCGGCCGGGCAACTTCATGCGGTGTTGGGCGACGAAACCGCGCAGCAGCGCATCCAGCGCTTGCATGATCGCCGGATCGCCGTTGATCACGAACGGCCCCTTCTTGTCGATCTGATGCAGACCCTCTTCCTTGACGTTGCCGGCGACGATTCCCGAGAACGCGCGGCGCAGGTCGGCGGCCAGCAGATGCGGATCGCGTCCGGCGTGCAGATCGAGCGCGGCCATGTTCTCATGGGTCGGCTGGAACGGCACTTGAAACTCGTAAGGCACCTTGAGCGCCCAGTTGAAGAAGAACGCATCGTGCTGATCGATGCGTTGCTGGCGCACTCGCTCGATGCCGCGCTTCATTTCGTGCGCCACCTCGATCGGGTCATCGGTGATGATGCGATAGCGCTGACGGATCGAGTCACCCAGCGCCAGCCGCAGGAAGGTGTCGATCTGCTCGAAATACGGCGCGGCCACCGCGGGCCCGGTGAACACCAGTGGAAACGCCACGCGCGCGTTTTCCGGATGCAGCAGAATTCCGAGCAGATACAGGATTTCCTCGCAGGTACCGACACCGCCGGGAAACACGATGAAGCCGTGACCGATGCGCACGAAAGCTTCCAGCCGCTTCTCGATATCCGGCAGGATCACCAGATTGTTGACGATCGGATTGGGCGACTCGGCCGCGATGATGCCGGGCTCGGTCAGGCCAATGTAGCGGTTTTTGAAATGGCGTTGTTTGGCGTGCGCGATGGTCGCGCCCTTCATCGGCCCTTTCATCGCGCCCGGCCCGCAACCGGTGCAGATATCCATGCCGCGCAGACCGAGCTGGTAACCGACCTCCTTGCTGTAATCGTATTCCTCGCGCGAGATCGAATGCCCGCCCCAGCACACCGCCAGATTGGGCGTTGCGCGCGCGCGCAGCACGCGCGCGTTGCGCAGGATGTCGAATACCGCATGGGTGATGCCGCTGCTGTCGCCCAGGTCGAACTGGCCGGCATCAAGCTGCGTGGACACGTACACGATGTCGCGCACCACCGCGAACAGCAGTTCGTTGGTGCCGCGAATGATGCGGCCGTCCACGAAAGCCTGCGCCGGCGCGTTGATCAGTTCCAACTGCATGCCGCGATCCTGCTGCAGCACCTGGATGTCGAAATCGCGATAGCGATCCAGCATCGTGCGCGCATCGTCGTGCACGTCACCCGAGGTCAACACCGCCAGCGCGCACGAACGCAGCAGGGTGTGCAGACCCGCGGCGCTGGCATCGCGCAAGCGCGCGATCTCGTTGCGCGAAAGCACATCCAGCGTGCCGGCCGGCACGATGCGTGCGCTGACGGTTTGCGGGGGCGTGCGGGGGTGTGCGTCGTTCATCGGGCTTCCTCATTGGGCGCCATCCCTGCGCGTAATCGCGGCCATCTCCGGCCGCGCTTTCAGAATGGATCAAAGCCGAACCATTGCGCTGCAGCGGAATCATCCAGGATGCAAATAGGTGCCGATGCCGCTCAGCACCATCTGCACCGACAACGCGACCAGCAGCATACCCATCAATCGCTCAAGCGCCGTCAACACGCTCTCACCCAGCCAGCGGAACAGATAGGTGGATGACAGCAGGATCACGGCCGTCGCAAGCCAGGCGAGAAACAGCGCCACGCCCCACTGCGCGGTGCGGCCCGGCTGCGAGTTGGTGAGCAGCAGCAGTGCGGCCATCGCGGAAGGACCGGCGACGCCGGGAATCGCCAGCGGAACGATGAACGGTTCGCCTTGCCCGACCGGCCCGAAGATGCCGCCATCGCGCGGCGGGAAAACCATCTTGATGCCGATCAGGAACAGCACGATCCCGCCGCCGATGCTGACCGACTCCTGCTTCAGTTGCAGCACGCGCAACAGGAATTGGCCACCGAGCAGGAAGGCGATCAGCACCGCCAACGCAATCAGCAGTTCGCGCGCCATTACCCAGCGCCGCCGCTGCGGCGGCACGTGCTTCAGCAACGACAGGAAAAACGGAATATTGCCGAGCGGATCCAGGATCAGGAACAGCAGGATCCCGGCCGACAGCGTGGTCATCTGGGTTTCCATCGCGCCCCCGCGGGACTCTGATCCGGAACAAACATTTGTCGTCATTCCCGGGGCTGCGCCGGATGCAATCGGGTGCAGAACCCGCAATCCATTTTGCTTTTGCAGTTTGTACAAGATCAAAATGGGTTCCGGGCTCCACGCTGCGCGCGGCCCCGAACGATGAAGTGCAGAACGTCACCTCCGGTCAAACCGGATGCGAATCCCCCATCCGCTATTCGCGCAAATCCAGCACCTTGCCACGCGCATCCATTGCCTGCGGCGACAGAAGATACACGACCGCATCGCTTGCGGCTTCCGGCGTGGCGATGTTTTCCGCGTTCTCGCCAAACCAGGCCGAGCGGCGCAACGTGGTGCGCATCGGTGCGGGCAGCAGCGCATGCACGCGCAGGCTTGAGCCTTCGGTCTCTTCGTGCAGGATCGAGACAAAGCCTTCCAGCGCGGCCTTGGCCGTACCGTAAGCGCCCCAATGCGCGCGGCCCATGCGCTCGCGATCGTCCAGCACGAACACCGTGGCGCTGTCGGCGCGCTCCTGCAACAAGGGCAGACAAGCCTGGGTCAGCAGAAACGGAGCGGTGACGTTGACGTGCAGCGCCTCCACCCATTCCTTCGGCTTGTGCATCGCCAGCGGCGTCAGCCCGTCGAAACGTGCCGCCGCGTGCACAATGCCATCCAGCCTGCCGAGCTCCTGCCCGATCAATTCGGCCAGCGATTCGTAATCGGCGGGCGTGGCGCCGAGCAGATCGATCAGTTGGATGATCGGCTGCGGCGCATCCGGGATCGCGACGATGGCGTCGTACACCTGCTCCAGCGCGCGACGTTTGCGTCCGGCCAGCAGCACGGTTGCACCCACCCGCGCGCATGCCAGCGCGGTCGCGCGGCCCAAACCGCCAGCGGCACCGGTGATCAGGACAACCCGGGCTTTCAGCGCATCGGCGGCCGGCGTGAACCCGTCCGGCAAATGCGCAACGGCCAGACTCATTTCGCGGCCAGCTTGCCGGCCTCTTGCACCATGCGCTGCAATTCGCCGGACTGGTAAAGCTCCAGTGCGATATCGCAGCCGCCGATCAGTTCGCCGTTGATGTACAACTGCGGGAAGGTCGGCCAGTTGGAATAACGCGGCAAGTTGGCGCGGATTTCCGGATCTTCCAGCACGTTTACCGTGAAATATTCCGCGCCGGCGGCAGTCAGTGCCTGCGAGGTGCGCGCGGAAAAGCCGCACATCGGAAACTGCGGGGTGCCTTTCATGTACAGCACGATCGGATGTGCGCTGAGCGTGTTCTTGATGCGGTCGTTTATGTCCATGGGCGTTGGGTTAGAATGTTGGATGGCGTTGCGCCGAGAACTGCAATTGTAGCAGGGGCGCGGCTTCATCTCCGTCATAAGAAAGGAGTCAAGGAAATGGCGATCGAACTCCCCCCCCTGCCCTACGAGCGCAACGCACTGGCGCCGCACATCTCGGCCGAGACGCTGGAATATCATCACGACAAGCACCACAAGGCCTACGTCGACAACCTCAACAAGATGATCGAGGGCACCGATTTCGCCGACATGAATCTTGAGGACATCGTGCGCAAGGCCACCGGCGGTATGTTCAACAACGCCGCGCAAGCATGGAATCATACCTTCTACTGGAACTCCCTGTCGCCCAACGGCGGCGGCGAAGCGACCGGCAAGCTGGCCGATGCGATCAAGAAGGCCTTCGGCGGTTTCGACAAGTTCAAGGAGGAATTCAGCAAGGTCGGCGCGACCACGTTCGGGTCCGGTTGGGCCTGGTTGGTGCAACGCCAGGATGGCTCGCTGGGCTTGGTCAGCACCTCCAACGCGGGCACGCCGATCACCGGCAGCGACCGCCCGCTGCTGACTTGCGATGTGTGGGAACACGCCTATTACATCGATTACCGCAACGCCCGCCCGAAGTACATCGAGGCGTTCTGGAACGTGGTGAACTGGGACTTCGCTTCCACGCAGATGGCGTGATGCCCCGCGATGAGCCCCTTTCCCCGTACGGGAAAGCCGCCACCCATGGCCGAGAGCTCCGTGGTGGCGCGTAGCGCCGGATAGGGGCTGCACTTGCGCTGATCTTCGCAGCCCGGATCGACATCCGTCTGCTCAAACAGTCGCGCCTTGCTCGCGCGGTCGGCTTCGTCGCTGGCATCGTGACAGCGCGTGAAGCTCACTTCGAGACGGCCATCCATGGCCTGCTCTTTGGATTTGTGAGTATCTCTGCGCTGAATGGCACGGCAGCGGCGGGCTGTCACCGTTTGAGCGTCGCGCCCCGGTGACTTAAGCTGCGGGGGTTTTGCGCGATCGCCGATCGCGCCGGGAAATAGCTTGAAAACGCAACCCGCCGACGAACGCCGCCACCCGCGGCTGCTCGCCTTCTGCACGGCCTTCGCGCTGGCGCTGCTGGTTGCCGCGTTGAATTTCGTGCTGTGGGGAGTTGCTGACCGTCCGACCCATGTCGAAACCTGGCGGGGCCAAGTCTCGGGTTTCGCCTTCAGCGCATATCAGCGCTATCAGAGTCCGTTCAACGATACCCATCCGAGCGACAGTGAACTCGACGGCGATCTCGCGTTGTTATCGCAATACACCCACCGCATCCGCACCTATTCCTCGCTGGAAAGCCCGTCCATTCCGCGACTCGCCATGCAGCACGATCTGGACGTGCTGGCCGGTGCCTGGCTCGACCGCCGCGACGACAACAACGAGCGTGAGCTTTCCGCGTTGATCGCGCAGGCGCGGCGCTGGCCGGACATCAAGCGGGTGATGGTCGGAAACGAGGTGCTGCTGCGCAACGACATGTCGCCGCAGGAACTGATGGCGTACCTCGATCGCGCGCGCGCCGCGATCCGCCAGCCTGTTTCGACCGCAGAGCCCTGGCATATCTGGGAGAAATACCCGGAGCTCGCGCAGCACGTGGATTTCATCACCGTGCACCTGCTGCCGTACTGGGAAGGCGTGCCGCGCAAGGATGCGATCGGCGAGGCGCTGATGCGCTACGACCAGTTGCAGCGGCTGTTCCCGAACAAGCACATCGTGATCGGCGAAATCGGCTGGCCTTCCAACGGCGACCGTTTCGAATACGCCAATCCCTCCATCGCCAATGAGGCGATCTTCCTGCGCCAGTGGCTCAATGTCGCGCGCGAGCACGGCATCGATTACTACATCATGGAAGCGATCGACCAGCCCTGGAAGGAAAACCTGGGCGGGCGTCGTGTGGAGGCGTACTGGGGCATGTTCGGCGCCGACCGCCAGCTCAAATTCCCGCTCTCCGGGCCGGTGCTGGAAGACGTGAACTGGCCGTGGAAGGCCACCGCCGGCGCCCTGCTCGCATTCCTGCCGATGCTGTGGTTCGCATGGCGTTTCGCGCGCTTCAGGTTGACCGGACGTTTCGTGTTTCTGGCGCTTATCCAGCTTGCCGCCGCGCTCATCGTGTGGTCGGCGACGGTGCCGTTCTTCTTTTATCTGGATGTCGTGGACTGGGCGATGCTGGTGTTGCTGTTCCCGGCGCAGTTGGCCATCCTGGCGGTGCTGCTGATCAACGGTTTCGAGTTCACCGAAGTGTTGTGGCGAAGGCGCTGGATGCGCCATTTCGGGTTGCTTGCGCCGGACGACGCGGCAACCCAGCCATTCGTCTCGATTCATCTGGCCTGCTACAACGAACCGCCGGAGATGGTGATCGCCACGCTCGATTCATTGGCTGCGCTCGATTACCACAATTACGAAGTGCTGGTGATCGACAACAACACCAAGAACGAAGAGGTGTGGAAACCGGTGCAAGCCTATTGCGCCAAACTCGGCCCGCACTTCCGCTTCTTCCATCTGGATCCATGGCCTGGTTTCAAGGCCGGCGCATTGAATCACGGGCTGAAGGAAACCGACCCGCGCGCGCAGGTGATCGCCGCGATCGATGCCGATTACGTGGTGCGCGCGGACTGGTTGTCCGCATTGACCGGCTATTTCCATGACCCGAAAGTCGCCGTGGTGCAGTGCCCGCAGGCGCACCGCGATTACGAGCACAACGCGTTCCGGCGCATGACCAATTGGGAGTCCGATGGCTTCTTCCGCATCGGCATGCATCATCGCAACGAGCGCAACGCGATCATCCAGCACGGCACCATGACGATGGTGCGGCGCTCGGCACTCGAAGGCACCGGCGGCTGGGCGGAATGGACGATCTGCGAGGATGCCGAACTCGGCTTGCGCCTGATGCACGCCGGCTACGACACCGTGTATGTGGACGAGGTGATGGGCAAGGGCCTGACGCCCGCGGATTTCACCGCGTACAAATCGCAGCGCACTCGCTGGGCATTCGGCGCCATGCAGATATTGAAAGGCCGCTGGAACTGGATGGTGCGGCGCGGCCCGCTCTCGGCCGGCCAGCGCTTCCACTTCCTTACCGGCTGGTTCTCGTGGTTTGCCGACGCGCTGCATCTGGTGTTCACCCTGATGGCGCTGGCGTGGACCATCGGCATGTTGTCCTTTCCCGGCATCTTCAGCCTGCCGATGCAGTTGTTCCTGATTCCTGTATTGGGCTTTTTCGTCGCTAAAACCGTGTTCGGCATTGTGCTGTTCCGCGCGCGCGTGCCGTGCAGTTGGCGCGAGACAATCATGGCCTCCATCGGCAGCATGGGTCTTTCGCATGCGATTGCGCGCGGCATCTGGCGCGGCCTGTTCAAGAAGCAGGGCGTGTTCGTGCGCACGGCCAAAAGCCGGCGCCTGACGCTCAAGAAGCCGAGCGCTTTCTCATCCGTGCGCGAAGAATTGCTGATGGCCATCGCGCTCGCGCTGGCGATCCTCGGCATGGCGCTGGCTTACGGCGGCCAGTATCTGGAAGGCCAGTTGTGGATGCTGATCCTGGCTGCGCAGTCATTGCCCTACCTGGCCGCGCTGATTGGCGCGATGGTGGCCAAGCATTCGGGGGAGAATGCAACGTAGGAGCCTGCGAGCAGGTCGATTACGCAGAAAGCCAGATCGCGCGGCATGGAAGAACGAGGCAAGAATGCCGAGGGGAAGATGCACCAGGGACGGCTGCCAGCGATCCCTCCTGCGAGCAAGGTTGCCAGCGCGCCCGCTCCTGCATCATCCACGCAACGCGCGTATCACCGGTTCAACCTGCGCCTCGCGTTGCAGCGCGGCACCGATGCGCTGCAGACTCGCCGCCAGCGTCGCGTCATCGCGCGCGCGAATCGTCGCATGGCCAACCTTTCGCCCGACGCGCGGCGATTTGCCGTAATCGTGCCAGTGGGCGTCGGATTCGCGCAGCAGTGCGCGCGCATCCGGCAACTCACCGATCCAGTTCAGCATGCAACTGCGGCCGAGTGCGGAGGTATCGCCGAGCGGCAAACCGAGCACCGCGCGCACGTGATTCTCGAATTGCGAAGTGAGCGCGCCTTCGATGGTCCAGTGACCGGAGTTATGCACGCGCGGCGCTATCTCGTTGCCAAGCAGCTTGCCGTCACGCACGAACAGTTCCAGCGCGAACACCCCGACGTAATCCAGCTTCTGCGCCAGCGCGCGCGCCAGCTCGAACGCGTGCGTCTGCAGGCGAGCGTCCATGGCGGCCGGCGCCAGGCTGGCGGAAAGGATCCCCTCCGCATGCCAGTTGCGCGTCAGCGGCCAGGTGCGGAAATCCCCGTCGCGGCCACGCACCGCGATCACTGACACTTCGCACTCGAACGGCACGAACGCTTCCAGGATCAACCCATGTGTTTGCGCCTGCGCGCCCAAAGTGGACCACGCCGCATCCGCATCGGCGATCGAGCGCAGCCGGAACTGGCCCTTGCCGTCGTAACCAAGCCTGCGCGTTTTCAGGATCGCCGGCGCACCAACGAGGCGCAGCGCCTGATCCAGATCGGCGCGCGTATCCACCCGTGCGAATGCAGGCGTGTCCAAGCCGCATTCGCGGAACAGCGTTTTTTCGGCGAGGCGATCCTGCGCGATGGCGAGCGCGCGGGGATTCGGGAACACCTGCGTGCGCTCGGTCAGCCATTGCGCGGTTTCGGCCGGTACGTTCTCGAAGTCAAAGGTGGCGACATCGACCTCGCGCGCGAATTTTTCCAGTGCATCGAAAGCGCGCCAATCGGCGCGGATCAGCGGCGCGATTTGCCCTGCACATGCGTCTTCGGCGCCGTCCACGACCAGAAATCGGGCGCCCAGCGGCGCGCCGGCAAGCACCAACATGCGCGCGAGCTGACCGCCGCCCAGGATGCCTATCGTTGAATGGGTTTCAGCCATGAGATTTTTCTGTATCGAGCATGGTGCAATTTGCCGACCCGCACATCCAGCGCGATCGCGCGACTACCTGGCAATCCGCAAACGCGACGCCTCAACCACGCGTGCCGCGCGCGCGTCCCCCTGTCCGAGATGCCGAAGAGGATCGCGGTGGGGGTATCCGCGTTTGCGGCACCCGCGGATCCGGGTTCTTCAAGACCTGCGCAGTTTGCTTGGCACGGTATTGCTCCAGCATCTTCGCGACCTTGGCATCCTGCAAGGCAATGATCGCCACGGCGAGCAGCCCGGCATTGATCGCGCCGGCCTTGCCGATCGCCAGCGCACCTACTGGAATACCGGCTGGCATCTGCGTAATCGAGAGCAGCGAATCCAGCCCTTTCAGTGTTTTCGATTCGACCGGCACGCCCAGCACCGGAATGCGCGTTTTCGCGGCGAGCATGCCGGGCAAATGCGCGGCGCCACCGGCGCCAGCGATGATCGCCTGCAGACCCCGCCCGGCGGCGGCTTCCGCGTAGGCAAACAGCTTGTCCGGCGTACGATGCGCCGAGACCACCTGCACCTCGTGGGCGATGCGGAATTGCGTGAGCAACGCCGCCGCATGCTGCATCGTTTCCCAATCCGATTGCGAGCCCATCACCACGCCGACGCGCGGAGTTGATTGTCTGGCCATCATGGTCGGATCGCCCCAAAACGGCTATTGTACGCGAGCCTCGATGCTCGATCCTTCGTACCCGCGAATCCCTCGGTCGCGCCACGGCGTTCGCCCCTGGGTCAAGCGGCAGCGGAACCGCCCGTGGTTCGGCGGGGTTGTGGGGAGATGGCGGAGCGGATAGGTTCCTCAACCTGCACGTACCCGAGAAGTGTTGATCATGGACAAGCGTCTTCTGGACATTCTTTGCGACCCGGTCAGCAAGACCCCGCTGCGCATGCTGAGCGCGGTGGAACTGGAAGCGCTCAATCGCGCCGTGCAGGCTGGCACGCTGGATACGGTGCGCGGCGAGAAGGTGGCCCATCCGCTGGCTGCGGGCCTGATCACGATGGACGGCAAGGTGGCCTACCGCATAGAAGACGACATCCCGGTGATGCTGCCCGACGAAGGCATCGGCACCCTGCAGCTCCCGGATTTCCCGCACTAAGCCCGCCCGCGCGCACGCTGCGCGCGGCAGTCCCGGCCGCCATTCGCACTGTGACGTCCGTCACGTTTCGGCAACGGGGCTCCGCCATACTTTGTAACAAATACGCCCCGCCAAGGCAGCGCTGCATGACCAGCTCCCCCAACGAGCTTCGCCCGGACGAGAACAAAGTCATCGAGCTCACTGGCCGCGGCGATCCGCGCACCGAGCGCGTCGGCGAATTGCTGGGCGCGGTGCGCGCACTGACTTTGAAGCGCAGCCACGAGCTCGCTACCACGCTGCTGGACAACGTGGATGATGCGCTGTTCGATCTCGCCGAAAAGGCCGAGAGCAACGCCGCGCAAACCCAGTATTTCGACGGGATGCGCGAGGTGCGCAAGCGCCGGCCGCTGCTGGAACGCCTGTTCGGTGAACAGGTCGCGCGCAACTTCAACGAATTCGCCACCGGTCAGATCCGCGCGTCGCGCGGCAGCAGCGCCAATGCAAACGCGCGCAGCGCCGAACTGTCATTGGTGGACGACCGCGAATTGGAAGAATCGCTGGCGCTCGCCAGCATGGTTGCCAAGGCCGAGGGTCGCCTCTCCAGCCCGCTGCATGCCTTGAACCAGCGGCTGGCGGTGATTTGTGGTGGCCACCATATTGACGACGGCAACAATCCGCTTGGCCCGGCGGCGCTCAGCGCCGCGTTTCGCGCCGCACTGCGCGAGATCGACGTCGACATCAAGGTGCGGCTGATCGTTCTCAAATTGTTCGAACGTTACGTGCTGGCCGGCCTGGACGCGCTCTATCACGACGTCAACATGCAGTTGATGCAGGCCGGCGTGCTGCCGCACCTGCGTCATGTCGTGACACGCACCGCGGCGTCTGCTGGCACGGATGCCGCGAAGGCTGCCGCGACAGGCGCTTCGGCTTCGGCGATGGCCTCGACTACGGCGGCGGGCTCCTCGCTGGCCAGCGAGTCCGCCGGATTGCATGCGGAGTTGATGCACACCCTCACCGCATTACTCGCATCGCGGCGACAAGAGCGCACGCTGGATATCGTGCCCATGGTGAGTGGTGGGCCTTCGATCGCCTCGCTCACGCCCGCCGAACTGCTCGGCGCGCTGACATTGCTGCAAGGCGAAGCCGCGCCCTTGCCGGCACAACCGGTGATGATCGAATCGGGCGCCGCGGTGAGCATGGTGCAGCGCCTGAAAGATGAATTGATGACGCAGATTCAGCGCCTGTCCGGCGAATCGCGCGCGCATGTTTCCGGCGCCGACGAGGACACCATCGATCTGGTCGGCATGCTGTTCGAGTTCATCCTGCAGGACCGTACCATTCCCGCACCGATGCAGGTGCTGTTGTCGCGTCTGCAGATTCCCTATCTCAAGGTGGCGATCCTGGATCGGCGCATGTTCGCGCACGCCTCGCACCCGGCGCGCAAACTGCTGGATCTGCTTGCCGAGAACGCCAAGGGCTGGTCGGAGGAGTCCGATCGCGACGGTCGTCTTTATGACAAAACCAAAGGTGTGGTCGAAGCGCTGCTCGTGGATTTCGACGATGACATCGGCGTGTTCGAACGCCAGCTCGAGGACTTCACGGTGTTCGCCGAGACCAACCGCAAGCGTGCGGATCTGGCCGAGCAACGCGCAGCCGAGGCCGCGCGTGGCCGCGAGCGTTTGCAGGAGGCGCGGCGGCGCGCGGCGCGCGAGATTGTCACCCGGATCGAAGGCCGCCCGCTGCCCACGCTATTGCAAGGCGTGCTGACCCGGCCATGGGCCAATTACCTGGTGCTGGTGCTGTTGCGCCAGGGCGAGCTGTCGCAGGAGTTCCATGCCGCATTGCGCTTCATTGATGATTTCGTGGATAGCGCGCAAACGCCCGCGGACGATCGCGCCCGCGCGCGCCTGCGCGACCTGCTGCCGTCACTCGAAAAGACGCTGCGGCACGGCTTGACCACGGTCGCCTTCCAGGAACCCGATCTGCGCCGTCTGCTGGACGACCTGCATGAATTCTGGCGTCGTCAGCTGGGTGACGAGCCGGCGTCAGCCGCGGAAACCGCCGCCGCGGAAGCTACCGTGGCCGCACTGCTGCCGATTCCAGCGCAGGTGGAGACGATTCTCGACGAAGATCCGTCCGACACGCCACCCGCGACCGAAGCCGCGATATCGGTTGACGATCTCGAATCGGTGCAGGCGGTACGCGCGCTGAAGGTCGGCGCCTGGATTGAATTCGTGGACGAAGCGGGCGCCAGCGAGCGCGCCAAGCTGTCGTGGATCAGCCCGATCAGCGGCAAGTACCTGTTCGTCAATCGGCGCGGGTTGAAGGTTGCCGATCGCAGCCTGCAACAACTTGCGGCCGAAGTGCGCGACGGCCGCGCGCTGGTGCTGGAGGAGGTGCCGCTGTTCGACCGCGCGCTGGATGCGATCGTGGAGCGATTGCGGCAGGCGCAGGCGGAAAGACAAGGGTCTTGAAGGAGACCCGGAGCGCCGCTACGCGACCTCCGGAGCGACAGCGTCATTGTCGCGCTCGGCAAATCCCGACATCTTTTCTGCGACAATCTCGCATTCGCCGGGAAAGTCGCCATGCTCGAAACGCCGCCGCAGGCCAGCATCGAAGCCGACGTTCACCGCGCGCTGCAAGAGGATTTCGGCAGCGGTGATGTGACTGCCGACCTGATCGATCCAGCTTCGCGCGGGTGCGCACGCATCGTCTGCCGCGAGCCGGCGGTGATCGCCGGCATTCCTTGGGCGCAGGCGTGTTTTTTCGCGATCGATGCGGATGTCCACGTGGAGTGGTCTTGCAAGGACGGCGATCAAGTCGGCGCGGATGCGGCGTTGTGCACTATCGAGGGTAAAGCGCGCGCGCTGGTTGGCGCGGAACGCTGCGCGCTCAATTTCCTGCAAACGCTGTCCGCCACCGCAACGGTGACGCGCGACTACGTGGACGCTGTCGCAGGCACCCGCGCGGTGATTCTGGATACACGCAAAACGCTGCCCGGCTTGCGCATGGCGCAGAAATACGCGGTGCGCTGCGGCGGCGGCGCCAATCACCGCATCGGTTTGTACGATGCGATCCTGATCAAGGAAAACCACGTGGCGGCTGCGGGCGGGATCGTTCCAGCAGTGGCGGCCGCGCGCGAGCGCCATCCCGATCTGCTGCTGGAGGTCGAGGTCGAATCGCTGGAGGAACTGACGCAGGCGCTGCGCGCGGGCGCCGATCGCGTGCTGCTGGACGATTTCGCTCCGCAAATGCTGCGGGAAGCGGTGGCGCTCACCGGCGGACGCGTGCCGCTGGAGGTTTCCGGCAGCGTGGATCTCGCCCGCGTCCGCACGATCGCCGAATGCGGGGTGGATTACATCTCGATTGGCGCACTGACGAAAAATATCCGCGCAATCGATCTCTCGATGCGGTTTGCACAATGACGGCTGTGCGGGACCCGATCCGCCGCGCTCCGCTCACGTGCCGGTTGTTACCAGGTGCCGATGAAGTACGCCATCAACGCCGCGAGTGCCAATGCCAGAACGATCAGCGCAACCGCGCGTACACCGCTGGAGCGGGATGGCGCGGCACTGGACGCGCTGGCAGGAACGGCTTCGGTGCCCGGCATCAGCAGCATGAAGCGCACGGTATCCAGCGCGAGCTCCTCGCCCGGGCGCAATGTGCCGCTGCGCACGCGCTTGCCGTTGATGTAAGTTCCGTTGGCCGAATCCAGATCCTCGACCAGCACGCCCTCTGCGCCTGGCTTGACCCGCGCGTGGCGCCGAGAAATTTCACTGATCGGAATGCACACGTCGCAATCGGCTTGGCGGCCGAACACCATCTCGCCGGCAACCCCGAAGCTGCGGCCGAAGGTGGGACCGGAAACCCCGCGCAGGACGAAGCGGGGCAACGCCGAGCGCATGCGCGTGCTGCGATCCTCCACTTCGGCTTCCACTGCGGCGTGGACGGCACGGCAGCGCACGCCGGCGAATTCCACGGTATCGCCGGCCTTGAGCACGATCGCATCCCGCACCGGCCGTCCGTTAAGCCGCACCGGTTCGGCGCAAGGCTGCAACTGCACCCGCTCGCCACGGCGTTCGATTTGCGCATGGCGCGGTGCGATGCCCGGCTGCGCCAACTGGATGCCTGCGTCAGCCGCCGCCCCCACGACGGTAACGCCGTCCGCAAGAGTCACCGGGACGTGCTCGCCACCCGCAAAAACCAGTTTCATTGCTTTGCCCCTTCCCTTCGCGCATTCTTCCCTGAACCGGCGGCCCAAACGGCGCATGGACCCTGCCGAAAGTCACGCTTGTTTACAATGCCGCGCATAATATCTGAAATCTCTTGAACGAAGCACTGCTCCCGCTTTCCATCTGCGTTGCCATCGGCCTGCTCTGGTATGCGGCCATGCGCGCGCGCGAACTGGCGATTGCCCAGGCTGGTCGGCTGTGCGCCCGGTACGGTGCGCAGATGCTCGATCAGAGCGTCGCACTGCATCGGCTGCGGCCCCTGCTGCGCGGCGGGCGTCCGCGGCTGGCGCGCAGTTATCGGTTCGAATTGAGCTACGCGGGCGACGACCGCCATCGCGCCAGCCTTACCATGGTGGGCGATCGGCTGGTTGATTACAGCGTGCCGACGCGCGATGAGTATCTCACCAGCCCTCCCATCGCAGCGGTCCGGCGCCCAGCGGACTTCACGCCCGGACAACCGCCAATTCCCGCGACCGGCGAAGGCAACGTGGTGCCGATCACGCGTGCGCGCAGAACGCTGCATTAAAGCGGGCTCGGTGTCCCATAGTGGGCAACGATGGCGCCCAAGCGGTCGGCCTGCGGCTCCGGCTTTCGGCGCTTCGCTGCGCGAAAGGCGACTCAACACATCGCGCAAAGACTCGCCCATGCTGCACAGGACGAGTTCATCCCGAACTCATTTTATGACCCGCAATTTGGGCGGCCCCTTGGGCGGCGGTTCGTCCGGCGATGGCGGCTGCGCGCGGGGTTGATCCGTGACTGTCTGCAACGACGGGCGCTGTGGCGGAGGCTGCCCCGGAGCCTCCGGCGACGACGCCGGCGCCTCGGACTCCTCATCCTGCGGAAACATCATGCCCTGCCCGTTCTCGTGCGCGTAGATTGCCTGCACCGCCGCAATCGGCACATCGATCGCCTGGCTGACCCCGCCGAAGCGACCCATGCAGCGGATGCGCTCGTTGCCCAGATCAAGGTTGGCGACCGCCCGCATCGCCACGTTCAGCACCACGCGCCCATCGCGGATCGCGCCGGCGGGCACGCGTACGCCGGGCCACGACGCGTCCACCAACAGATAGGGCGTGAGGCCGTTGTCGTTGATCCAGTCGTAAATCGCCCGCAGAAGGTACGGACGATTGGAGGTCATCGCGGGTTGGTCTTCAGCCACTTCGATTATCTGGGCAAGTGAGTTGAAAGCGTCACGAGCAAATACAGATCGCACCTCGCCGGAGCCGGTCGAACATTTGCGCGTACGCGATGCCTTGCATTGGCACTGCTTGCAAAAGCCCTGGGCGAGGCATGGTGCAGATCGGAAGCGACACCATGGACGGTCGCTTCAATGATAGCGGAGCCGAAGCGCAAGCTGTCGAGCGCACCAGCCTTTTAATTGCTTGCCTCGTGCAAGCCGCGTTCGTCCGGAGTCAAGCTGCGCGCAAAACCCTGGCCGCGGAATATCCGCTCGCCGTAATCCAGAATCGGTTTGCCCTCGCGCGGCAACTCCACATTGAGCATCGGCAACCGCCAGATCACGGGCGCGACCAGGCAGTCGGCCAGGCTCATTTCCGGATTGAGGAAAAATTTGGAAGCTTTGAACAGCGGCAACGCCGACATCAAGCCGTCGCGCAGGCGCTTGCGCGCCGGCTCGGCCGAACGGCCGCCGGCATTGATCGCGTCGATCTGCACCAGCCATTCGCGTTCGATGCGCACGCAGGCAAGGCGCAGGCGCGCGCGCGAAAGCGGATCCACCGGCATCAATGGCGGATGCGGATAACGCTCGTCCAGGTATTCGCAAATCAGCGCCGGCTGATACAGCACCAGGTCGCGATCGAGCAGGGTCGGCACATCACCGTAGGGATTGAATTCCAGCAATTCCTCGGGCGGCTTGCCGTGCGGCACATCGACCCGGTCATAACCGACACCCTTGGCGGCCAGCACCATGCGCACGCGATGGCATTGCACATTGTCCGACGCGGTGAAGAGGGTGAGGATCGAGCGCGAACGAGCATTCTGGGTCATGCCTGCATCTCCCCTTAGAGCGGCCTGCTAACTATTGCGCCCGGCCTGATTCGATTCCGTAGGTATGTCCAATCGGTATGTCGCGCGTCGAGCACACTGCGATTCCCGGGCGCTCCGGCGGCTCAACCTGCTTATCCTCGCTACCTTTTTCAGAACCACCCTTGATTCCGGACCCGCGCTCCCGGAATGTGCCAGAACGCACCGGCTCCGATCAATGCACGTCCTTCCAATATTCCTTCTTCAGAAGAAAGGCGATGAAAGTGAACAGAGCCAGATAGATCAACACCCACGCACCATATTCGGTGCGCTGGATGGCCGCCGGCTCCGAAGCATATTGCAGGAACGAGGTCAGGTCGCGCACGGCTTGCGCGTACTGCACCGAGTCCATGCTGCCGGGCTGCTTGATTTCGAGCTTCTCCACCGTGGCATCTTCACCCGGCCTGGCCGGCGCCATCACCGCGGTCTGCACGCCCTGCAATTCCCACAGCGGGAACGGCATCGAGGCATTCGGGAACACCGTGTTGTTCCAGCCGACCGGACGCGAGGGGTCGAGATAGAACGAATGCAGGTAGGCGCTGACCCAGTTGGCGCCCTTGGCGCGCACTTCCAGGCTGAGATCGGGCGGCGCCTTGCCGAACCATTTCTCCGCGTCGGCTTCCGGCATCGACGAAACCACCGCATCACCGAATTTGGCGCCGGTGAAATCCAGTTCGTCCATCACCTGCTGTTCGCTGAGGCCGAGATCCGAAGCGATGCGCGAATAACGCAGGTACTTCAGCGAATGACAGCCCACGCAATAGTTGAAGAACAACTTGGCGCCACGTTGCAGCGAGGCCTGATCGCCGATGCCTGTGTTGGCGTTGGGATACGGGCTTTCCTCGGCGAGAGCGGCCGACGTGCCAACCAGCAGCACCAGTGCGCACAATAGAGGCTTCAACATTTTCATCGGCAAAACTCGCAATTCAGTCGCGCTGTCGCGCGTTGTTTTGGCGAACGATCCTCCGCTCACCCCCACCGCGTCCGCTGTTCGTGAGAAGCGCAGCCACGGAGCTTTTGGACATGGATGCCGGCTCTTGGCTGCTTTCCCGCGCCCAGGACGCGTACTAGTGCTGAACCATCGTCACCCGCTCCGGCACCGGCTTGGTCTTCTCCCACCCGAAGTAGGTGTACGCCCACAGGAATGCAAAGAATCCGAAATACAGCACGGTCAGGATGCGGCCGAAGGTGTTCTCGATCGTGGTCAGGTCCGCATTCGGCCCGAAGATTTCCGGAATCCATTCGGTGGTCTTGCCGGCGCCGATCGAACCCAGCAGCACGAACACGATGGCGAACAGGCCCAGCGCGACTTTGTAGCCCAGGCCGCGATAGCGGATGGATTTCACCTTGCCGCGATCCAGCCATGGCACCAGAAACAGCACGATGATCGAGGCGGCCAGCGCGATCACGCCCAGCCCCTTGCTCGGGATCACGCGCAGGATCGCGTAGAACGGCGTGAAGTACCACACCGGCTTGATCTCGGTCGGCGTCACCAGATTATTGGCCGGAATGAAATTGTCGTGTTCCAGGAACCAGCCACCGACGGTCGGCTCGAAGAAGATGATGAAGGCGCAGATGATCAGGAAGATGCCGACCCCGAACAGGTCCTTCACCGTGTAATACGGATGGAACGGAATGCCATCCAGCGGATGTCCGTCCGGACCCTTCTTCTGCTTGATCTCGACGCCGTCCGGATTGTTGGAGCCCACCTCGTGCAGCGCCGAAAGGTGCAACACCACCAGCAGCAGAAGCACCAGCGGCAGCGCGATCACGTGCAGCGCGAAGAAGCGGTTGAGGGTGGCGTCGGCCGGGAAGAAGTCGCCCATGATCCAGTTCACCAGGGCGTTGCCGATCACCGGCACCGCGCTGAACAACGAGATGATCACCTTGGCGCCCCAGAACGACATGTTGCCCCACGGCAGCACATAACCCATGAAGGCTTCGGCCATCAGGGTAAGGAAGATCAGCATGCCGAGCAGCCAGACCAGCTCGCGCGGCTTCTTGTAGGAGCCGTACATCAACCCGCGGAACATGTGCAGGTACACCACGATGAAGAACATCGAGGCGCCGACTTCGTGCATGTAGCGGATCAGCCAGCCCCACTCCACGTCACGCATGATGTACTCGACCGAGGCGAATGCACCCGCCGCGCTCGGGTTGTAGTTCATCGTCAAAAAAATGCCGGTGACGATCTGGTTGACCAGCACCAGCAATGCCAGCGAACCGAAGTAATACATCACATTGAAGTTCTTCGGCGCGTAGTAACCGGTGGTATGCGACGCCGTGAACGACAGGATCGGCAAGCGCTCCTCGACCCAGGCCAGCACGCGGTTGCGCGGTCGAATCCTCACCTGCTCGGTCATGTCGGGGCTCCGGCCGGATCGACGCCGATCTGCACATGGGTGGCGTCGATGAAGTGATAGGGCGGCACCACCAGATTGGCCGGCGCCGGCACGCCGTCATAGACGCGCGCGGACATGTCATAACGAGACTTGTGGCAGGGACAATAGAAGCCGCCCTTCCATTCCGGATCCCACGGCTCCGGCTTCACTTCGCCCTTGTAGTCGGGCACGCAACCCAGGTGCGTGCAGATGCCCACCACCACCAGCCACTCCGGCTTGATCGAACGATATTCGTTCTGGCAATAGGTTGGCTGCTGATCGGTGTTCTGGCTCTTCGGATCCTTGAGGCGCGCATCTTGCGCCGGCAGGCCGGCCAGTTGCGTGCTGGTGCGATTGACCACGAATACCGGCAGGCCGCGCCAGCCGTAGCGGATCATCTGGCCGGACTCGACCTTGCCGATGTCGATCGTGACCGGTGCCGCGGCGGATTTCGCGCGCGCACTCGGCTCCCATGATTCGATGAACGGTATCGCCGTCACGACCACCCCGATCCCGCCCAGCACCGCGGTGGTGCCGGCCAGGAACTTGCGCCGGCCCTTGTCGATCACTTCACTCGCCATCAGGCACTCCAGATACACGATTCAAGATTGGGCGTGCACATCCACGCGGCTGCGGCGAGCCATCCCCTGACTCGTTCAGCACGGCGGGACTGCCCAGCCCCAAAATCGTGATAGTTTAACGATCGCTTACGCCGCGCACAATGGAAATGCCCCGGCAATACCCGATGCCGCCGGTCTGCACCCGGTCAGAAAGCCCATTCGGCCCTGAGCGCAGGCCCACCCTTGAGTAAAGACGGGCCGAAGTCGAAGGGTCACACGTTTCGACTCCGCTCGCGATGCGAGCTACGCTCAACGCGAACGGAATGAAGTTCCCGCATGCCGCGCATTGCCCACAGATTTGCATTCGTCGCGAAATTCGCGGTGGCGGGCCTTGCCGCCGCCTTCGTGATCGGCCTGCTCTGGCCGGGGTTGGGCGCGCGCCTGCGCACGGATCTGGGGCTGGCTGCGCAGACACCACGGACGCAGGTCGTGCCGGTTGCGGACCATCCCGCCGCTTCGCCCGACAGCGGTCCCGTCTCCTACGCGGATGCGGTGGCGGACGCCGCGCCCGCGGTCGTCAACATCTACGCCAACAAAGTTGTCACCGAGCGCCAGGTGCGCGTGTTTCCCGATCCATTGATGCAACGCCTGTTCGGCGGCGAAGCCGGGCCGGCGCTGAAACGCCGCGAGCAGAGCCTGGGCTCGGGCGTGATCTTCACCCCCGACGGTTACGTGCTGACCAACAACCACGTGATCGCCGGTGCCGATGATATCCAGGTGATGTTGTACGACGGCCGCGTCGCGCACGCGCACGTGATCGGCAGCGACAACGACACCGACCTCGCGGTGCTGAAAGTGGATGCCGGCAAGCTGCCCTCGATCCGCACGGCGAGCAACCTGCCGCGCGTGGGCGACGTGGTGCTGGCGATCGGCAATCCGTTCGGTATCGGCCAGACGGTGACCATGGGCATTGTCAGCGCGATCGGCCGCCAGTTGAGCCTGTCGCCGTACGAGGATTTCATCCAGACCGATGCGGCGATCAATTCCGGCAATTCCGGCGGCGCGCTGGTCGACGCGCGCGGACAACTGGTCGGCATCAACACCGCGATGCTGGAACGCGGCGTCGGCGCGGAAGGCATCGGTTTCGCGATTCCGGTGCGCACCGCCAAGATGGTGCTGGAGCAGATCGTCGAGCACGGCAGCGTGGTGCGCGGCTGGCTGGGCGCCGATTACACCGGCGTCACCGTCGCGGCGAACTCCGGCTTGCCCACGGCGGCCGCGCGCGGCGCGACGGTCACCGACGTGTATCCCGGCGGCCCCGCCGCGAAGGCGGGCCTGCAACCCGGCGACGTGCTGCTGCAACTGGGCAAGGGCCCGATCATCAGTCCCGCCGACCTGCGCAATCGCGAAGCGGAAATCAAGCCGGGAACGAAAGTGGAAATCTCGGGCCTGCGAGATGGCGCGCCATTCCACACCGACGTGGTGCTGGCGCGAAGGCCGGAGATGGCGAGCGGCGCGAGGGATCGGGGGTGAAAGTTTCGCTGTGATCTATGCGTGATTCACTGCGCTGCTCCCTTCCTCTTCATCGGAAAAGAGTCCAGGTGTCTTCCTCAGAAGCTCTGGCCGCAGCACCGAATTGAACACGGGCGGCGGCTTACCCTCCTTGATTGCCTTCGCTGTCTCGCTTTCCCACTTAAGGTGCCAGAGGTAAAGCTGCGCCATGAACATCTGCTCGAGATACATGGATAGGCTCCATGCAAAACCCATGTAGATGATCGTGGCTACCCAGACGTAATCCGGAAAGCTTACGAGCGGTGGATTGCCATGATGGCGCGTTCCGAGTTCAAAAATGATCGCGACCGGAAGGAATGCGACCGCAGCCGCGGCATACGTCAAGGCATAGCCGCTGCCGAACAGGCCTAAGTGCGCACGCAATACTGCAAGTCCTTTTTTGGTCGCTTTGAACACGCCCAGATTTTCCCATGCGATGGCGGGCAGGATCAGGAACATCACCATGCGTACACCTTTCTGCAAGGCTTCGACAAAGGCCTCGCTGAAGGAGAAGCTTCTGTAATTCGCCAACGTTATCGCCGCATTTTGGGCTGTAAGCGCGTCATCGCCACTATTGTCCTTCCTTGATTTCGAAAGCAACGCCTCGATGAGGGTAAGCACAAACCAAATAATTGCCCAAACGAGCGCCAGCGGCAGCACTCTGAACATGTCCTTGCCAACAACCTTGCCAACGACTTTCCCGAAGGATGGCTTGTCGCTCTCGAACTGCCGAATCATCTCCAAGACTGTCGTGAAGGACATCAGAATCAGAAAGGACACAGCAAAGATGAACAAAAAGACGACGCTTATATCCAGCGTCGCACCGTACAGATGCCACGCATAACTGTATCGAAGATAAAGAATGCCTGAGGCGTAGACAATCCAGACAAAACATATGGGAACAAGGAAGGACGGGTAGGCCCTGAAAACGTTCAAGGAATGAACGATGAGCTGCCACCCTTTGCTCCAATTGCTCATCGCTTTCTCTCCGATGATCAGGGCCATGCCGCGAAACCGTTTAACAGCCCGCGTAGGTTGGAGTGAGCAGCTCTTTGCGAACCCCAACATTCATTCGCACAGTCGTTGGGTTCGCAGAAAACGCTCACCCCAACCCGCAACGGCCTTACTGCGCGCCCGCCGCCGCCAGCGCAGTCGGATGCAAGGCTTTCAGATAACGGTCGCGCAGGATCGCCACGCGTTTCACGTACACCTGCGTTTCGTCGTACGGCGGCACGCCGTTGTATTTGCGCACCGCGGCTTCGCCGGCGTTGTAGGCCGCCGCGGCGAGCGTCACGTCGCCTTTGAAATCGTGCAGCAATTGCGCGAGGTATTTCGCGCCGCCGCCGATGTTCTGCGAAATATCGAACGCATCACTCACCCCCATATCGGCTGCGGTGCCGGGCATCAATTGCATCAGTCCTTGCGCGCCCTTGTACGACATCGCGCGCGGATTGAAGCCGGATTCGGCGTGGATCACCGCGCGCAGCAGCGCTTCGCCGACGCCGGCTTTCGCTGCAGCAGCATGAATCTGGTCATCGTAATCCTTCAGGTGCAACGCCACGGTATTCCAGTCCACGTTCGAGTGCACGTTGCAGGCGTAACAGCGGATGAGATAGGTGAACAACATTGTCGCGTTGGTGCCTTGGGCGCGCGCGGCAATATTGGTGTACTCGATGGTGCCGTCGCTGCGCGCGATCTTGTACACCGCGCCGTGCTTGGGCGCGGGCAGTGGCGCGGGCATCGTCGCGGACACGGTGACCGGCGCGGCGACGACGGTGTTCGCCGGCTGTGTGAGCGCCGAGCGCGCGGGTGCGGCGGCCGCGGGTTTGCGCGGTTCAAGCAGTTTCGGCAACAAGTCGGTTGCGATCGCATCCAGCACCGACATTGGCCAGGGCTTGCCGATCGCCAACACGTCGACGTCTGGCGATGGCAGGCTGCGCACCACCGGCGCGCTTTCGGCATGCAGCGGCGTAACCGTGATGACCGCCGGGTTCGGCTTCGCCGCGCGCGCGGTCTCCGGTCCCGCCGTTTGTCCGGCAGTGGACATGGCGATATTGCCGACGGCCGGAGTATTGCCCGTACCGGACATGGCAATGTCATTTGACTGGATGACCAAATGGGTCGGCACCGTCTTCGCGCGATGCGGCGACATGGTGGCATCGCTGATCAAGCCGCAATGCCTGTACTGATCCGGATGACTGGTGAACACCGTCTCGCCTTGCGTGCCACTGCAGCGGTACAGCGCCGGATGCGCGGATGCACACGCGCACCAGAGCAACCCCGAAACCAGGGCGAATGCGAGCATCGCCCGGGGCGAGCGAATGACGACGGGAAGATGCCGCGCGCTGCGGCCAGCCCCTTGGCGAATGATGGCGCCCATGACGGCGCCGAGTGTGCGCCGGCACGGGGTTGCTGCCAAGTCTGGATATGTGCCGGGGTGCACGCTTTGTGCCTCTCCCGTTTGCGGGGCAGGCATCATCCGCGATGACGCTGGAGGCTGAGCTAAACTTGACGGCCCATCCGCGCTGTTCCCCCGACCATGTCCGCCAAGCTGTTCATCAAAACCCACGGCTGCCAGATGAACGAATACGACAGCTCGCGCATGGCCGACGTGCTGGCCGATGCGCACGGTCTGGAGTTGACGGGGGACGAACGCGACGCCGACGTGATCCTGATCAACACCTGCTCGATCCGCGAGAAGGCGCAGGACAAGGTGTTCTCGCAGCTGGGCCGCTGGAAGGAATTGAAGCAGGCCAGGCCGGAGTTGCTGATCGGCGTCGGCGGTTGCGTCGCATCGCAGGAAGGCGCGGCAATCGTCGAGCGCGCGCCATACGTGGACATGGTGTTCGGCCCGCAGACCCTGCACCGTTTGCCGCAACTGATCGAGGCGCGCCGCGCCTCCGGCACCCCGCAGGTGGACATCTCGTTTCCCGAAATCGAGAAGTTCGACGCATTGCCGGAGCCGCGCGCGGAGGGCCCGAGCGCGTTCGTGTCGATCATGGAAGGCTGCTCGAAATATTGCTCGTTCTGCGTGGTGCCCTACACGCGCGGCACGGAAATTTCGCGGCCGTTCGACGACGTGCTGGCGGAAGTAGCCGCGCTCGCCGAACAGGGCGTCAAGGAAATCAACCTGCTCGGCCAGAATGTCAACGCGTACCGTGGGCCAAGGCACGATGGTTCGATCGCCGATCTGGCACTGCTGATCCGCGCGATCGCGCAACTGGACGAGATCGGGCGCATTCGCTTCACCACCTCGCATCCGCTGGAATTTTCCGACGCGCTGATTGCCGCGTATCGCGATGTACCCAAACTCGCGAACTACCTGCATCTGCCCGTGCAATCGGGCTCCGACCGCATTCTGGCGGCAATGAAGCGTGGTTACACCGCGCTGGAATACAAGGCAAAGATCCGCAAGCTGCGCGCGGCGCGCCCGGATATCTGCGTGTCGAGCGATTTCATCGTCGGCTTTCCCGGCGAAACCGACGCTGATTTCGAGCAGAGCATGAAACTGATCGAGGACGTCGGCTTCGATCAATCGTTCTCCTTCATCTACTCGCGCCGGCCCGGCACACCCGCCGCGAACCTGCACGACGACACGCCCGATGCGGTGAAGCACGAACGCCTGGCGCGCTTGCAGAACACGCTCAACGTACGCGCCAAAGCGATCAGCGATGCGATGGTAGGCAGCGTGCAATCCGTGCTGGTCACGGGCCCGAGCGCGCGCGATCCGAACGAACTGACCGGCAAGACCGAGAACATGCGCGCGGTGAACTTCCCCGGCGAGGCAGCGACGATCGGGCAGTTCGTGCAGGTGACGATCACCCGGGCCATGGTGAATTCGTTGCGCGGTCGCTTGGTTCGACCGGCGATGCTTTAGCCCCTTTCCGCGGGACGGGGAAGAGCGTCAATCCAGCCGTTTGCGGAATCGCGTAATTGCCACACCCATTGCCACCATGATGAAGGCGGCCAGCGCGGCCAGTTCAATCCACATTTCGGAAAGATCCGCGCCGCGCAGCATCACGCCCCGGATCAGCCGCAGAAAATGTGTCAGTGGCAGCACCTCCGCGATCCACTGCGCGATCACCGGCATGCCGGCGAACGGGAACACGAAGCCCGACAGCAGAATGGATGGCAGCATGATGAACATCGTCATCTGCATCGACTGGAACTGCGACTGCGCCTTGGTCGAGATCATCAGGCCCAGCGCCAGATTGGCGATGATCAGCAGCACCGCGGCGATATAGACCTCGAACACGCTGCCGCGCACCGGCACCTGGAACAGCCACACGCCAAGCAACAGCACCAGCGTGGTCTGGATCAATCCGATGCCCGCATACGGCAGCACCTTGCCGATCATCAGCTCGCCGCTGGTGAGCGGGGTCGCGATCAGCAGCTCCATGTTGCCGCGCTCGCGTTCGCGCACGATCGCGATCGCGGTGAACATCACCATCGTCATGGTCAGGATGATGCCGATCAGGCCAGGCACGACGTTGACCGCGGTGCGCCGCTGCGGGTTGTAGAAACTCACCACGCTGATCGGCCCGCTCGGCGGCGTGCTGCGCGGCGGCGCGCGCATGTCCGGCGCGCTGCTGTCCACCGGCACCTGCGCAAGTTGCGCGGCAGCGCCTTGCACTGCGGAGTCACTTCCGTCCACCAGAATTTGCGCGACGGCGCGGCCGTCGCTGCGACGACGCTCGAAATCCGGCGGGATCGCGATGCCGACGCTGATCTGCCCGCGGCGGATCGCTTCCATCAATTGCTGCGGCGTGTTCGCCGCCATCACCGGCTTGATGACGTCGGTGGCGAGCATATCCATTACCAGCGCGCGCGAACCCGAGGTATTGGCCTGGTCGGCGATGCCGGCATCCAGCCCCCGCAAATTGAAATTGATGGCGTAGCCGAACAGGATCAACTGCATCACCGGCACCCCGACGATCATCGCCAGCGTGGTGCGGTCGCGGCGCAATTGACGCAATTCCTTCAGCACGATCGCGAACAGCCGGCGCCCGTTCATGCCGCGCGCTCCCGCGCATCGCCATCGTTGCGCGTCACCGCGACGAAGACGTCTTCGAGATTCGGCTCGGCGGCGGTGACTTGCGCCTGCAGGCCGATGTGCGCAAGCGCGGAGTGGATGCGTTTGCGCGCCTCGTCCTCGTTGGATTCGACCAGCACCCGCAGATCGTTGCCCACCTGCGCCACGCTGAGCACGCCGGCGACGTCCAGCAGCGCGCGCTGTGCGCGACGTGGTTCGGGCGTTGCGACCACCAGCGTGCGGCCCTGCAACTGCCCGGTCAATTGGGCCGGCGTGCCGTCGGCAACCAGGTGACCGTGATCGAGGATCGCAAGCCGATGGCAGCGCTCGGCCTCGTCCATCAGGTGCGTGGACACCAGAATCGTGGTGCCGAGATCGGCCAGCTCGAACAGCTTCTCCCAGAAATCGCGGCGCGATTCCGGATCGACCGCGCTGGTCGGCTCGTCGAGGAACAGCAGCTCAGGCTCGTGGATCACCGCGCAGGCCAACGCGAGCCGCTGCTTCTGGCCGCCGCTCATGGTTCCGGCGAGCTGACGCTGGCGATCGGCGAAGTGGTAGCGCTCGATCAACTCGTCGATGCGACCTTTCGTTTTCGCCTTGGATACGCCCTGAACCGCGGCGATGAACTCCATGTTCTCGCGCACGCTCAGGTCCTCGAACAACGAGAAGCGCTGCGTCATGTAACCGATGCGGGCACGCAGGGCTTCCGCCTGCTCCGGGATGTCCAAGCCCAGCACTTCGATCTCGCCCGCGCTGGGCGTGAGCAGCCCGCACAGCATGCGGATAGTGGTGGATTTGCCGGAACCATTGGGGCCGAGGAAGCCGTAGACGTGTTTCGCCGGCACGTCCAGATCGACGCGATCCACCGCCTGCAACTGGCCGAAACGCTTGCTCAACCCGCGCGCCCGGATCGCGCATGCTTCGCTTTGATCCGGCGCAGGCGCATTCATTGCGCGCGCTCCGGCAAGTCGGCGTGCAGCGGCAGGCCGGCTGGCAGGTTCGCAGCATCCTTGCCGAGCGCGACCTCCGCGATGTAGCTCAAGCGTGCGGCGTCTTCGCCGGTCAGCGCATAGTACGGCGTGAATACCGGCTCGCTGCGGATCAATCGCACGCGACCTTGCAGCGACTGCCCACGGCCATCCACGTGCACACTCACCGCGTCGCCGACATGCACGTTCGCGCGCTGCTGTTCCGGCACATAGATACGTGCATACGGCGCGTCGCCCGCGAGCAGGATCGCCAGCGGCGCGCCGACCGGCGCCTGGTCGCCGAGCTTGTAGGGAATGCTGTCGATGATTCCCGCGCGCGGCGCAAGGATGTCGAGCTTTCCGAGCAGCACGCGCTGCGCTTGCGCCTGTGCCTGCGCCGCAGCCAGAGCAGCCTGTGCCTGGGCGATCTGTTCCGGGCGATTGCCGTGCAGCAGTTCATCCAGGGTGGCGCGCGCGGCATCGACTTGGCCGTTTGCGCTGCCGGCCGCCGCCCGCGCGCGATCCAGATCGGCGGCGGAAACGTAACTCTGGCCCTTGAGCGGCGCCAGGCGCGCGTAATAGGCACGCGCCTCGCGCGCGTTCGCCTGCGCCGCGGCCAGATCGGCACGCGCCTTGGCGATATCTTCCTGGCGCGGCCCGATCTGCGATTCGGTCAAGGCTTCCCGCTGTTGCCGCGCTTGCGCGAGATCGGCGGCGAGTTCCTGTTGCGTATGCGAAGGATCCAGTTGCAGCAGCGGCTGGCCGGCTTGCACCCGCTGGCCGTCGCGCACGTCGATCGCGATGATCCGCTCGGCGGCGGGCGCCGGCAGCGTGATGCGGTCGTATTCCAGCGTACCAAGCGCCTGCGGCGGCGAACGTGTACACGCGCTCAAGGCAAGCGCGATCACGCTCAGCACACCCAAATGAAACATGTGATGCAATCTGCTCATGATGATTTCCCCTTCCTGCGCTCCGGCCGGCGCGCGCCGATGCCATGCTTGAGCAACGTCAGCGTGTGCGTGCGCAGTACGTCGTTGTCCAGATCCTTCGCATCGAATATCTGCCGCCAGATCGGCGCGCCCGCGGCGGGAAACAGCGTCAGGCCGACCAGCGAAACCACCATCAGCCGCGGATCGAGCCCGGCCTCAAGCCGGCCCTGCGCCTGCGCCACCGCGAAGCGTTGCGCCAGCAATTGTGGCAATTGCGGAATCGCGCGCTTGAACATGATTTCGCGCAGTGTGCCGCCTTCGCACAGCACTTCGCGCACCCACAACGGCGGCAGCCATGGATGCGCGGCGACCACTTCACCGATGCCGTTGACGAACGCCTCGGCAATGTCGGCCGGGTTGTAACCGGCCGCCTCGACGCGCACGCGCACCGGCGCCACCGCAGGCAGCAGGCGCTCCTCGACCACCGCCAGCGTCATCTGCTGCTTATTGCCGAAGTAGTAATGCAGCATCGCAGGCGTCACCCCGGCGGCCTGCGCGATCGCGCGCAGCGAGGTCGCGCGGATCCCGCTGCGGGTGAACTGGGTGATCGCCGCGTCAATCAGCCGCGCGCGCAGATCGGCGCCACCGCCGCGCGGGCGCCCGACCCTGCGGCGAGCGGGCTTTGTGGACTTCACGGGTTTGCGTGCGGCCGACATGGTCTATAAATTAATTCATGAGTTAATTATATGCAAGACCCGTAAACCCGGCTTTCGGGATGGCTCCGCAGGTGCGCCTGGGTTACGCTGTGCGTTCATGGCCGATACCCTTACCCAACGCGATCTCACACTCGAACCCGACGATACGCAGCGGCTTGCCAACCTGTGCGGGCCGTTCGACGAACACCTGCGGCAGGTGGAATTGCGGTTGGGCGTGGAGATCAACAATCGCGGCAACGTGTTCCGCGTGATCGGCGAGGATTACGCCGTGCAGGCCGGCGAGCGCGTGCTGCGCGATCTGTACGCGTCGACGGCAACCGAGACCCTCACCGGCCAGACCATCAACCTGCATCTGTCCGAATCCGGCGTGGATGCGCTGGCGATGCGCGCCGCGGAAACCGCGCAGGAAGTGACGATCAAGGTGAAACGCGGCGTGATCCGCGGGCGCGGTCCGAATCAAGCGCGCTATCTGCATGCAATCGCCACCCATGACATCTGTTTCGGGGTGGGCCCGGCCGGCACCGGCAAAACTTATCTGGCCGTCGCGAGCGCGGTCGAGGCTCTGGAAGCCGGTCGCGCTCAGCGCCTGATTCTGGTGCGGCCGGCGGTCGAGGCCGGCGAGAAGTTGGGCTTCCTTCCCGGCGACCTTTCGCAGAAGGTGGATCCGTACCTGCGCCCGCTGTACGACGCGCTGTACGAAATGTTCGGTTTCGAGAAGGTCGCCAAACTGATCGAGCGCAACGTGATCGAGATCGCGCCGCTGGCCTACATGCGCGGCCGCACGCTCAACGATTCGTTCGTGATCCTGGATGAAGCGCAGAACACCACGGTCGAGCAGATGAAGATGTTCCTGACCCGCATCGGGTTCGGCACCGTCGCGGTGATTACCGGCGATGTCACCCAGGTGGACCTGCCGCGCAATGCGCGCTCGGGCCTGCGCCATGTGATCGAAGTCCTGCGCGACGTGGAGGGGATAAGTTTCACTTTTTTCACCTCGCGCGACGTCGTGCGGCATCCGCTGGTGGCCAAGATCGTGCGGGCCTACGAAGCCGCGGAACAGCGCGACGCCGATGGCAGCCCCTGACCTGCATCTTTCCTACGCGGTCCCGCGCCGCGGCGTTCCTGCTGCGGCGAGTTTCCGGCGCTGGGCGGCGGCGGCGCTTGCCGGTGCACGGCGCAAACAACCGGTGGAACTGTCGCTGCGCATCGTCGGCGCGCGCGAAGCCCGCTCACTGAATCAACGTTACCGTGGAAAGGATTACGCCACCAACGTGCTCTCGTTTCCGGCAGAACTCCCGCGCGGAATCAAATCGCCGCTGCTCGGCGACATTGTGATTTGCGCACCGGAGGTGATCCGCGAAGCGCGCCAACAGAACAAGCAGGTTCGCGATCACTACGCGCATCTCACCATCCATGGTGTGCTGCATCTGCTCGGCTTCGATCACCTGAACGACGCGGATGCCGCGAAGATGGAGGCCCTGGAAACGCGCGTGCTGGCGTCGCTTGGCGTGGGCGACCCCTATCGGCCCTAGGAGCTTGCTTGCAAGCGACTGATGAAATCCCCGAGATGCTGGCCGCCTGCACGCAGGCTGCTACTTCGCTAAACTATCCAACCCGCCTTCGGGCGTGCCTGATGCCTATGTCAGCAGAACCCCCCAGTACTTCCGGCGTCCACCGCTCCTGGTGGGATCGCCTGGGCCACATGCTTTCCGGTGAACCGCGCAATCGCGAGGAATTGCTCGCCGAGTTGCGCGAGGCGCAAGCCAATGGCTTGCTGTCGCCCGACACCTACGCAATGATCGAAGGCGCGCTGCGCGTCGCGCATCTTTCCGTGGATGACGTGATGGTGCCGCGCGCACAAATGGTGATGCTGGCGATCGATGATGAACCGGCTTCCATCCTCGCCACCGTGGTGGAATCCGGGCACTCGCGTTTTCCGGTGCACGGCGAGGACAAGGACGAGGTGCTCGGCATCCTGTTGGCCAAGGATCTGCTGCGCGGCTGCGCAGGGGGCAAACCGGCCGACATCCGCGCGCTGCTGAGGCCGGCGGTGATGATTCCGGAATCCATGCGCCTCAACGTGCTGCTGGCCGAACTGCGCCGCTCGCGCAACCACATGGCGGTGGTGGTGGACGAGTACGGCGGGGTCGCGGGCCTGATCACCATCGAGGACATCCTCGAGGAGATCGTCGGCGAAATTGACGACGAGCACGACACCGATATCCCGCCCAGCCTGATCGTGCCGGCCGGCGAATCCGAATGGCTGGTGGATGCGCTCACCCCCATCGAGGAATTCAACGAGCAACTCGGCAGCCGCTATTCCGACCAGGAATATGACACCGTCGGCGGCATGGTCACCGCCGAAATCGGCCACCTGCCCGAGCCCGGCGAGGAAGCGACACTGGAAGATTTCGTGTTCAGCGTGACGCGCGCGGATGATCGGCGCGTGCTGCAGTTCCGGGTTCGCAAACGCGATGGGGCGTGAAGCCGGGGACTCGTGACTCTGGCAGGGACATAAGCGCAGTCGCCTTCCGGGGGCTGAGCCGGATCAAACGCATTTCCAGGGCAGGCTGCGCGCGGAACCCGGAACCCCGCGACTTTGCCTTTATCATGCGCAGTCGCCACTCGGCCCCGGCCTGCTCCGGGGCGACGGACTGAAGTATGTCGTTTCGCCTTCACGCTGCGCAATTTGCGCTCCTCACGCTGCTGACATTCGCAACATGGGCGCCAACCGCGCGCGCCGACATCGCGCACGCACCCGGCGCCGAACTGCGCGTTGATCTCTACACCTATGGCCCCGGCGAGGTTTACTGGGAGCGCTTCGGCCATGACGCGCTGGTGTTGAGCGACGTCCGTGACGGCCAGGCAATCGCCTTCAACTATGGCCTGTTCGATTTCGATCAAAAGTATTTCATCTTCAATTTCGCGCGCGGGCGGATGAACTACATGGCGGCCGCGTGGCCGGTCGCCGACGATCTCGCGCAATACGAGGGCGAAGGCCGCTGGATAGTCGCGCAGCGACTGAACCTCACCCCCGATCAGCGCGCGCGCTTGCGCGACTTCCTGATCTGGAACGTGCAGCCGCAGAACGCGCGCTATGCCTATGATTACTACGTCGCCAACTGCACCACGCGCATCCGCGATGCGTTGAACGACGTGCTCGGCGATGCGCTGCGCAAGCAAGTGCAAACGCAAGCGCGCGGCTTCACCTACCGCTCGCAAACCGACCGCCTGATGTCCGGCCAGCCGTGGTTGATGCTGATGCTCGATCTGGGGCTCGGGCCATTCGCCGATCAACCCCTGGACGGCTGGAGCGGATCATTTCTGCCCGCGCAATTCATGCAGACGCTGCGCAGCGCACGCACGCCAGATGGCCAGATGCTGGTGAATTCGGAGACGCGCATCGCATCAGCGCGCATCCCATTGCCGCCCGCCTCGCCGCCCGATCTGCGCTGGCCGCTGCTCGCGGTCGGGCTGGTTTGCGGACTCGCCCTGGCGCTGGTCGGGTGGTTTCGCCGGTGCAGCCGGATCGCGCGCCATGGCTTCGCCTTCGGCGGCGCGCTCTATGCCTTGCTCGCGGGTATGGCCGGGATCGGCATGGCGATCCTGTGGGGGCTCACCGCGCATCGCGCGGCCTGGGCGAATGAAAACCTGCTGCTGTTCAATCCGCTGGCGCTGCTGCTGATCGTGCCGCTGCTGCGGAGCGCAAGACACGATGCGCGCGCCAGTCGTTTGGCCTTTGTCCTTACCGCATTGATGACGCTCACCGCGATGGCCGCACTGCTCGTCAATCTCGCCGGCTGGCTGCCGCAGCAAAACCTGCCGTGGATTTTGTTCGCACTGCCGGTGTGGCTGGGGTTGCTGTGCGGAATCCGGCGCAGGCGGCTCTTTGCGCAAAAAGCACTTTAGTCCGCAAAGGACGCGAAGAAATACTTGACGGTTGCAGGTTTACGCTGCGCACGTGCCAGTTCGGGCAAGCATTGCAAAGCACATTTCCGCGAATGCTGCGAAGAAGCACGGCCAGGCATTCAAGTGTTTTGCTGTTCGTTGTGTCCTTTGCGTCCTTTGCGTTCTTCGCGGATCAAATCGCTTTTGACCGCCTTGCCGATGGCCAGCTTCGCGCGCATCATCCGCGCATGGATACGCCCGCCGGCTCCAACCCGATGATTGCCAATTGTGTCGCCTACGACGCGCACGGCAAGCGCCTGGGCAGCATCACCCTGGACGAAATCAGCGACGTGCTGGCGCAGCCGGACACTTTCGTCTGGGTCGGGTTGGTGGAACCCGACGAGCCGCTGCTGGCGAAGATGCAGGAGGAATTCGGCCTGCACGAACTGGCGGTCGAGGACGCGCACAACGCGCACCAGCGCCCCAAGATCGAGGCCTACGGCGAATCGCTGTTCATCGTCGCGCAGACCGCGCAGCTGGTCGCCGGCAACATCGCTTTCGGCGAAACCCATATCTTTCTCGGCAAGCGTTATCTGCTGACGGTGCGCCACGGCGCCTCGCTTTCCTACGCGCCGGCGCGGCGCAATTGCGAGCAGACGCCCGCGCATCTGGCCTGCGGGCCGAGCTACGGGCTGTACTCGGTGCTGGATTTCATCGTGGACAACTTCCTGCCGATCGTCGAGGAGTTCAAGAAGGAATTGCAGGCGCTGGAGCAGGAAATCTTCGCCGAGGCCTACAAGCGCGACACCATCAAGCGCCTGTACGACATGCAGCGTGAACTGCTGACGCTGAAACTGGCAGCCGCACCGCTGCAGGACATCCTCAATCAATTGATGCGGCTGCATCAGGACCTGATCCGCGAAGAAGTGCGCGCCTACTTCCGCGACGTGCACGATCACGTTTTCCGCGTCAACGAGGCCATCTCCGGCATGCGCGAGATGCTGGGCGCGGCGATGAACGTGAATCTTTCGCTGATCACCGTCCGCCAGAACGAAGTGGTCAAGCGCCTCGCCGGCTGGGCCGCGCTGCTGGCTGCGCCGACGTTGCTGGCGAGCTGGTACGGCATGAACTTCCGACACATGCCGGAGCTGGACAATCCGCTCAGTTATCCGGTGATGATCGTCGTGACCGCGAGCATCTGCGCGCTGCTGTATGTGGTGCTGAAACGCGCGAAATGGTTGTAGCGGCGTCGCGCAAACAGTCGTCCATGAATCTCTTTCCGGCCCGCGCGTCCTTGTGCGTGCGTTCGCCGGCGTGAGATGCGATTCTCAACGCATCTCACGAAAACTCCGGCTCACCCACCGGCGCGCGCCGCGACATCCACAGCAGGATCACGCCGACCACGACCAGTGGAATGGATTGCACCTGGCCCATCGTCAGCCAGTGCGTGCCGAGCAGGTAGCCGAGCTGTTCGTCGGGCATGCGCACGAACTCAACCACGAAGCGGAATACGCCGTACATCAACCCGAACAGGCCGGATACCGCATAACGGCGGCGCGGCTTCATCGAATAGATCCAGAGCACGCTGAACATCACCACGCCTTCGAGGAAAAATTCGTACAGCTCGGAAGGCTGCCGCGCGTAGGCGTCCAGCGCGCCGGTCTGCCACAGTGCGTGCAGTTGCGCCACCGTCGCGTCGCGATACTGCGGCACGTTCTGCTGCAGCGCGTGCGGGAAAATCATGCCCCACGGTTGCGAGGTGAGCTTGCCCCACAGCTCGCCATTGATGAAATTGCCGATGCGGCCCAAACCGAGTCCGATCGGCACCAGCGGCGCGACGAAATCCACCACGTCGAAATAATGCGTGATCCTGTTGCGATGCCGCGCCCACCACCACAGGCTGGCGACCAGCACGCCGAGCAGGCCGCCGTGGAAGGACATGCCGCCGTCCCAGATGCGGAACAGCGCCAGCGGATCGGTCCAGATCCACTGGATAGGCTGATACGACAGCATGTACCAGATGCGCCCGCCGATGATGATGCCGAGCATCACGTAGAAGGCGAGGTCCGCCAGCGCATCCCGGCTGACCGGCAGCCTGCCCCTCGCGCGGCGGTAGTTCCCCAGCACCCAGCCGCCAACAAAGCCGCCCAGGTACATCAGCCCGTACCAATGCACGCCGATGGGACCGAGGTGGAAGGCGATCGGATTGAAGTCGACGAAGAAAGGATGGGCCATGGTCAGAACGGTAGTGGGAAGTGGAAAATCGGCAGTTGGAAAGCTTACACGGTAGCGGGCTTGGAGCTCCCGCTACCCACTCCCTGCTTTCTGCCTTCTCACGCCGGCAATACGCGGCAGATAAAACCCTTCAGGTAATCGGTTTCCGGAATCGCCGGATGCACCGGGTGATCGCTCGCCTGCTGCAGGGACGTCAGCACCTGCACATTGCGCTCCAGATGCCGCGCGCCCTGCTGCACACCGTGCAGCAGCGCCTCGCGCGACATGTGATACGAGCACGAACAGGTGACGAGAATCCCGTCCTTGCCCAGCACCTGCATGGCCAGTTCGTTGAGGCGACGATACGCGAGCGCGCCTTCCTTGAAGTCCTTCTTGCGCTTCACGAACGCGGGCGGATCGAGGATCACCACGTCGTAGTGCTCGCGCTGTTCGCGCAAGGCTTTCAGATATTCGAACGCCTCCGCGCGTTCGGCGCGCACGCGATCGGCCAGCCCGTTGCGGCGCGCGTTGTCGGCGATCATCGCCACCGCCGGTGCGGACGCATCCACGCAGGTCACCTGCGTCGCTCCCATCGCGGCGGCGCGCAAGCCCCACGCGCCGAGATACGAAAACATGTCCAGCACGCGCGCGCCCTTCACAAACGCCGCAAGCGCATCGCGATTGCCGCGCTGGTCGTAGAACCAGCCGGTTTTCTGTCCGCCGATCGGATCGAGCGCGAATTCCAGCCCGCCCTCGCGCACCAGCAAAGGTGCGGGCACCTCACCGAAAGCGATATCGGCGTAGCTCGGCAATTGCTCCATCGTGCGAATGCCCGCGTCGTTTTTCCAGATCATCGCGCGCGGGCTCAATACCTTCCGCACCGCCGTCTCGACCTGCGGCTTCAGCCGCTCGATGCCGGCGGTGGTCGCCTGCGCGACGATGACATCACCGTAGCGATCCAGCGTGAGGCCGGGCACGCCGTCCGATTCGCCATACAACAAGCGATAATACGGTTCCGGGTGCAACCGCTCGCGCAGCGCCAGCGCGACGTTCAGCCGATGGGTGAGCAATGACGCATCCAGCGGGTGCTCCAATCCGCGCGCCAGCAATCGTGCGCAGATAAGCGAATGAGGATTGACATAGCCGATGCCGATCGGTTTGTCGCGCGCATCGAGGATCGCGCAAACCTCGCCGGGTTCGAACGAAGACAGCGGCGAGCGCGCCACGTCCACCTCGTTGGCGAATACCCACAGATGCCCCGCGCGCAGGCGCGCATCCTCGCCGCGCTTCAGATACAGCGCAGGATATTCGACGGGCTCCTGGATGTGTTCGGTCATGTGGATCAGTCGTCGGCAAGCCCGACACGATAACCGATGCGCGCGTGCGCAGCCAATTCCGGCTGTCGTCTCGCGTACACTTCAGCAATGAAAAATCAACTCGCCAGCTCGTCCAGCCCTTATCTGCGTCAGCACGCCGCCAACCCCGTGCACTGGCAGGAATGGAACGCCGCCACGCTCGCGCACGCGAGGGAACACGACACGCCGATTCTGCTGTCGATCGGTTACAGCGCCTGCCACTGGTGCCATGTCATGGCACACGAGAGTTTCGAGAACCAGGCAATCGCGGCTGCGATGAACGCGTCGTTCGTCAACGTCAAGGTTGATCGCGAGCAACGCCCCGATCTGGATCGCGTGTATCAGCTTGCGCACCAGGCGCTGAGCGGGCGCGGCGGCGGCTGGCCGCTGACCGTATTCCTCGACCCCCAGGATCTCACACCGTTTTTCGTCGGCACCTATTTCCCGCCGGCTTCGCGTCACGGCCTGCCCGGGTTCGCCGACCTGCTGCAACGCGTGCGCGCGTTCTACGACACCCACCGCGACGAATTGCGCAAGCAGGGCGCTGAGTTGCGCGGCTGGCTGGCGCGCGCGGGCGAAGCCGCCAGCGGTGACGTGCCGCAAATGGCCGCCATCGGGGCCGCGCTGCAGCGGATCGCCGCGCGCTTCGATCCCGAGAACGGCGGCAACGCCGGCGCACCGAAGTTTCCGCACGCGGGCGAGCTGGAGCTGTTGCTGGACTGCGCGATCGATCCGCAGTTTGCATCCGGCGATGACGAGCAGGCATTGACCGCGCAGGACTGTGCGGCGATGGCGATGCAGACGCTGCGCAGCATGGCCGCGCGCGGCCTGCAGGACCATCTGGGCGGTGGATTTTTCCGCTACTGCGTGGACGCGCGCTGGACCGTCCCGCATTTCGAGAAGATGCTTTATGACAACGCGCAACTCCTGCCCTTGTATGCGGAAGCCGCGGCATCATTCGGCGATGCGGCTTGCGCGCAGGCCGCCAACGGCATCGTCGAATGGTTGCAACGCGAAATGACGGCCGGCAACGGCGCGTTTTTCAGCGCGCTGGATGCCGACAGCGAAGGGGCCGAAGGCGGTCTTGAGGAAGGCGCATTTTATGTGTGGACGCCGGAACAACTGCACGCATCATTGGGTGAAGGGGAATTCGCCACTGTCCATGCCGGTTACGGTCTGGACGGTGCACCGAATTTCGAGGAGCGCGCCTGGCATCTGCTCAAGGCCCGCACGCTGGAGCAGATTGCGCAGCGACTCGATCGTGCGCCGGATGAAGTGCAACGCGATCTGGCTTCGGCGCGCGCGAAACTGTTTGCGGTGCGATCGCAAAGAACTCGGCCCGCCACCGACGACAAGCTGCTCACCGCGTGGAACGCTTTGATGATCATCGCGCTGGCGCGCGCTGCGCGCGAGCTGGCACGACCCGATTGGGTCGCGAAGGCCGATGGCGCGCTCACTGCGTTGCGCGAAGGCGCGTGGTCGGCTGGTGTGTTGTACGCGAGCATCGCCACGCCGGACACGCGAATTCCCGGATTTCTCGACGACCACGCGTTCGCATTGGATGCGGTGGTGGAACTGCTGCAATGCCGCTGGCGCGATGAAGATTTGAACTGGGCGATCGAACTGGCCGATGCACTGCTGGAAAAGTTCGAGGATATCGAGCACGGCGGCTTCCGTTTCAGCGCCGCCGAGCACGCCACGCCCCTGCACAACCCGCGCACGTTCACCGACGACGCGCTGCCGAGCGGCAACGGCGTTGCCGCGCGCGCACTGCTGCGGCTGGGCCATCTACTCGGCGCGACACGCTATCTGCAAGCCGCGGAACGCTGCCTGCGAGCGGCGAGTGAAGCGCTGAATAGATACCCGGATGCCTGTTCCACGCTGTTGCGTGCCTTGCGCGATTTCCATGCGCCACGTCCGCAGGTGGTCATTCGTTGCCGGGATGATGAGGAATCCGTCTGGCGCGAGGCGCTGCGCGAAGCGAACCTGCCGCAAGCCGAGGTATTCCTGATTCCGGCTGACGCAGCGTCGCTGCCGGGCGTGCTGGCGCAACGCAAGCCGCGCAAGGGCGGCATCGCCTACGTCTGCACCGGGTTGTCCTGTCGCGCGCCGATCCACTCTCCGCGCAAGCTGATCACGGCGCTGCGCGAGAACGCTGCCAGGTGGGAGCGCCCCTTGCGCGCAACCGGCGCCTAGCGCCCTCTTGTCGCCGGCAAGGCCGGCTCCTGCGAAAGCCGCACGATAGGAGTGACGTGTTCGCGAGCGGAATCGCGCAAGCAGCCTTCCTTGGTGCGCCTCCGATCGGCATCCATGCCTCACCCTCACAAGCCACGCGATTTGCCATTCAAGGCAGATCGCAGGCGCTGCATGTTCGATCTGCGCGCGGGCTCCTACAGCACGATCGGCTGATCCGGCAACTGATTGGCGTGGCCGCCCGGAACAGCCGGCAAATGCCTGGCCAGCAACGCGTTCACCGCCTTGATGCCGGCCAGCGCGCCGCCGCGCCAGTCGTCGCGCTGAAAATGTTTGGCGCAGACCTGCGCGACCACATCCCATGCGGCGGGCGGAAAACGCGCGGCCACGCCGCGATCCACAACGATTTCGATCGAGCGGTCCGCCAGCAGAACATAGATCAACACGCCGGTCTTGCGCGCGGTGTCCCACACGCGGAGTTGCCCGAACAAGTCCTCGGCGCGCGCGCGGGCGCGATGGCCCCCCAGCAGCGAGCGCAATGGCAGCCGCGCCTCGACCGCGAAGCAGATCTCGCCGTCGTGCTGCTTTTCGCCTTGTGCGATCGCCTGCTGGATTTCCTGCATGGCGTCCTTCGGAAATCGTCGCGACGCCGGTGCGTGCAGCAGATGTCGAATGCCGCGCATCATATCCATCACCAACTCCCCGAGGCGCCGCCGCCTCCGGTCATGCCGCCGCCACCGCCGAAGCCACCCCCGCCGAAACCGCCGCCGCCACCGAAGCCTCCGCCACCCCACCCGCCCAGGCCGCCGCTGCGCACGAACACGCCGCCGACCCGGCCGGCGTACCCGAACAACAACCCGATCACCGCGAAGGCTATGCCCAGCGGCAACAAGCCGCTGAACAACCAGCCGAGTCCGCCGGCCGCTGCGCCCACCAGGCCGGCGCGTGGAATTCGCGGCACCGCGCCGAAAATCCCGCGCGACCAGAACAGCGCGATCCATGCGACGATCAGGCCGTTGAACCAGTCGCCCTGGCCAAAGTGCAGGCCGTGCCGACCAGTATCTGCGGGCGCCGGCAGCGGCTCGCCATCGACCAGCTTCTCGATCGCGGCCAGCGCATCGCGCAATCCGCCGAAATAATCGTTCGCGCGAAATTTCGGCACCATGTAATCGCGGATGATGCGCGAGGCAATCGCATCCGGGATCGCGCCTTCCAGCCCGTAGCCGGTTTCGATCATCGCGCGATGGTCGTCCTTGGCAACGACCACCAGCACGCCGTCATCGACTTTCTTGCGACCGATCTTCCACTGATCAAACACGCGCGTGGCGTAATCGGCGATGTCGTCCGGCTGCGTAGTCGGCAGCATCAGCACGACCACCTGCGCGCCCTTGCGCTGCTGCAAGGCGGCGAGGTCCGATTCCAGTTCCTGCGTCTGCTGCGCGTTCAAGGTGCCGGTGAGATCGGTGACGCGCGCATGCAGCGCGGGCACGGCAACGGCGGCGTGCGCGGACGCGACGAAGAAAATCAGCACCATCGCGCAGAGCGCGAGCAAGCGGCCGGCGTCGGGCTTTCGACGGGACGAGACCATTTCATGCACGGTGATCAATGCGCGCTACCCGCGGCTGCCGGTCTCGAAGTATCGAACTGCACCGTCGGCGCGGTGGAAATCGCCGCTTCATTGGCGACGCTGAAGTTCGGCTTCACCTGATACCCGAACGCCTTCGCGGTCAGATTCTGCGGGAAGCTGCGGATGTAGGCGTTGTAATCCTGCACCGATTGCACGTAGCGATTGCGCGCTACCGTGATGCGGTTTTCGGTGCCTTCCAGTTGCGCCTGCAGGGTCTGGAACACTTCGCTGGCTTTCAGGTTCGGATAATTCTCCGAGACCGCCATCAAACGCGACAGCGCACTCGACAGTTCGCCTTGCGCGGCCTGGAATTTGGCGATCGCGGCCGGATCATCGAGCGTCTGCGGCGTGATCTGAATCTGGCCGACCTTGGCGCGCGCGTTCGTCACTTCGGTGAACACGCGCTCCTCGTGCGCGGCATAACCCTTTACCGTCGCGACCAGGTTCGGCACCAGATCGGCGCGCCGCTGATACTGGTTGATCACTTCCGACCACGCGGCCTTGACCGCTTCGTCCTTCTGCTGGATGGCGTTGTAACCGCAACCCGACAGCAGGCCGCAGGCCAACGTGATCAAAAGCGTGGCGATTGCGGGACGCAGGATACGCATGGCGGAATCTCCGGGTGGAATCGTGCGCCGATTGCAGCACGCGCGCGGGTTGCGCGCAAACGGGAACGCACCTGATCCTGTTGCAAGCAGCCGTCCCTGCAACCTATTCCGATCGGCTTCCGGCCTCACCCGAAACCGTTCCGTGCGATGCCATTCAAAGCATCGCGTAAACGCAACGGATTCGACCTACAGGAATCGCATGCCGAGGATCAACGCCCAGGTCAGCAGCACGCCGAGCATCGCGATAAACACCGCCGCCGAGCCCATATCCTTGGCGCGTTCGGCGAACGGATGGATATCCGGGCAGACGTGATCCACCACTGCTTCCAGCGCGGAATTCAGCAACTCCAGGGCGAGTACCAGCAGCAGCGATCCTGCGAGCAGCACTTTCTCGATCGCGCCGTGGCCAAGCCACAGTCCGAGTGGAAACAGGATCACGACCAGGCACACTTCGAGTCGAAACGACGCTTCGTGCCGCCAACCGGCGCGCAAGCCTTTCAGCGACCAGATCAGCGCGCCCCAGATCTGGCGCGGGCCACGGCGGACGGTGCTGGGCATGGGATGCTCTCGGAAAGTGCGTTAAAGAAAGAAGGACACACACTAATCGCCACACGAGGGCCGGGCGACGCCCGGAACCCTGAATCCATTTCGATCCTGGTCAAGCCACGCAAATCAAAATGAATTCCGGATCGCCGCTGCGCGGCGTCCTGAATGACGGGAAATTCCCGTCACCGGAAGTCCACGCCACTGTAATTCGCCGTTGCCAAGCTCGGGCGTCCTGCCTTCGCCGGGCAACCGCCCTTCGCGGCCCGCTGCGGGCATTCGCTCTCGCTGCCGACGCCAAAGGCGTCGGCTAAGCGCGAGGGCTCACCCACGCCACATCCAGTTCGCGCGCGGCCTTCACATCATCCAGCCGGCGCACCGGCGTGGTGACCGGCGCATCCTTCATGGCTTGCGGATTCTCGTTCGCGAGCTGCAGCAGGTCGGCCATCACCGCGACGAATTCGTCCAAGGTTTCCTTGGACTCGGTCTCGGTCGGCTCGATCAGCAGGCACTCCGGCACCAGCAGAGGAAAATAATTGGTCGGCGCATGGATGTTGCGATCGAGCAGGCTCTTGGAGAAATCCAGCGCGGTCACGCCGCTGCGCTTTTTCTGCGGCGCCACCGTGACGATGAACTCATGACTGGCGCGGCGCTCGGGATACGCCAGCGTGTAGCCGACGTCGGCAAGTTTGCGCGCGAGATAATTCGCATTGAGCGTGGCGTATTCGGCCACCCTCACCATGCCTTCGCGGCCCAGCATGCGTGCATAGATGTAGGCACGCAGCAGCACGCCTGCGTTGCCCGCGAACGAAGTGAGCCGGCCGATCGAGAGCGGGCGATCTCTCTTGCGCACCCAGCCGAACGTGCCGTTGTCGCGTTTCTCGATCATCGGAATCGGCAAGAACGGCTTCAGCCGTTCCGATACGCCCACCGCGCCCGCGCCGGGGCCGCCGCCGCCGTGGGGCGTCGAAAAAGTCTTGTGCAGGTTCATGTGGATGGCATCGAACCCCATGTCACCGGGCCGCACCTTGCCGAGGATCGCGTTCAAGTTGGCGCCGTCGTAGTACAGCAGGCCACCGGCCGCATGCACCAGTTTGGCGATCTCGACGATGCGCCGCTCGAACACGCCGATCGTGCTCGGATTGGTCAGCATGATGCCGGCGGTTTGCGGACCGAGCGCCTTCTTCAACGCCTCGACATCGATGTCGCCATCGGCTTGCGTCGGAATCTCTCGCACCGTGCAACCGCACATCGAGGCGGTCGCCGGATTGGTGCCGTGCGCGGCATCCGGCACGATGATTTCGGTGCGCGCCAGATCGTTGCGATGACGATGGTAGGCCATGATCATCGCCACGCCGGCGAGTTCGCCTTGCGCGCCTGCCATCGGCGACAACGACACACCTCCCTTCATGCCGGTAACGTCGGCCAGCATTTCCTGCAATTCGTACATGCAGGAAAGAAACCCCTGCGACAGCGATTCCGGCGCATACGGATGCCGCGCCAGGAATCCATCCAGCATCGCCAGCGAATTGCAGGCGCGCGGGTTGTACTTCATCGTGCACGAACCCAGCGGATAGAAATTCGTGTCGATCGAAAAATTCTTGCGCGACAGATTCGTGTAATGGCGTAGCGCCTGCAGTTCGGAAACTTCCGGAAGGCCGATCGGCGTATCGCGGCGCAGATGGGCGGGAATATCCTCCGGCACCGGCACGTCCGGGGGAAGTTGCGCGGCCGCGGTGCGGCCCGGCTGCGAGAGTTCGAAAATCAGCATTTCGGAATGTCTGAAGGCGGGAAGGCAAGGTCGCGTATGATGCCATAACCGAGGTATGGTTCCGCTCCCGCCGGCACCAACCGATACCGCAAACGACCATCCGTGGTGCGCATTCCCGCCCCGCACATCTTGGCGTACGCCCGCCGGCGCGAGATGCGATTCAACACGTCTCGCGAAAGCCCAGGTTCGCCCTTCCGCACGATCGGCTGCGATGCCCGACGTCATGACGGCGCCGAAGCCCACCTCGATACGGCCATCCATGGCCTGCAATTCGGTGGCTTGGTACGCTTCGCCACAATGGTCAGTTGGGGGCAGCGATGCGCAAGTTCCTTCCGGTGCTCCTGTTGCTACCTTTCATCGCCCTGCTCGACGTGCCGTTTTACAACCGTGTCGAGCCCAGCGTCGCGGGCTTTCCGTTTTTCTATGTATGGATGTTCGCCTGGGTGGTGCTGGCAGCGCTGTTGACCTTCGTCGTCTTTCTGGGAAGACGCGCATGAGCGCGACACTCGACTGGACCGCGCTCGGGGTGTTCGTATTTTTCTTCGGCGCGGTCACGATCATGGGTTTTGCCGCCGCGCGCTGGCGCGCGGGCGATCTCTCTTTGCTGCATGAGTGGGGACTGGGCGGACGCCGCTTCGGCAGCTTCGTTACCTGGTTCCTGCTCGGGGGCGATTTGTATACGGCCTACACGCTGATCGCCGTGCCGGCGCTGGTGTACGCGGTCGGTGCTTACGGTTTCTTCGCGATGCCCTACACCGTGTTCGTGTATCCGATCGTGTTTCTGGTCATGCCGCGGCTGTGGAACGCCTGCCGCAAGCACGGCTGGGTGACCGCGGCGGATTTCGTCGAAGGTCGCTACGGCAGCAGGGCACTCGCGCTGGCGGTGGCGGTCACCGGCGTGCTGGCAACCATGCCGTACATCGCGTTGCAACTGGTGGGCCTTGAAGTGGTATTCCAGGCGATGGGCCTTTCCGCGCTCGGCGTCGGGCGCGAAACGCCGCTGCTGATTGCGTTCGTGATCCTGGCGCTGTACACCTATTCCAGCGGCCTGCGCGCGCCCGCGCTGATCGCATTCGTCAAGGATGCGATGTTGTACATCACCGTGATCGCTGCGGTGATCATCATCCCGATGCATCTGGGCGGCTACGCAAAAATCTTCCACGACGCGCAAGCTGCGTTCGCAGCAAAAGGCGGCGATACCGGCGTGCTGCTCAAGCCCGACCAATACTGGTCGTTCGCCACGCTGGCACTCGGCTCGGCGCTGGCGCTGTTCCTGTATCCGCATTCGATGACCGCAACGCTTTCGGCCGCCGGGCCGGACGTGATCCGGCGCAACGCCGTGTGGCTGCCTGCGTACAGCCTCTTGCTGGGGCTGATCGCGCTGCTCGGTTACATGGCGCTGGCCGCACACATCAAGGTGAGCGAGGGCACCATGGCGGTGCCGGCGCTGATCAACGCCAGCTTCCCGCCGTGGTTCGCCGGCTTCTGTTTCGCCGCGATCGCACTCGGCGCGTTGGTCCCGGCGGCGATCATGTCTATCGGGGCGGCCAATCTCGTGACCCGCAACATCTGGCGTCCGTATATCAACCGGAATCTCGCCGGCGCCGCGGAGGCGCGCATCGCCAAGATCGTCTCGCTGCTGGTGAAGTTCGGCGCGCTGCTGTGCGTGCTGTATCTGCCGACGAAGTTCGCGATCGACCTGCAGTTGCTCGGTGGCATCTGGATGCTGCAGATTTTCCCGGCAGTGGTGTTCGGGCTGTTCACGCGCTGGCTGCGGCCATCGGCGTTGTTGCTTGGCTGGCTGGCCGGGATGCTGGTGGGCAGCACGCTCGCATGGGTGAACGGATTGAAACCGGTGTACACCGTGATTTTCAGCACCGGTGTGCATCACGGCATCTACATAGGCCTGATCGCGCTGGCGGTGAACCTCTTCATCGCGATCGTGCTGACGCCGGTGGCGGTGAGCTTGCGGCGCAAGGCACCATCCGACCTTACTCTGGCGATGGATTACCGGGACGCGTAACGGCGCGGCCACCCAGCTCTGGCTCGCCTTTTTTCCGGTCCTCCTGCTGCTGCCTGGAGCATTGGGAAGCCGGCAGGTTCGCGGGGATCAACAGCCTGATCACCCCGCTCGTGATCAGGAAAGACTTCGGCTCATTACCTTCGGCCGCCGCTTACCCTTTCGCGCTGTTCCAGATCGCGCTCGGTAAACACGTCGTGGTAACCATGCCGTTCCAGCAGCGTGCGCACGGCCGAGCCCTGCTCGAAACCATGCTCCAGCAGCAGCCAGCCGCCTTCGCGCAGATGCGCGCGAGCATCGCGAGCGATGGTGCTGATCGCGTCCAGGCCGTCCGCGCCGGAAGCGAGCGCCATGCGTGGCTCGAAGCGCAGGTCGCCTTGCAGCAAATGCGGATCGCACTCCTCGATGTAAGGCGGATTGGACACGATCAAGTGAAAATCGCTTGCATCGCCGAGCGCCGCGCACCAGTCGCCGTGCGCGAATTCCACGCGCTCAAGATGCAAACGACGCGCGTTCGCGCGTGCCACTGCCAGAGCGGCATCGCTCGCATCGGTCGCCAGCACTCCTGCATGCGGCCGCTCGCGCGCAATCGCCAATGCGATCGCGCCGGAACCCGTGCCGAGATCGGCAACGCGACATTCCGCGTTATCGGGAATCCGCGCGAGCGCCAGTTCCACCAGCAATTCGGTTTCCGCACGCGGGATCAATACATCCGGCGTGACCTGCAAGTCCAGCGCATGGAAGCCGCGCGTGCCGGTGAGATAAGCCACCGGCTCGCCGCGCGCTCGCCGCGCGTGCAACTCAGCGAACGCCGCGCATGCCGCATCATCGATGACATCATCCGCATGCGCGACCAGCCACGCGCGAGAGACCCCGAGCACATGCGCCAGCAGCAACTCCGACTCGCGGCGTGCATCCGCATACCCCGGCGTACACCTATCTTGCACAAGGCAATCGCGAACACGCTTCATCGCAACCCGATTTCATGGGCGTTGCGCAATGGTATCGCGCTTGCGTAGACGCGCCCTGAGCGTTTCTTCCAGTTCCCGATACGCAGGCTGTCATTCGCGCTCATGCTCATTGCGGCGCGAGCGTCTGCTTGGCCTTCAATGCCGCACACAGCAGCGCGCTCTCGCGCGTCTGCGCCAGGCCGCGATCGGCGCCCGGCAAATCGCCCAGACGCGGAGTGAAGAACGCGGTCAGGCGATCCGCATCCGCCTGCGAGCAGCCGCCGCCACCGGCCAGGCGCGGCAACATGCCGCCCGCGAAACTGCCGGTGCGCGCCAGCACCTGATCGTAGTGATGCGTGAACCAGTTCCACAGTGCCTCGCGCTCCCGCGCGTTGTCCTGCGCGCCACGCAGCACCATCGCCATTTCGCCGACCTTGACCTGACCGCTCAATGCGAAATCGCGCACGCGATCGCCCTGATCACCTTGCGCCTGACCAAGCGCGGTCAGCATCGCGTTGCGTTTGGCGGCTTCGTTGGTCTTGCCGATCTCGGAAATCAATGCCTCCACAGCAGACTTGCCGCGCACCTGCACCGCAACCGACAACGCCGAACCGAGCAGATCGGGATTGGCCGCCGCCAGGTTCAAGCGGCCATCGTCATCTTTCCGCAGGGCCGCACCGCCTTGCGTCAGCAATTCCGCACGCACCTGCGGCACGTCGAAATCCAATCCCAGCGAGCCGGCCAGCGACGCGCGCAGCAGGGCATCGTCGGCGGATTCTCCGGCTTTGCGCTGATAACCGAGCGCTTCGAGTTTCGGCAGATATGCCGCGGCTACGGCGCGGCGCACAGACGCGCGTTGAGCGTCGTTGCGCGCTTCGTAACGGTAGATCCATTGCACGGTGTCGAGCGGCGACAGCGCGACCAGCCGGGTCGGCGAGCGCGCCAGTTTCGCCATTGCGACCAGCGCGTCGTGCGCCTCCAGATCGCCACGGCGGAAATCTGCGTCAATCGCATCCGCGTAGGCCAGTTGCTCGGCGTCGCTCAAGCGCGGCAGCGCATTACCGAGCTTGTCCAGGTCAACCTTGTCCATCTCGAAACGGTAATAGCCGCGCGCATCGGCGTTGGGCATGTACCAGGCCGGGCATTGGCCCACGGCGAGTGGCATGTCGGCCTGCTTCGCATCCAGCATCTGGCATTGCACGCTGCTTTTTTCAGCCCCATAGCGCACGCACACCGGCACGCCCCACAGCCGATCGGCGTCGCCCCCGGAACCCAGCGGCAGATAGCGGCTCTGGATCAGGTGCAGCACCGGTTGCTTGCCTTTGCAATCCAGTTTTGTCGCGATCAGCGGCACGCCGGACTGATCGAGAAAGCTCTTGAAATCGCGCTTGAATGCGACGCCCTTGTTGGCGGCGGTCGCGATCGCGTCGACCAGATCATCCGCATCGGCATTGCCGAACTTGTGTTGCGCGATGTAAGCGCGCATGCCTCTCTGGAAAACCTCTGGCGACACGAAGCCCTCGAACATGCCCAGCACCGCCGCGCCTTTCTCGTAGGTGATGCTGTCGAATGCCGTATCGATATCTCCGTTGCCGGTGATCGGCTGGCGAATCTTGCGCGCGCTGACCAGGCTGTCGTTGGCCATCGCGCCCTCGGCGCCCTCGACGCGATCGAGGTCGGCACGGTATTCCGGATGCAGCTTCTCGGTGACCTTCTGCTGCATCCAGGTGGCGAATGCCTCGTTCAACCAGATGTCGTTCCACCACGGCATCGTCACCGTGTCGCCGGTCCACTGGTGCGCCAATTCATGCGCGATGACATTGAACGAACTGCGCACGTAACGCGCCGAGGAATCCTTGTCGAGCAGCAGTAACCAATCGCGAAACGTCACCAACCCTGCGTTCTCCATCGCGCCGGCGGAGAAATCGGGCGCGGCCAGAAGATCAAGCTTGTCCCACGGATAACCGAAGCCGTAATAAGCCTCTTCGGTCTCGATGATCGCGGGCGTTTCGCTCAAGGCGTGCTGCATGCGCGCGCCCTGCCCGTGTGGCGCGACACCGCGCAAGCTGGTGACGTGATCGCGCCACTGCGTCTTCGGAATATCCGGTCCATTGACGATGTCCCAGGGCCCGACGGCCCACGCGACCAGATACGTCGGCAGCGGCCTGGTCGATGCGAAATTCAGCGTCTTCCAGCCATCGGCATTCCTGCGTTCGCTGATTTGCGCGGTATTCGCCACCGCAACTTCGTCATTGGGGATGGTCAGGCTGAGCGTGAATGGCGTCTTGAAATCCGGTTCGTCGAAACACGGAAACGCGACGCGCGCGCTGATCGGCTCCATCTGCGTCATCGCATATGGCTGGCCCGCATCGCTGACTTTGTACAGCCCCTGCAACTGCTCGTTGAAGGGCGCGTCGAAGTCGACCGACAAGGTGAGCGTCTGCGGCTTGAGCACGGTACCGAAATCGATCCGCGCCACGCCTTCCTTCGGCGCGACCGCAAGGTAGGAGCCGGCGTGCGGCCTGCCGGCGGCGTCGATCACCGTGACCTTGCCGACGTTCAACTCCTGGCCGTGCAACCACAAGTGGTCGGACGACTTTTTCAAATCCACCTTGATGGTGGTGGTCCCGCTGTAGCGATCCTGTTTGGGATCGACGCGGAACTGGACCTGATACGACTGCGGTACGGCCCAGCGCGGCAGTTTGCCGAGTGGCGCGACATCGTTGCTCTTTGCGCCGCTCGGCATGGCGGATTTCTGCGCCGCGATTGCAGGCGGCAGGGCGAAGACGAGCATCGCGCAGCAGGCGAGCGCGCTCAAGAGGGCGGAAAGAGGCGATCGCATCGCGGTGCTCCGTGGTTTCGGCAACAAACCGCGACTGAAACACAGCGGGGCGTGCGCCGCAAGTGGGAACGCAATCGCCAAGCCGAGGATCGGCGGCCGCTACATCTTCGCCTCTCGCGAGCTCACCAGGCGGGGGTGTTCACCCGCGCAATGCCCCTCAAGCGGCCGCGGCTTCGGCCTGCTCGAGCGTCACCGCCACCGCGTGCACCACCGCGGCAATGCGCACCGCGCTCTGGATGGCGAGCGCCGCAACATCGTGCTTGCGCAGAATCTTCTCGTGCGACTCCATGCACTTGCCGCAGCCGTTGATGGCGGATACCGCGAGTGACGCCAGTTCGAAGTCGATCTTTGAACCACCCGGGTTGGCCATCACGTTCATGCGCAGGGAAGCGCGCAGGGTGGCGAATTCCTCGTTGCCCACCAGGTGCGTGAAGCGGTAGTAGATGTTGTTCATCGCCATCATCGCTGCCGCGGCGCGGGCGCCATTCAGCTCTTCCGCCCCGGCATGTTGCGATGCGAACTGCGCGATCGCCCGCGTCAGAGGCTCGTGCCGCGATGCGATGGCCGAAGCCAGCGCCATCAGCGCGATCTGCTTCTGCGACAAGCCGGGCGCACCGCCCTCGGTCAGCACCGAATCGAGGTTCAGGCGCAGGTCCTTGGCGTAGTCGGGCAATGAGGATTTGACTTGATCGAGTGTCATGGGGATCTCGCGTGGTGGCGAATGAAGCGTCGCTTGCAAGCAAGCTCCTACGAAGCGGCGGTCGTAGTCGTAGGAGCCTGCTTGCAGGCGACCGGATTCACCTGATGCGTCAAGCCGCCTTGAGCGTCTCTTCGCCCTGATGCCAATTGCATGGGCACAGTTCGTCGGTCTGCAACGCGTCCAGCACGCGCAGCACTTCCTGCGGGTTGCGGCCGACGCTGCCCTCGGTGACATACACGAAGCGGATCACGCCATCAGGATCGACCAGGAAGGTCGCGCGCCGCGCCACGCCTTCGTCATCCAGGATGCCGAGCGCACGCGAGAGATCCTTGTTGATATCGGCCAGCATCGGAAACGGCAGATCACGCAGGTCCTTGTGATCCTTGCGCCAGGCAAAGTGCACGAACTCCGAATCCGTGCTCGCGGCGAGAATCTGGCAATCACGATCGGCGAACTGCGAGTTCAAATCGCCGAAGCCCTTGATCTCGGTCGGGCACACAAAAGTGAAATCCTTGGGATAAAAGAACACGCAGGTCCACTTGCCGCGATAGGTGTCGTTGGCGATCGGGAAGAACGCCTTGTCCAGGCTTTCAATGGACACGGTGGACTTGAGATTGAACTGTGGAAACTTGTCTCCGACGGTAAGCATGTGTTGCTCCTGATTGTTGCGGGTTGCTGGTTGCGGATCGCTGTCGCAGGGCGGATCAAGCGCAAAGCGCGGAACCACCCCTCGCATTGGCTGTTCCGGCCTTCGGCCCTGAACCGCCCTGCTTCCGACGACTTGTGTTCGCACAGGATAAGGCTGTGCCGGCAATCAATCAAATTGATTGTTGCCATCGCTTCCATAGGCTACTACTATCGTGAAATGAACCTGCGCGACTTGCGCTATCTCGTGGCCCTGGCCGAGCATCGCCACTTCGGCCACGCCGCTGCGGCCAGCTATGTCAGCCAGCCCACCCTCTCCACGCAGATCCGCAAGCTGGAAGAAGAACTCGGCGTCACGCTGGTGGAGCGCACGCCAAGGCGCGTGCTGCTGACCGAAACCGGCCGCGAGATCGCCGCGCGCGCACGCGACGTGCTGCACGAAGTCGAGCAAATCCGCGGCATCGCGCGGCGCACGCGTGACCCCGAAGCCGGCAGTGTGCGGCTGGGCATCTTCCCCACGCTCGGGCCATACCTGCTGCCGCATGTGGTGCCGGAGATACGCAAGCGGTTTCCAAAGCTCGAATTGCTTCTGGTCGAGGAAAAGACCGAAGAAGTATTGAAGCGTTTGCGTGAAGGGAAACTGGACGCCGGCGTGCTGGCGCTGCCGATCCACGATGACACCCTGCACTCCGAGTTCCTGTTCGAGGAGCCGTTCCTGCTTGCCGCTCCGCAAGGTCATCCGCTGTCCCAGCGCAAGGCGCTCAAACTCGATGATCTGGAAGATCAAACGCTGTTGCTGCTGGAAGACGGCCACTGTCTGCGCGATCAGGCGCTGGAGGTCTGCCGCATGGCCGGCGCCGGCGAGAAGACCGGCTTTCGCGCGACCAGCCTGGAAACATTGCGGCAAATGGTGGCGGCCGATGTCGGCGTGACTCTGCTGCCGGTGCTGGCGGTGAAACCGCCGGTGGCGAAAGCGGAGAACATCAAGCTGATCGAATTCCGCGGCCGCGCGCCGAGCCGGCGGCTGGCGATGGTGTGGCGCAAGAGTTCGGCGCTGGCACCATTTCTCAAACGACTGGCGCAGGTGTTCCGCGAGCTGCCGCGCGAATTGCTGGATACACATTCACTGGTCGCGCCTGTTGCGAAGCGGGCTCGAAAATCATAGGTTTAAGCTATCGTTTCCATCATATCAATCAATTTTGCCGGCAGGCCGGTATGCGCTAGGCTCGGACTGCGCAGCCGCGTGGCGGCTGCCTTCCATCCACCGTCGACGTTTTGCGATCATCCTGATCGCGAGAATCAAACAGCAGACATCCCTGTCTGCACTCTTCACAATACGAGGTGCGCCATGGGCAATCTGAAGGGTTCGAAGACCGAGGACAATCTCAAGGCCGCATTCGCCGGCGAATCGCAGGCGAACCGTCGCTATCTGTATTTCGCCGCCAAGGCCGACGTCGAAGGCTACAACGACGTGGCCGCAGTGTTTCGTTCCACCGCAGAAGGCGAGACCGGGCACGCGCACGGCCATCTGGAGCATCTGGAGGCCAGCGGCGATCCGGCCACCGGCCTGCCTATCGGCAGCACCGGCAACAACCTCAAGGCCGCGATCGCCGGCGAGACCCACGAATATACCGACATGTATCCGGGCATGGCCAAGACCGCGCGCGACGAAGGCTTCGACGAAATCGCCGACTGGTTCGAAACGCTTGCCAAGGCCGAGCGCTCGCATGCGAACCGGTTTACGAAGGCGTTGAACGAGCTGGTGTGATTGCCGCCTATCACGGCACGTGCCCATAGTGCAGGCCATGGATGACCGTGTTGATCGAGCATCGGCGCCGTCGTATGGCGCCGAGCATCGCAGCGACGAGCGGGAGCAAGGCGCGACTGTTTGAGCACAGGGATGTGCGAGTTCGCGCCGGCCGGCTTGGCGCGAGAAGCGCAGGGTAGTCGAGCCAAGCGGACGTTGGCGAGACCGTCATGCCGGACGCCATTGGCTTTGGTTACTTTCCCCGCAAGGAAAGTAACCCGCGCCGTGGGACGGCGCGGAAAAGACATGGAGGTCGTGCTGCAATGTGTAGACCGAGACACTGAGTCCCGGTTTTCGCCGGGATGACGGGAAGGTGGTATCGCTGAAATCATGCCCAACGAAACCCCCACCACCCGCGAGGGCAGCCTCGACGCACCGACGCGACACTCGATTGCGTGGCGCGATGACGCGTTCTGGAACCAGGACGCTCTCGATGCGGAACTTGAGCGTGTGTTCAACATCTGCCACGGCTGCCGGCGCTGCGTCAGCCTCTGCCACGCATTCCCCACGTTGTTCGATTTGATCGACGAATCGTCGACCATGGAAATCGATGGCGTGGACAAGGCGGATTACGCCAAGGTGGTCGAGCAGTGTTATCTGTGTGACCTGTGTTACCAGACCAAATGTCCCTATGTACCGCCGCATCCGTGGAACGTGGATTTCCCGCACCTGATGCTGCGCGCCAAGGCCGTGGAGTTCAAAGAACACGGCGCGGATTTCGGATCGAAGGTGCTTTCCAGCACCACCACCGTCGGGCGGATCGCCTCCATTCCGGTCGTCGCCGAAACGGTGAACGCGCTCAACCGCAGTTCTTCCGCGCGCAAGCTGCTCGAGAAAACACTGCACGTGCATCTCGAGGCCCGGGTGCCGGAATACCAGCATCCGCGCGGCCGCAAACGGCTGCGAAAACTGGGTGGCGAAGGTGACGCGGAGCCCGCCGGCCGCACGAACGGGCGCGTCGCGATCTTCGCCACCTGCTATTGCGACAGCGTGCTGCCGGCAGTGCTGGAAGATCTCGCCGCGGTGTTTGCGCACAACCGGGTCGTGACCAAGTTGATCGAACGCGAAACCTGCTGCGGCATGCCGAAGCTCGAGTTGGGCGACTTGAAGTGCATCGAACGGTACAAGAATGAAAACATCCCGGTACTTGCCGCGGCGGTGCGCGAAGGCTTCGATCTGACCGCCGCGATCCCTTCCTGCGTGTTGATGTTCAAGCAGGAACTGCCGCTGCTGTTTCCGGAAGACGAGGATGTGCAACTCGTCAGGCGCGCGTTCTTCGATCCCTTCGAATACCTGATGGAACGCCACAAGGCCGGTCTGCTTAAAACCGATTTCAGGAATCCGCTGGGCAAGGTCGCCTGGCACGTCGCCTGCCACCAGCGCGTGCAGAACATCGGCCCGAAAACGCGCGAGATCCTTTCGCTGATCCCGGATACCGAAATCACAACGATCGAGCGCTGCTCCGGCCACGACGGGACCTATGGGGTGCGCAGCGAGACTTACCCGCTCGCGCGCAAGATCGCCAAACCGGTGGAGATGCGCATCAGGCAATCGGAAGCGCCGATACTGACCAGCGATTGCCCGATGGCCGGCGCGCATCTGGCACATGGGCTGGATGATCGGCCCGCGCAGACCCATCCGTTGACGTTGCTGCGGAAGGCGTACGGGATCTGAGATGCCTGTCGCGCGCGGGCGCGCTCCTACAAAGCTCCAGGATTCACCCATGCAACCACTCACCTCTTCCGATCTCCTCTCCCTCGAAGCCTACGCCCGCGAGCGCGATGCCTTTCGTGCGCGCGCAATCGCCCACAAGAAGTCCCGCAAAGTGCACCTTGGCGCGCATATCACCTTGCTGTTCGAAGATCGCCTGACCACCCAGTATCAGGTGCAGGAAATCCTGCGCGCCGAAAAGATTTTCGAAGCAGCGGGCATCGCGGAAGAGCTGGAAGCCTACAACCCGCTGATTCCGGATGGCCGCAATCTGAAAGCGACCATGCTGATCGAATACGAGGACGTGGAGCTGCGCAAGCGCGAACTGGCGCGGCTGCGCGGCATCGAGCACGAGATCCTGTTGCAGGTGGAAGGTCACCCGCCGGTGAAAGCGATCGCCGATGAAGACCTGCCACGCAGCAACGAGGAGAAAACCTCAGCCGTGCATTTTCTGCGCTTCGAACTGGATCAGGCGATGATCGCGGATTTCAGGCACGGCGCCGCAGTGGTGCTGCGCATTGAGCATCCCGCCGATCGGGTCGAGCAGCGCTTGAGCGACCGCCAACGCTTGGCGCTGGCAGCGGATTTCGATTGAGCTTCGGCGGTGTAATGTGCGCTCCACGCACTCCATCCACGCGAACGCTGCAGGGGAATCGGCAATGGCGAACAAGGGCTGGCTGCTGCTGGCGCTGGCGGCGACGCTCTACGGCGGCTGGTCGTGGATGCAGTACCGGCCGATCCATCGCCCCGACGGTGTGATCGCGCCGGCTGATCCGGCGCAGACGAATTTCGACTCGCCGCAAACGCCGATCCCGTTCAAGGATGCGGCGTTGCAGCCGCTGGCGAGTTTTGCGCTGACCGCGCGCGTACTTTCGCGCGATGACTATCACTTCGATGCGGAATCGGATCTGTCGCCCACCGATCTCGCATTCGGCTGGGGCCGCATGTCCGACAGCGCGGTGTTGCGCGCGATCACCATCGATCAGGGTGGTCGTTTCTACAGCTGGCAGGTGCGCAGCTTTCCGATTCCCCGCCGCGAAATCGAAACCCACAGTGCCAACATGCATATGATCCCGGCCGATGCGCGGGTCGCGCGCGCGCTGAAGCGTGTGCGCGTCGGCGACGTGGTCACGCTCGAGGGTGTGCTGGTCGAAGCCGACAAACCGGGCGGCTGGCGCTGGCGCAGTTCGTTGACGCGCGACGATGTGGGCGATGGCGCGTGCGAAGTGGTGTATGTGCGCGACCTGACCATCGCTCCGCGCTGAGCGCTGGTGCGGGATGCGCGTGCGCCAAGCGCACGCCATGGCCCGGTGCCATCATCTTTTTTTCGCAAACCCGCATCAATAACGCAGCAACGCGTGCAATGACGCGCCATCCTGCCACCGCGCGCGGCCGCCCAGAAAGGCCAGCTCGATCACCACGCACGCGCCGAGGATTTCCGCATCGAGCTGCGTAGCAAGGGCGCGAGCGGCCAGCAGAGTGCCGCCGGTGGCGAGCACATCATCCACGATAAGCACACGCGCGCCAGGCTCCAGCGCATCCACGTGCGCCTCCAGCCGTGCCATGCCGTATTCCAGTTCGTAATCCACACCGATGGTTTTCCCCGGCAGCTTGCCGGCCTTGCGCAGCGGCACGAAACCCGCATCCAACGCGTGTGCGACCGCGGCGCCGAAAATGAAGCCGCGCGACTCGACGCCCAGCACCGCGTCGACCCGGCGGGCACGCCAGGGCGAAACCAGTGCATCGATGCAGATCGCGAACGCACCGGGGTCGGCCAGCAGCGGGGTGATGTCCTTGAATACCACGCCAGGCTTCGGGAAATCGGGGATGTCGCGGACGTATTTCGCCAGTGCGTGCATTGGCGGACGCCTTGCCACGCTGGAAGCATTGAGGTTCATGCCGGAGCGGGCTGCAAGCCGGATGCCAATTGTTCGCCGGCGGCCGCGGGCTCGGTCGATTTCGGGCGTTCAGCTTCAAGGGTGGCCACGATTTTCGCGGCATGCTCCACGTCATCGTCGGCTACCACCACCGAAATCAGAGCGTTGGCAAGCAGATGAATCCCGGCCAGATATTCGCCATTGATGAAGGCGCGCACGCCATCGGCCTCCAGCGCATCCTTGACCAGCGTGGCCTCGATGAGATTCGTGGCGCGATAAGCGATGTGCATGGCATCAAGCTATCCCTGTGGGCCTTCGCGCGCAAGCAAAGTTGACAGGCACACCACCATCCTGGCTGGAGATCGGTCTGAATCAAGGGCCGATGTGACCAGCGGGTTCGATCGCCCGCCGCCATGGCAATGGGAGCGGCACGCTCCGCTAAACTTGCATGCTTCACGAATGATCCGAGCGGTACTCATGTCCGACGCGCCTCCCGTCAACCATTTCATCCGCCAGATCGTTGCGGCAGACAATGCCTCCGGCAAACACGGCGGACGCGTGGCCACGCGCTTCCCCCCCGAGCCCAACGGCTACCTGCACCTGGGGCACGCCAAGTCCATCTGCCTGAATTTCGGAATCGCCGGCGAGAACACCGGCACCTGCAACCTGCGTTTCGACGACACCAACCCGGGCAAGGAAGACGTCGAGTTCGTCGAAGCCATCAAGGCCGACGTGCGCTGGCTGGGGTTCGACTGGAATCTGCTGCGGCACGCCTCGGACTACTTCGAGGTGTTCCACCTCGGCGCGCTCAAGCTGATCAGGCTCGGGCTCGCCTACGTGGACGACCTCTCGCCCGAGCAGGTTCGCGAATACCGCGGCACGCTGACCGAACCGGGCCGTGCATCGCCGTTCCGCGATCGTTCGGTCGAGGAGAACCTCGATCTTTTCCAGCACATGCGTGCCGGCGAATTCGCCGACGGCTCGCGCACGCTGCGCGCGAAGATCGACATGGCCTCCGGCAACATCAACCTGCGCGATCCCGCGATCTACCGTATCCGCAAGGTGCCGCACCAGAACACGGGCGATGCGTGGCCGATCTACCCGATGTACGACTACGCGCATTGCGTGTCGGACGCGGTGGAAGGCATCACCCATTCGCTGTGCACGCTGGAGTTCGAGGATCACCGCCCTCTGTACGACTGGTTCCTGGAAAAACTCGACCTGCCGAACGACCCATCGCTCACCGCACCGCTACGCGACAAAGGCCTGTGGCTGCAGCCGAGCAAGCCGCAGCAGATCGAGTTCGCGCGCGGCAACATTTCCTACACGGTGATGAGCAAGCGCAAGCTGCTGGAGCTGGTGAGCGAAAAGCTGGTGGACGGCTGGGACGACCCG
>DATNFU010000053.1:0-3404 GCA_035606235.1 Rhodanobacteraceae bacterium
ATCGGCCCTGACTCAATCGGCCCTGACTCAATCGGCCCTGATTCAATCGGCCCTGCGTCAGGAGTCGAGCAAGTCGAAGGCAGAGTCGAGTTCCGGCAGAGGCCGCTCGATCAAGTTGAGCAGTTCCATGCGGCCCTGATCGCTTTGCGTATAGGAGCCTTCGGCCATCAGCTCCAGCCGGCCCTGTTCCATGAAGGCATCATGGAGCTGACGCACTTCGTCGAGTTCGGGAGTGTCCGCTTGCAGAAAAGTCATGGAAGTCGTCCCCGGTCAAGATGAAACGAATCATCGACCCAAGTACCTGCACGACACATGCCACGCTCACGGAATTGTGCGCAGCCTCACGGAAACTTTTGCAAATTCCGGTAGGGATATCCGTACTCGCAAGCATCCGCGAAAGGGGTGCCGCTTCGGCGCGATTTTTAACGCTCCATTTACGTTTGCGCCGCGATACTGCCCGCGCGAACCCGCCAAGCGGGTGATGCGCTCAGCCTTGTTGTACGCTTACACCGGTTCAACGTTTCTGGCGCCCGGCATACGGTCTTCCTGGATTCCCCCTGTTCCTGACGACCGCCGGGCGCCAGTCCTTTTTAAAACAGCTTGAGCGCTGCTGCGCTCGGCAGCTCGCGCGTCGGCGGTGCCCGGAATCCTCAGGTAGTCATTTGTACAACGCGGTTCCTGCGCGCCGGCGATGCACACCTGCTTGCGCTCGCGACGCTTTCAAAGCGCTTTGTCACCGTCGAGCTTTCGCCATCGCCTGGTGCGTCCTCCCGCCGGCGCGCGATCGGCCCCTGAAACCGACCTCAGCGCGCTCGCATGACGCCATGCGCCGGCGGGAGTGCGGCGAGATGGATGCACCGAGCGTGCCAAATACATCCTTGAGCAGTCGCGGCTAAAATTCCGGCATGAATCCTTACGATGTCATCGTAGTCGGCGGCGGCCACGCCGGCACCGAAGCCGCGCTGACCGCGGCACGCAGCGGATCGCGCACGCTGCTGCTGACCCACAACGTCGAGACGATCGGCGCGATGAGCTGCAACCCGGCGATCGGCGGGATCGGCAAGGGCCACCTGGTCAAGGAGATCGATGCGCTGGGCGGCGCGATGGCACACGCGGCGGATCGCGCCGGCATCCAGTGGCGCACCTTGAATGCATCGAAAGGTCCGGCGGTGCGTGCCACCCGTTGCCAAGCCGATCGCGCGCTGTATCGCGCCGCGATCCGCCGGATGGTCGAGACGCAAGCGAATCTGCAGGTATTCCAGCAAGCGGTGGACGATCTCATCATCGAGCACGGCCGCGCCGTTGGCGTGGTCACGCAGATGGGGTTGCAGCTGCGCGCCCCTTGTGTGGTGCTGACCGCCGGGACGTTTTTATCCGGCAAGATCCACATCGGCTTTGCGAACTACTCCGGCGGCCGCGCGGGCGACCCTCCGGCGACCACGCTCGCGCAACGCTTGCGTGAATTGCCGCTGGGCGCGGATCGCCTGAAGACCGGCACGCCGCCACGCATCGACGGCCGCAGCATCGACTATTCGGCTTTCGCCGAGCAGCCGGGCGATGATCCGGCGCCGGTGTTTTCGTATCTGGGTTCGCGCGACGAACATCCGCGCCAGGTATCGTGCTGGATTACGCACACATCCGCGCGCACCCACGAAATCATCCGCGCCGCACTCGATCGTTCGCCGCTTTACACCGGCAAGATCGAAGGCGTCGGCCCGCGTTATTGCCCCTCGATCGAAGACAAAGTGGTGCGCTTCGCGGAGAAAGCCTCGCACCAGATCTTCATCGAACCGGAAGGGTTGGAAACCACGGAAATCTATCCAAACGGCATTTCCACCTCATTGCCGTTCGACGTGCAGGAAGAGCTGGTGCACTCGATCCGCGGCTTCGAGCACGCGCACATCACCCGGCCCGGCTACGCGATCGAATACGACTATTTCGATCCGCGCGGCCTGCATCCGTGGCTGGAAACCAAAGCCATCCCCGGCCTGTATTTCGCGGGGCAAATCAACGGCACCACCGGTTACGAGGAAGCCGCCGCGCAAGGTCTGCTGGCCGGATTGAACGCCGCGCGCGCATCGCGCGGGCAAGCGCCGTGGTGGCCGCGCCGCGATGAGGCGTATCTGGGCGTGCTGGTGGATGACCTCACCACCAATGGCACGATCGAGCCGTACCGCATGTTCACCTCGCGCGCGGAATACCGCCTGCATCTGCGCGAGGACAATGCCGACCTGCGCCTGACCGAAAAAGGTTTTGAACTGGGCATGGTGCCGCGCGCGCGTTACGACGCGCTGTGCCAGAAACGCGAAGCGGTGGGGCGCGAAACGCAACGGCTACGCCAATTGCATGTCGCGCCGATGAATGCGCTGGGCGTTGCACTGGCGGGCTCGTCGTCTGGCGTCACGCTCAGTCGGGAAAGCAATGCGCTGGAATTGCTGCGCCGACCGGAACTGGATTACGCACACCTCACCGCGCTCGAAGGTTTCGGCCCGGCGCTCGACGACGAAGGCGCGGCGCTGCAGGTTGAGGTGCAGGCGAAATATGCCGGCTATCTCGATCGCCAACGCGAGGAAATTGCGCGCCTGTTGCGCCATGAATCCACCTCGATCCCGCAAGGCTTCGATTACGATGCCGTGCGCGGGCTGTCGGCCGAAGTGTTGCTGAAATTGAAAACCGCGCGGCCGGAGAGCATCGGCCAGGCACGGCGGATCAGCGGCATCACGCCGGCGGCGATTTCGCTATTGCTGGTGCATCTGCGGCGCGCGCATCGACGCGAAGTGGCATAAAAATCGTGCCACCCGCGCTTCCGCGAAGCGGCTGGCGCAAGCCCCTGGGTTGGCCACGACCGATGGCCGGATTCAAACGGTTGTATTAATCTAGCCCCGCCTCCTTCCGGGCTTTGGGGACGACCATGCCACGCATCCGCATTCTTGCCGGCGCACTTGCGCTGGCGCTCTCCGGCAGCGCCGCTGCCGCGCAGTTCGACAACGTCGTCGTGTTCGGCGACAGCCTGAGCGACAACGGCAATCTGTTTCTCGTCAATTATGCGCAAACAGTCGGTTGCGTTCTCGGCAGCACATGTCCTCCTGTAACGCCCTCGCGCTTCACCACCAATCCCGGCTTGGTCGCAATGGAGCACGTTGCCGATTTTTACGGCGTCACCCTGTCGCCTTCGGTGCTTGGAGGAACAGATTTCGCTTTTGGTGGCGCAGGCGTAAACAACAATACGCCGGGAACTCCAGCCGGCATACCGACCTTACCGCAGCAGCTTGCGCAGTATCTCTCCGCAACCGGCGGCAAGGCCGATCCGAATGCGCTGTACTCGGTGTGGGGCGGCGCCAATGACGTGTTCTTCAATGTCGGGCTGGCACAGGCAAATCTGATCACCGCGGCGCAAGTACAAA
>DATNFU010000054.1:0-58304 GCA_035606235.1 Rhodanobacteraceae bacterium
GATGCCGAAGCCGTGCTCTTGCCGCTCGCCAATTCCGACGCGACGACGACCTGGTGCAGCGCGCGATTCCAGACCAGGCTGTAGATTTTCTTGTTCATGAGGCGGCCCCGTTCAAGTGGTGGTGGTCAAGGTGATGTGACGTGACGTACTGCGCGAAGGCGCAAACGAAAAGCCCGCCGGTGTCGGGCGGGCTCGATTCGAAAAAGGCAAGTAGAAATGGAGATGCGGCCGCGCAGGCGCACGGCGACTTGCGATAACGAAATTTGAAACGCTCCGGCCACGCGTTCGCCATTCCGGCATCAGCCGGTTGCTTTGCAACCCACGGCAAAGACACGAGACCGCTGGCGCGGGCACGCGGCTTCAATACATCGCTTCAGCGGCTCAAGACGCGCTGACGACGCACGAAGGACGTGCGGTGGAACCCCCGTTCCTTGTCCCCCTTGAATCCGTGCAGACAAGAAGATTCGCTGCAACGGATCAACCGCGCCACTGTAGCGACGGTGTGAGAGTGGTGCAACGTTTCTGTCGCCGGCAGGCTGGCTCCTGCAAAGCGCATGGCATCCAACCCGTGAATGGTTTGGCAGGAGTGCGCTTGCGCACGACAGTTCTCGCGGGGTTCCATATGATAGGTCGCCGGCAAGCCGGTTCCTACAAGCGGCGGCTAGTGCCCGCCGCCCACCGCCGGGCCGGCCTTGTGCACGAATGGCGGCTTGGCCAGCCAGACCACCGCGATCAGCGCGAGGATGATCCAGCCCATGATGTAAAAGAGGTTGTTGAAGGAAATCTGCACTGCCTGGCGCGAGATCTCGCCATTGATCGCGGCGGCGTATTGCTGCACGTGGCCGCCGTTGTTCGCGAGCGCCTGTTGTGTCCGCGGGTTGTAGGCACTGATGTGGGCGGCGAGGGTGGCGTGCTGGGCGTCGCCGCCGCGCTCCCAAAAATAAGTGGTGATGGAGGCTGAGAAACTGCCGCCCAGCGAACGCAGGAAAGTCGCCAGCCCGGAACCCGCGGCGATTTCCCGGGCCGACAAATCCGACAGCAGGATCGTCAGGATCGGCATGAAGAAGAACGCCACGCCGATGCCCTGGAGGAACTGCGCCATCGCGACGTGATAAAAATCCACCTGGGTGGTGAACTCGGCGCGCATGAAGCAGGTCAGGCCCATCATCACGAACGCGAACGAGGCCAGCCAGCGCAGGTCGAATTTGGTGCCGTATTTGCCGACGAAGAAGGTCAGCAGCACCGGTGCGACGCCGATCGGTGCGGTCGCCAGGCCCGACCATATCGCGGTGTAGCCCAGCGTTTCCTGCAGCCACAACGGCACCAGCAACGCGATCGCGAAGAACACCGCGTAGGCCAGGATCAGCGCCAGTGTGCCCGCGGCGAAGTTGCGGTGCCGGAACAATCTGAGATTCACGATCGGATCGCGGTCGGTCAGCTCCCAGATCAGAAAGATGCTGAGGGAAATGGCGGAGATGATCGCGAGCGTGACGATGAAATTGGACTGGAACCAGTCGAGTTCATTGCCTTTGTCCAGCAGTACCTGCAGCGAGCCGACACCCAGGATCAGCGTGACCAGGCCGATGTAATCCATGCGTGGGCGTTCGAGGTTCTCCGGCCGCGCACCGAGCTGCGCGGCAATCACCGCGCTCACGGCGAAGCCGATCGGCACGTTGATGAAGAAGATCCATTCCCACGAATAGTTGTCGGTGATGTAGCCGCCCAGTACCGGCCCCGCGATCGGCGCCACCACCGTCACCATGGCGAGAATGGCGAGTGCCATGCCGCGCTTTTCATTCGGATAGATGGATACCAGCAGGCTCTGCGTCAGCGGATACATCGGGCCGGCGACGGCGCCCTGGATCGCGCGGAACATCACCAGCATGCCGAGGCTGGTGGACAGGCCGCAGCACAACGAGGCGATCGAAAACAGCATCGTGGCCCACACGAAGGTCTTCACCTCGCCGAAGCGGCGCGACAGAAATCCGGTGAGCGGCAACGCGATCGCGTTGGCGACGGTGAACGAGGTGATCACCCACACCGACTGGTCCTGGCTGGCGCCGAGGTTGCCGGCGATGGTCGGCAGCGACACGTTGGCGATGGTGAGGTCGAGCACCTGCATGAAGGTGCCGAGCGACAGGCCGATCGTCGCCAGCGGCAGGCTGGCGGGGCGGAATTCGCCGAATTCGCGGGGTTGGGCGGAACTGGAGACCATTCTATGTTTCTCTTGGGGGAGCGCGCTTGCGCGGCGACCGTGCGAAGCGCGTCATTTCTTCGCGTAGCGGCGTCCTTCATTTGCCCGCAAGCAGGCTCCTACCGCGAAGCTTTCCCTTGCGTGCTGTTCGCCGGCGCCTCGCTGTTGTCCGCGATGATTTTCGCGATCAGCGCGTCGGCCTGCTTGCTGCTGCGCTCGTACACGTCGGTGCTCAGCACCGGTTTGGACGGCATCGTCTGCGACAGGATCGCGCCATTCTGGTTGTGCAGGTCCACGGTCACATCCATGGACAGGCCGATGCGCAGTGGATGTTGCTGCAGCTCTTTGCCGTCCAGGTCAATGCGCACGGGCAGCCGCTGCACGATCTTGATCCAGTTGCCGGTGGCGTTTTGCGCGGGCAGCAACGAGAACGCGCTGCCGGTGCCGACGCCCATACCCTCGACGTGACCGTGATAGGTGACACCGCCACCGTACAAATCGGATGTGAGCGTCACCGGCTGGCCGATGCGCATGTCGGTCAACTGGGTTTCCTTGAAATTGGCGTCCACCCACACCTGCGACAGCGGCACCACCGCCATCAGCGGCGTGCCCGGTTGCACGCGCTGGCCGACCTGCACCGAACGCTGGGCGACGTGGCCGGAGACCGGCGCGACCAGCGTGGTGCGTTGCATGTTCAAGTATGCCGCGTGCAGCTTGGCTGCGGCTGCCTGCACTTCCGGGTGCGAGGCCACTTGCGTGTTCTCGACCAGCGCGCTGGTGGTGGCGAGTTGGCCTTTTACCGCTGCCAGTCCATTCTCTGCTTCGGTCAGCGCTTCACGCGCGTGCGCCAGCTCTTCCGCCGAAATCGCGCCGGTCTTGGCGAGACCCTTGCGTCGCTCGTAGTCCGCACGCGCCTGCGCTACCGCGGTTTCGCGCGCGGCGACATCCGCCTGCGATGAACTGACGCCGCTGTACAGGCCGCGCACTTTGCGCACGCTGGCGGCGAGATCGGCTTCCGCCTGCGCCAGGGCGACCTGCGCATCGGAGGGATCCAGCTTCACCAGTGTCTGGCCTTCGCGCACGTAGTCGTTGTCGTCGGCGCCGATGCTGACCACGGTGCCCGGAATCTGCGGCGTGATCTGCACCACATTGCCATTGACGTACGCGTCGTCGGTGCCCTCGTACCAGCGCCCGACCAGAAAGTGATACAGCGCCCACACGATGCCGACCAGCACGATCACCACCACCAGGCCGCGCAGAAGCCAGCGCCGGCGCACATCGCGCTTGGCCTGCTTCTGCTCGCGCGCAGCCTGTTCGGGATCAATCGGAGGATGTTCTTGCGACGTCATTGCGTATCTGCCTTGTCGTTGTTGGCTTGCGCCGCGGTCTTGTCCATCCGCGGCGTGTCATTTGAAGGCTCAAAGCCACCCCCCAGCGCTTCGATCAATCGCACCGCTGCCGTGGCGCGTCGGGTTTGCAGCGCAGCCAGATGTCGTTCGGCGTCGATCAGGGCCTGGCGCACCGTCAACGCTTCGAGGTAATTGCCCACGCCGCCGCGATAGCGCTGCATCGCCAGGTCGTAGGCCTGTGACGCGCTCGCCTGCGCTTGCGCGTAGCGCGCGATCTGCGCATCCAGTGTGCGCAAACCATCGACACTGTTGGCCACCTGGTTGATCGCGTCGATCACAGTCTTGTTGTATTGCGCGACGGCAAGATCGTAGCCCGCATCCTTGGCCGAAAGATTGGCGCGCAAACGGCCGCCTTCGAAAATGGGCAGGCTCACCGCCGGTGCCACGCTGTACAAACTGGCGGACGCCTGGAATAGATTCTTGCCGGGGCCGGCGATCAGGCCGGCCAGCGCCGTGATGTTGATGTCCGGCAGAAACGCGGCTTGCGCCGACTTGATATCTTTCGCGCTCGCCTCCACGCGCCAGCGCGCTGCGACCACGTCCGGTCGACGGCCGAGCAGATCGGCAGGCAAAATGGACGGCAGTGCGATGGCATTCGCCGGCAGCGGCTTCGGTGGCGCGATATCGAGCGCGCGATCGGGGCCACGGCCCAGCAGCACCGCCAGGGCAATGCCGGAACTCCGCAGGCCTTCTTCGGCGCTGGCGAGTTGCGACTGTGCTTCGGCGATCGCCGCATCCACCTGGGTCTGCTGGAACTTGCTGTCGATGCCGGCCTTGACGCGCTGCGCCGTGAGCTTGCCCATCTGCTGCGTGCGTTGCAGATCGGCTTGCGCGAGATTGCGTTGCGTGTACGCATCCGCGAGCGCGACGTACGCGCCGACCACTTCCGCCGACAACATCAGGCGCGCGGCCCGCGATTCGATTTCGGTCGCGCGGGCGCTGCCGAGCGCAGCTTCCCAGGCGGCGCGTTTACCGCCCCACAAATCGAAATCCCATTTGAAATCCAGAATGCCGTACTTGACCACACCGAAGCTGCCACCCAGTGGTGCCGGCAAAAGCGTGTTCGGAATCTTGGCGCCGGCGACGCTGGCGAGCCCGGTCAGCGACGGCTTGCGCGCGGCGTCCACCACGCCAGCCTGCGCGATCGCCGCGCGCGCGCGCGCATCCGCAATCGCAAGATCGGGATTGCCGGCCAATGCTTCGTCAACCAGTGCATCCAGTTGCGCATCATCGAAGGCTTTCCACCAATCGGCTTTCGGCCAGGCGGCGGGATCGATGCGGACGCCGGCGAGGCTGCGCTCGGCGCGCAAGGATGTGCTGTCGAGCGCGTGGCCCTGCGGCTTCAGGCTGTGCATGCTGGCGCAGCCGGCCAGCAACACGATCGGCAAGAAAGTGGCGGGGAATGCGCCGAGGCGCTGGCGGAAGCTGTTTCGCATGGGTGTGGCGCTCAGGCCGGTTGCCGCAGGTTGTCGAGTACGCGGTTCAGCAGCGACTGCAATTGCGCGCGTTCCTTTTCGGTGCTGCGGTCCAGCGCGCGTTCGGCAACGCGCTCCCCGCATGCATTGATGCGTTTCCACAAAGTGCGGCCGGAGGCGGTCAGTTCAATGCGCAGCACACGGCGATCGTCCGGATCGGGTACGCGGCGCAGATAATTCTGCCGTTCCAACTTGTCCAACAGCCGGGTCAGTGCTCCCGGATTGTGGTTCAGCAGCCGCGCCAGCTCGCCGGCGGTCATCGGGCCTTCCGTGCCGAGCCGCTTCAAAGCCACGAACTGACTGAAGCCGAGTTCGAAACCCTGGCGCGCGAGTTCCTGTTCGATGTTGACGTGCAGCTCGGTGCGGATGCGGCCGATCAGGCTGCATAATTGAAACGGCGTGGCGGAGGTTTTCACGGGCATGCCGCGCAGTATATGGCCGCAGCAACTGTTGTCAAGGCAACTATTGTGATGGCAACTTTGTTGCCGAAATGCAAGTGCTGGAGGTCCGGCAATGCTGGCCCGGCCTCTTGCCGCAGGGCGGCGCGTCATGGAGATGGCCGATACCTGGAATGAGAACGCAACGGCGAGGAGCCCGGGCCCGGAGCCTCACGAATCCTTGATCCGTGCGAGTTGATGCTGGATGCATCGTGGCCCTGCGCAAAGGAATGCAGCGTGCGACACGGATGGCTTCGGTTCGGCGCCACGTTGGCGTTCGGCGCGGGATTCGCGGCGGCCGCGCCGGCGATGGAATTCGATGTCAACGGCGGCGCCAGCGCCACTGCCGGCGTGCGCTGGGCGCCGGCGCTGTTTGCGGATATCGGTGGTACGCCCGGCGATGATGGTCATGCGCATTTCACGCCAGTCGGCAGCGTGGGCTGGATCGGCTCGCGCAGCACCGACCATGACGACCTCGATCACAACGTATTCCTGATCGCCGGCGGCTTGCGCTATGGACGCGCGGATGGGCTATTCATCAGCGAACAGATCGCCGCCACCAGCACGCGCACCGACGCGCTCAGCAGCCGATTCGAATTCATGACCAGCCTCGGTTGGCGGGACGGGCGCTGGATGGTGATGCTGCGCCATGTTTCCAATGCGCACATCATCGGCGGCGGACGCAATCTCGGCGAAACGATGCTGTTGGCGGGCGTACGGCTGGGAGCGGACAGCTAGCTCTGCGGGAGTCGCGGAAACCTGCAAGTCGCCTCTGCTAGATACCCGCGTACCACTCGTAACCCTGGTCTTCCCAATAACCGCCGTTGCCGTCACCGATGTCGTCCAGCGAATCCACCAACTCGATGCCGGAGATGTACTTGGCCTGCTTGTAGCCCAGTTGGCGCTCGATGCGCACGCGCAGCGGCGCGCCGTTGGGCGTTGGCAAGGGGCGGTCGTTGAGCGTGTGCGCGAGGATTGTCTGCGGATGGTAGGCATCGTCGAAACCGATGCTTTCGTAATACGGCGTGCCGCCATCCAGGCCGCCATCCTGCATCCTGTCGTAACAGCGGAACACGACATAACGCGCGTCGTCGGTTGGCTGCACCAGTTCCAGCACGCGCGAAAGCTGCACGCCTTGCCACTTGCCGATCACGCTCCAGCCTTCCACGCAATCGTGCCGGGTAATTTGCGTGCGCTGCGGCAGTGCGCGCAGTTGCGCCAGCGAAAAACTCAACGGGTGCGCGACCAGCCCGCCGACGCTCAGGCGATAGTCGCGAAAGCCGTTCGCGGCCATGGCGCGGTAAGCGGGATCCTGCGGATCGGTGCTGCCGTTGGCGCGGAATACCGGCGAGATGTCGGCCTGCGTGAATTCACGCGCCAGCGCGGCGTGCGGCGCCAGCACGCGCTGCACCGCGTGCGAAAGCGTTTCCGCGCTAGCCAGCACTTGGGGCGCCCATTGCGTCTGCGACAACTGGTCGCAGCCGGCCAAGAAGCCCGCGCCCATCGCGGTCAGCGCGTTGCGCAGAAAACGGCGGCGGTCAGTGGCCATCGTCGCTGCTCCTGTCTGGAATGTTCTCGTGAATCGCGTAGCGCCCGGTGATGATCGAGCGCAACTCATTGCCGAGGCCGCTCACCAGCACTTCGAAAATGTGGATCAGGAAGAACGCGACGAATCCCCATGCCAATATGAAATGGATCGTGCGCGCGGATTGCCGTCCGCCAACCAGTGTCACCAGCCAGCCGAGCACGCTGTCCATGCGTGGCGACATCGCCAGGCCCATCAGCACAATCAGCGGCCCGAAGCCGAAGATCACGATCAGATACGTGAGCTTCTGCAGCACGTTGTAACGCGCCGCTGCTTCGCCTTGCGGATGGCGCAACAACGCGTGGTCGATGATCGATCGGCCGATGCCGCGCCAGTCGGTTCGGGTGGGCAGCAGATCGCGGCGGAAGTGCCTTCCGATCAGCGTGTACGCGGCGAAACAGATGCCGTTGATCACAAACAGCCAGGCAAAAAAGAAATGCCAGCGACGACCCATGGACAACCACTGCGGGCCGGGAATGGTGAGCCAGGCCGGAAAGCCGCGCGCGACGGGGTGACCGTTCATCGAGGATGCGCCGAACACGCCGGTGGTGGTGAAGTCGTGCGAACCGATCTGCGTGACGCCGCGCAGCGCGCCATCCGGCATCCGTTGCGCGCCCATCGCCAGCAGCGGTTTGTCGAAGGTGGATTTCTGGCCCCAGTACAGCGCCGGATGCGCGTTGAAAATCTGCAGGCCGCTGCCGAGCAGCACCAGCAGGCAGATCGCGTTGATCCAGTGCATGACCCGCACCGGCAGGCGGTGCCGATAGATCACGCGCACGCGGTCGCGGATGCGCGGCGGCGGCCGGATGCCACCTTCGGATTCTGCGGAATCTTGCATGGGTGCCGTATCGTCGGCTGGCTGCATGATCATCCCCGCTGGCGGGCGTCAGATTACTCCGAAACCAGACCGGCGGAGGACGCCTTCTCTTTCGAGCCGCGTGGCCTAGAATGCCCTGATCGCAATGAGGGAGAGCGCCATGCAAAACATGAGCAGCCGCATCATCATCACCGGCGCATTCGGTACCCTCGGCGCGGCGGTGGTGCGCGCCGCACTCGATGCCGGCGCCCGGGTCGCGGCAGTGGATCGTGCGCCCGCGCCCGATGACCTTGGCGACGCGCATGGATTCGGCGGCGTGGATTTGGCCGATGCCGCTTCAGCGAAGAGCGCCATTGATGCCGCGGCAAAAGCGCTCGGTGGGCTGGATGCGCTGGTCAACATCGCCGGCGCGTTTCGCTGGGAAACGCTGGCCGACGGCAAGCCGGAAACCTGGGATCTGCTTTATCGGATCAACCTGCGCACCGCCGTGGCGGCGAGTCAGGCGGCGCTTGCACATCTGCACGCGGGCGGCCGGATCGTCAACATCGGCGCGGCGTCCGCGCTGAAAGCCGGCGTCGGCGTGGGCGCCTACACCGCATCCAAATCCGGGGTGATGCGCTTCACCGAGGCGCTGGCGGAGGAGTTGAAGGAACGCGACATCACGGTGAATGCCGTGCTGCCTTCGATCATCGACACCCCACCCAATCGCGCCGACATGCCCAAAGCCGATTTCGCCAAGTGGGTTAAACCGCAGCAACTCGCCGAGGTGATTCTGTTCTTGTTGTCGGAGCAGGCGTCCGCGATCACGGGAGCGCTGATTCCGGTGGTGGGGCGGGTCTGACGGGTTTCGCTCGCACGGCAGGAGCGGGTCACCTCCTCTGCGGTCATTGGTTTCCAATGTTTTGCCGAGTGCTATTTCTCCGGCCTCACATAAGTTGAAAACAAATCATGGATGCGGCGGTACTCGTCGTACCAGGAATCCGCGTGTTCGAAGTCGTGGCGCTCCATCGGATACAACGACATCCAGAAGTTGTCCTTGTGCAGCTCGATGAGCTTCTGGTACAGCCGGACTGAATCCTCGGTCAGCACGTTGTCGTCGATGAGGCCGTGCTGGATCAGCAGCGGATCGCGCAGGTTCTGCGCGAATTCGATCGGCGAACTTGTCTTGTAGGCTTCCGGATCGATCTGCGGGTCATTCAGGATGTCGGCGGTGTAGCCGTCGTTGTAGAGCATCCAGTCGCTGACCGGGCGCTGCGCGGAACCTGCGGCAAATTCGCCCGGTGCGCGCAGCAGCGCCATCTCGGTCATGAAGCCGCCGTAGGAGCCGCCATAGATGCCGACGCGTTTCGGATCCACGTGGTGGTTCTTCACCAGCCACGCTTTGCCATCCAGCAGGTCTTCCAGTTCCGGATGGCCCATGTGCCTGTAGATCGCGTCGCGCCAGTCGCGGCCGTAGCCTTCCGAGGCGCGGTAATCCATGTCGATCACGGCATAGCCTTCCTGCAGCAGCAGATTGTTGAACATCTGCTCGCGGAAGTAGTACGACCAGTTCTTGGCCACATCCTGCAGGTAACCCGCGCCATGCACGAAGATCACCGCCGGATGCGCCTGCGACATGTCGCCAGTTTTCGGCGGGTAATACTTCGCCCAGATGCCGAAGTTGCCATGGCTGCTCGGCACCTTGACGAATTGCGGATCGGTCCAGTGCATCGCCTTGTACTGCGCCGTGCGCGTGTCGGTGAGATCGCGCGCGTTGGAACCATCCGCATCAACCACTGCCAGTTGCGGCGGTATGTAGGCGCTCGAATGCAGCACCAGCAGCTTGCTGCCGTCGGGCGACAAATCGAAATCATCCATGCCCTGGTAATGCGTGACCTGCTGCAGTTGGCCGCCGGTGACGGCAACGCGATAAACGTCATAGGCATACGGCGCTTGCTGGTTGGCGCGGAGGTAGAACCACTTGCCATCGGGTGAAACTTGCGGGCGCGAGACTTCATAACCGGTGCCGGTGAGCGCACGCGCCGTGCCGTTGAGCGGCTTCACGAACAATTGCGCCCAGCCGGATTGTTCGGATTCGAACCACAGCGTGCGGTCGTCGGGCAGCCAGCCGAGCTCGTTGAAGTTCCAGTTGATCCAGGCCGGGTCCGTCAGCCGATGTTGCGTCACCAGCTTGTGGGCGGCGAAATCGACCGTCTCGATCCAGCGATCCTTGTTGTCGTTGGCGCGCAGTTCCAGCGCGATGTTGTTGCCATCGCCACTCCACGCGATTCCGGGAGGACCTTCGGCCTCCATGCCGGTGTTGATCACCTGCACCGGCCGCGTCTTCGGGGCTTGCAGTTTTTTCGCCTCGTCGTCGTGACCCTGCGCTTTCAATGCGGCGATGGCTTTCGCACGCAATGCGGCAAGCGGATCGTCGTGGATGCCGGGAACGTCCTCCAGCGACAGCGGGTATTGCCGATGCGTGCGCAGGTCGAGCAACAGCAACGACTGTGCCGCCGGCGTATTGCGACCGACCAGGGTGCGCGAATCCTCGATCTGCACATAACCCGAATCGGTGACGTAATGCGCTATCTTGTCGGCCTCGCCCGGCTTGTACGACTTCGGTCGAGTGATCACCAGCATCCAGTCGCCGTTCGGTGAAAGCGACGTGCCGTCGATGGCCACGTCATCGCCCAGATAGAACGGCGTCACCGCCCGGCCGACATCGCGCGCATCCAGCTCGCGCTGGCGGTCGCGTTGCGCATCCTTGTCGGCCTTGATGTCGCGCAGTGTGGAAAACAGCCGCAGTTGTTCGCGTTGCAAGTCGTCTGGCTTGTCCTGTTCGGGATCGTCCTCGGTTTTCAGCGTCGCAGCCGGGGACAGCAGACCTTCGGCGAGACGATAGATCATCCAGTTGTCGCCCTCGCGCCAGCTCAGCACCGCCCCATCGGCCGAGAACCGCAGCGCATGTTTGCGCGTGCCATCGCGGGTGAGCTGGTGGGTGGCACCGCCGGCGACGTCGCGCAGGAACACGTCGTTGTGGCGAAAAAACGCAGCGTGCGCGTGCGCGCGATCGAACACCGGGTCGCCATCGGCTTGCGCCAATTGCGCGTCATCCAGCTTGCCGCCCGCGCCGCCGTCGGCGTTCACGCGATAAAGGTCGCGCAATTGGTTGCCGTTGCGCTTCAGCCGGTAATACACGATGCGCGAATCCACACTCCAGTACGGCGCTTCCACCGGTGGCCCGATCCAGTCCGGGTCGGCCATGATTTGCGTCAGCGTGATCGGGCCGCGGTTCGCGGCTGCCGTCGAGGAAGTCGGTACCCGCGGTGCCTGTGCGAACGCGGCGGGCACGGCGGCGAGGGTGAGCGCGGCGCTGAAGCCGGCGAGGATGAGACGGCGCATGGCAGGCTCCGGCAAAAGGCGCAGCATAGCGGCATGCACGCGCACCGCCACGGGCCGGAAGTTGGGTTTGCCGTTACGATAGCGGAATGCTTGAAACCCTCGAACGCGAAACCGCACCGCATCCCACCCACAGCGTGATCTGGCTGCACGGCCTTGGGGCCGACGGCAATGATTTCGTACCGATCGTGCCGCAACTGTTGCGCGCGGACTGGCCGCCGCTGCGGTTCGTGTTTCCACACGCGCCGCTGCGGCCGATAACGATCAACGCCGGCATGCGCATGCGCGCCTGGTACGACATCGCGGGTTTCGACCTTGCGCAAAAGCAGGATGAAGCCGGGATCCGAAAATCCATGGAACAGGTCGAATGGCTGATCGGGCGCGAGGGGGAGCGCGGTGTACCGGCCCATCGCGTGATCCTCGCGGGCTTCTCGCAAGGGGGCGCGATCGCACTGGCTGCCGGCATCCGGCATGCACGCACGCTCGCCGGCATCGCCGCGCTGTCCACGTATCTGCCGATCGCGCAAATCATCGCTGCCGAACGTCACGCGTCGAATGCGCGCACGCCGATCTTCATGGCGCACGGCAGCTTCGATCCGGTGGTGCCACAGCGGCTTGGCGAACTGTCGCGCGATCACCTGCTGGGCTTTGGTCATCCGCTGGCCTGGCACAGCTACGGAATGGCGCATCAGGTGTGTCCGCAGGAAATCGCGGATTTGGCGGACTGGCTGAGTGAGCGCGTTTGCACGGTGCCTTGACTGCACGTGGTTGGCCTGCCGAGCCCCGACCCTGGCCAGGCCAGCGACTCACCGCCCGAAGTTGCATACTGCGCACACACACGCATAGTGCGGGGACATTGAATATGCGCAGGTGGCGAATGCCGCATCGCGAATCGACGGCGCAACGCGACACCGTCGCGCTGCCGCAATTCTGCGGCCTGCCCGCGGTATTCTCGCTGCTGGTCGTCGCCGAACTGGTGGTGCTGATCACGGCGCTGGTGCCGGACACCGGCATGGATTTTCGCGCCTTCACTACCGCCAGCGCATTTTCGGTGTGGCTGGCGCTGCTATGCGCGCTGCTGCTGTGCAAGGCAACGCCGCTGTTCACGCGATTGCCCGCGCGCACCGGATACATGCTGGCTTGCGTGGCGCTGGTTGCGATCGTGGCTGCGGCGAGCGCGTTGATCGGCTGGCTGGATCACGCGCTCGGCACCTGGCTGACGCCGCATTCGCTGGCGCGCTTCGTGATCGGCAACGCCGCACTGGCCGCGCTGCTGGGCGCGGCGCTGCTGCGCTATTTCTACGTGCTGGCGGAGTGGCGCGCGCGGCTGGACGCGGTGGCGCGCGCACAGTTCGAGGCGCTGCAGGCGCGCATCCGTCCGCACTTCCTGTTCAACAGCATGAATACCGTGGCCGCGCTGGTGCGGGTGGACCCCGCCGCCGCCGAACGCACGGTGGAGGATCTGACCGAGCTCTTTCGCGCCGCGCTCGGCAGCGACGCCAAGCCGAGCACGCTTGGCGAGGAACTCGCGCTCACCGATCGCTATCTCGCCATCGAGCAACTGCGCCTGGGCGAGCGGCTGCGCGTCGAGCGCGATCTGCACGATTTGCCCTTGACTCTGGAAATGCCGTCGCTGCTGCTGCAGCCACTGGTGGAGAATGCGGTCTATCACGGCATCCAGCCGCTGCGCGAGGGCGGCAGCGTTCGCATCAGCGGGCGCCGTGTGTCGGATGCGATCGAGATCGAAATCGAGAATCCGCTGCCGGGGGATGCGCCGGTGCCGCGCAACGGCCATGCGCAGGACAATGTTCGGCGGCGCATCGCCTATCACTTCGGCGCGCGCGCCGGTCTGGAAACCATAGTCGGCGACGGACGCTACGTGGTGATCGTGCGCCTCCCCGATACGAGCGCGCCCGGGCCCTGAGATGCGCATCCTGATCGCCGACGACGAGCCCTTGGCACGCACGCGCCTGGCCGCATTGCTGGACGAGTGCGGCGGCGTGCAGGTCGTCGCCAGCGTCGGCGATGGCGAAGCGGCGTTGCGCGAATGCATCGCGCTGAAACCCGACGTGCTGCTGGCCGACATCGCGATGCCCGGAATGGACGGGCTGGTGCTGGCGCGGCGCTTGCAAAATCTTCCGCATCCGCCGTCGGTGATTTTCTGCACCGCCTACGACGCCCACGCGTTGACCGCCTACGAATTGCGGGCGGCGGATTACCTGCTGAAACCGGTGCGGATCGAGCGCCTGCGCGAAGCGCTGGCACGTGCGCAGGCGCTGCGGGCTCGCGAGCAGGCGCAGCCGCGCGAGACCCTGGTGGCGCGCGTGCGCGGCGCGCCGCTGCGGATTCCGCTGGAAGACGTGGTGTATCTCACCGCGGACGAAAAATATGTGGCCGTGCACCGCGACGGCGACACGCTGCTGATCGAGGATTCGCTGAAGAGCATCGAGACGATCTTTCCGCAGCGCTTCGTGCGCGTCCATCGCAATTGCCTGATTCCCGCGGCGCGACTGCTCGGGCTGCAGCGCGATGCGCATGGCGAAATGCGCGCGCTGATTGCCGGTACCTCCGATACGCCGGAAGTCAGCCGCCGCAACCTGGCCGCGGTACGGAAGCTGCTGGTGGGCTGAAATCGGCTCGGCAAGTGAAATGGGGTGGCGGCGGGAACGAGCACATCGTCGTTGCCCGCTGCCGATTACCCATTTCCCCCTTCCACTACCCGCCACTCCGACTAAACTTGCGCGATGCGTTCGCAACCCCTCCGCATTGCTACCCGCAAAAGTCCGCTCGCGCTGTGGCAAGCCGAGCACGTCGCCGCGCGATTGCGCGCAACGCATGCCGGATTGGAAGTGCAGCTGGTGCCGTTGTCCACGCGTGGCGACGAGGTACTGGATCGCTCGCTCAACGAAATCGGCGGCAAGGGCCTGTTCCTGAAGGAACTGGAAATCGCGCTTGCCGATGAACGCGCAGACATCGCGGTGCATTCGCTGAAAGATATGCCGGCGCACCTGGAGGCGGGATTCGCGATCGGCGCGGTGCTGGCGCGCGCGGATCCATCCGATGCCTTTGTCAGCAACGCATTCGCCTCGCTGGATGAGTTGCCACGGTCAGCACGGGTGGGCACCTCTTCGCTGCGTCGCGCTGCGCAGTTGCGGGCGCAACGCGCGGATCTTGCCATCGTTGATTTGCGTGGCAATGTCGGCACGCGGTTGGCCAAACTCGACGCCGGCGTTTACGCCGCGATCGTGCTGGCCACGGCGGGCCTGCAGCGGCTGGGTTTGCAGCAGCGCATCCGCGCGCGGCTGGTTCCGCCGCATTGGCTGCCGGCGCCGGGCCAAGGTGCGATCGCGATCGAAACGCGCGCGGCTGATCCTCGCATCGGCGAGCTGCTCGCACCGCTGGATGATCCGGATACGCGCCGTACCACCGCGGCCGAACGCGCGCTCAACGCGGCACTCGGCGGCGATTGCACGCTGCCGCTGGGCGCGTGGTGCGAAATCGAAGATGGCACGCTGCACCTGTGCGGCATGCTGGGAGACGCGGACAGTGGCCGTGTATTGCGCGCCGAGGGTCGCGGCGATGACCCGCATGCATTGGGGGAAGAGCTTGCGCGCGCGCTGCGGGCGCAAGGCGGAGACGCTTTGATTGCCGCTTTGTAGGAGCTTGCTTGCAAGCGACAGAACCGGTGCCACGCGCCGATCACCTGCAAGCGGGCCGCTATTTTTTCGAGCCGCTGAAGCTGTACACCAGATTGGTGGTGAGCAACTGGTCGGAGTGTTCCGCGCCCGGCGCGATTTCGCTGTTGTAGCGGGTCTCGTAGCCGAGCTTCAGCGCCAGCGCCTTGGTCATGCTGACCGCCACGCCCGCGTCGTTCTGATAGAAGCGGTTCTGCGCGCCATCCTCGGCCAGCAGAGTGTCCTCGAAGCTGGTGTTGTCGGTCAGCCGATGCTTGAAGTTGACCAGCCCGCGTCCGATCGCCTGGTTCTGCGCCGCCGGCTGAATGTTCGTTACGGTGGGTGGCGTGCTGGATGTATTCACCAGCGTGAATGCGCGTGGCTGCGATCGTTTGTAGCCCGGGCCGATTTCGAGCGACAGTTCGCTGCGCGCGTCCTTCAGCGCGATATAGCCGAAGCCCAATGAGGCGACTTCTTCCCAGCGGTTGGCGGCGAAATCATCGTGATCGTAACGCAGCGCGCCGACCAGATAGCTGCGTGGATTGAACTTGTAGCCGCTGGAGGCGCCGGTTTCGAAACGGTTGGCCGTGGTATCGAAGCTGCTGGCGTAGCCGGTCGTGACGCCATCCACCACCACCGGTGTTTTCACTTCGCCCTTGGCGCGCAGGGCGGTCAGGAAGAAATTGTCCTTCCAGGTGTCATCCTGATAACCGAGCGTCAGCTTGGTGTTGAGGTTTTCCGAATGCGTGTTGCCGCGCGAGGAAGCGAAACCGAACTCGCCGCTGCCGGTCCATTTGCCGGCGGAAGCGTCATTATCCGCGGCGTGCGCGACGAGCGGCAGGGACAACGCGGCGGCGACCGCGATGGCGAGCGAGGGCAACAAACGGGTCATCATCTTTCCTCGAAGCAGGAACATTCCACGTCGAAACAATTGCGACCCTGAATGGTCGCAAAAGTTCGCGCGGAATGCCCGCTGCATTGGTCCGAACGGTGAGCGGCTTCACGCAAGTGAGCCTGTTCGGCAGCCCGGAGTCGGGGCGTAATCAAAAACCACAGGCTCAGACGGGTTGTGGAGATGGATCGAGGGAAGGGCCTGCTAACCAGGTCTGACCGACGCTTCCCCTTGCGGAAAATAAGCCGCCACCACGTGGCGCGCCTCGGCAAAAAAGAGCCAGCGTTCAACAAACAAGCCGAGTACACACGCAATCGCGGCGGTCGATGCGAGGAAAATTTGCGTGACGGGCCAGATCAACGCCAGCACGATTAGAATCATCGGCAGCAGGATCAGCAGTATCAGCGCGATGCGGCGCAAGCTGCGCGCGTGTTTGCGGGCCAGTACGAAAGCCATTTCGCGGGTGAGGTAATTGCCTTCGGTGGTCGGGCCTTCGAAGGCGCGCACCTGCCCGAAACGCTCGAGGCCGGTGGCGTGCCCGGCGCTGCCGGCAGGTGCGGCGTCGAGCGCTTTCCAATAACCGAGTTTCAAACCCCCGCCCAGCAACGCGAGTGCCAGCAGCCCCAGCGCGAACGGCAGGGCGAGCAAACCCGGATTGAAGGCGAGATATGCCCACAACCATAGTCCGCCGGACCACAAGCCAAACAGCAGATACAGTGGCAGCACGCGCCGATCGCGCCACGCCGGGATCGGTTTCAGAGAGGTATAGATGCACGCGGTGCAGCTCAGGGTGACGAGGGCGCACGCGCACAACGTCGCACCTGCAACGCGCGTGGGCACAAACAGATTGTCTCCACGCGCAAGCCCGGCTACGGCGAGCATCGGCAGGTACGTTGCAAGGGAGGCCAGCCCTTCGCGCGACAGCCACGAGGAATCCCACTGCGAGAATGCCCGCCAGGCGCGGGCCGGTCTGCCCAGATGCAGCGTGGATGAGAGCAGCCCGACGCTCACGAACAAGAACCCGATCCCCAACGGCACCAGCACATTGCCGCGGCCCGGCGGGTAAGCGCCCAGCGCCAGCGCCGCGCCAAGCAGGCACCACAAGCCGTAACCCGCGCCGGCCAGTACCGTGAAGAAAATTACCGACAAGGCGGGTTTCATGTAGAGCCTTCCGTGATCGGTTCAGCGCGACAATGCGCGATCCAGCCATCTCAGCAGCGGCGGCAATTGCACGGGATCCACGGTCTCCTCGCGTGCCGCCGACTGCCGCACGTGCGATCCGTCACGCCGCGGTCGCGGCGGCAGATATTTGTTGACCGGCCGGTAGCCGAATTCCGGCATCAAATCGTAGCCATTGCGCTGCGCGACGAGTTGCGAGATCGCCGAATCCGGATCGCCCAGATCGCCGAAATGGCGCGCGCGGGTCGGGCAGGCCATCACGCAGGCCGGCTGACGATCGGCTTCCTCCAGTGTTTCGTTGTAGATGCGATCCACGCACAACGTGCACTTCTGCATGGTACCGCGCTGCTCGCTGATTTCGCGAGCGCCGTAGGGGCACGCCCATGCGCACAACTGGCAGCCGATGCACTTGTCCTCGTCGACCAGCACGATACCGTCTTCGGCGCGTTTGTAGCTGGCACCCGTCGGGCACACTGTGACGCAATCGGGCGTCTCGCAGTGCAGGCACGAGCGCGGGAAGTGGACCACGTTTGATGCAGTCGCCTCGAACGAGCCGGGCCTGACGTCTGCGGTGTTGCGCTCGGGCGCTGCGACCTCGTACGTATGCACCCGGTTGAACCAGACGCCAACCGGATCGGCGCCGTACGGATCGGAATCCGGCAGCGGCCCGAACTGGCCACCGTCGTTCCATTCCTTGCACGCGACCGCGCATGCGTGGCAGCCCACGCAGGTGTCGAGGTCAATGACCAGGCCCAGCTTCTTTTTTTGTGGCGGAGGCAGCGCAGTCATGACGCACGCCTCGCAAACTTTTTGGGTTCCGCTCGCTGCCGCTCGCGGGGGACGCGAGCGGAACCACGACAGGGATGTCGAATAGCCAAGACACTGGTTTCCCGCTTTCGCGGGAATGACGAGGGGGTTTCCACGTCCAGGATAAAGTTGGTCATCAAAACGGCCACATCTTCGGAATCAGATACATCGAAAGCCCGCAGAACAGCGCGATCAGTGGAATGCCCACCTTCATGAAATCGGTGAAGCGGTAGCCACCCGCGTAATAAACCATGGTGTTGGTGGGGTAGCCCACCGGCGTGGCGAAAGAGGTGGCCGCGGCGAATGCCACCGCCACCAGGAAGGGATGCGGATCGGCATGTACCGCCTTCGCCACCGTTATCGCGATGCCGACCATCAGCACCACCGAAGGATTGTGACCCATCAGCTCGGTAAGCAGCGCGGTCAGCAGGTAAACCATCAGCAGCGCCGCGAGCGGACCGTGATCGCCGACCATGCTGATCCCCGCGTCCACCACGAATTTCGAGAGGCCGGTTTTCTCGATCGCGATCCCGAGCGGCAGGATCGCGCCGAGCAGGATGATGATCTTCCAATCCATTGCCTCATAGACGTCCTTGCGTCCGAAGCAGCGCGTCAGCGCCATCGCCACCACGCCGCAGATCGCCGCGATCGGTATTGGCAGCCAGCGCAGGCCCGACACAGCGACCACGCCGATCATGATCGCCACCGCGATCAGCGCCTTGTAGGGCGAGCGTCGCGCGTCCTCGCGCTCGTTGAGCACGATGAAACGTTCGTCGTTGCGCAGCTTTGAAACAATCGTCTCCGGCACCAGCAGCATCAGCACATCGCCGACTTCAAACGGGATGCGGCTCATCTTCTCGCGCAGCACGTGGCCGCGACGGTGGATCGCGAGTACCGTGGCCTGATAGCGCGATTGCAGATCCAGTTCCGGCAGGGTGCGCGCCTCGATCGGACTGGCCGGCGTGACCAGCACCTCCATCAGCACGCGCGCCTCGCCGTCGTCGCGGCTGTGCTTGAATTCGGGGTCGATTTCCAGCCGCGCCTGCTTGCGGAAATCCTCCAGCTTTTCCCACTCCCCACGCATCAGCAGCACATCGCCGACTTGCAGTTTCTGCGTGCGTGGCGACCACATGTGTTCCTCGCCACGCAGCAACTCCAGCGGATACACGCCGTGGTTCTCGCCGAGCTTGGCCTCGGCGATGGTCTGGCCGACCAGCGCCGAATCCGACATCACTTTAAGCTCCGTGACGTATTTGCCAACCTGCAGGACATCCGGCATTTCCATGTCGAGCTGGCGCGGCAGCAGCCAGCGCCCGATCACCATCAGGTAAATGATGCCGGCTACGCCCAGCAGCACGCCGAGCTTGGTGAACTCGAACACCCCCAGCGGCGCCAACCCGTGTTTCTGCGACAGCGAATCCACCAGCAGGTTGGATGAGGTACCGATCAGCGTGCACACGCCGCCCATCTGCGCGGCGTAGGCCATGGGCATCAGTACGCGGGCGGGCGGGGTGCCGGTGCGCGCGCACACGCGTAGTGCCAGCGGCAGGAAGGTCGCCACCAGTGCGACATTCTTGATGAACGCACCGAGCGGCGCGATCGCCAGCATGATGCCGAGCGTCAGCAACCAGGGCTTCTTGATGCGTGCCAGCAATCGGCTGAGCGGATCCAGCGCGCCGGAACGCTCGATGCCCATCGAAAGCGCGAACATCGCCGCGACCGTGACCGTGGCTTCGTTGCTGAAACCCGACAGCGCTTCCTCGGGCGTGACAATGCGCAGCACCATCAACAGGCCGAGTGCGATCAGCGCAACGATGTCGATGCGCACCTTCTCGCTGGCGAACAGCGCCATCGCGAAGACGATGATCGCGGCGGTGGCCCAGGCTTGCCACGTCATGTCGAATTTCCCCGCTTGTTCCGGGCTTGCGGATCATCATGGCAGAGTTCAACGCGGTGGCCCGGCAGTCGTGGCTGGCTGTCGCGCTCCAATCGCACCCGCAGATCGAACCATGCGGCTTGCCCGGTGACCGGATCGGCGTTGCTGTGGGCGCCGCTGGCATCGCGCTCGCCGATCAGGTCGTTCAACAGGAATCCGTCCACGAATTCCGGCGCACTGTTCCCCAGCTTCCAGGCGCCGCGCTTCTTGCCGACCGCGTTCCATGTCCACAACGTGCCCGGCGCGGTCGCCGCATGGGCGCGTACCTGCACGCGAATGCGTCCGCGCGGCGACGCGATCCACGCCCAGTCCTCATCGGCGATGCCGTGCTCGGCCAATGTGCGCGGGTGCGCGTACAGGTAATTGCGCGTGGCGATCTGGCGCAGCCAGCGATTCTGCGAGCCCCAGGAGTGATACATGAACATGGGGCGCTGGGTAATCGCGTGCAGCGTGAATCCCTCCGACGGGGCGTGATCATCCAGCGGCGCGTAATACATCGGCACCGGATCGAAAAAGCGCGCCACGCGCGCTCGCTCGTGCTCGGGCGGTTGCACCGCACCGTGTCCCAACGCGGCCAATCGAAAGCGTTGCAGCGTCTCGCAGTACAGTTGCAGCGTGACCGGCTCGGTGCTACCGGCAAAGCCCATCCGCTGTGCCCATTCAAGGTAATCGCGATTGGCAAATCGGTAATACGCGCCGCGCTCCGGCACGCGCGCTTCCCAGTGGCAGCCATGTTCGCGGTAGCGCTGGAGTTGATCAGGATTCGGTGCGCCCTTGCCTTGGTCCGAACCGTCCGCACCGCGCCATCCCGCGAGCAAGCCGATGCCGGGCGCGCGCTCGTGGCGCTGGATGTAATCGGCGAAATCGCGGTATTTCGGGTTGCCGTATTCGTCCACCATGTTCGGCAGCTTCAGACGCGCGCCCAGATCCAGCAGTACATCCTGGAACGGGCGCACATCGCGTCCGTCTCCTTCAGCATCGGGCCGCACCACCGGCACCCTGACCGCATCGGCCGCGGCATCGGCGTCGGAAATCGGACGATCCAGCAGGCTGATGCAATCGTGGCGTTCCAGGTAGGTCGTATCCGGCAGCACCAGATCCGCAAAGGCGACGGTTTCCGAATCGTACGCATCCACGTAGATGATGCGCGGGATCTTGTACTCGCCCTCGGCGCCGCGCTCGCACAGCAACTTGCGCGTGTGCCCGGTATCCATCGCGGAGTTCCAGCCCATGTTGGCCATGAACAGGAACAGCGTATCGATCTTGTACGGGTCGCCGCCGACTGCGTTGCGGATCACCGATTGCAACATGCCGTGCGCGGCCAGCGGGTAGGCCCAGGAAAACGCGTGGTCGATGCGGCGGGGTTCGCCGTTCGCGCCCACCAGCAAATCTTCCGGCGCTTGCGGGTAACCGAGCGGATTGCCGGTGAGCGAACCGTCGGGCTTGCGCCCCTGCGCCGGACGATTGCCGGGTGGCGCGGATTTCGGATACGGCGGTTGATAACGAAAGCTGCCGGGTGTGTCGATCGCGCCAAGCAGCATCTGCAGCACATGGATCGCGCGACAGGTGTGGAAGCCGTTGGCGTGCGCGCTGATGCCGCGCATCGCATGCATCGAGACCGGGCGGCCGACCATGCTCGCGTGTTCGCGGCCGTGCGTGTCGGTCCAGGCGATCGGCAACTCGATCGCTTCATCGAACGCGGTGCGCGCCAGTTCCGCGGCGAGGCGCCGGATCGTCTCCGCATCCACACCACACTGTGCGCTGACGTTTTCCGGCGCGTAGTCACTTGCGAGAAAGCGTTCGGCGATCAACTGAAACGCGGGCGTGGCGGTGCGGCCATCCGGCAGGATGTATTCGCCGGCGATCAGCGGGGCGATGTCGGGCTGCGCCGCGTCGAGGATGAGATATTCCCTGCCTCCGTCACCCCGGGGAAAGCCCGGGCCCGGCGAGTCCTTCTGGGCCGAGAGCAAAGACGCGGGATTCCCGGGCTCGCCTTCGGCGGCCCCGGTTTGACGAGAAAAAGTTGAGCGCACCGCACATAAAAGATTGCCGTTTTCATCACGCGCGATCAAACCATCATCGGCCGTGCCCGGCGCGCGGATCACCAGGTGATGCGCATTGGTGTAGCGCACCAGGTATTCGAAATCCACGCGATCGCGCGTCAGCAGCTCGTGGATCAGCGCGCCGGCCAGCAAGCCGTCGGTGCCGGGATTGATCGCGACCCATTCATCCGCAATCGCGCCGTAACCCGAGCGCACCGGATTCACCACCACGATTTTGGCGCCGCGCGCCTTGAGTTTTCCCAAACCGAGTTTGATGGGGTTGGAATCGTGATCCTCCGCCACGCCCCACAGCATCAGATATTTGGTGCGATCCCAATCCGGTTCGCCGAATTCCCAGAACGAACCGCCGAACGTGTACATGCCGGCGGCGGCCATGTTGACCGAGCAAAAACCACCGTGCGCGGCATAGTTGAGCGTGCCGAACTGCTGCGCCCACCAGCCGGTCAGTGCCTGGGATTGATCGCGCCCGGTGAAGAACGCCAGCTCATCCGGATTGCGCGCGCGGATGTCGCTCAACCATTTTGTGGCAAGTGACAGCGCCTCATCCCATTCGATTTCGCGAAACTTGCGCTCGCCGCGTTCGCCCACGCGCAACAGCGGCTTGCGCAACCGCGCCGGCGAATAATGTTGCATGATGCCCGACGAGCCCTTGGCGCAGATCACGCCGCGGTTGACCGGGTGCTTCGGATTGCCGTCGATGTAGCGGACGCGTCCGTCTTTCAGGTGCACTCTTATTCCGCAGCGGCACGCGCACATGTAGCAGGTCGTTGTCGAGACCTGGTCGCCGGTGGGTTCGCCGAGTTTGAGATTCTTGTGAGGCATCGCACCACGATGGTAGCCGATGCCGCGCGCCGCTTGCCGCATTCGGCACGTGTCGTCATGCTTCGCAAGGCACATTCCGGGAACGCGCACCATGGACCGCTACGAGCGTATCCTCACCCTGCACCGCATCTTCAAGGCGTCACGCCATCCGGTCAGCCAGGAAAGCCTGCGTGACGAATTGCGCTGTTCGCGCGCGACGCTGTATCGCGACATCGCGTTCCTGCGCGATGCGCTGGGTGCACCGCTGGAGAGCGATCCGGAGCGCCACGGCTTTGCCTATGATCGCGAGGAGGCCGACCGCTTCGAGTTGCCCGGCTTGTGGCTGACCAGCGAAGAACTGTCGGCGTTGATGGCGTTGAACGAACTGATCGGCCGTTCCGATCCGGGTGTGCTGGCGGGCGCTCTGGCGCCGTTCAAGGCGCGCATCGAGCGGCTGCTGTCGGATCACGCCGAGGGCGACGCGTTGCCGATCGAGCGCATCCGCGTGATTCCCTACGGCGCGCGCACGCTGGATCAGCGCGTATTCCGCACGGTCGCGGGTGCGGTGCTGGCGCGCAGGCGGTTGAAGTTCCGCTATCGCGCACGCACCACCGATGCCGATTCCACCCGCCTGGTATCGCCGCAGCGGCTCACCCACTACCGCGATAACTGGTATCTGGATGCGTGGGATCACGATCGCGAAGCGTTGCGCAGCTTCGCGGTGGATCGCATCGCCGAACCCGAGCAGCTCGATGTGCCCGCCATGAATCGCGAGTCCGACGAACTGGATGCGGTACTGGCGTCCAGCTACGGCATTTTCGCGGGCGCGCCGAAAGCCTGGGCCACGCTGCGCTTCTCCGCGCGCGCGGCGCGCTGGGTCGCCGACGAACACTGGCATTCGCAGCAGGAGGGCCAATTCCTCCCGGATGGCCGGTACGAATTGCGCGTGCCGTATTCCAATTCGCGCGAGTTGCTGATGGACGTGATGAAGTACGGACCGGATGCCGAGGTGATCGCGCCGCTGCCATTGCGTGAGGAGATGAAGATCCTTTTGAAGCTCGCGCTTGAGGGGTACATGTAGGAGCGCGCCTGAGCGCGACCGCGCGGCGAACTGAATGCAGGCTCCCGCCACAGCCGCTTCTGCAGGAGCGGGCGTGCTCGCGACAATGAGCCGACCAGAACATTGGTCGCCCGCAGGCGCGCCCCTACAGGGCTGTCAGATTCGCATACGCCGCCACCAGCCACTTCGGGCCGGTGTCGACGAAGTTGACCTGGATGCGCGTGTGCGCGCCGTTGCCCTCCGCACTCACCACCACGCCTTCGCCGAAACTTGCGTGACGCACGCGCTGGCCGAGTTTCACCGGCAGGGTGTCGTCGGCGAGCGGCGCGTGGCCGTAATCGCGCGGCGTGTACACCGGACGCGTGATCTTGGCGCGCGGCCGGATTTCTTCCAGCAATTGTGGCGGCAGCTCGGAGAGAAAACGCGATGGCCGCGCCAGCATTTCCGAGCCGTGCAGGCGGCGCGATTCGGCATGGGTCAGGATCAACTTGGTGCGGGCGCGGGTGATGCCCACATAGGCGAGCCGGCGCTCTTCTTCCAGTCGCGAGGCATCCTCGGTCGAGCGCTGGCTGGGAAACAATCCTTCTTCCAGGCCGACCAGAAACACGATCGGAAACTCCAGTCCCTTGGCCGAGTGCAGCGTCATCAACTGCACGCAGGATTCACCGGCATCGCCCTGGCCTTCGCCCGCTTCCAGTGCGGCGTGCGCGAGAAATGCGGCCAGTTCCGACAAGCCCGACTCGATATCTTCAGGGGTTGGCGCGAAACGGCTGGCAACGTTGACCAGCTCATCCAGATTTTCGACGCGCGATTCGGCATTGCCGCGGCTGTCGCGCTCGTAGTAGTCGCGCAGACCCGAACGCGTGAGCACGTGTTCGATCTGCTCGGCGAGATTGAACGAGGCAAACGCGCGATCGAACTCCTCGATCAGTGTCAGGAATCCGCGCAGTGAATTCTGCGCCCGTGCGGCCAAGGAGGGCGAGGCGAGTTCCGCCAGCGCCGCGTCCCACAGCGAAATGTCTTCGCCGCGCCCGCGTCGGCGCAGCGCATCCAGCGTGCGTTCGCCGATCCCGCGCGGCGGCGTGTTGACTGCGCGCTCGAACGCCGCGTCATCGTGGCGGTTGGCGGCCATCCGCAAATAAGCAAGCGCATCCTTGACTTCGGCGCGCTCGAAATAGCGCTGGCCGCCGTAGACGCGATAGGGAATATCGTACTGGTGCAGTTGCTCCTCGAACGCGCGCGACTGCGCGTTGGAGCGGTACAACACCGCGACCTCCTCGGCCTTGCCGCCATGGCCGAGATGTTCGCGCACGCGCTCGATCACGAAACGCGCTTCGTCCTGGTCGTTGTAGGCCGCGTACAGCGCGATCGCCTCGCCCTTGTCGCCGGCGGTCCACAACTGTTTGCCGAGCCTGGTGGGATTGCGCGCGATGATCGCGTTGGCCGCTTCCAGAATCGTGGCGCTGGAGCGATAGTTCTGCTCCAGCCGGATGGTCCTGGCGCCGGCGAAATCGCGCAGAAATGCGTGCATGTTTTCCACCCGCGCGCCGCGCCAGCCATAGATGGACTGATCATCGTCGCCGACCGCGAATACCTTGCCGGTGTGGCCGGCGAGCACGCGGATCCACGCGTATTGCAGCGTATTGGTGTCCTGGAACTCGTCGATCAGCAGATGCCGCCAGCGCTCGCGGTAATGCGTCAGCACTTCCGGATTTTTCAGCCACAACTCGTGCGCGCGCAGCAACAATTCGGCGAAATCGACGAGCCCCGCGCGACGGCAGGCTTCTTCGTAGGCGCGATAAATCGAGAGATACGTGCGCGCTACCGGGTGATCACCGGTCTCGATCGCATCGGCGCGCTTGCCTTCATCTTTCCATGCGTTGATCTGCCAGGTGGCCTGGCGCGGCGGGAAACGCGCCTCATCCACGCCCAGACCCGCGATCACGCGCTTGATCAGTCGCTGCTGATCATCGGCATCCAGGATCTGGAAGGTTTCCGAAAGTTCCGCTTCGCGCCAGTGCCGGCGCAGCAGCCGATGCGCGATGCCGTGGAAAGTGCCGACGCTCAACCCGCGCGTACCATCGGGTAGCAGCGATTCCAGCCGCCCACGCATTTCGCCGGCGGCCTTGTTGGTGAAAGTGACCGCGAGTATCGCCCATGGCGGCACGTGCTCCACCTCCACCAGCCAGGCGATGCGGTGGGTGAGCACGCGGGTCTTGCCGGAACCGGCGCCGGCCAGTACCAGACAGGAACCCGGCGGCGCGCTGACCGCCTCGCGCTGCGCGGCGTTCAACGAATCGAGCAAATGCGAAACATCCATCGGGCCGATTGTACCGGCCGGCGATGTACTCAGCGCTTGCGGGTCGCGCCCGCGATCACCAGTCCCGCGCCGATCAGGATGCCGAGATAACCCAGCGGGGCCGGCACCGCTTTCTGCCCGGTGGCCTGCACCTTGAAGTCGCCGACCTGGAATTTCGTCTGCGTGTCGTTGTAGGTCAACCTGCCGAGCGCAATCCACACCCCCAGTGCCGCGATGATGAGACCGATCACGATCAGTGCTGCGCGCATCAGGTTTCTCCGCCGGTGAATGTCGCGTGATCGTACGCGAGCATCTCCCGTCTGCGCAAAGTATTGTTATGCGTGCTTTATATGAGGACTGCAGCCATGCATGGCTGCTCTTTGATCTTCACGGTCGTGGACCGACGCAAAACAAACCCCGCAAATAAAATGCCCCGAGAGCCAGGGGGGAGCTCTCGGGGCGGGGGTGGAGCCGAATCTGGGGAGGGATTCGACCCCTGTGGTCCACTCAGGGAGGTGAGTGAAACCCGGACGCCGTTGCGTGCGTCCGATGCTTAGATAAGCACGCCGACCGTTAAGTTCAAATGAGTTTTCGGGGCCGATTCAGGGGATGTTCATGCGCGAAACGCCGCATGACTTCCGGCCTATGCGACACGTTTGGACGGCCAAATGCGAGGTGGGAGTCGGAGTTCAACGCTGCTTTGCGCCTGCCACAAGCGATTGAACGGTCGCACGCCTCGGTCATCTCATCATCCCGTGGAAAGTCATCGGCCTTCAATGTGCCTCATCCCAATTGGTGCCGGATCCAACTTCCACCAGCAGTGGCACCGAGAGTTGCGCGCCATCCTGCATGCGCTGGCGCACGCCGGCGGCGATCTCCCCCAGCGCTTCGGCTTTCACCTCGAACACCAGTTCGTCGTGCACCTACATCAGCATGTGTGCGTCTTTGCGCGACCGTAGCCACGTATCGATCGCGATCATCGCGCGCTTGATGATGTCCGCTGCCGTACCCTGCATCGGCGCATTGATCGCCGCACGCTCGGCGCCGGCGCGTTGCGCGGCGTTGCGCGAGCGCAGGCTTTCCAGATACAGCCTGCGGCCGAACAGCGTTTCCACGTAACCGCTGGCCTGTGCCTGCTCGCGGGTGCGGTTCATGAATTCGCGCACGCCGGGATATCGCTCGAAATAGCGCGCGATGTATTCGCCCGCTTCCAGCCGGCCGATGCCGAGCGCGCGCGACAGCCCATGCGCGCTCATGCCATACATCAGGCCGAAATTGATCGCCTTGGCGGCACGACGCTGATTCGCGTCCACCAGCTCCGGCGTCACGCCGAACACTTCCGCCGCGGTGGCGCGGTGCACATCGGCGCCGTCCTTGAATGCCCTGATCAATGTCGCGTCGCCGGAAAGATGCGCCATGATGCGCAACTCGATCTGCGAATAATCCGCCGCCAGCACCACCCAGCCGGGCGGCGCGATGAAGGCCTGGCGGATGCGCCGGCCTTCCTCCGAACGGATAGGGATGTTCTGCAAGTTGGGTTCGGAAGAGGATACGCGCCCGGTCGCCACCGCCGCCTGCTGATAACAGGTGTGCACGCGCTGGGTGCGGGGGTTGATCATCTGCGGCAGCTTGTCGGTATAGGTGCTGCGCAGTTTGGCCAGCGCACGGTAATCCAGGATCACGCGCGGCAGCGGATGCTGGTCCGCGATGGCTTCCAACGCTTCCTCGTTGGTGGACGGCTGGCCGGTCGGGGTTTTCATGCGCGCCGGCAACTGCAGTTCGTCAAACAGCAGCGCCTGCAATTGCTTGGGCGAATCGATATTGAAATCGCGCCCCGCGATCGCATAGGCGCGCTGTTGCAGATCGTGCATTCGCTTGCCGAGTTCGTGACTCTGATCCCGCAATGCATTGGCGTTGATCAGCACCCCGTGCTGTTCCATGCGCGCCAGCACTTCCACCAGTGGCAGTTCGATTTCCTCGAATAATTTCAGTGTGTGTGCCTGCGCCTGTACCTGCGGCCACAGCGCCTGATGCAGTCGCCACGTGATGTCGGCATCTTCCGCGGCATACCGGCAGGCGGTATCGAGATCCACCTGCGAAAATGAAATCTGTCGGGCGCCCGTGCCCGCGACATCGCCGTACTTCACGGTGTCGTAGTCGAGGTGCCGCTTGGCCAGCGTGTCCATGTCGTGGCGGCCGGCGGTGGCGTTCAGCACGTAGGATTCCAGCATGCTGTCGAACGCGAGGCCGCGCACTTCGATGCCATACAGCGACAAAACGTTCAAGTCGTATTTTGCATTCTGGCCGAGCTTGGGCTTGCTCGCGTCTTCCAGGATGGGTTTCAAGGCGGCGAGCACCTCCCCGCGCGGCAGTTGCGCCGGCACGCCGGGATAATCATGGCCGACCGGGATGTAGCAGGCGCGATTGGCTTCCACCGCGAACGACAAACCCACCAGTTGCGCGCTCATCGAGTCCAGCGAAGTGGTTTCGGTGTCGAAGGCAATCAGCTCGGCATCGCGCAGTTTTTCGATCCAGGCATCCAGTTGCGCACGCGTGGTGACGAGTTCGTATTCGCCGGGTGCCGATTGAAAAGGAGTCGGGTGCGTTTTCGGGGCGTCGCGTTCCTTGCTTGCGGCGTTCTCTTCCGAAAACGAACCTGATCCTTTTTCCAGTTCCTTCAGCGCCTGCGTGAACGCATAACGCGTGTACAGCTCGCGCAGTGCATTCACGTCACGCTCGCGCAGAGCCAGGTCGCGCGGCGCGAACTCCAGTTCGCAATCGAGCTTGATCGTGGCCAATTGTCGCGACAGCGGCAGTTGCGGCAGCGCCGCGCGCAGGTTCTCGCCGATCTTGCCGCCGACTTCGTCCGCGCGCGCGATCACCTGATCCAGATCTCCGAACTGCTGCAGCCATTTCGCCGCGGTCTTGGGCCCGCACTTGGGTACGCCGGGAATGTTGTCGATGCTGTCGCCCATCAGCGCCAGCAAATCGATCACGCGCTCGGGCGGCACGCCGAATTTTTCGATCACGCGCTCGCGATCAAGCACACTGCCCGACATGGTGTTGACCAGCGTGATGCGCGGACCGACCAGTTGCGCGAAATCCTTGTCGCCGGTGGAGATGGTGACGTCGATGCCTTCCGTCGAGGCACGGGTTGCCAAGGTCCCGATCACGTCGTCGGCTTCCACGCCGTGCACACGCAGGATCGGAAAACCCAGCGCGCGCACGATCGCAAGCATCGGCTCGACCTGCGCGCGCAGGTCTTCGGGCATCGCCGCGCGATTGGCCTTGTATTCGGCGTACAGCGCGTCGCGAAAAGTCGGCCCGGGGGCGTCCTGCACGAACGCCGCGTAATCGGGTTTGGCATTCAAGGTCGCGCGCAGCATGTTGACGACGCCGAACAGCGCGCCAGTGGGCTCTCCGGCAGGATTGGTGAGCGGCGGCAGCGCGTGGAAAGCGCGGTACAGGTAACTGGAACCGTCGATCAGGACGAGCTTGGGCATCGGTGGATTGTCTCACGCGCTTTCGGCATGCGCCGCCGGCGTGGGCGCGGTGTATCCTGAATCATGTTTACAGAGGGCTTCCCGATGAAAAAGGCTGTTATTGAGAAGTGCGGCCACAGCTGGCTGCTCTCACACGCAGGAATGTGCATGGTGATGTTCCTGTTCGCGGCCTTGCCGTTCTCCGCTTCCGCGCAAGTGCTGGCGCACGCGCAATCCGCGCCGCCGCCGCCGGGTTCCGGGTTGCCGCCGCCGGATATCAACGATCCGGGCGTCAAGCCGTCTTCGATTCCGCTGCCGAGCAGCAGCATTCCGCCTTCGGAAGCGCCGTCGTTGCGCGCGGCCAATGGCGAACAGCCGCCGACGGTGGCCGTGCACACCGAGAGCAATGGCGACACCGTGGAGGAATATCGGCGCGGCGCCGCGCTGTACATGGTGCGGATCACGCCGAAGAACGGCGGCCCCACGCAAACCTTCATGGTCAACGGCGGCACCGGCCAGTTGATCCGCGACCCGCGCATGGGCCCGGTGAGCCCGGTGTACTACACCATTTATCAGTGGGGCGCGCCGCCAAAGCCGGCGCAGAATTCCGGCGGATGAAGCCGCAGGTCACGGAATGTGCGGTTGCTGAATAATTTCGTTCAAGCAGCCATCCATGGCGCGGGGCGCCGGTGCGGCCATCGGTGGCGCCCGTTCGGCGCAGCGCGCGATGCGATTCAACGCATCGCACAAACGCTGTGCCTCACCCATCCAGTTCCGGATAGCGTCTGAACAATCCATCGTTGTTGAATGGAATCCGCCGCGGCGAGGCGAGATAGGCGGCGATTCCGGCGCGAGTGGCGATGCGGTCGTGCAGATCGATCGTCAACGGCAACGCCTGCTCGAGCTTGCGCATGCTGCGCGGATAGGCGTAGCGCAAACCTCCGATGATCTGAAACAGCGACAAATCGGCATAGGTGATCGCGCTGCCGACCAGGCACCGATTGCGGCCACGCGCATTGGTGCTGAGCACCCGCTCGAAATAGCCGAGATATTTCGGCAGCCGACGCCGGCGCAGATCGGTGCTGCGGCGTTTGGCTTCGACTTGCTGATCTTGGTAATACAGGCCGCTTGAAATCGGGTGATGCCCGTCGTGCACTTCCGCGACCAGATCGGCGATTGTCAATTGCAATTGATGCACCCACAAACGTCCTGCTTCATCGGCGGGCGCGAGATCCAGCAGTGGGCCGAGGTACAGCAGGATGTTCGCGGTCTGCCCGATCACGCGGCGTCCGGTCTTCAGGAACGGCGGCGCGAACGGCGGATGGCCGCCGTGTTCCCCTTCGAGGAATCGCAGCAACGCGGCCTCGCCGCCGCCGGAGGCTTCCGGCAACCGCGCCACATCCACGTAATCCGCGCCCGCATCTTCCAGCGCCAGGCGCACGAACTCGCCGCGTCCCTGGATGGTAGGCCAGTAATAAAGCTCGTAGCGCATGAGCGCCTCCGTGCCTGGGTGTAGGACCCGCGCTTATCCTGATGTTTTCAAGGTTATCCGTGCCATGGATGGGCCGGAAGTCAATGCCACCGATGCCAGGGAAGGCATTTCAATTGGTGTGCGGAAACTCCAGCGTCATCCCGGTCAGGGTTTGCCCGGGGCCCGGTTGCCAGGGTGGCAACAACAGCATTCTGACATCGAAGCTGCGCTTCAATGACGAAAATGTCGGATGCCCGTAAACACCATCGCCAGGTCGTGTTCGTCGGCCGCGGCGATCACCTCCGCATCGCGCATCGAACCACCCGGCTGGATCACCGCCACCACGCCGGCCTGCGCGGCCGCATCGATGCCGTCACGGAACGGGAAGAACGCATCTGAAGCCATCACGCTGCCGGTTACGGCGAAATCCACCTGCTCGGCCTTGAGCGCCGCGATCTGCGCGCTGACCACCCGGCTCATCTGGCCCGCGCCGATGCCGATCGTGCGGCCGTCGCGGGCGTACACGATGGCGTTGGATTTCACGAACATCGCCACGTGCCAGGCAAACAGCAGGTCATGCAACTGCGCGGCATCGGGCACGCGCTTGGTGACGACTTTCAAATCCGACAGCAGCAAGGTGTCGCGATCGCCATCCTGCATCAGCACGCCGCCGTTGATGCTGCGCCATTCGCGGGTCAGCGGCGCGGTATCCGGCCACGCACCGACCGCCAGCGCGCGCACGTTCGGCTTTTTCGCCAGAGCCGCCAAGGCTTCGGGCTCGAATTCCGGCGCCACCAGCACCTCGACGAATTGTCTGGCGAGAATCGCGCGCACGGTATCGGCATCCAGCGCGCGATTGAACGCGATGATGCCGCCGAACGCGGAGACCGGATCGCACGCGTAGGCGCGTTCAAAGGCGGCGAGCGGGTCATCCGCCAATGCCACACCGCAAGGGTTGGCATGCTTGACGATCACGCAGGCGGGCGTTTTGCCGAATGCCTTGACGCACTCCAGCGCGGTGTCGGCATCGGCGAGGTTGTTGTAGGACAATTCCTTGCCGGCCAGCACGCGCGCACCCGCCACGCTGCCGTTGGGCGCGCGCTCGTCCACATACAGCGCTGCGCCCTGGTGCGGGTTTTCCCCGTAGCGCAATTCGCGCGCGCGCCGCAATGAAACATGCAGGGTTGGCGCGAACGCGTGTGCCTGCTCGCCCTCGATGCGCGAGGACAGCCAGTCGGCGATCATGCCGTCGTAGCGCGCGGTGTGCGCGAACGCCACCGCCGCCAGGCGCTTGCGCAATTCCGGTGTGCTGCCGCCATCGCGGCGCAGGGTTTCAATGACATCGGCGTAATCGACCGGGTCGCATACCACCGCGACGCGCTCGTGATTCTTGGCGGCGGCGCGCAGCATCGCCGGGCCGCCGATGTCGATATTCTCAATTGCTTCGTCGTAGCTGCACTCTTCGCGCGCCACTGTCTGCGCGAAGGGATAGAGATTTACCGCCAGCAGATCGATCGGTGCGATGCCGTGTTCGCGCATCACTTCGTCATCCAGTTCGCGCCGGCCGAGCAGGCCGCCGTGCACTTTCGGGTGCAGTGTCTTGACGCGGCCGCCCATGATTTCCGGAAAGCCGGTGAGCTCGCTGACGTCGCGCACCGGTACGCCTGCTTCGCGCAATGCCGTCGCGCTGCCGCCAGTGGAGATCAATTCGACGCCGAGCGCGTGCAGGGCGCGGCCGAGATCGGCCAAGCCGGTTTTGTCCGAGACGCTCAGCAGCGCGCGGCGGACCGGTACGACTGCGGAAACGGATGCGGGCATGGCGCCTGCGCCAGCCACGCCGCGCGGCTCAGACAAGACCGTGCGCAAGCAACTTCTTGCGCAAGGTGGCTCGGTTGATGCCGAGCGCTTCGGCGGCGCGGCTCTGGTTGCCGCCGCACCAGCGCAGCACCTCGGTCAGCAGTGGCACTTCCAGTTCGCGCAGCAGCAGCGCGTACAGGCCTTCCTCACAAGGCGTGCCGTCGAGATCCACGAGATACCGGCGCGCGCAGCGTGCCACGCATTCACGTAGTGCGGCGGCGCCACCGGCATCGGTGTGCGATTGCGAATGCAAGGGCGTCACTGAATTCAAGGCCGCAGCTTCCACGTTTTCATCTTTCGCAACGACGGCGCATTGCGCACCCGGGTCGGTGAGTGTAGCGCCGTCTTTCGCCGTTGATAAGAGCACAGTTGATTTATTCGTCCGCCAAAATCCGGGGCGGGTTGCGGAGCGCCGCTTGCCGGAACCACCCGGTTGCGAACTGGTGCCACAGCCGAGGCGGCAACCGGCGACATTCACTCGAAACCGAATTCAAACGCGACCGCGTTCTTGCCCGGATCTTCCACCTCGAATGCGACCGCAATGGTCGCGCCCGGCGCGAGCCCCGCGCTGCGTGTCTTTGGATCGCCCACGTATTCGGCAGGACGGAAGCGTCGCATCGCGATCTTGTTGTCATCGAGATCCGAAAGGGCAATGCGGATCAGCGGATAGGGCTGGGTGAAGTCGGCATCGTTGCGGATGCTGGCGCTGATGATCAACGCGCCCGGCACGCTCGGATGCGGGCGGATATCGCGCGAGAGCAGGCTCAGTTTCGAGAGATCCTGCATCGGCGGCAGGGTGCAGGCCAGCGTTGCGCAAAGGCGCGCAAGCACCGGGCGCGTATTCGCCCCGGCAGCCAGCGCGGCACGATTGGCCCATGCCAATTGCACCGCCAGGATCAGCGCCAGCAACGCACAACCGGCGATCCAGCGGCCGGTGTGGCTGCGTTTGTGCGCGCGCCGCCGCCGCACGAACGCGGGCGGCGCGGCGGAGGGCGCGGGCGCTGGTGCGATCTCCGCATCAGCCACGTGATCCGGCGGTGGACGGAACACCGGCTGCACCAGTTGCGGCGGTTCCGCCGAGGTCGGCTGCACTGGCAAGCCGGAAAAAGGTTCCGGTGGCAGGGTGTCGCTCAAACTCGGCAGGGCGTCGAACACCATCGTGCAGTGCCCGCAGCGCACGCTGCCGTGCCCCTGCGCGAGCGCCGCGGTATCCAGCGCGTACACGGTCAGGCATTCGGGGCATTGCGTGTACATGGTTGGGAATCGGAATTCGGGAATCGGGAATCGGGGATCGGGAGAGCGTAACAACAACGACGTGATGCCGGGGCCGCTCGTGGCTTGCTCGCAAATGAAACCTGGAATCCAGCGCCTTTGCTCTTTGTTACGGAAGCAAAGCCACCAGGTTGCAAAGTTCCTCCATGGACTTTGCCCTTCGGGCAGACCTTGGGTTATTCAAATTCGTTCCTGGCGAATTTGTCCGGATCACCACGTTGAGGCGTTCCGGAACAACGCGTCTGTTGCGCTGCTCGCCCACCATTTGCAATGTACAACTTACGTGGCGCGTCTTCCCGCAATCCGGATCCAATCCTCGCGCTGCACGACTCGCAAGTCGGTGAAGCCGTTCGCAGCGTAACGCTCCCGCAGTTCATCCTGCTGCCCGGCGAGAATGCCGGACAACGCGAACGGTGCGCCGGGTTTCAACAGCGTGGCGAAGGTGGGCGCGAGATCGTGCAGCGGCGCCGCCAGGATATTGGCGATCAGCACGTCACAGCGCGTGCGCGGCAATTCCCCGGGCTTATGCAACGACAGGCGATCGGCTATGTGATTGCGCTGCGCGTTGTCGCGGGATGCAGTCAATGCTTGCGGATCGTTGTCCACACCGATCGCGAGCATGGCGCCCAGTCGCAGGGCCGCGATCGCCAGCACGCCGGAACCGCAGCCGTAATCGAGGACGGTCTTGCCATGCAGGTCGAGTGAGTCCAGCCATTCCAGACACAACGCGGTGGTCGGGTGGGTACCGGTGCCGAAGGCGAGGCCGGGATCCAGTCGCACGATGACGGCCTCCATGTCATCGGCCGGTGGCTCGATGTTCCAGGGATAGATCCACAGCCGCCGTCCGAAGCGCATGGGTCGGAAACGATCCATCCACGCGCGTTCCCAATCCCGGTCGGCAACTTCGCGAAACGTGATTTGCCCCGGCGACAGCCCGGGCAACGCGTCGAGTAATCCAGCCAACAGTACCCCGTGATCCGCTTGCGTATCGAACAATGCGATCAACTCCAGCGCATCCCACAGCGGTGTCTCGTTGACGCCCGGTTCCAGAATCGCGCGCTCCTCGGGGGTATCCGCTTGCGAATCGAGCAACGTAATCGCCAGTGCGCCGAGTTTTTCCAGCGCGGCCTCGGCGTGTGGTTGCCGATCTGCGCGCAGCATCACCGAAAGCTCGAGAAAGGCCATCTCAATCCTCCCCGAGCGCATGTGCGTTGCGATCGACGATCCAGCCGCGGCGGCGGCGTAGCAGGCGTACCCCGCCGTGCAGATAATTCATGCTCAACAATAGCGACAGGCCGATCAGGAGCAGATGCCAACCCTGTTGCAACATCGTTTGCGGCCAGGCGTGCAGCAGCCACCACGCCAACGCCTGGAACGCCACCGCGGCAGGCATCATCCAGGTGATATTGATCCGCTGGTCGTGAACGATGTCCGTGAGCAGCGCGCGCTCCGCTGGCGAGGCGAAATCCTCCACGCGCCGTCTCACCAATTTCAAATCGTATGCATACAGGCCCCACACCGTCGCCGCGTACAGCGCATTGAGCGCGAACCAGCGTTCCGGATTCGAGATCTGGCTCAAGGCGACGGCTTCGATCAGGGTCGCGCCGAAATAGATGAAGGTGTGCCCGAATTCCAGCGGCCAGCCGATGAACGAGAGCGTGTGCACCAGCGAACGCGACCAGAAGATCAGGATGGTGAGCAGGCCGGTCGCAATGTAAGGCCACACTTGCCATTGCCACTCGATCAGCGGTTGTACCGCGCTTGCGGCGAGCACGCCCAGCGCAAGCCCCTGGATGATGCTGATCAGGGTCAGTTCGATGCCGACCACCGTGTTGTCGAGCTGGACCTTGACCGCGCGCCGCCGCAGATGCTTCTCGGATTCCCCGGCCATGCAGATTGTCCTTTCGTCCCGTGGAACGAATCAGGTTACCCCGGCACGATCCCTTTCTCTTTTCGTTCCGCGATGCGCTTTTCGAGGTAATGGATGTTCTGGCCGCCGTGCTGGAAGCCGCCGTCGGCCATGATCCGTTGCTGCAGCGGAATATTGGTCTTGATGCCGTCGACCACCATTTCGCCGAGCGCAATGCGCATGCGCGCGATCGCGGTGTCGCGGTCGCGGCCGTGCACGATCAGCTTGCCGATCATGGAATCGTAGTTGGGCGGAATCCTGTAGCCGTCGTAGATGTGCGTATCCAGTCGCACACCCGGGCCGCCCGCCCCGAGGAAACGCTTCACCATGCCAGGCGAGGGCATGAAAGTATCGGCGTCTTCCGCGTTGATCCGGCACTCGATCGCGTGGCCGGTGATCTGGATGTCTTCCTGTTTGATCGAGAGCTTCTCGCCACCGGCGATCAGCAGTTGCTCGCGCACCAGGTCCACACCGGTGATCAGTTCCGTGACCGGATGTTCCACCTGGATGCGCGTGTTCATCTCGATGAAATAGAAGCGGCCGTTCTCGTACAGGAATTCAAACGTGCCGGCGCCGCGATAGCCGATGCGTATGCAGGCTTCCACGCAGACCTGGCCGATCTGCGCGCGCTGCTGTGGGGTGATCCCCGGCGCGGGCGCTTCCTCGACCACTTTCTGATGGCGGCGTTGCATCGAGCAATCGCGCTCGCCCAGATGGATCGCTTGGCCCAAGCCGTCGGCCAGCACCTGGATTTCCACATGGCGCGGATTCTCCAGGAACTTCTCCATGTACACCTGCGGATTGCCGAATGCCGCGCGCGCTTCCGCACGTGTGGTGGCGACCGCGTTGCCCAGATGCGCCTCGGTGTGCACCACGCGCATGCCGCGACCGCCGCCGCCGGCCGCCTTGATGATCACGGGATAGCCGATCTCGCGCGCGATGCGCATGTTTTCGTTGACGTCGTCGCCGAGCGGCCCGCCGGAACCGGGCACGCATGGAACGCCCGCGGCTTTCATCGCCTTGATCGCCTCGACCTTGTCGCCCATCAGCCGGATCACATTGGCGGTCGGGCCGATGAATACGAAACCGGATTGCTCGACCTGTTCGGCGAAGTCGGCGTTCTCGGAAAGAAAACCGTAGCCAGGATGGATCGCGCTGGCGTCGGTGACTTCCGCCGCACTGATGATCGCCGGGATATTGAGATAGCTTTGTGCTGCGGGCGCAGGGCCGATGCATACGGCTTCGTCGGCCATGCCGACATGCTTCAGATTGCGATCCACAGTGGAGTGCACCGCGACCGTCTTTATTCCCAACGTATGGCAGGCACGCAACACGCGCAGTGCGATCTCGCCGCGGTTGGCGATGAGGACTTTATCGAGCATGAGATGTTGACCAGGACTTCGGGTGGTGGGAAACAGGAAGCAGGAAGTGGGAAATGGGCGCGCGCGACGGCGGCGCATCCACTACCCGCTGAGCGAGCGTAGCTCGCGGCTCATGTCCAATTTCCGTTTTCATCCAATCACGAACAGAGGCTGATCGAATTCGACCGGCTGGCCGTTTTCGGCCACGATCGCCAGTACCGTGCCGGCGACATCGGCCTCGAGTTGGTTGAACATCTTCATGGCCTCGATGATGCCCAGCGGGTCGCCGGCCTTCACTTGCGAGCCGACCGCGACGAACGGCGGCGCGCCGGGCGACGCCGAGGCGTAAAAGGTGCCGACCATCGGCGCACGCACTACATGGCCCGCGGGCAGGCCGCGTTCGCCGCCCGAACCGGCATTTTCACCGACGGCTGCGCCGGCCGATGCGGAAGACGGGCCTGGCGCCGGCGCGGCGGCTGGGGTCTGCACCAGCACGGTCGGCGCCGACGGCGCGCTCGGGGCCGGGTGCCGCGACAGCCGGACCACTTCCTCGCCCTCGTGGATCTCCAACTCCGAGAGATTGGATTGCTCCAGCAGGTCGATCAGTTTCTTGATTTTGCGCAGGTCCATGCCAAACCTCATTGAAAGAATTCGCGTGAACCATCCCTGGTGCTTGGGGCCTGCCCGGCCATCCCTGGCCGGTCGTTCGTCGGCGCGAAATGCGCTCAGTGCATCTCGCGAAAGCCCCGACTCACCCCTCGTGGATCTCCAATTCCGAGAGATTGGATTGCTCCAGCAGGTCGATCAGTGTCTTGATCTTTCTGAGATCCATGATGGCCTCGAATCAGCGGTGGAGGTAGCGCCATCGCTCACGGGAGCGGGCGATCGAATCAATGGCTTACCGGGTTGGACGCTTGCGGCCGATGCAGCCGAGCCATCGCCGCCTCCAACGCGTGGTGGTAACTCTCCGCGCCAAAGCCGGCGATCACGCCCACCGCGAGGTCCGACAGATAAGAGTGCCGGCGAAACATCTCGCGAGCGTAGGGGTTGGACAGGTGCACTTCGATGAACGGAATCCCCACTGCCGCGAAGGCGTCGCGCAGCGACACCGAGGTGTGGGTGAGGCCCGCCGGATTGATCAGGATGAAGCCGGTGCCATCATTGCGAGCCTGGTGGATACGGCCGATCAGTTCGTGCTCGGCGTTCGACTGGAAGCTGCTGAGCTTGTGGCCGGCCTCCTGCGCGCGCGCCGCCAGTTGCGCATCGATTTGCGCCAGCGTGGTGCGACCGTAGATGCCCGGCTCGCGTTCACCGAGCAGGTTGAGGTTGGGACCGTGCAGGACGAGCAGAGTGGCCACGCGCAACTCGGGACTGGTTCCGGGTTGCGAAGTGTGCGCGGCAACAGCCCGGTTGTCCAGACGTTGCTTACCAGATCAGCGCAGTTCGCGCCTTTTCTGCGATCTTTCCCTGGCCGCTGTTCTCCCGGCCACGCGGTTCAAGTCCTCGGTTGGACTTTGTGCGAAATCAAAAGTGGCCCTTCGGCCGCGTACTTTTCATCCATGTGCGCCGAGCCACTCCTTGAGTTCTGCCGCGTCGAACGGGCCGAGTTTGGTGCGCAGAATGCGCCCATCTGGGCCGATCAGCACGCTGTAGGGCAACCCGCCAACGCTGTCGCCGAAGCGCAGGGTGGGTTCGGGATCGGCGTCAATGCCGATCAGGATCGGATAATCAATGGCGGTGTGCTTCAGATAGTCGCGCACCGCCTGCGGCTGGTCCAGTGCCACGCCGATCACCTGCACGCCGGCATAGCGCGTTTGCGCGGCCGACAGTTGCGGCATTTCCTTCCGGCATGGTGCGCACCATGTCGCCCAGAAATTCAGCAGTACGCGTTGACCACGCCATTGCGACAGCTTTTGCGTCTTGCCGTCCAGATCGGGCAAAGCCAGATCGCCGGTTTGATCGCCAACCTTCAACACCGCCGCATTCGGTGGAGGCGCGGGCGAGATGGCGGGCGTCTGCAAGCGCCGTTGCAACCACCAGCCGCCGCAGGCCGCCGCGGTTGCGAGTGTGAGTATCATCATTGTCGCGCGTTTGTCGATCATTGCCGCAGTTTGTCCAGGCGTGCATTGAAATTGCCGGCATCTTCGTAGCCGATCAAGCGCAGTGCGCGTTGCTCGCTGCCATCCTTGCCGAACAACAGGGTCGCCGGCGGGCCGAACAGTCCGTAATGCTTCAGCAGTGCCTGATCATTCGCATCGTTGGCGGTGACGTCCGCGCGCAGCAGCACGAAATCCCGCAATGCGTGCTGCACCTGGGGTTTGGCGAGGGTCAATGCCTCCATTTCCTTGCAGCTCACGCACCAGTCGGCATAGAAATCCAGCAGCGCCGGTTGTCCGGCCGCACTGGCGGCGGCGATCGCGCGTTGCACGTCATCCACCGTTTTCACCGGACGAAACGCCAGCGTCTGTGCGGTGGCGCGCTCACCGCCGAACATGCCGGCCAGCGGCGTCAGGAGATTGCGCGAACCCGCCGCCGCGCCGACCAGTTCGCAGGCGCCGATCACCAGCGCAATCAGCCCGAGCACCTGGGCTGCTCGGCGCCAACCGGAAGCGCCTGTACGTTTCAGCGCGCCGAGGAACACCGCGCAGCCAACCAGCAGCGCGCCGGCCATGGCGAGAACCCAGCGCGCATCCAGAATGCGCGACAACATCCAGATCGCGACGCCCAGGAACAGCACGCCGAAGATCGCCTTCACCACGTTCATCCACGCGCCCGCGCGTGGCAGCCAGCGGCCGGCGGCGGTGCCGATTACCAGCAGCGGCACGCCCATGCCGAGACTGAGCGCGAACAAGGCCGCACCGCCGAACACCGGGTCGCGGCTCTGGCCGATGTAGAGCACGGCGGCAGCAAGCGGCGGCGCCACGCACGGGCCGACGATCAATGCGGACAACACGCCCATCACGGCCACACCGGTCAGCGAACCGCCGCGCTGGCGATTGCTCACATTCGCCAATCGCGTCTGCCACGCCGCCGGCAATTGCAGCGAATACAAGCCGAACATGGAAAAGGCCAGCAGCACGAACAGGATCGCGAAGGCGATCAGGATCGCCGGCTGCTGCATCCATGCAGCGAGATTGGCGCCGGCCACGCCGGCGATTACGCCTAGTATCGTGAACACCACGCACGTTGCCAGTACATAGACCAGCGATAGCGCGAAGGCGCGCGCGGTGGTCAAACGCGTACCCGCACCTGCAATCAAACCGGAAAGGATCGGGATCATCGGCCAGACGCAGGGCGTCAACGCGAGCCCCAGTCCCGCGACAAAGAACACCATGATCGCGGCAAAGCCGTGCGCGCCGAGCAACCCCGCCAGTTGTTGTTCGGCGGATTGGTCCGGTGCGCGGGTAGCGCGTACGCGCGCGCCATCGGTGGGGCTACCGGGTGGATCGATGCGGGCGCTACCCGGCTGTCGGAAGCTGGCGGTCAGGCTGTCGCGCGATCCGGTTTGTGGGACGGGCAGGCTGATCGCTCCCGCGCCCACCCCCGTTAGCGGCACCTCCAGGGTTTGTGTCGCCGGCGGATAACAGATCTTCGGATCGACTTCGTGGCAACCCTGGAATGTCACTGCCACGCGCAGGTTAGCGCTGGGCCCGCTCGAGGGATTTCCCGCCATTGCGCCGCGAATCGTGTACGGCAGCGCCGCGTCGAGCGCATTGTGGTAAATCTCCACATCGCCCAGATACGGATCGTGTTCCTTCAGGCCGTTCGGCAGTCGCAACGCCCCGAGCTGGACACCGGCATCCAGCGGTTTTGCGCTGATTCGCGCGCGATAGAGGTAATAGTGCGGCGCGATGGTCCAGTGCAATTGCAACGTGCCGGGCGCCGCCATCCGCGCGCTCAACTTGAATGCATCAGACACCTGCAACAGGCTTGGTGTTGCTTGTGCGCTGGCAAGAGCCGGCAGACACAAAAGGATCAGCACGAACAATTGGCGCGACAGGCGGATCAGCATCAAGAGAGACCTTGCAAGTACCAGCGGGCAGGAGCGAGCGTGCTCGCGACCTGCGCAAGCAGCCCTTCCTGACACATATTCCGATCGGGCATCCGCGCCTGTTCCGAGCACGCTGCACGCGATGCCATTCCATGCATCGCGCAGACAACGGTGTCGAACTCCACGGGACTCCCGAACGGCTCGCATCGAAAGCGCTATTGTTGCAAGACCGGCCATGTCGCCGCCAGCTCACATCTCCGTTTCGGCGCGCAGCCACTCCAGATAGGGAATGTGGCCGGCGACGATCTCAAGCGCGATCACCTCCGGCACATCATAGGGGTGCAGCTCCAGCAGCCGCCTGCGCAGCAGGTCAAGTCGCTCCCGCCGGGTCTTGACCAGCAGCAGCACTTCGTTGCCTTCGCGCACCTCGCCTTGCCATCGGTAGGTTGAAGTAAGGCCGGGAATGCGGTTGACACAGGCGGCCAGCCGCTCCTCGACCAACGCCCGCGCGATGGCCTGCGCGGAATCCGCATCCGGGCAGGTGCACAGGATCAGCAGGGCGTCCATGGATTGAGTGTAGTGGCAGTGTGCACGCTCTTGTTTCGGTTCCAGGCCCTCGGTGCCGGCCTTGAACCACGCCCATTCGCACCCATTTGCGGTGTGGCAAGGCCACGCGCCCCTTGAAATGGCGGGGTTTGCGCCTACAATTGGCACTCCCCGAGCCAGAGTGCTAACAGTCCGCGAGGGACTGCGGCCCGGCCCCATTTTTTCCATCCAAAGTTGGAGTCGATATGAAGCTTCGTCCACTGCACGACCGCGTCATCATCAAGCGCCTGGAGGCGGAGACCAAGTCCGCTGGCGGCATCGTCATTCCCGACACCGCGACCGAAAAGCCGATCAAGGGCGAAGTCATCGCGGTCGGCACCGGCAAGATTCTGGACGACGGCAAGGTGCGCCCGATGGGCGTCAAGGCCGGCGACAAGGTGCTGTTTGGCAAGTATTCGGGCACCGAGGTCAAAGTGGATGGCGACGAACTGCTCGTCATGCGCGAAGAAGACCTGATGGCGATAATTGACGGTTAATCGCGTCGGCCGCACTCGCGCACACCACACATTTTTCCGGATTACGCCGCCGCCTCATCGAAGCCGCGCTCCATGCCCCGAATAAAAGGGGCGGCCTATCTGCAGGGTGGGCGGGGTTGTGGAGGCATGACAGAGCGGATTGAAATCCGGGTCGCACAAGATCACTTGAGGAATTACCCATGGCAGCGAAAGAAATCCGTTTTTCCGAAGACGCGCGCGCGCGCATGTTGCGCGGCGTCAACACCTTGGCCAACGCGGTCAAGGCCACCCTCGGCCCCAAGGGCCGCAACGTCGTGCTCGAAAAGAGCTTCGGCGCACCGACCATCACCAAGGATGGTGTCTCCGTTGCCAAGGAAATCGAGCTGGCCGACAAGTTCGAGAACATGGGCGCGCAGATGGTGAAGGAAGTGGCAAGCAAGACTTCCGACGTCGCCGGTGACGGCACCACCACCGCCACCGTGCTGGCGCAGGCGATGATCCGCGAGGGCATGAAGGCGGTCGCTGCCGGCATGAACCCGATGGATCTCAAGCGCGGCATCGACAAGGCGGTCGTGGCCGCGGTCGATGAGCTCAAGAAGATCTCCAAGCCCTCGGCTGATTCCAAGTCGATCGCGCAGGTCGGCACCATCTCCGCCAATGGCGACAGCGTGATCGGCGACCTGATCGCCAAGGCAATGGACAAGGTCGGCAAGGAAGGCGTGATCACCGTCGAGGACGGCTCGGGCCTTGAAAACGAGCTCGACATCGTCGAGGGCATGCAGTTCGATCGGGGCTATCTGTCGCCGTACTTCATCAACAACCAGCAATCCATGCAGTGCGAGCTGGAAGATCCTTACATCCTGCTGCACGACAAGAAGATCTCCAACGTGCGCGATCTGCTGCCGGTGCTGGAAGGCGTGGCCAAGTCCGGCAAGCCGTTGCTGATCGTTGCCGAGGAAGTGGAAGGTGAAGCGCTGGCAACGCTGGTGGTCAACACCATCCGCGGAATCGTCAAGGTATGCGCGGTGAAAGCTCCGGGCTTCGGCGACCGCCGCAAGGCGATGCTGGAAGACATGGCGATCCTGACGGCCGGCACCGTGATTTCCGAGGAAGTCGGTCTGGCGCTGGAGAAGGCCACCGTCAAGGATCTCGGTCGTGCCAAGAAAGTGGTCGTCACCAAGGAAAACACCACGCTGATCGACGGCGCCGGTGACACCAAGGGCATCGAAGGGCGCATCAAGCAGATCAAGGCCCAGATCGAGGAGACTTCTTCCGATTACGACAAGGAGAAGTTGCAGGAGCGCGTGGCCAAGCTGGCCGGCGGCGTGGCTGTCATCAAGGTTGGCGCTGCGACCGAAGTCGAGATGAAGGAAAAGAAGGCGCGCGTGGAAGATGCGCTGCACGCCACCCGTGCGGCGGTCGAGGAGGGCGTGGTTGCCGGTGGTGGCGTGGCGCTGGTACGCGCGCTGGCCGCGATCGGCGCGATCAAGGGCGACAATGAAGACCAGAACCACGGCATCGTGATCGCCAAGCGCGCTATGGAAGCCCCGCTGCGCGAGATCGTCACCAATGCGGGTGCCGAACCTTCCGTGGTGTTGAACAAGGTCGCCGACGGCAAGGGCAACTATGGCTACAACGCTGCGACCGGTGAGTTCGGCGACATGGTGGAACTGGGTATCCTGGATCCGACCAAGGTCACCCGCACCGCGCTGCAGAACGCGGCTTCGATCGCCGGCCTGATGATCACCACCGAAGCGATGGTGGGCGAGGCGCCGAAGAAAGAAGAGGCGCACAACCATGGCGGCGGTGGCGGCGGCATGGGCGGAATGGGCGGCATGGGCGGCATGGATTTTTGATCCTCTCGCCTTCTGGCAGTCGTGCAAACAAAAAGCCCCGCTTCGGCGGGGCTTTTCTATTTTCGGGCGCCATCCGCGCCACTGTCTTGCACTTGTCTCCTGCACTTGCGACCTCTGACATTCGGCTTGGCGCTGTCGCAGGTGCGCGCAGTGTCGTCCCGCGTCATCCCATCCGGAATTCGAGGCCCGGGCTTGGGGCAGCCGAATGGGCTCACGACGGCGCCCCGTATGGCTTCCAAGGCTGTCGCCATGCGGAGATTCCGATGGCATGAGCCGTGCATATTTGTGACCTGGTTCACAATTCGGCTTCGGCCATGCGGTGTCGAAGGGGAATTCCATGCACGTGCTGATCACGGGCGGAAGCGGCTTCATCGGCTCGCATCTTGTCGACCTGCACCTGGCTCGCGGCGATCAGGTGCATGTCGTGGACGATCTGTCCACGGGGGTGCGCGCCAATCTCGCGGCACACGCGGATAACCCCGGATTCCGCTTCGATGAGGCGGACGTACTGACCTGGGACAAGTTGGATCGCGCGGTGGGGTGGGCCGACCGCATCTATCATCTGGCTGCCGTGGTGGGCGTGTACCGGGTGATCGCGGAGCCGACCAGGGTCTTGGCGACCAACATCGCGGGTTTCGAGCGCCTGTTGCGTGCCGCTCACGCCGGTGGCTGGAAGCCGCAAGTAGTGTTGGCGTCCAGTTCCGAAGTCTATGGGCATAATGACGAGGATGTCCTGCGCGAGGAGCAGGATCTGGTCGTCAGCACTCGCGCCGGGACCCGCTGGGGTTATTCGGTCAGCAAAATCGCCGATGAAGCATTGGGGTTGTCTTATGCCCAGCGCTACGGGATTCCCGCAGTGATCGCGCGATTCTTCAATACCATCGGTCCGCGCCAGGTGGGCCGCTACGGCATGGTGGTACCTCGCTTTGTGGCACAGGCGGTGCGCAATGAGCCGATCACCGTGTTCGGCGGTGGCACCCAGACCCGTTCATTCTGCGATGTGCGCGACACCGTGGTCGCGCTCGATGCGCTTGCCTCTCGTGCTGACCGTGACACCGTGATTGCAAACGTCGGGAACGATCGCGAGATCAGCATCAATCATCTCGCCAAGCTGGTGATAGCGCGTGCGCGCAGTCGTTCTGCTATTTGCAGCGTTCCGTTGCGGGAAGCGTATGGCGAGGACTTCGAAGATATACGTCGCCGCCGACCGAACCTGGAGCGCCTGCGCACACTCACCGGGTTCGCGCATGCCTACACACTGGAGCGCACGATTGATGACCTGGTCGCCGCCGAGCGCCAGCGCCTGAAGGGGGAAAACGATGGCCACTGCACCTTGGTTCGTGCTCAGTCCGAACGGGCTGCTTAGCGCGATCGGGCTGTTGCGGGGGCCGGACAGGACCACCCCCACGCCGGCCGAGGACTGGCGCACTGCGGTGGTGGACGTCGTCATTCCCGCCTACAAGGAAGAAGACAACATCGTCCACTGCCTTGCCTCATTGGCGCGGCAAACCAAGCGGCCACGGCACGTCATTCTGGTCGACGATGGCGCCAGGGACCAGACGGTGCCACGCGCCCGCGAATATGCCGCAGCCGTGGGGCTCGACCTGATCGTGTTCGAGCGCGCCGCATCGATCGGCAAAACCCCTACCATCAAGCGCCAGGCGCGCGAGTTCGATTCCGATGTCGAGTTCATACTCGACGGCGACACCTTCCTCCAGTCGACGAACTACATCGAACGCTGCGTGCAGGAGCTCTATCAAGGGGTTGGCATCGCCAGCGCCTGCGGCATCATCCTGCCGATGCGGCCGGGGAACCGTCACGCCTTGTCGCAGACGCCCGAGTTTCAGCGCTGGCACGGTGCGCAGACCTATGACGATCCCCATGCGCGGCGAGGGCGGTTGCATTCGCTGTGGTGGTGGATCACCAATACCTATCGCGAGTGCCTGTATACGTTCCTGCAGCGCTTTGTCTACAAGGGGCAGATGGCATTCTTCGGCGGCATCACCAATCCGGTCGGCTGCGCGGTCGCCTATCGGCGGCGCTACATCAAGGATCTTTTCGATCGCTACGAACCGCTATTCGGCGACGACCTGACCAATTCCGAGGACATCTTCATCGGATTCGCCCTCAACAGTGCGGGTTACCGCAACATCCAGTTGCAGGACGTGCTGGCGCATTCGGAAGAACCGGAGGTGCAGCGCCTGCCGCGCCAGATCTATTTGTGGTCGTCATCGTTTTTGCAAAGTTGCTACTACTTCGACAGCATGTTGCGCACCCCGTTGCGGGCCCTGCGGCGCTGGCGCAAAAATCGCAGCGACAAGGTCAGCGGCGTGGAGAAGCAGCGCAAGATACAGGAGCAGTATCGGCAACCGTTTGGCGAACAGCACACCGTTCGGTACGGACGCCCGATCGGCTGGGCGATGTTCCTGTCGGCAGTGGAGAAGATCGGCTTCCCGACCGCGCTGCTCATCATGCTGATCCTGCGCATGTGGTCGGCACTGCTGGTGACATTGATCGCGGAGGTGCTGGTGTCGCTGGCGGTGCTGGTGCTCGTGGCGCGTGGCGATCGCCTCGGGATGTTGGGGAAGGGCCTGCTGGTCACGCCGATCCGCTACGTCATGATCGCGGCCGAAACGGTCACCCTCGCGCGCTTCGGTTTCGATCTCTGGGTCACGGGCAACCGGAAATGGCGAAAATGAAAGCCCTGGTGTGGCTCATTGGGGTGCTGCTGGCGGCGCCCATCGGCGCTTGGGCGCAAACTGCCGCCGAACAACCCCTGGATGCGCAGGCGCGGGCATTGATGTGGTCGGGGCATATCGGCGCCGCCACACGAACGATGCGCGACTACGTCGCCAGTCACCCGACCGACCCGGTCGCCGTGCTCGATCTCGCGCGTTATCTGACCTGGGCCGGCGACTACGCCGGCGCCAAGCGCGTACTGGACACCCATCCGGATGTCGCCCGCAGTGCCGAGGGCCAGGTTGTGCTGGCGGCGGTGCTGGCCTGGGCTGGACGGATTCGCGCGGCCCAGCAAGTCAATGCTGCGGCACTTGCCGCCGATCCGGGCGGACTGTTGCCCAACTACACGCAGGCCGTCGCCTTGCGGGAATCGCTGCGTCCGCGCGCGGCGTTGCCTTACGTGGAAGCGGTCAAGCGCGCCAAGCCCGACAGCAAAGACGCGCGCGACCTGGAGCGTGCGGTACGAATCCACACCGATTCTTTTGTGGCGCTGGATTATCGGCACGGTTCGGATTCGGAGGATCTGGTGCGCTCGCAACCGACGCTGCGCGCGGAACTGGCGCAAGGCGACGCGTTGCGCTGGACGCTGGACCTGGGTCGCTGGGATTACCGCGCGCCATTGGACAGCCCCTTCGCCAGCGTCACCGGTCAGCGATCGACGCTCGAGACCCGCGGCTTGTTCGGGGTTCGCTACGCGCCCTCGTTGTATACCCAACTGAGCGCGGCCGTCGGCCAGTCCTCCCTCCCCGGAGACAGCCTGACCCTCTGGCGGGTGGGACTCGATCAGCATTTCAGCGATAGCTTTCGGCTCGACCTGCTGGCCGATCACGATCGGCTCGATATCTCGCCGCGCTCGCTGTCGCTGGGGCTGGACCGCACCGGCATCGCCGGCCATGCGCAGTGGACGCCGGATTTCAACTGGACGGGCGACCTGTGGCTGCGCCGTGATCACTACAGCGACGGTAATTCCAGTGTGGACTGGGATGCCGCGCTTCGCCGCGCGGTGATCCGCAGGCCGCATTTCATGCTCGATCTCGGGGCCACCGTGCAGCACCTGTCGTTCGACGAAAATCCCGGCGACGGCTACTACGCACCAAACGACTACCGACGCTACGCGCTCACCGTCAACAGCTACGTCGGGTTCAACGACGACGTCGGGTTGTCGCTCCAGGCGGGGCTGGGCCGACAGCGGGATGAAACCTTCACCTCGTGGCGTCGTGCCAACGATATCAATGCATCGCTGGTGATCGGCATCTTCTCGTTATGGCAGTTGAACCTGAGCGCCGGTTACAGCCAGCGGGTACTGAATACCGGCGCCTTTGAAGGCCATTTCTGGGGCGCCACACTCACCCGTCGTTTCTGAAGGCGGCGGCGGTCGGATGGGGCATGCACGCAAAGCCCCGCCCTGAATGGCCGGAATGCTGCGGCGCTACTGCACCGCTCCATCCGCGTGCGCGGTGACTGCTTGCGCACGCGGGGTGCGCGCGGCGATCGCCGCCGCAGCTTCGCCTTCGGGCAGCAATTTTTCGAGCTTGCCCTTGAGCCGCAGTTGCGCGACGTTGGTCATGCCGTGATCGAGCAGTATCTGCCGCGCGTTTTCCGGCGCGGGCGGCGCGTCCGGCGCGCGGGTCAGTGCCGACAATTGGGGCGCCAGCACGTCGGTGAGCGCGAACCAGGCATCATCGTGGATGCCGGCACGTGCCAACAACTGGCCCGGCAACGCCCAGGCAGCCAGTGACTGCGGAGCGGCGTCACCGGGGTGCGCGGGATCCACGATCAGCCATGAGCCGGTTTGCGCCAATTGGTCACCGCCATCCTTGAAGCCGTTCACCTCGAACGCCTGTCCCAACGCGGGCAGGTGATCGCCATAGAACATCAGCAGGGTGGGGCGGGAGCGCTTCGACAACACATCGGCGAGGCGACCCAGTTGGGCGTCGGCATGGCGCAGGTGATACAGATAAGTTTGCAGCATCGTCCTGGCTACGCCGGTAACGCCGGCCGGTACCGGGATCGCATCGCGCTCGGCCAGATTGATCGGGCCCGGATCGCCGTCATAGGGGCCGTGTGCTTCCATGCTGATCGCGAAGATCAGTTGCGGCGGTCCGCTGTCGCGCAGTTGCGAGAGGATTTCATCCGTCAGCACGCTGTCCGCCACGTAATGGCCGTCGTGCGCCGGATGTTTCGGGAAGCCGTCGATCGCGATGAAGCGATCGAAGCCCAGCCGCTGCAAGGCGCTTGCACGATTCCAGAAACTGCGGTTGTTGTCGTGGATCGCAAGCGTGGTGTAACCATTGGCACGCAAGCTCCGCGCCAGGCCGGGAATCACCTTGGCGTCGATTTGCAAATACGGAAACTGCACCTGCGGGAAGTAGCGCAGAGGCAAGCCGGTGAGCACCTCGAATTCTGTGCGGATGGTGCCGCCGCCGAAGGTCGGCACGTGCAACGGCCCGGATTCGCCCTGTGCAGCCAGGCGCGCGAAATTGGGAATGAATTGATACGGCGCGTAGCCGCGCATGCGGCCCGGATCGAAAAACGATTCGCTCTGCACGATCACGATGTCCGGCCGCACGCCATCATTGCCGATGGCCAGACGCGCACGCACTGCCGATTCCGTATCACCGAGCAACGCGCGCGCGGCCGTGGTATCGATCTTCAGATGCTGGCCGGCGTAATCCAGCCGATACAGCGCGAGCATGCTGATCACGCCGCTGCGTTTGGCGGTCTCCTGCGCCGACCATGGCTGGAAACCCAGTGCGTCGCGGTTGTAGATCACGCGCCAGCCAGGTACGCCCACGCACAGCGACAGCAATGCGGCGAGTGCGCACACGGCAAGCCCCGAACGCGGCAGCGCCCGGCGCGGGATCAGCGGCGGTTCGTGACGCCACAGCGCGATCAGCGCGATCACCCCGGCGATGGCGGCGAGGATCAGCCAGCCGCTGGCGTGCGCATAGCCACTCAGCAGATGCGCGCCGCCGTGACGCAGTTGTCCCAGCATGTGGAAATCCGCGGGCACCACCGGCGAGGCGAGGTTCGCCATCTTCTGCGCGTTGACCCAGTAGAGCAGTGTCTGCGTACCGAATGCCAGCAGCAGCGACAACGCCGCGCGACGCGTGATCGCGAGCAACACCGCAGCCAGCAGCAGACCCGGCAGGGCATTGGCGAACAACGCCCACGGCGCCTGCAGCAATGCGCCCGGCGCCACGCCCGGATCCCCGTCCAGCAAGCCCGTTGCGAGGGCGAAGACGATGATCAGCAGCACAATCAGCGCCGCGCGTGCGGCAGCGGGATGGCGGGCTAAGGTTGCGCGAGGATTGGCCATAATGAAGGTGAACTCGGACCTCGATGTGCATGGCCCTTACCCTGTGCCCTTTCGCCGGGAAGAGAGCGGAACGCAAGGTGTCGCGCTGCGCGCGACCGCGCCATTGCATGAAGCGGGGCGCGGAATGTAACCGAATCGAGATGAACGCGTTGTTTGTGCCGGCCGGCGTGTCTGCGCCGGCATAATCCGGCCATGACGATCACAACGCCGCCGGCCCTGCTCGCGTTGACCGCGCTGAGCGACACGCGTTATGCCGAACTGGTCGAGCGTTGTCGCGCGGCCGGTGTGCGCGTGCACGATGACGCGGGCGTTGCCGAGCGCCTGCGGCGTTTGTTGCTGGCCAGCGACTTCGCGTACGAGAGTTTGCGCCGCGATCCCCACCTGCTCGATTCCGCGGGTTTGCAACGGTTGCGCGATCCCACGCCCGCTTCCGCGCGCGCCGCATCCCTGTTGAACGATGGCGAGGATTTCGCCGCCCGCTTGCGCCAGTTTCGCCGTGCCGAGGCGTTGCGGCTGGTGTTTCGCGACATCAACGGGCTGGATGATCTTGCCGGGACGCTGAGCGGCACCACCACGCTTTACGAAACATTGATCGGCGCGGCGCTGCGCCACGCCGAGTCACGCATGCGCACGCGTTACGGCACCCCGCGCAACCTGGAAGGGGTCGCGCAATCGCTGGTGGTCATGGCGCTGGGCAAGCTCGGCGGTGCGGAGCTGAATTTTTCTTCCGACGTGGACTTGATCCTGGCCTTTCCGGATGCCGGCGAAACCGACGGTGCGGCGCGCGCGCTGGACAACGCCGAGTTTTTCGCGCGGGTGGCCCGCGAATTCGTGCGGCTGCTTGGCGAGGCCGACGACGAAGGCATTGCCGCACGCATCGATCTGCGCCTGCGCCCGTTCGGCGAGGCTGGGCCGGTGGCCGCATCGTTCGCGGCCATGGAGCAGTATTACCAGCGCGAGGGCCGCGACTGGGAGCGTTATGCCTGGATCAAGGCGCGCCCGGTCGCTGGCGATATCGCCAGCGGCAAGCGCCTGCTCGAATTGCTGCGGCCGTTCGTGTATCGGCGCTATTTTGACTACACGGCCCTGGCCGGCCTGCGCGAAATGAAAACGCTGATCGACGCGGAAGTGTCGCGTCGCGATCTGGCCGATCATCTGAAGCTCGGGCCCGGCGGCATCCGCGAGATCGAGTTCATCGTGCAGTTGCAGCAGTTGATCCGCGGCGGGCGCGATCCGGCGCTGCGCGTGACCGGGCTGCTGCCGGCGCTGCAGATCTGTGCCAGCCGCGGCTATCTCCCCGCCGCTCGCGTGAAATGCCTGCGTGAAGGTTACGTGTTCCTGCGCCGACTGGAAAACCGTGTGCAGATGTTCGCCGATCAGCAAACGCACATGTTGCCGGATGATCCGCTGATCCGTTCGCGATTGGCGGTGACGCTGGGGTTCGACGACTGGCCCCAACTGCGCGCGCACTTGGATGCGCATCGCGCCAAGGTGATCGATGCGTTCGCCGCGACGCTGTTGCCGCGGGCGAATGCACAAGCCGACGCTCCGTCTTTGGAAAGCCTGACGGCGTGGCAAGCCGCACGCCTCGACGCATCGAATGCACAGGCGCTGGAGCAGGCCGGTTTCACACCCGGCGCGGACGCGGCCGCCGCGCTCGCGCAGGTCGCCGGCCTGCGCGGACTGTCGGCGCGTGCAATGCAGCGCCTGGAGCACCTGGTTCCGTTGTTGATCGAAGCCGCGCGCGCGACCCGTGCGCCGACCGCCGCGCTGACCAGCTTGTGCAAACTGGTCCAGGCAATCGCGCGCCGCTCCGCGTATCTGGCCTTGCTGGAAGAGCACCCGGCCGCGCGCACGCGCCTGGCGCGGCTGTGTGCGGAACAGGCGTGGCTCGCCGCGCGCGTGATCGCGCAACCGCTGCTGCTGGACGATGTATTCGATCCGCGTCTGGAACACCTGCCGCGGGACGAAGAGGCGATCGAACACGAATTGAGCGCGTTGCTGGCGGCGCATTCGGGGGATCCGGAAGAGTCTCTCAACACGATTGCCGAATGGCGCGACAGCTTCGCGTTGCGCGCGGGTCTGGCGCTGCGCGACGATCACGCCGACGCGGTGCTGACCGCGCGACGCCTTGCGCAAGCCGCGGCGGTGGTGGTCGACGCGGTGTTGCAATTGGCGCGGCGTGAATTGATCGCACAGCATGGAAGCCTGCCCGGTGAAAGCGCCGGTTTCGCGGTGCTCGGCTACGGCAGCCTGGGCGGTGCGGAGCTGGGTTTTGCTTCCGATCTCGATCTGGTTTTCGTCTACGACCCACGGCGCGGTGCGCAATTGAGCGATGGCGCGCGGCCGCTGGAAGGCGCGCGCTGGTACGCGCGCCTGGCGCAGCGCGTGGTGCATTGGTTATCCACGCCCACGCGCGCGGGACGTTTGTATGACATCGATACGCGCTTGCGTCCGGACGGGAGCAAGGGCTTGCTGGTGGCGAGCCTGCCGGCGTTCGTTGCGTACCAACGCGAGCGCGCCTGGACCTGGGAACACCAGGCGCTGGTGCGCGCACGCGCGATCGCCGGCGACGCGGATTTGCGTGCATCGTTCGAGAATGAGCGTGCGGCCTTGCTGGCCTGCGCGCGGGAGCCGGCGCAGATCATCACGGACGTATTGAAAATGCGCGCGCAATGGCGCGCCGAGCGCGATCGATCGGACTCGCGCAAGTTCGATCTCAAGCAAGGCACGGGTGGTCTGCTGGACATCGAATTTCTGCTGCAGGGACTGGTGCTGCGGCATGCACGGCAGCATGCCGCGCTCGCCATGCGCACCGATACCCCGGGCCTGATCGCGGCATGCTCGGCGGCGGGCCTGTTATCCGAAGCCGATGCACAAGGTTTGCGTGAAGCGCACGCCGCGCTGCTCGCGCGCGCGCTGGCCTGCACGCTGGATGCGCAGCCACGCATGGTGGCGCGTGATCCGGAATTAATGGAGGTCAGCGGGGGAGTGCTGCAGATCGCGCGCACGGCGGGCTTTGCTTTCACCTAGCCCGCCGATGGCTGCTGTGCTTCACAAGCACGGCGTTCGGCGAAGAAAAACGCGAGCGGGGGCGAGCACGCTGCTATCGGCTCGAGGTCATCCGTGCGCGCACCGACACCGCGACTTTCGCGGTTTCGCGCAACGGTGTCGCGGCGGGCGCGGCTTCAACGCCCAGGTCATGCAGCAAACCTCGCTCGCGCAAGGCCGCGTGGAAGCGCGCGAGCTTATCAGGCAACCGCGCGCTCACCAGCGTGTGCACCGGCACGCCCGTCGCCGCTGCTTCGGAAAGCATGTTGACCGAATCCGGCGTCACCACGATGCGATCGGCCCAACCGAGCAGTCCGGGGTACGGGTTCATGCCGTCGGCATCATTGCGCCAGAAAAATCCCGGGTATCGCGAGAGGTCGTCGCGCAGGAACTGCGCGAACGTCGCGGGTGTGCGCCGCGATATGCTCGCCAGCACGCTGCCACCTTCGCGTTGCATGTGCGCAAGACCCGCAGCCAGCGCACGCGCGTAACCATCATCGAAGGCGATCCCGCCGCGCGGACCGCCGAGCAGCAATGCGGTGCGCGGTTGCGGCAGTCGTGCGAACTCGGGGAATGCGTTGCGGCCGGCGGCGAGCCAGCCGTCGTCGATCGGATTCAGTGAACCGATCGTGGTGATCACGTTGTCGCCATGCAGCCCGTCGTGGCGTGGCGCGATCACGGCGTCCCAGTGCCGCGTGTCCACGCGCGGGTCGAGAATCTGCACGCTGAAACAGTCGCCGTCGCACAGCTCGCGCAGCAGGCGCGTCAGAAGCGCGGAGTGTCGCCCGCACCCGATCGCGAGTCGTGGCCAGGGCGGCGCGAATTGCGCGCGATCGCGCGCCGACAGCGCCAGTCGCCCGCCGGGCAGTTGGCGCGGTGCCAACCATGACCACGGTGCGCGCAGCGGCAATCGCAATACGCGCGCGCGCGTATCCAGCGCCTGCGCCAGGGCCAGCGCCTGACGCTCGTTGCCGGCGGCGCCATCGGTAATGATCCAGGCATCAAGCATGTCGATTCGCCGTGGTGTCGAACGTCGTATGGTCAATGCCGCGTTATCGCATAGTTTGCGCCGGTCATGGGCATCTATCGCCGATACGCCACGCAGCCATTTCGTCACAAGCCGAGGGAAAGCATGAAACTCGTACGTTCCATTTTGGCGCTCGCGCTGTTGACCGCAGGCTTCGCGGCTGCGGCCGCGCCGGTCACCTACACCCTTGATCCGGCCCACACCCAGGTATTGTTTTCCTGGGATCACCTGGGTTTCTCCAATCCGACGGGCCAGTTCGACCAGGTGACGGGCACTCTCGTTTACGATGCCGCGGATCCGGCGAGGTCTTCGGTACAGGTCAGCATTTCGGCGAAGAGTCTCGACACCCATGTGCCGGCACTGGATCGGGCGCTGCAGAAAGCCGATTTTCTCGATACGTCGAAATACCCGGTCATCACTTTCGTGAGTTCCAAGGTGACCGTGCTCGGAAAGAACTCGTTGAAAGTCGTCGGCGATCTGGATGTGCACGGGGTGACGCAACCGGTGACGCTCGACGTCACCCTGAACAAGTCCGGCGTGTATCCGATGATCAACGCGCCGGCGTTGGGTTTTGCCGCGAGCACATCTTTCGACCGCAGTGCATTTGGCGTCGGCGGCGGCGTGCCGATGGTCGGCGATGCTTTGCAGGTACGCATCAGCGCCGAGGCGATCGAAGCGCAAGCATTCGCTGCCAGGATCGCGCCACTGGAAAAGGCCGCACGGTAATGGCCGAAGAATTTTTTCCGCTGCGCTAGAATGGAGCCATCTTCTTCGGGAATTTCCCATGAGCAGCCAGCCTGTTTCCGCGCAGCCCGCCAACGCGCAAAGCCGCTACGAGGTAACGCGCGCGCAATTGCCGCTGTCGTGCCCGCTGCCGGAAATGGCGCTGTGGAATTCGCACCCGCGCGTGTACCTGCCGATCGAGGAAGACGGCGGCGAGTCGCAGTGCCCCTATTGCGGTGCTGTTTTCGTATTGAAGTAGCTTTTCACCGCGCCTTTGCCGCTCTGCTTGGAGTGCAGTTACGGTGGCTGCCCTTTGCGCAGGGATACGCAAGGCTTGTTTCTTGCTAGAAGCCTTTGGCATGTATCAGGTGCCAGAAGCCACAGCGTCCAGGACGATGCCCGAGCATCATGCCAATCGCCGATTGACCGTGCTCCAGTTGCTGCCGGCACTGGAAAACGGGGGCGCCGAGCGTTCCACGCTTGAGATCGCACGCGCGCTGGTGGCGGCCGGACATCGCTCGGTGGTGATTTCCGCTGGTGGTCGGCTGGTCTCGCGACTGCAGGCCGAAGGCAGCGAACACGTGCCGCTGGATCTGGCGAAGAAGTCGCTGCGCACGCTGCGGCATGTCCGCCCGTTGCGCCGATTGATGGAAGAAATCCGTCCCGACATCGTGCACGCGCGTTCACGGCTGCCGGCCTGGATGGGCTGGCTGGCATTGCGCGGCATGCATCCGCGCCCGCATTTCGTTACCACCGTGCACGGCTTGAATTCACCCGGCAGCTACAGCCGCATCATGACTCGCGGCGAACGCGTGATCGTGGTGTCGCAGAGTGTGCGCGATTTCGTGCTGAGTCATTACCCGGGTACCGACCCGGCGCGGCTGAAGGTTATTCCGCGCGGCATCGACCCGGATGAATTCCCCTACGGCTTTCGTCCTGATGACGCATGGCGGCAGCGTTTCTTCGGCGAGTTCCCGCAATTGGGTGGTGCGCCGCTGCTGACGCTGCCCGGCCGCGGCACACGCCTGAAGGGACATGCCGATGCAATCACGCTGCTGGCGGGCCTGCGTTCACGCGGGGTGGAGGCGCGGCTGCTGTTGCTTGGCGCGGTCGAGAAGGGTCGCGAGGCTTATCTCGCGGAATTGCACGCGCTGGCCCGGGATCGCGGCGTATACGACGCGGTGGTGTTCACGCCGCCGCGCGCGGACGTGCGCGACGTGTTCGCCGCATCGGCGCTGGTCCTGCAACTGTCGAACAAGCCGGAAAGTTTCGGCCGCACCGTGGTCGAGGCACTGTCGCTTTGTCGCCCGGTGCTCGGTTATGCGCACGGCGGCGTCGGCGAACTGCTGGCTGAGCTTTACCCGGCCGGGCGCGTGCCGGTCGGCGATATGGAAAAGCTGATCGAACGCGCCGCCGAACTGCTGCGCCGCGCGCCACCCATCGCGCCGTTGCAGAGTTACCGCCTGACAGATATGCAGGCCGCAACCTTGGAATTGTACGGCGAACTGGTCGGGGCCTGAGCGCGGCTCTCACGTACAATCGCGCATCGTCCTGATGCGTTGTGTCGATGACACCATCCCTGCGAGCCCGATTGCACGCGATCGCGTTGTCGCCGCTGCTGCCGATCTTTGCCGTGATTTTTCTGCTGCCGTTCGGCAGGGCAAGTGAAGTCGCGGTGTTGATCTGCATTCTGGGCGCCGTGCTGTTTTTCGTTCGCGCCCCGCGTGCCTGGAGAGAGCATCCCGGCGCGGGACTGCTGCTCGCCTGCTGGCTCTGCTATTTCGCCGCTGCACTCATTTCCGCGTGGGATGCGGTGAACCCGGGCAAAAGCTGGGGTACGGTTGCCGCACTGATTCGCTTTGCGCCGTTCGGGTTTTACGTGTGCTTCGCCGTGCGTCGCGAATCGCGCGCGCGTGCCTTGTATCTCGGCATCGGCGCGCTGGTCGCGCTGTGGACACTGGATGCATGGATGCAGATTCTGACCGGCTACAGCGTGGGCGGGCACGCCGAGGCGCAGCGCATTTCGGGCATTTTTGGCGCGGGTGATCTCAAGCTCGGGTTGGTGCTGGCGGTGCTGTCACCGTTCGTGGCGTGGAGTGCGCGCCAATGTTGCGGTCGCACGGGGTTGCTCGTCGCCTTGTTGCTGCTGCTCGGACCGATCCTGCTGGCCGGTGAACGCGCGGCGTGGCTGATGTATGCACTGGTGGTGATCGCGTGCTTGTGGCGGGAGACGCAATCACCCGCGCGGTTCCTTGGGTGGATCGTGGGTGCGTGCTTGGTCGCCGCGCTCGCTGCCGGGATTGCCTGGAAAACTTCGTCGCGTTTCGATCAGCGCGTGCAGCGCACGCTGCTGGCATTCGACGATTCCCCGCAAGCGCTGGATACCGCTTTCAGCGGACGGCTCGACATCTGGCGCACCGCACTGAAGATGGCGGCGGCGCACCCTGTCAACGGTGTCGGTGTGCGCGGATTCCGGTATGCGTATCCCGCGTATGCGCGTCCCGGTGATCGGTTCCTGGACGTCGAGGCCTGCGGTGCGGGCCAGGGCGCCTGTCATCCGCATCAGATCGTGCTCGAGGTACTGGATGACACCGGCGCGATCGGAGTGTTCTTGTGGCTGATCGGAGTGGTGCTGGCGGTGCGCGCCTGGCGAAGCGTCGGTGCACCTGCGCGATTTCGCGCGTGGCCGGTGAGCGTCGCGCTGTTGGTGATGGTATTCCCGATCAATACGCATCTGGCATTTTATTCCGCGTGGTGGGGATTGCTTTTCTGGTGGCTTCTGAGCCTGTGGTGCGCGAGTTTGTTTTCAGTCGTCACCCCTGACGACACGGCAAAGACCAGTCGCCACGCCGAACTTTTCAGAAGAGTTTCAACCTCCGATGCCTCGTGAAAAGTTCTCGCTGGTGATCATCACCTTCAACAATGCGGACACGCTGGAGCGCTGCCTGGCGGCGGCGGATTTCGCCGACGAGATCGTGGTGCTGGATTCGGGCTCCGGGGATGCCACGGTGGAGATTGCCAAACGCTTCGGCGCGCGCGTCGAAGTGCATCCTTTCGATGACTACGGCCCGCAGAAGCAGCGCGCGATCGACATGGCGGCGCACGACTGGATCCTGAATCTCGACGCCGACGAAGTGCTGTCACCCGGCACGCGCGCGGTGATCGAGCGTGCCTTG
>DATNFU010000055.1:0-39148 GCA_035606235.1 Rhodanobacteraceae bacterium
GGTGCGCAGCGCGCCGCCATCGATCCAGCTATTGGAAACCGCATCGATGACCTGCTCGCGACCGCCGCCCAGCATCGCCGTCGCCACCGCGGTGGACGCGAGCCGCACCAGAATCACGTGATCAAGACCCACGCGGTTGAAGCTGTTCTTCAGCGCATAGCAACCTTGAATTTCGTGCGCCTTGATGGCGTAACCGAGCGCGTCGCGCACAGTGATCGCGTTGCCGCGTCGGCCCAGGTAATCCGCAAGCGCCAGGATGGCGCCGAGATTGTCTGAAGGGTGACCCCACTCGGCCGCGAGCCAGGTGTCATTGAAATCCAGCCAGCGGATCTGCGTGCCGATGCAGAATGCCGCCTGCGCGGGATCCAGTTGCAGCGAAGTGCCCGGCACGCGCGCGCCGCCGGTGAGTGTCGCCCCCGGCACGATCGGAGCCAGCTGCTTCACGCATTGCGGGAACTTCATGGCCAGCATCGCGCAGCCGAGCGAATCCATCAGCATGTAGCGCGCGGTGCGATACGCCTCATCGGAATCTATCCGGTAGCCGGTAACGTAATCGGCAATGTCAATCAGCGGCTGATCAGGCTCGGGGCGCTGCGCGGAACGGATGTTGTGCTCGCTCATGGTGAATTCCTGCCGAAACAAACGGGCTATTGTGCCAGATCGTCACCCTCTCTTGACTTGCGCATGGCGCTCTGTCGAGAATGGGTCCGCTCAAGAAGTACAGTCATGAGTACGGTCATGGATGACTGGGCTTCGCCAGCACGGACGTTGCATCAAAACAAAACCCCCGGAGGGGAGTAGCTCGGGATCGGGTCGATTCGATCCTTGCGGCGATCGTCAACACGAACGCGTCTGCGTTCCGGTCGTCGCGCGGCCAATGCGCATTGGTGCGCATGAAAGCAGCCATCCATTGGTTGCACTTTCAAAGCCGCGGGCGAGACTTCCGCGAACGCAACCCGCAAGCGTGCGGGGTGGGCGCTCGCGGATTTCTTCTCGCACGCATGCAGGCCGCCCGATGACCTTTCTCGCCCACCCGTTCGTTTCGCTCTCCGATCCGGCATTCTGGTCCGGCTTGGCTTCGATCATCCTGATCGACCTGGTGCTCGCCGGCGACAATGCCATCGTGATCGCGCTGGCCGCGCGCGCGCTTCCACACAACCTGCAATGGCGCGCGATTTTCTGGGGCTGCTTCGGCGCGATCGGCGTACGCATCGCCATGACCGCCGGCGTGCTGTGGCTGCTGAAAATACCCGGGCTCATGTTGGTCGGTGGCCTGATGCTGCTGCCGATCGCGTGGCGGCTGCTGCAACACGGTGAGGACAAGCATCGAGTGCGTACCGCCTCCGGCTTCTGGGGCGCGATGTTCACCATAATCGTAGCCGACGCCCTGATGGGCCTGGATAACGTGCTCGCGATCGCTGGCGCATCCAAGGGACATCTCGGTCTGGTGATCCTCGGGCTGCTGATCAGCGTGCCGCTGGTGGTGTGGGGTTCGACACTGATTCTGAAACTGCTGGAACGTTGGCCGGCGATTATCTATCTCGGCGCCGCCACGATTGCCTGGACCGCTGCGCGCATGGTCACGGAAGACGACCTCGTGGACGACTGGTTCGACGCGCACGATGCGGTGTACTACGCAGTGCTCGCCGTGTTCGTGCTCGGCATTGTTGCGCTCGGCTGGTGGACGCAACGGCGCAAAATCGCCAGCCGTCAGCCGTGAGCCGTCGGCCGAAGAAGCGGGTCCGGCTTGCCGGACGCCGCGAACGCGGGCATCCTCGAACGCCCGTTTGAATGCCGGCAAAGTTCGTGACCGCAGCCTACCCGAACCTGTTCGCTCCGCTCGATCTCGGCTTTGTCACCCTGCCCAATCGCGTGCTGATGGGCTCCATGCACACCGGCCTGGAGGATCACGCACGCGATTACGACAAGTTGGCTGCGTATTTCGCCGCGCGTGCACGCGGCGGCGTAGGCCTGATGGTGACCGGAGGTATTGCGCCCAGCATCGAAGGCTGGCTGAAGCCGTTTTCGGGGCGATTGTCGATGCCCTGGCATGTGCCGCGCCATCGCAAGCTCACCGGCGCCGTGCACGCGGAAGGCGGGCGCATCTGCATGCAGATCCTGCACGCCGGGCGCTACGCGGTCCATCCCTTGTCCGTCGCGCCGTCGAAGATCAAGTCGCCGATCACGCCGTTCACGCCGCGCGCGCTGACTGCCCGCGGCATCGAACGCACCATCAATGCATTCGCGCACAGCGCGCAACTCGCGCGCGAAGCCGGCTACGACGGCGTGGAAATAATGGGTTCGGAGGGTTACCTGATCAACGAGTTCCTGACCCTGCGCTCGAACAAGCGCGAGGACGGATTCGGCGGTTCGCTGGAGAGCCGCATGCGTTTCCCGATCGAGATCGTGCGGCGCACGCGCGAGGCGGTCGGGCACGATTTCATCATCATCTATCGCCTTTCCATGCTCGACCTGGTTGATCGCGGCCAGGCATGGGATGAAATCGTCTCGCTTGCGAAAGCCGTGGGAGCCGCCGGCGCCACGCTGATCAACACCGGCATCGGCTGGCACGAGGCGCGTGTACCAACCATCGTCACCTCCGTGCCGCGCGCGGCATTCGCGTGGGTGACACGGCGCATGAAAGCCGAAGTGCGCATTCCGCTGATCACCACCAACCGCATCAACAAGCCTGAGGTCGCCGAGGCGCTGCTCGCGCGTGGCGATGCCGACATGGTCTCAATGGCGCGCCCGCTGCTGGCCGATCCGGACTGGGTGAACAAGGCGCGTGCGGGTCAGCCCGCGCGCATCAACACCTGCATTGCCTGCAATCAGGCGTGTCTGGATCACGTGTTCCAGAACAAACGCGCCTCGTGTCTGGTGAACCCGCGCGCGTGCTTCGAGACCGAACTGGTGATTTCGCCGACAGGCCAAAAGAAGCGCTTTGCCGTGATCGGCGCCGGGCCGGCCGGTCTTGCCGCGGCCTGCACGCTCGCCGAACGCGGTCATGCGGTGGCACTGTACGAACAGGCCGAAGAAATCGGTGGGCAGTTCAATCTGGCGAAACGCATTCCAGGCAAGGAAGAATTTGCCGAAACGCTGCGTTATTTTTTGAACCGCCTGCGCGAGCTGGGCGTCGAACTGCAATTGGGCGCGAACGCGGAGCCCGCGACTGTGCAAGCGCGCGGGTTCGATGCCGTGATCGTCGCTACCGGCGTGCTCCCGCGCGATCCGCGGATTCCCGGGCAGGATCACCGAACAGTGCACGGGTACGCGGATGTCGTCTCCGGCAAGGTGGAGATCGGCCGGCGCGTGGCGATCATCGGTGCAGGCGGCATCGGCTTCGACCTTGCCGAATACCTGAGCCAACCGCCGCCCTCGCCCACTACCGACGTCACCCGCTGGATGCGCGAATGGGGCGTGGACACGACCCTTTCGCAACGCGGCGGTCTGGCAAAGCCCCGGAGCGAGCCTTCGCCGCGCGAAATCTGGCTGCTGCAGCGCACGGCCGGCAAGCCCGGCAGAAAACTCAACAAGACCACCGGCTGGGTGCATCGTGCCGCGCTGAAAGCCAAAGGCGTGCACATGCTGGGCGGCGTAATCTACGAGCGCATCGATGATGCGGGGTTGCATATCAATGCCGATGGCAATGCACGTCTGCTGGAAGTCGACAACGTGGTGATCTGTGCCGGGCAGGAATCCAACCGCGCGCTGGCCGACCAGATGATCGCGGTCGACATGAAGGTGCACGTCATTGGCGGCGCCGATGTGGCCGCGGAACTCGATGCCAAGCGCGCGATCGCGCAAGCGACGCGGCTCGCCGCGAGCCTGTAGGAGCAGCGTAGCCCTGGCAATCGTGTGCAGGGCAACAGCTTTTTTCGCAAAGAACACTGGGCCGTGAAGAAGGTTTAAAAAACCAGACCTTTTTTTGCGTGCTTTGCCTCCTTTGCGGATAAATTTCTTTGGCTCTCTCGCGCAACCCGGGATATCACAGCGAACCGCGTTCTCTGGCAAAGCGTCCAAGTCGCCCTTGATGCGCGGTGTATGCACCTCCACATGGTGTACACCACCAATGGAGATGGCCATGAAGCTCTACACCTCGCCTGGCGCATGCTCGATGGCCGACCACATCGCGCTGGAATGGATCGGCAAGCCCTACACCGCGCAGGTCGTCAGCAGCGAACAGCGTGCCACGCCGGAATTCAGGAAGCTCAATCCCGCCGGCGCGGTGCCGGTGTTCGAGGATGGCGACTGGGTGCTGACCCAGAATTCGGCGATCCTGAATTATCTCGCGGACAAATTCCCGGAAAGCAAACTAGGCGGCGAAGGCACGCCCAAGTCACGCGCGGAAGTGAACCGCTGGCTGGGCATGTTGAATGCCGACGTGCATCCGGCCTTTCACCCGCTGTTCGGCGCAGCGAATTACCTCGGCGAGGAAGCGGCCGAGAAAATGAAAGACGCCGCGCGCAAGAAATTGCGTGGCTACTTCGAGCGTCTCGATGCGCAGCTTTCCGGTCGCAACTGGCTGGTCGGCGCGCGTTCGATCGCCGATCCATATCTGTTCATCACCCTGCGCTGGGCCAAGGCGATGAAAGTGGACCTGTCGGGCTTCCACAATCTCGAAGCCTTCGAACAGCGCATGCGCGCAGACAAGGGCGTGCAGAAAGTGCTCAAAGACGAGGGCGTGGATCAGGGATGACCCTTCTTCCAAACAAAAAAGCCGCGCAATGCGCGGCTTTTTTGTTTACGGAATGACGATCACCTTTTTTCAATGGGAACGTACGCGCAATCTTCCGGCCCGGTGTAGTTCGCGCTGGGGCGGATGATCTTGCCGTCCTGGCGCTGCTCGATCACGTGCGCGCTCCAGCCCGAGGTGCGCGCGATCACGAACAGTGGCGTGAACATGGGCGTAGGCACACCCATCATGTGGTACGCGCTGGCCGAGTACCAATCTAGGTTCGGGAACATCTTCTTGAGATCCATCATCACGTTCTCGATCCGCTCCGACACTTCGAACAGGCGCGGGTTGCCGCCCTCGCTGCAGAGCTTGCGCGAAATTTCCTTGATGATCGGATTGCGCGGATCACCGATCGTGTAGACCGGATGGCCGAAGCCGATCACGATCTGCTTGTTGGCGACACGCTCGCGAATATCCTTCTCGGCGTCGTCCGCAGATCGATAGCGGCCGATGATTTCCATCGCCACCTCATTGGCGCCGCCGTGCTTGGGGCCGCGCAGCGCGCCGATCGCACCGGTGATCGCCGAGTACATGTCCGAACCGGTGCCCGCGATCACGCGCGCGGCGAAGGTGCTGGCGTTGAACTCGTGTTCAGCATAAAGGATCAGCGACTTGTCCAGCGCGTTGGCGTGCGAATCGCTCGGCTTGCGCCCGTGCAGCAGGTGCAGGAAATGCGCGGCGATGGTGTCGTCGTCGGTTTCCGTCTCGATGCGGCGGCCGTTGTGCGAGAAGTGATACCAGTACAGCAGCATCGAACCGAAGCTCGCCATCAGCCTGTCGGCGATGTCGCGCGCGCCGGTGACGTGGTGTTCGTCCTTCTCCGGCAGCACCGTACCGAGCACCGAGCAGCCGGTACGCATCACGTCCATCGGATGCGTCGCCGCGGGCAGCAGTTCCAGCGCGGCCTTCACCGGCTGCGGCAGCCCGCGCAGACGTTTCAGCCTGGCGCGATACGCGTTCAATTCCGACCAGGTCGGCAGGACCTCATGCACCAGCAGGTGCGCAACTTCCTCGAAGGTCGCCTTGGTGGCGAGATCCTGGATGTCGTAACCGCGGTAGTGCAGATCGTTGCCGCTGCGCCCCACCGTGCACAGCGCGGTGTTGCCGGCGGCGACGCCGGATAGCGCCACCGACTTCTTGGCCTTGGGGAGAACGGATGCAGCGGTATCGTTCATGATTTTCTCCGATTGCAACGGCGTGATCGCGCAGGCCGCTTCACGATAAATCGCATTTCAGTCGTTGAATACTTCTGCAGGGTGCAGCCGCGGACATTGGTTGACCGGCGCCATCTGCAGCGGACCTTCCTTGAACCCGACGAGGTGCGCGTCCCGATACTGCCAGCACTCTCCCAGCGTCGAGCAGTAGCAGATCGCAATCGCCATATGCTTCGCGACTGCGGCGGCACGGAATTGCCGGTAAATATCCTTATCCTCGAATTTTATGATCCGGACATTCTCACCCGGGCTGACCACATCGGGGTTGATGGTGGATTCGCTGAACGTGATCGGGCGCTTCATGCCGAGCGCATCCAGCACATGGTGCCAGTCCGATTGCGGCTTCCCTTCCACCCATATCTGCGCGCTGCGCACGATCGCCGGTCCTACTCCTTTGCTGTACACGATCAATGACAAATCGTTGTCGTCATTCCCGGCGATCAGGTTCGGCCACACCTCCGCGCGCACCTGCTCGCGCTGGATATAGGCGGTATAGCCGGAAACGCACAGCGCGAGCAGGCCGATCAGCGACGCGATAATCGCCGAGAGCGCATTCCAATTGCGTCCGCCCGGGGCGGAGGCGGATTCATCGGATGGCGGCAATAGCTCCGACATGTGCGTCAGACCTTCTTGTCCGCGAACAGCGCGTCCAGCCTGCGCTCGTAGTCGTGATAACCGATGCGCTCGTAAAGCTCCTCGCGCGTCTGCATCGTGTCCAGCACACTCCTTTGGGTACCTTCGCGGCGGATGGTCGCGTACACCTTCTCGGCCGCCTTGTTCATCGCGCGGAACGCCGACAGCGGATACAGCACGATCGCTACGCCGGCGTCGCGCAGTTCATCCAGGGTGAACAGCGGCGTCGCCCCGAACTCGGTGATGTTGGCCAGCACCGGCACCTTCACCGCGTCCACGAATTTTCTGTACGTCGCAAGATCTCGCACTGCTTCGGCGAAGATGCCGTCCGCGCCGGCCTGGACGCATTTCAGTGAACGCTCGATCGCGGCATCCACGCCTTCGGAGGCGATCGCATCGGTGCGCGCGATCAGGAAGAAATCAGGATCCGTTTTCGCATCCGCCGCGGCTTTCACCCGATCGGCCATTTCGGCCGCTGAAACGATCTCCTTGCCGGGGCGATGTCCGCAGCGCTTGGCGCCGACCTGATCCTCGATGTGGCACGCCGCCGCGCCGGCCTTGATCAGCGACTGCACCGTGCGCGCGATGTTGAATGCGCTCGGCCCAAAGCCCGTATCGATGTCCACCAGCAGCGGCGCGTCGCAAACATCGGTGATCCGGCGCACATCAATCAGCACGTCGTCCAGCGTATTGATGCCCAGATCCGGCAGACCGAGCGAGCCCGCGGCCACGCCGCCACCGGACAGATAGATCGCACGATAACCGGCGCGTTTTGCCAGCAGCGCGTGATTGGCGTTGATTGCGCCGATCACCTGCAGTGGCGATTCGGCGGCGAGCGCGGCGCGGAAGCGTGCTCCGGCAGAGTGCGTATCGCTCATGAGGCGTTCCGGCAAAGCCGCGATTCTAACCGATTACGCCAGCCCCGATTCGTGCGCCCGGGGCTTGCCGAGGGCCGTGGCACCACCGCATCGGCTGGCGCGCGAGGCGACCCGTGATCTGCAGTGCCGTCCAAAAGTGGCATGCTGTTGGCGTGTTGTCAGGAGCATCTAGCCATGGAAGACAAGCCCCTACCTCGCGGCGCATGGGCGATCAGCAAGGCCGCCATCACCGAATTCCTGCGCGACAATCCGTTCCAGTTGGCGGCCGCGCTGAGTTACTACACGCTGCTGTCGATGACACCGCTGCTGTTGCTGCTTACCGGTTTGGCCGGCCTGGTGTTTGGCCAACAAACCGCGCGTGCGCAATTGCTCGGCTACATCGGTTCGATGATTGGGCCGCAGGAGGCCAAGGTGGTGCAGGCGTTGCTCACCCAGACCAATGATCATCATGCAAGCGTGATCTCCACCGTCATCGGCACCGCGATCGTGGTGCTCGGCGCGATTTCGGTATTCGGCCAGTTGCAGGTTTCGCTCAACCAGATATGGGAGGTCGAAACGGTGCCGCGCAAGAACGTGATCCTCAACCTGCTCGGGTCGCGGCTGCTGGCACTCGCCATCGTACTGGCAATGGCGTTCATCCTGCTGGTGTCGATGGCGGTGAGCACCGCGATCGCCGGTGCGCAGGGCTATGCCGATCACTGGTTTCCGGGCGCCGGCATTGTTCTGCGGGTCGTTTATGCGCTGGTGTCGTTCGTGATCGTCACTGGCACGCTCGCGATTCTGTTCAAGTATGTGCCGGACGTAATCATCGACTGGCGCGACGTGATGATCGGCGCGCTGATCACCGGCGTGCTTTTCACGATCGGAAAATACGGACTGGGCGTGTATCTGGCGCACCTGCGCTTCAGCTCCGCGGGCGCCGCGGGCTCACTTATCCTGATCGTGGTCTGGGTCTATTACACCTCGCTGATCCTCTTCTTCGGCGCGGAAGTGACCCAGGTATATGCGCGCAGGTTCGGCGCAGCGATTCGCCCGAGCGCGCATGCACGGCGGATCGAACCTTTGAGGTGATCGGCATCGATCCCCGGGCAAGATGCGCCCCACCAGGCAGCGGTGCGAGCCCGCGTGCAGGTCGAAGCCGTTGCGCTTGCGCGATGCCTTGAATGGCATCGCGTGCAACGGCTGAGGGTGAGACAAGGATGTCGAGCGGAAATGGCATCAAGGAAGATTTTGGCGCAGTCTTGGTCGCGAGCGCGCTCGCTCCTACATGCCCAGCAAGTGCTCCACCGCCGCACGCTCCTCGCGCAATTCCTTTTCGGTGGCGTCCATGCGTTCGCGCGAGAACTCGTTGATGTCGAGCTTCAGCACGATTTCGTACTTGCCGTTCCTGCACGTCACCGGATAACCGTAGATCACCCCCGGCGCGATACCGTAGGAACCATCGGACGGCACGCCCATCGAAACCCAATCGCCCTCTGCGCTGCCCAGCGCCCACGAGCGCATGTGGTCAATCGCCGCGTTCGCCGCGGAAGCCGCGGACGAAGCCCCGCGCGCCTTGATGATCGCCGCGCCACGCTGCTGCACGGTCGGGATGAAGGTGTCGCGATACCACGCGCCCTCCACCAGCTCCGTCGCGCGCTGGCCTTTCACGGTGGCATGGTGGATGTCGGGATATTGCGTGGACGAATGATTGCCCCAGATGATCACGCGCTTGACGTCGTTGACGTGCGCGTGGGTCTGCTGCGCGAGCTGCGCCATCGCGCGGTTGTGATCCAGCCGCACCATGGCGGTGAAGCAGCGCGGGTCGAGATCCGGTGCATTGGCCTGCGCGATCAGCGCATTGGTATTGGCGGGATTGCCGACCACCAGCACCTTCACGTCACGCTTGGCATGCGCGTTCAGCGCCCTGCCCTGTGGGCCGAAGATAGCGCCGTTGGCGGACAGCAGATCCTTGCGCTCCATACCCGCGCCGCGCGGGCGCGCGCCGACCAGCAGCGCGTAATCCACATCCTTGAACGCGACGTTCGCATCGTCGGTCGCCACCACGCCGGCGAGCAGCGGAAACGCGCAGTCATCCAGCTCCATCACCACGCCCTGCAGCGCAGGCAACGCAGGCGTGATTTCCAGCAGGTGCACGATGACCGGCTGATCCTTGCCCAACATGTCGCCGGCGGCGATGCGGAACAGCAGCGCGTAGCCGATCTGGCCTGCGGCGCCGGTAACGGCGATGCGGACGGGTGCTTTCATTTGTGGGACTCCAAATTTCTGTTTTGAAAGTGAGCCGGGAATCGGAAGCCGGGAGCCGGAAAGCCAAAGCCGGCGAAATGCGGCTTTCCAGCTACCGACTACCTGCTACCGGCTATCTGCGGTTCATCAAGCGCGCGCGGCGCTGACCTGTTTCGTCTCGGTCAACTCGGCAAAAAATTCCTTGATGCGCTGCAATCCGGAATCCAATTGCGCACGCGGACAAGTGTAGGAAATGCGCAGCGCGCGCGGTTCGCCGAACGCCGAACCCGGCACGGTGGCCACGCCCTTGGCATCCAGCAGCGCCGCGCAGAAGTCCACGTCATTCTCGATGCGCGTTCCGTTGTGCGACTTGCCGAACGCTACGGATATATCAGGGAACGCATAGAACGCGCCTTGCGGACGCGGACACTTCACGCCGGGGATCGAGAGCAGCGCGTCGAGCACCTGGTCACGGCGCTCGGAGAAATCCGCGCATTTTTCCCTGGTTGTTTCCTGCGAGCCCGTCAGCGCGGCCACGCCTGCGGCGGTGATGATTTCCGGGAGATTGGTGATGTGATTGGAGTTCAGCGTCACCACCGCGTTGGCCAGCAGCTCGGGTGCGGCAACGAAACCCACGCGCCAGCCCGGCATGCCGTAGGTCTTGGAGAGCGAGTCCACGATCGCGGTGCGCTCGCGCAGCTCGGGGCGGAACTGCACCACGTTGTGGTAACCGACGCCGTCGAACACCATGCGGTTGTAGATGTCGTCGGCGATGATCCAGGTGTCGGGATATTTCACCAGCACATCGGCCAATGCGGCGATTTCATCGCGCGTGTAGACCATGCCGGTCGGATTGGACGGATTGTTGAACAGAAACACTTTCGGCTTGGCGGCCAGCGCACGATCCAGTTGCGCTGGCGTGAGCTTGTAGTTCTGTTCCGGCGGGCAGGGCAGCAACGTGATGCGCGCGCCGAGGATTTCCGCGATATCCAGGTACGACGTCCAGTACGGCGTCGGAAAGACGATCTCATCGCCTTCGTCAAGCAGCGCTTCGCACAGGTTATAGAGCACCTGCTTGGCGCCGATGCCGACCGCGAGATTGGAACGCTTGTAGCCGTCCAAGCCGGAAGCGCGCATATGCGCCAGGAATGCATCCAGCAGATCCTCGCGGCCGCGGTTGGAACCATAAGCGCCGCTGTCGTGCTTCAGCGCCTCGCGCACCGCGTCATACACATGCTCGCCCGGCAAGAAATTCGGCACACCGATCGAGAAATTGACGATGTCGCGGCCCGCGGCCTTCAACTGCTTCGCCTGGTCGGCGATGACCATGATCGCGCTGGGCTTGGCGCGGCTCATGCGGGTGGCGAGTGTCAACATCGAATTGCCTGCTCGTGAGAAAACAAATCCAGTGAATTTTAGCATGGTCGCCGCAGCGGGCTGATTTTTTGCAGGGGCCTGCGTGCAGGCTATCCGCGCATTCCGGTCGCAAGCGCGCTCGCTCCTGCAGGTGCCGGCGCCCGCGAAATTCAGCGGCGCGCGTCGAGTACGGTGTTCCACTCCGCGATCCGCGTGGACTGCGATGCCAGCAGCGCCGATGCGTCGCCCTCGATCGTGAGCTTCTCGATGGTGTCACCACCGCGGATCGCGTCCACGACCTTCTGGTCATCGGCGGAAACGACTTCGCCGAACACGGTGTGTTTGCCGTCCAGCCACGGCGTCGCGGTGTGCGTGATGAAAAACTGGCTGCCGTTGGTGCCGGGGCCCGCGTTGGCCATCGAGAGCACGCCGGGTTTGTCGTGTTTCAGATCGGCGCGGGTTTCATCCTCGAAACGGTAGCCGGGGCCGCCGCGGCCCGAGCCTTCCGGGCAGCCGCCCTGGATCATGAAATCCGGGATCACTCGATGGAAACTCAAGCCATCGTAGTAGCCGCGCTGGGCCAGATTCACGAAATTGGCCACCGTTACCGGCGCCTTGTCGGCGAACAGGCGCAGCCGGATCGGGCCGCGCGAAGTCTGGAAGGTGGCGATCAGGGTCATGGCGCGGCTCCTTGGCAAAACGCCTAGCTTAACAGCGCTTCAGATTTCCAAGCAGTCCGGTCCCGGCGCAGGTATAATCAGCCATCACGCGGCGGCCACGGAATCGGCAAGCCGCTTATCTTTTCTCTTGAGAAGCCGGCCGCCCCAATGCGGCCCGTTTTGCGTGCCCTTATGTCCATCCAGAAACTGCGCAACATCGCGATCGTCGCCCACGTTGACCACGGCAAAACCACGCTGGTGGATCAATTGCTGAAGCAATCCGGCACCCTGTCGGACCGCGCGGTGGTGCCTGACCGCGTGATGGACAGCAACGATCTCGAACGCGAGCGCGGCATCACGATTCTTTCCAAGAATACCGCGATCCGCTGGAGCGCGCCGGACGGCGAGCAATGGCGCATCAATATCGTGGACACGCCCGGACACGCCGATTTCGGCGGCGAAGTCGAGCGCGTGTTGTCGATGGTGGATTCAGTGTTGCTGCTGGTGGACGCGATGGATGGCCCGATGCCGCAGACGCGCTTCGTCACCCAGAAAGCATTCCAGATGGGTTTCAAGCCGATCGTGGTGATCAACAAAGTCGATCGCCCCGGCGCGCGCCCGGATTGGGTGCTCAATCAAACCTTCGACTTGTTCGACCGGCTCGGCGCCAACGACGAGCAACTGGATTTCCCGGTGGTGTACGCCTCGGCGCTGCAGGGGTACGCCGGCTTGCAGCCCGACGTGCACGGCGGCGACATGACTCCGCTGTTCGAGTCGATCGTGCGCAACGTGCGCGCGCCGGATGTGGACCCGGATGGCCCGTTCCAGATGCGCGTGTCCTCGCTGGATTACAACAACTATGTCGGCCTGATCGGCGTCGGCCGCATCCAGCGCGGCAAAGTGCGCACCAACATGCCGGTGGCGATCATCGATCGCGAAGGCAACAGGCGCACCGGCCGCGTGTTGCAGGTGCTGGGCTTCATGGGCCTGGAGCGCCGTGAAGTGCCCGAAGCGCAGGCCGGCGACATCGTGGCGGTATCCGGCGTGGAAGGTTTGGGAATTTCCGACACGATCTGCGACCCTGCCGCGGTGGAGGCGCTGCCCGCGCTGACCGTGGACGAGCCCACCATCAGCATGACTTTCCAGGTCAACAACTCGCCCTTCGCCGGACACAAGGGCAACAGTGGCGGGCGGTTCCTCACCTCGCGCCAGATCCGCGAACGCCTCACCCGCGAAACCCTGCACAACGTCGCGTTGAAGGTGGAAGAAACCGAAGACCCGGACAAGTTCAAGGTTTCCGGTCGCGGCGAACTGCACCTGTCTATCCTGATCGAAACCATGCGCCGCGAAGGCTATGAGCTGGCGGTGTCGCGCCCGGAAGTGATCGTGCGCGAGATCAACGGCGTGAAACAGGAACCCTACGAACAACTGGTCGTCGATCTGGAAGAGGCTTACCAGGGCGGCGTGATGGAACGCCTCGGCACCCGTCGCGGACAACTGAAGACCATGGAGCCCGACGGCCGCGGCCGGGTGCGCCTGGAATACGTGATCCCCGCACGCGGGCTGATCGGTTTCCAGACCGAGTTCCGCACGATCACTGCAGGTACCGGGCTGCTGTTCCACGTGTTCGACCATTACGGCCCGCGTGCGGAAGGCATCATCGGCAAGCGCCAGAACGGCGTGATGATTTCCAACGGCACCGGCCCGGCGCCCGCGTATGCGCTGTGGGGCTTGCAGGATCGCGGCCGCATGCTGATCGATGCGGGCGTGGAGATTTATGAAGGCCAGTTGGTCGGCATCCACTCCAAGGACAATGACCTCACCGTCAACGCCTTGCGCGCCAAGCAACTGACCAACGTGCGCGCGTCCGGCAAGGACGACGCGCTGGCGCTGGTGCCGCCGGTGCGGCTGTCGCTGGAGCAGGCGCTGGAATTCATCGATGACGACGAACTGGTCGAAGTCACGCCAAAAGCCATTCGCCTGCGCAAGCGGCACCTGACAGAGAACGACCGCAAGCGCGCGTCGAGGCAGGCGGCGTAAGAACGGAAGCCGGAAGCCGGAAGCCGGAAGCCGGAAGCCGGATAAAGCGTAAACAACAGTCGTCATTCCGGGGCCGCCGCGGCTTCATCGCGGCGGAACCCGAAACCCAGTGACTTGGCTCGTGGCATGATCAAAGGCGCAGGGTCCCGGTCTGCGCCGGAATGGCGAGTCTTCATTCGCACCCGATCCTCGCCCCTCGACCTACTTGCAATTTTGCGGCAGCAGATTCTTCTCGACATCGCTGCTGCCGCAATGCCACAGCACCAGCGAGCCGGCAAGGTAAGGCGTCAGCACGATGTGCTTGTCGCGCACCGTGCGATCGATCTGTCCGCCCAGCGTGATCATGATCCTGCCGTTTTCGATGTGCGTGTTGTCCACGTATTTGCTGTTTACCGCCGACAGCGACAGCAAACCCGCTTGGCTATTGTTGTACGGCCACGCGCCCCCGTTGCGCGCGCGATAGAGCGCCACCGCCTGGCGCATGCCGTCCGCGGTAGCGATTGCCTCCCCGATCTGCGCGCGAATCGTACGCGCGCGATCAGCGTGATAGCCGCGCGCCAGCAAGCCGATGGTCAGGGCCGCGGCCACCACCAGCACAACCACCGCAACAATGCGGCGCAGCCTGCGTACCGTTGGTGTCGCGGGCGGCAGCAGCGATGCAGTGGGCTCGTTCATGGCTATCTCCGGAATGCGCTGCGCAAACTCTAGCGCGTGCGATCGCGCGAATGCCACCTTGTGCAACTCAGGGAGGCACGACGCGGTCGTGCGCAGTATCGGGCTTGTCGTCAACGCGCAGCTTCGGCAGGAATTGCGGATAGTCGCGCTGCAGGAAATCGATCAGGCCCTCGCGTATCTTGCAGCGCAGATCCCACGAGCGGCCTGAATCCCTGGAACTCACCAGCACACGCACCTGCATCGCGTGCGAATCCGCATCGGTGACCTGCAACAGGCAGGTGCGGCCATCCCACTCAGGCGCGGCATGCGTGATGCGCTCCAATTCCTCGCGCAAAGGCACCAGGGGCAGCGCGTAATCCACCCACAGGAATACCGTGCCGATGAGTTGCGAACTCCTGCGCGTCCAGTTCTGGAACGGGTTCTCGATGAACCACTGCAGCGGGACGACCAGCCGCCGCTCGTCCCAGATGCGAACCACCACGTAGGTCCCGGTGATTTCCTCGACCCGGCCCCACTCGTTCTCCACGATCACCACGTCATCCAGCCGAATCGGTTGCGCCAGCGCGAGTTGCAACCCGGCCAGCAGATTTGAAAGCACCGGGCGCGCGGCCAGGCCGATGACGATGCCGGCCACGCCGGCAGAAGCAAGCAGGCTGGCGCCAAGCTCGCGCACGCTCGGAAACGTCATCAGGACGGTGGCGATGCCGAGCAGCCCGAACAGGAACATCGCGGTGCGCGAAAGCACGCGTGCCTGGGTCTGCACGCTGCGCGCGCGCAGGTTGTCCTCGATGTCGGAAGGATGCCGGAGCGCCACCGCGCGTTCGATCCCGGAGATCGCGCGCACCCCCAACCAGGTGAGCGCCACGATCAACGCAATCGCTACCGCGTGGCGCAGCGCGTGCAACCACGCGCCCTGCGGCATGCTGGACGCTGCATCCAGCAGCGCGAACTGCAAGGCCAGCAAAGGCAACACCAATTCGAACGGTCGCTCGCAACGCAGCAATACCACTGCCAGCAGATCGTCCTTGCTCAGCAGCCGCCGAGCGGCAAAACGCAATGCGCGAAACACGGCGACCGCCGCGACCAGCGCGATCACCGCAATTACCGCCAGCCGCGTCCATGGCTGCGAGAACACCTGCGCCAGCGTGTGCATCGTCACCTCCTTGTGTCGGCAATGCGGGATATTAAATACCCGCGCCTGAATTCACGCCGTTGCGTACAATCGCGCGATGCCAACACCCATTCTGATCGCCTGGAGCGGCGGCAAGGACTGCCTGCTCGCCTTGCAAGCCCTCCGCGCCGATCCACGCTGGCGCGTGGCCGGCCTGCTGACCACGATCACGCGTCAGTTCGATCGCGTGGCGATGCACGGTATTCGCCGCGACGTGCTGCGCGCGCAGGCACGCGCGCTGCAATTGCCGCTGATCGAATCGGAACTGGAGTGGCCTTCGTCGAACGAGGCGTATGAAACCGCTTTCGCGGATGCGCTGCAGCGCGGGCGCGAAATCACGCCGGAGTTGCAGCACGTCGCCTTCGGCGACCTCTTCCTGGAAGATGTACGGCAATGGCGCGAAGCGCTGCTCGCGCGGCACGGCTGGCGCGGCGTCTATCCGCTGTGGGGCGCGGACACTGCCGCGCTGTCGCGCAGGTTCGTGGCGCAAGGCCATCGGGCGCTGCTCACCTGCGTAGATACCACGCAACTGGACGGATCGTTTTCCGGTCGCGAATACGATGCCGCGTTGCTCGATGCTTTGCCCGCAAGCGCGGACCCTTGCGGCGAACGTGGCGAATTCCATACGCTCAGCCATGGCGGGCCGCTGTTCGCGCATGATCTGGAATTGCGACGGGGTGAGTCGGTGCTGCGGGAGGGAAGATTCCAGTACACGGATTTCCTGCTCGCCTAAGTTGCACCGAATCGTTTCAAAGCGTCACGAGCGAAGCTGCCATCCATGGCAAAGGGCTCCGCGGTCGCGCGCAGGCGCGCTCCTACATTCGCGTTGCGGGAGCGCGCCTGCGCGCGACATGCATCAGGGCAAGTCCTTGCCCGGATCAGGCTCGCCCGCATCCAGCTTGTCGGGAGAAGGAACGCTGACCGGCTGCGTCCCCGCAGTTTTCAGGTCCGCGTTCAATTTCGCCAGTTCGCCCGATTGCAGCGCCTGCCATTGCTGCTGCGCGCTCTGCAGACGCGTGGCCGCGCTCGCGAGTACCTGCGTTTGCGCGGTGGTAGGCGCGGTGTCGGCGGATTCCGCATCGCTCTCCAAGGCGGCGAGCTGGCCGCTGAGCGCGCCGAAGCTGGTGGTCTGATCGAGCTTGGCTTCGTCATCCTCGCCCAGCTTGTCCTGAATCCCCTGCACTTCGTCCAGCAGGTTCTTGTGCGAGGGTTGATCCGCAAATCGCTTCCCGAGTACGCCGAGTTGCCGTGTCACCGCCTTCTGTTGCGCGTAGCCGACGTACGCCGTATCGAGCGCCGCAGCGACCTTTTGCGAGAACGAAAGCGCCGATTGCAGATCGGCATCGCTGGTGTGCACGCGCGGATCCATCTTTACCGTGAGCGGCTGGCGTTGCTCATGCCCGTTCGCTTTCAACACGACCGTGTACTGTCCCGGCAGCACGAACGCGCCTTGCGGCGAGGTCGGCGTGTCCTCGCCGAACACCGCCGCGATCGAGTAGTCGTAACTTGCCGCGCGCGGACGCGGATAACGCAGGTTCCACACGAAACGGTGCAGGCCGGGCACCGCAGACGGCATCGGCTCCGGCTTGATCCAGTCGGCATCGAAGTAGCGTTCGGCGCGCGCTTCTTCCGGTTTGGCATCGCTGGCGTAATGGCGAACCAGCTTGCCGTTGGCATCGAGGATATCGATCACCACCGGCCCGTGCGCGTGCGCGCCAAGCGAGTAGTCAATGATCGCGCCGTTGGGTGGATTCTTGCCCAGCGGTGTTTCCGGTGGCAGCGGCGTGTCCTTGTTGTTGTTGGCGTGCACGCGCAGTGCATCGGCCGGCTTGAACAAATGCAGCGGTTGCGACGCGATGCCCGCATTCCACTGCCGCAGCGGCGAGAGGTCGTCGAGAATCCAGATTGCACGGCCTTGCGTCGCGGCGACCAGGTCGTTGCCATGCACCAGCAGATCGCGCACCCACACGGTCGGCAGATTCATGCGCAACCGCTGCCAGTGATCGCCATCATCGAAAGACACGAATGCGCCGGCATCGGTGCCGGCGTACAGCAAGCCCGCGCGCACCGGATCGGCACGCACCACGCTGACGTAATGCCCGGCCGGCAGCCCGTTGTCCGCTTCCGTCCAGGTCTTGCCGAAATCATGCGTGCGCCACACGTGCGGCGCGAAATCATCATGACGATGGTTGTCGGCGGCTGCATACGCGGTGCCTGCCTGCAAGCCAGAGACGTCGAGCGACGATATCTTGGTCATCGTCGCGATACCGCTCGGCGTGACGTCGTTCCAATGAACGCCGCCGTCGCGAGTGTTCTCGATGACGCCGGAATCGCTGCCGGTCCAGATCTCGTTGTCGTCGCGCGGCGACACCGCGATCGAATAGATCACGCCGTAACCGTACGCGCGTGCATCGGCGATCGCGACATTGCCTTCGCAGTTCTTCGCCCCCTGCTTCTGCCCCGTCAAATCGGGACTGATCACGTCCCAGTGGTCGCCGCGATCGCTGGAACGGAACAACACCTGTGCGCCGAGGTACAGCACGCTTTGATTCTGATGATTGCTCACCGCGGCCAGCGGTGTGATCCATGTGTAGCGATATTTGGTGGTGGTCGGGCGCGCACCGTAACTGGCGATCGGCCATGGCGAAACATTGGCGACTTGTCCCGTGATCGCATCGAAGCGGCTGAGCCGACCACCGAGACCCGTGCCGTACACAATGGCCGGGTCGATCGGGTCGGGCACGTCGTAGTCGCGTTCGTCACCGCCGACCGGATGCCAATCGCGGAAACTCAAGGCACCGAAATCGCTGCGGCTGGCAATGCCGACCGTGCCGGAATCCTGCTGGCCGGAATACACCCAGTACGGGAAGCGATTGTCGGCGGCCAGATGATAGAACTGCCCGGTCGGCTGGTTGTACCAGGAGGACCAGGTCTTGCCGCCATCCACCGTGATCACCACGCCCTGATCGGACGCGGTGATGATGTGATCGGGCCGCTGCGGATTGAGCCACACATAGTGGTAATCATCGCCGCCGGGCGCGCCCTTGATGATGTCCCAGGTCTTGCCGCCGTCGCGCGACTCACGGATCGATTGTCCGGCGGAATAAATCACATCGGGGTTGTGCGCATCGACCGTGATGCGGCTGAAATAGTCGTTCTCCAGCCAACCCTCCTGGCTCATCCGTTGCCAGTGCGCACCACCATCATCGGAACGATATAACCCGCCCTGGTCCTTCGATGCCGCGTGCGGAACATTGCCGCTCGCCGGCGCCGCATCCACCACCGCATATACGCGATTGCCGCTCGCCGCGGCGATGCCGATGCGTCCGAGTTGCGCGGTCGGCCAGCCGTCGCCGCCGAGACGCGCCCAGGTCTTGCCATCATCGGTCGATTTGTACAGGCCGCTGCCCGGACCGGCGTTCGGCTGGAAATACGACAGCCATGGGTAATTGCGCACCTGCCAGGCCGCGGCGTAAATCACGTTGGCATTCTGCGGATCGCGCGCCAGATCCACCACCCCGGTATCGTCATTGATGTAAAGCGTCTGCTGCCAGGTCTTGCCGCCGTCACTCGAGCGGAACACGCCCCGCTCGTGATTCGGACCGAAGTAGTGGCCGAGCGCGCCGACCAGCACGATGTTCGCGTCGTTCGGATCCACCAGGATCTTGCCGATGTATTTGGTAGCGTCGAGCCCGATGTGTTGCCAGTTCTTGCCGCCATCCGTGGACTTATACACACCATTGCCGGACTGGATGTCCCAGCGCGCTGCGACCTGCCCACTGCCGAGATAAATCACATTCGGGTCGGAAGGCGCGATCGCGATCGCGCCCATCGCGGACGCCGGCAGATCATCGCCCAGCGATTGCCAGGTGCGTCCCGCGTCGATCGTCTTCCACACACCGCCGCCGGCCGCACTGAAGTAATACACGTTCGGCTGATCGGGAATGCCCTGCGCCATCGTGCCCCAGCCGCCACGGAACGGGCCGATCAGCCGCCATTGAAGATCGCCGGTGAAGGCCGACGGCACCTGCGCTGTCATATCCACTTTTGCTGCGAGTACCGCGCCCGAAACGCCGGCGCAAGCCAATGCAGCACAACCGGCAAACAGCCAACCACGCCAATGACGAGCGGACATGATGAGTTCCTTGAGGGGCGGCACGCAACCCGTGAACATTACTCCTGATGATGTACCCGCAACAAGGCGGGAAGTCATGTCGGTTGCCCTCACCGCGTTCGCGCTGAGCCGTCGGACCAACCAGGGCGGATCGCGGTGGAAGGCCGGCTTGCATATGTTTCGACTCGGCGGCCTGCGACGGGTACGCTCGGCAGCAACCGAATTTTTGTTGGGCACGGCTCACAAATGACGCTTCGCGGTTCACGCCATGTGCTACCCGACGTGCTTGCGCCAAATCTGGGTGTGGTGTTCTGCGGCACCGCCGCAGGCACGCGCTCGGCGCGTGAAGGCGCCTACTATGCGCACCCGGGAAACTATTTCTGGCGCACGTTGTTTGAAATCGGCCTGACACCAAGGCGATGGTCGCCGCACGAATTTCCGGGCGTGTTGGAATTCGGCATCGGCCTCACCGATCTCGCCAAGCTGCACTTCGGCGCCGATCACGAATTGCCGCGCGATGCGTTCGATGCGGTATCGCTGCGGCGCAAACTTGAAAGCTTCCGCCCGCGCATCGTCGCCTTCACCAGCAAGAACGCTGCGCGTGCGGCATTGCCCGAGGATTTCAAGATCGTGGATTACGGCGAGCAATCGCTACGGATCGCACACAGCCGCGTATTCGTGCTGCCCTCGCCGTCCGGTCAGGCGCGGAGATTCTGGAATATCCAACCGTGGCACGAGTTGGCCGTAGCGGTTCGCTCATTGTAGGAACGTGCTTGCAGGCACCGCACCGCCCGCTCCGCGCAACCCGACGCGTGGGGCGGAATCCATCAGGGATGCAAGCGGTGCTCCGGGTTCCTGCACTCCATCCGGACCGCCTGGCGCCGTACGTCCTACAGCGCAGGGGAATTCGCCTGACCGCCCGACTTGCGCACAATCAGCATCGCCAACTCCAGCGACTGCTCGTAGTTGAGGCGCGGGTCAACCGAAGATTTGTACGCGCGCGTCAAATCCGTTTCCGAAAGATCGCGCGCGCCGCCCATGCATTCGGTGACGTCTTCGCCGGTCAATTCCAGATGCACGCCGCCCAGATGCGAACCGGCCGCGGCATGGATGTCGAACGCTTGCTCCAGTTCCGAACGGATGTTGGCGAAGCGACGGGTCTTGGTGCCGTTGTCCAGCGTTTCGGTATTGCCGTGCATGGGATCGCAGCACCACAGTACGCGCCGGCCCGTGGATTTGGCCGCCTCGATCAATCGCGGTAGATGTTCGCCGATGCCGCTCGCACCCATGCGGTGAATAAGCGTAAGCCGCCCGGGTTCATCATCCGGATTGAGAATGTCGATCAGTTGCTTCAACTGCTCCGGGTGCATCGCCGCGCCGACCTTTACCGCGACCGGATTGCGGATGCCGCGGCAGAACTCCACGTGCGCGCCGTCGATGTCAGCGGTACGCATGCCGATCCACGGGAAATGCGCGGACAGGTCGAACCAACCCCACTGGCGCGGCACGTGACGCGTCAGCGCCTGCTCGTAATGCAGCAGCAATGCCTCGTGCGAGGTGTAGAACTCGGCGCGCTGGAAACTCGCGATCGGCTCGCCGGCCAGGGTTTCCATGAAGCGCACCGCGTCGCCAATGCCGGCCACGATGCGCCGGTATTCTTCGGCCAGCGGCGAATGCTCGACCCAGGACAGGTTCCAGTATTCGGGATGATGCAAATCCGCGAAGCCGCCATCCACCAGCGCGCGCACGAAATTCATCGTCATCGCCGAACGCGCGTGGCCTTGCAGCATTCGCTGCGGATCGGCGCGGCGCGAAGCGGCATCGAATTCGGCGGCATTCACCAGATCGCCGCGATAGCACGGCAGCGTTGCGCCGTCGCGAGTCTCCAGATCGGCCGAACGCGGCTTGGCGTATTGCCCGGCGAAGCGGCCCACCCGCACCACCGGCACGCGCAAGCCATGAATCAGCACCAGACTCATCTGCAGCAGCACTTTCAGACGATTGGCGATCACCACGTTGTTGCAGTCGGCGAAACTCTCCGCACAGTCGCCGCCCTGCAGCAGGAAGCGCTTGCCTTCCTGCGCCTCGGCCAGCATGTGCTTCAGCGCCAGCACTTCCCACGAAGTAACCAGCGGTGGCAGCGAAGACAATTCCGTCAGCGCACGCTCGAGTTCGCCCGCATCCTCATACACCGGCTGCTGCTGCGCCGTGCGCGCGCGCCAGGTGTCTGGTTGCCAGGGCGGCGCTTCGCGCACCGCGCGTAAATTGCGTTCGGGGGTGGCCATGCTGCGAAGGATAGCGGGTTGACGAAACGTTTGTATCAAGCCTCCATGGAGAGAGGCCGTCGGCCGTGCGTTCGTACCGGCGACAATGCCCGCCCTACGACCCCCGTGTCCGCGCGGCTTGCCGCGGCGACTGCGGATGCACCGCACCGTGGAGCGCGAAAGCCGACAACAGCACATACCAGATCATGGTCCAACCGGGCATGCTCAAGCCCAGAAAACGCCAGTTCACCGCAGCGCATTCGCCGGAGCCCGAGAACACCAGGTTCAATGCGCGCGTCCAACTGAAAGTGTCGAACAGGTAGCCCAGGCCCGGCCCGCAGCTGGGCACCTGATCGGGCGGCAGACTTTGCAACCACAGATGGCGGGCGGCGACGATCACGCCCCAGGCCGCACCCAGCACCACCAGCACGCAATAAATCCAGCGCGCATTACCGCGCGGCGCGTGCAAGCCGCCGATCAGGAAGAAGATGCCCATCCAGATGAACGCAATGCGCTGGAACACGCATAGCGGGCATGGAATCAGGCCGAGATAGACTTCCGAATACAACGCGTACGCCAGCAGGCCGGCACATATGAGAAAGCCGACCAGATAAACCGTGCGATAAGACCAGTGCCAGGGTGCCATGGGTGCGTCCGTGTGCTGTGAAGCCACAACGTTAGCTGCAAACGCGGCGGTTTGTCAGCCCCGCGAACTGCCGGCTACCTCGAGTCCCCGAGCTTCTTAATCTCTTCGGCGGCCGCATCGCCGTTCTGCTGCTCCGCTCTGGCAGCATCGGCGAGGTTCTTGTTGTCGTAGCGCGCAGCACGTGCAAGAAGCCTGAATTGCTTGCACCTGCTCCCCAGATATCGCAGCAACGCCTGCTGGAGCGGATACGCGCGACTGTCTTCGGGCAGATCCGGCGCATTCACTTCGCGGAACAACGCATCCCATTTTGGCAAGACTCGCTCATCCATGGTCCGCAAATAGTCCAGGGTGGACATGCCCTGCCGCACTTTTGCGGAAAGCTGGTTGGAGGCATCCACGGCTTGCGATTCCTTTGCGCCGAAATCCGTGAGTACAAGTTGGAACTGCTGTTCCGCCGCCACGCTTGGTGAAGGATGGATCAGGGGCCACGCCAGCAAACCCATTACGATGATCGCCGCCGAAATCGACGCGAGCAACCGCACCGATCCATCGCTTGACCTCGCCTCGTCGGTCAGTGGCCTGGCCAGCAACGCGCCCATGCAAATGCCGCTCAGCAATCCGCCAAGGTGCGCAGCGTTGTCTATGCCGGTATGCGCGAATCCATAGAACAACGAGTACGCGGCGAACACCAACGTGCTGTTGCGGTGCTCAACCATGACCGCCCTGGGCACATCGTTCCGTGGATTGAGCACGAACGCAAGCAACCCGCCCAATATTCCGAAGATCGCTCCGGAAGCGCCCGCGCTGTTGACCTCCGGGTTCCACAGGAGGCTCGTCATGCTGGCGATCAAGCCTGCGAGCACGTAAAGCAGCAGGAATCGCATGCTACCGAACAGGCGCTCTGCGATGCGCCCGATCTGGAGCAACGCCCACATGTTGAAAGCGATGTGGATGACGCCAAAATGAACGAACATGGCGGTGAACAATCGCCACCACTCCCCGCCCATTGTGAGCGGACCAAAATTCGATCCCCAGCCCAGCACCGCGGCACCCTCCGGCTTGAAAAAGCCGACCCCGCTGATGCACATCGCAACGAATACCAGGACGTTGGCCGCCACAAGAAGCGGTGTGACCGGCGCCACAGGGCTGAGCCTGTCCAGCCGTTGATGAAACTCCATCAATTCCGTCTGGCTGCCGGTGAACTCCGGCGTCTGCTCCTGCGGCAGATCCGCCTGGATTTGTCGTGCCTGGTCTGCGGTCCCCGCGCGAAACCACACAAATTTGTTCGGCTCGCCGGGAAGCCTCACGCCGAAGCAAATGACCCTTCCCGACCGACAAACGTTGACCACGTTTGCGCTTGCAAATGCATGCTGGTCCTTCTCGCCGAGCCGGAAGGATCGGTGTCGCCGCCCGTAGATGCGAACCCAGCGCCCATCGATTTCGATAGCACCGCGGCCCATGAAAGAAAACGAATCGGCTCTCGCGGCACCCAGTCCGGTCGTGCGACCGAAGCGAACCTTGTAGGTGCGGGCCGGTTCCCCGGAGACAACATCACGCGCAGAAACGCCATCGTGCAGCTGCCCGGAATCAACGGTATTCATTCCCCACTCCCGAAACGCGATGCCCCGGCTCATATTGCCAGAGAGATCGCTTCCATCCACGGCCGCGAACAACAAAAACCCCGGCCGTTTCTGGCCGGGGTTCGTGTTTTTGAAATCGAAGCTGCGCGCTTATTCGGCAGTCGCGGCCTGCGGGCGATCCACCAGTTCGACATACGCCATCGGCGCATTGTCACCGGCGCGGTTGCCGCACTTGAGGATGCGCAGATAGCCGCCGGGACGCGCGCGGTAACGGGGACCAAGTTCGATGAACAGCTTGCCGACCGCCTGCTTGTCGCGCAGACGCGCGAATGCGAGGCGCCGATTGGCAACGCCGTCGACCTTGGCCATGGTGATCAAGGGCTCCGCCACACGGCGCAGCTCCTTGGCCTTCGGCAAGGTGGTGCGGATCAGTTCGTGCTTGATCAGCGAGGCGGCCATGTTCTTGAACATGGCTTCGCGGTGGCTGGACGTGCGGTTGAGCTTGCGTCCGGATTTCATGTGGCGCATGGCGGAACTCTCTCTCTTTATCGTTATGAAAAGCCGGCACCTGTGTCCGGCTTTCCGCGGTTGCCCGCATATTTGTGCGATCGTCCATGATCGTGGCAATAATTCTCAATTGGCCGGCGTAAAATTCACTCTCTGGATGGAGCACAAGAAGTGACCATCCTTGGCCACACTTTTCGACAGCAGACCGTTTTCAAAAAAACGGTCGTATTCCCTCAACCCAACTGCATGCCGTGCGACAAACCTGCCGGCGGCCAGTTCTCCAGCTTCATGCCGAGCGAGAGACCCTTGGCGCCGAGCACGTCCTTGATCTCGGTAAGCGACTTCTTGCCGAGGTTCGGGGTCTTGAGCAACTCGACTTCGGTCTTCTGCACCAGGTCACCGATGTAATAGATGCTCTCGGCCTTCAGGCAATTGGCCGAACGCACGGTCAACTCCAGATCGTCGATCGGGCGGGTCAGCAGCGGATCGAAACCGCTCTTCTCGGTCTTGGCGTCGGCGCTCTCGCGACGGCTGAAATCACCGAATACGGAAAGCTGATCCAGCAGCGTTTCGGCGGCCTTGCGCACGGCTTCATCGGCCTGCACGGTGCCGTTGGTCTCGACATCCAGCACCAGCTTGTCAAGATTCGTGCGCTGTTCGACGCGCGCGGCATCCACTTCATAGGCGACGCGGCGCACCGGGCAGAACGAGGCATCCAGCTGCAGACGGCCGATCGGGCGGGATTCCTCGTCCGGGTTGATGCGCGTGGTCGCCGGCTGGTAGCCGATGCCACGCCGCACCTTCAGGCGCATGTTGAGACCGACATCCTTGGTCAGGTGGCACAGCACGTGCTCCGGGTTGACGATCTCGACCGTATGGTCGGTGGTGATGTCGCCGGCCTTGACCACACCCTTGCCTTTCTTCGACAAGGTCATGGTGGTTTCGTCGGTGCCGTGCATGCGGATGGCGACGTCCTTGAGGTTCAGCAGCACCTCGATGACGTCTTCCTGCAAGCCTTCAAGCGTGGTGTATTCGTGCAGCACGCCGTCGATCTCGACCTCGGTGATCGCGCAACCGGGGATCGAGGACAACAGCACGCGACGCAGCGCGTTGCCAAGGGTGTGGCCATAGCCGCGCTCGAGCGGCTCGACGACTACGCGCGCATGGTTCGGGCCGATTTGCTCGACATTGAGGCCGCGCGGCCGCAGGACGCTGGTGGAAGAGACTGCCATGTGTGACTCCGGAAAATCATCTGTGGAAACCCGAAGGATTCGGGATTCCATGGTGCGCTATCCCTGCGCGTGAAAGCGGCCATGCCTGGCCGCGGATTGCTCCATCATTCCTGATGGTGAAAGCAGCCATTCATGGCCACGCTTTCAAATACAGCAAACTTCTGGACCGCTTCACCAAACGGTGAAGTGCATTCCAGCAGGGGCGGACGCGGACGCGATCCGCCACCCGAAAATGCGGTCGTTTACTTCGAATACAACTCGACGATGAGGTTCTCGTTGATGTCGCTGGGCAGGTCGCCGCGATCGGGCAGCGCCTTGAACACACCGGCAAACTTCTTGGCATCCACATCCACCCAGCCCGGACGCAGATCCATGCCGTCGGCCAGCGTCATCGCTTCCTGCACGCGCAATTGCGCGCGCGCGCGTTCGGTCAGCGCGACCTCGTCGCCCGGACGCACCGCGTACGAAGGAACATTGACCTTCTTGCCGTTGACCAGGATCGACTTGTGCGCGACCAGCTGACGGGCCTGCGCGCGGGTGACCGCGAAGCCCATGCGGTAGACCACATTGTCGAGACGGGTTTCCAGCATGCGCAGCAAATTCTCGCCGGTATTGCCCCGCAATGAGGAGGCTTTCTTGTAGTAGTTGCCGAACTGACGCTCGAGCACGCCGTAGATGCGCTTTACCTTCTGCTTCTCGCGCAACTGCACGGCATAGTCGGACAGGCGCGCGCGCTTGTTGGCGCCGTGCTGGCCGGGTTTGGTGTCGAATTTGCACTTGGAATCAATCGCGCGCGCCGGGCTCTTCAACGAGAGATCGGCGCCTTCGCGACGGGCGAGCTTGCAAGTGGGACCGCGGTAACGTGCCATGTGTCTTTTCCAATAGTCCAGCCACGGATGGCCGGTTTTTGATTCACGCGATCAAGGACGATCGCAAAAATTAGACTCTGCGCTTTTTCGGTGGACGGCAGCCGTTATGCGGAATCGGCGTGACGTCGATGATGTTGGTGACCTTGTAGCCGAGCGCGTTCAATGAGCGCACAGCCGACTCGCGACCCGGTCCCGGTCCCTTGATGCGGACTTCCAGCGTCTTCACGCCGTAGTCGAGCGCGACGCGACCGGCTTTCTCGGCAGCGACCTGCGCGGCAAACGGCGTGGACTTGCGCGAACCGCGAAACCCTGCGCCGCCGGCGGTCGCCCATGAAAGCGCGTTGCCCTGGCGATCGGTGATGGTGATGATGGTGTTGTTGAAGGAGGCCTGCACATGCACGATGCCATCAGTGACGATGCGCTTGGTTTTCTTCTTCGCTTTGACCGGGTTAGCCATTTTCTTAGCAGCTCTTCTAATCGATGCGGCCTGCTGGCCGCTGATGGTTTCGCGATCGGCTGATCGCGTCAGGCACTACTTCTTGATCGGACGGCGCGGACCCTTGCGCGTGCGCGCGTTGGTACGCGTGCGCTGCCCGCGCACCGGCAAGCCACGGCGATGACGCAAGCCGCGATAGGTGCCCAGGTCGATCAGGCGCTTGATGCTGATGCCCACTTCGCGGCGCAGATCGCCTTCGACCGCGAACTTCGCGATCTCGGAGCGCAGCTTCTCGACCTCGCCCTCTGACAGCGACTTGATCGGTGTGGTGGGGGCAACGCCGGCTTCGGTGCAGATGGCTTTCGACCGCGAACGGCCGATCCCGTAGATGCTCTGCAAACCGACCCAGACGTGCTTGTTGACCGGCAGGTTGACACCCGCAATGCGCGCCATGTTCTATCCTCTTGATCTCGAAACGTTGCCAGCGCGGCAAACTGTTAATTATAGCCGAAAAGCCCACCCGGCTGGAAGCCCGGGCCAAACTCGAATTTTTTCCAGGCCACTCATGGCAAGGACGCGCCACGAACGGCTTTTCTCACCCGCCTGCCCTCGGCTGCGCCAGGGCAAGCGGATCACGATCTGCGCAAATTCGCCTTCTTCAAAAGGCTTTCGTACTGATGCGAAACCAGGTGCGCCGAAACCTGCGCGCGGAAATCCATCGCAACCACCACCACGATCAGCAGCGAGGTACCGCCAAAATAGAACGGCACGTGCCAGGCGGTCTGCAGAAAGGTCGGAATCAGGCACACCGCCGCCAGGTACACCGCGCCGGCGCCGGTCAGGCGCGTCAGTACGCTATCGATGTAATCGGCCGAGGCCTTGCCCGGGCGGATACCCGGAATCAGCGCACCCGAACGCTTCAGGTTGTCCGCAGTTTCCTGCGAATTGAACACGATCGCGGTATAGAAGAACGCGAAGATGATGATCAGCAGCGCGTACAGGATCACGTACGGCGGCTCGCCGGGCGTCAGCGCGGTGGTGATCGCCTGCAACCAGCGCATCTGGCTGGCGTTGGAAAACCACGTCGCCGCGGTCGCCGGGAACATGATCAGCGAGGACGCGAAGATCGGCGGAATCACGCCTGACATGTTGATCTTGAGCGGCAGATGCGAGCTCTGGTTCATGTAGGCGCGCGCGCCGCCCTGGCGCCGCGCATAGTTCACGGTGATGCGCCGCTGCGCGCTCTCCATGAATACGCAGAACGCGGTTACCAGCAGGATCACCGCTGCAACCATCAGCACCTTGAGCGCCGACAGCTCGCCATTGGAAGCCATGGTCGCGGTCTGCGTCAGCGCGCGCGGCAATCCGGCGACAATGCCCGCGAAGATGATCAGCGAGATGCCGTTGCCGACGCCGCGCTCGGTGATCTGCTCGCCCAGCCACATCAGGAACATGGTGCCGGCGGTGAGACCGATCACCGAGGCGAAGATGAAGCCGAAGCCGGGGTCGTACACGATCGGCACGCCGCCCGCCACACCCTGCTTCTGCAGCGCAACCGCCACGCCGAACGCCTGGAATGCCGCCAACCCGACCGTACCCCAGCGCGTGTACTTGGTCATGATGCGCTGACCGGCCTGGCCTTCCTTCTTCAAGGCCTGCCAGCTCGGCACCACCGAGCCCATCATCTGCACCACGATGGACGCGGAGATGTAGGGGATCACGCCCAGCGCGAACAGCGAGAAGCGCGCGAGCGCGCCGCCCGAGAACATGTTGAACATGTTCAGCAGGCCGCCGCCCTGCTCGATCATGCGCGTCATCGCTTCCGGGTTGACACCCGGAACCGGAATGAACGAGCCAAGCCGGAACACGATCAGCGCGCCGACCACGAACAGCAATCGCTGACGCAACTCGGTGAGCTTGCCGAACGCGGCGAGTGGATTATTGGATTGGGGAGCGGCCACTAGTGATTTCTGGTCTTGGTTCGATTATGCAACGCTGCCGCCGGCCGCTTCGATCGCGGCTTTCGCACCCGCGGTCACCAGCACGCCGGACACTTTCAACGCGCGACCGATCTCGCCTTTCTTGACGATCTTGACGCGCTTGGCACGCATGTCGATCAGGCCGGCCTCGCGCAGCGTGGCGACGTCGATCTGATCGCCTTTCAAGCCGGCGAGCTGATAGAGGAACACCTGCTGCGATTCGCGCGCCATCTTGGAGCGAAAACCGACCTTGGGCAGACGCCGCTGCAACGGCATCTGGCCGCCCTCGAAGCCGGCTTTGACCTTGCCGCCGCCGGTGCGCGCGTGCTGGCCCTTGTGACCGCGACCTGCGGTTTTGCCGAGGCCCGAGCCGATGCCGCGGCCAACGCGCACGCGATCGCGGCGCGAGCCCTTGGCGGGTTTCAATGTATTCAAGCGCATGATTCAGTCCTCTACCCGCACCAGATAACCGACCTTGTGGATCAGGCCGCGCACTTGCGGGCTGTCTTTCAATTCGCGCACATCGTTGGTGCGATTCAAGCCGAGCGCCCTGACGCTCAGGCGATGCAGACCGCGCACGCCGCGCAAGCCGCCGACCAGGCGCACCTTCACGGTGCCGTGAGCTTTGGTGTCTTTCTTAACCATGACCCAGTTCCTCGACCTTCTTGCCGCGCTTGGCCGCGATATGCTCGGGCGAGACGATTGCCTGCAGGCCCTTGATGGTGGCGCGCACCAGATTGATCGGGTTGCGCGAACCGACCGCCTTGGCCAGCACGTTCTTGACCCCGACCACCTCCAGCACAGCGCGCATTGCGCCACCGGCAATTACGCCGGTACCTTCGGAAGCCGGCTGCATGTAAACGCGCGCCGCGCCGTGATTGGCTTTCACCGCGTACCACAGCGTGCCGTTGTTCAATCCGATCTTGACCATGTTGCGGCGGGCGCGGTCCATCGCCTTGGAAATGGCGACCGGCACTTCGCGCGCCTTGCCATAACCGAAGCCGACCTTGCCATCGCCGTCGCCGACCACGGTCAGCGCGGTGAAGCTCATCTGCCGTCCGCCCTTGACCGTCTTGGCCACGCGGTTGACGGCGATCAGCTTCTCCAGCATGCCATCGGAATTTTCGCGATCGTGACTCGACATTGTTTTCACCTTGAGCCCGCGAGATGCGGACGTTTGCTTACGGCATCAAGCCGCTTGGAGTTGTTGTTGTCGTTGAAGCGTTTTGCAGGAGCGAGCTTGCTCGCGACCGCACCATGCCATCAATGGCCAAGAGCTCCATGGTCGCCTGCAAGCAGGCTCCTACAACATTAGAATTTGAGGCCAGCCTCGCGCGCCGCATCCGCCAGCGCCTTGACGCGACCGTGATAGCGATAACCGGAACGGTCGAATGCAACCGCTTCGACGCCCGCCGCGCGCGCCTTTTCCGCGACCGCCTTGCCGACTGCCGCCGCGGCATCCTTGTTCTTGGTGCCCTTCAAGCCTTCACGCAGCGATTTCTGCACGGTGGACGCCGCCGCCAGCACCTTGTCGCCTTCCGCCGCGATCACCTGCGCGTAGATGTGCTGACCGCTGCGATGCACGGTAAGGCGCGGCACCGCAAGCTTGCGAATGTGCATGCGCGTGGATTTGGCACGACGCAGGCGGGCAATATTCTTTTGCATGGTTGTTTCCTCGAAGAAGCGGATCGGCTTTAATCTTGCGAGACCCTGGTGTGAAGCGTGCTGTTGTTGGGAAGTGCGGCCACGGGTGGCCGCTCTCACACGCAGGGACGCGTACTATGCCTTCTTGGCCTCTTTCAATGTGATGCGTTCGCCGGCGTAACGCACGCCCTTGCCCTTGTAGGGTTCGGGCGGACGGAACGCGCGGATCTTGGCGGCGGTTTCGCCGACGCGCTGCTTGTCGGCGCCCTTGATCAGGATTTCGGTCTGGGTCGGCGTCTCGACGGTGACGCCCTCGGGCGCCACGAACACCACCGGATGCGAAAAGCCCAGCGACAGGTTGAGGTTCTTGCCCTGCATGGCGGCGCGATAACCGACACCGACCAATTCGAGCTTGCGCTCATAGCCTTCCGACACACCCTTGACGATGTTGGCCAACAACGCGCGCGCGGTGCCGGCGAACTTGTCGGATACGCCTTCGTTGCTGGCGCAGGTCAGCACGCCGTTGTCGAGCGCGACCTTGACGCCCGCAATCGCAGGCAGCTTGAGCGTGCCCTTCGGGCCCTTGATCGTGACCGCATCGGCGCCGACCTGGCAATCCACGCCCTTCGGCAGCGCGATCGGTTGTTTGGCTACACGTGACATAAAAACTCCTATGATCGTCCTGATCAAAGATCAAAAAGCGGCGCGTCCGGCACCGCGACAAATTTCATTGATCTTCCCTGATCAAACAGTCAAAAACCGGTCATCCATGACCAGACTCTCGATGCTTTAGGCCACGCGGCCGATCACTTCGCCGCCCAGACCCTTGGCGCGCGCTTGCGCGTCGGTCATCAGGCCGGAAGACGTGGACACTATCGAAATGCCCAGGCCGCCCATCACCTTGGGCAGGTCGTCCTTGCCGCGATACACGCGCAGGCCCGAACGGCTGACGCGCTGGATGCGCTCGATCGCCGGCTTGCCGGCGAAATACTTCAGCCGGATCTCGAGCTCGGCCTTGTTGTCGGCTTCGGTCTTGCGCGCGTCCAGCACATAACCTTCGCTCTTCAGCAATTCGGCCAGCGCCAGCTTGATTTTCGATGCCGGCATGCTCACCGTCTGCTTGCCCATGGCCTGGGCATTGCGGATGCGGGTGAACATGTCGGCGATGGGATCAGTCATGCTCATGCTTTGTTACCTTCTTGAAGCATCGATATCCGAAACGGAATTCGGGATCACGGATTTGAGATCAGGGTTGGGAACCGTGGAATCACGAAACGTCTGCTCTCGACGAATCACGATGCCGGGCTTCCAGCCCCGGTTTACCAACTCGCCTTGCGCAGGCCGGGCACGTCGCCGCGCATGGTCGCTTCGCGCAGCTTCATGCGGCCGAGACCGAACTTGGCGTTCACCGAGTGCGGCGTGCCGGTCAGCGCGCAGCGGGTGCGTACGCGCGAGGGGCTGGCATCACGCGGCAGCTTCTGCAGCTTGGTCTGCGCTTCCATCTTCTCGTCGTAGCTCGCGGTCGCGCTGAGCACGACCTTCTTGAGCAACGCGCGCTTGGCGGCGTACTTCTTGACCAGCTTCATCCGCTTGATATCGCGGTTGACCATGGATGTCTTTGCCATTTCGGCGATTCTCTCTGTAATCAGTTGCGGAACGGGAAGCGGAAGGCTTCCAGCAACGCCTTGGCTTCCTCGTCGGATTTGGCGGTGGTGGCGATGGAAATATCCATGCCGCGCATCGCGTCCACCTGATCGAAATCGATCTCCGGGAAGATGATCTGTTCCTTGACGCCCATGTTGTAGTTGCCACGGCCGTCGAATGCGCGGCCGGACACACCGCGAAAGTCGCGCACCCGCGGCAACGAAATGTTGATCAGGCGATCGAGGAACTCGTACATGCGGTTGCGACGCAGCGTCACCTTGCAGCCGATCGGCCAACCGTCGCGTATCTTGAAGGAAGCCACCGAGACGCGCGCCTTGGTGATCACCGGCTTCTGGCCGGCGATCTTGGCCATGTCGGCAGCGGCGTTCTCCAGCATCTTCTTGTTGGTGGCGGCCTCGCCCACGCCCATGTTGAGCGTGACCTTGGTGATGCGCGGCACCTGCATCACGTTGGCGTAACCGAAGCGCTGCATCAGCTTCGGCACCACCTCGTCGGAATAGAATTTCTGCAATCGCGTCGTCGTCATGGTCTTGTCCTCACGCGTCCACGACTTCGCCGGAGGCACGGAACACGCGAACCTTGCGCCCGTCGCCGAGCGTCTTGCGGCCCACGCGTTCACCCTTGCCGGAGGCGGAGTTGAACAGCATGACATTGGAGATGTGGATCGGCGCTTCGCGCTCGACGATGCCGCCCGGCTGATTGAGCTGCGGGTTCGGCTTGGTATGGCGCTTGACCAGGTTCAGGTTCTGCACGAACACATGGTCGGCCGTCACGCGCGTCACTTCGCCGCGCTGGCCCTTGTTCTTGCCGGTGGTGACGACCACCTGGTCGCCCTTGCGTATGCGATTCATATCGAATTCCTTACAGCACTTCCGGAGCCAGCGAAACGATCTTCATGAAGCGCTCGCTGCGCAGCTCGCGCGTGACCGGCCCGAAAATGCGGGTGCCGATCGGCTCGAGCTTGTTGTTGAGCAGCACGGCCGCGTTGCCGTCGAAACGGATCAGCGAACCATCGGCGCGACGCACGCCCTTGGCGGTACGGACCACCACCGCGTTGTAGACCTCGCCTTTCTTGACCTTGCCGCGCGGGATCGCGTCGCGCACCGAAACCTTGATGACATCGCCGATGCTGGCGTAACGGCGATGCGAGCCGCCCAGCACCTTGATGCACATCAGTTCCTTCGCGCCGCTGTTGTCGGCCGCGGCCAACGTGGATTGCATCTGGATCATGCTCGCGATCTCCTCACTCGGCCGCGCGCGCGACGATTTCGACCACGCGATGATGCTTGGTCTTGGACAACGGGCGGCACTCGGCCACACGCACCAGATCGCCTTCGCGCGCACCGGTTTCATCATGCGCGTGCAGCTTGGTCGAACGGCGCAGCAGCTTGCCATACAGGCCGTGCTGCTCCTGGCGTTCGATCAGCACGGTGACCGTCTTCTCCATCTTGTTGCTCAGCACGCGGCCTTCCAGCGTGCGTGAGGTTTTCTTTTCGTCATTCATCGGTCAGTCCTGATCACTTCTGCTCGTGAGCACCGTCTTGGCGCGCGCGATCTCGCGGCGCACACGCTTGAACTGGTGCGTCTGCGTGTTGTTGCCCTGCGCTTTCTGCATGCGCAGGCTGAACTGTTCGCGGCGCAATTCTACGATGTGCTCGCCGAGCTGCTTGGCGGACTTGCCGCGCATTTCGTTGGTATCCATCACAGCACCGCCCTGGTCGCGAATTGGGTCTGCACCGACAGCTTGGCCGCGGCCAGGCGGAACGCCTCGCGCGCTTCGGCCTCGGTCACGCCCTCGATTTCATAAAGCATGCGGCCCGGCTGCACCGGCGCCACCCAGAATTCCACGTTGCCCTTGCCCGCGCCCATGCGCACTTCGATCGGCTTCTTGGTGATCGGCTTGTCCGGGAACACGCGGATCCACAGCTTGCCGCCGCGCTTGACGTAGCGCGTGATGCAACGACGCGCAGCCTCGATCTGACGCGAGGTCAGCTGGCCATGCGTGGTCGCCTTCAGGCCGTATTCGCCGAAGCTGACCAGATTGCCATTGAAGCTCAAGCCGTCGTTGCGGCCCTTGAACTGCTTGCGGAACTTGGTGCGTTTTGGTTGCAGCATGTCAGTTCTCTCTTTTTGCGATCGTCCTGATCGCGAAGATCAAAAAGCGGTCATCCTGACCGCACGCTTCAATTTTTTCCGGCGCGTTCACGGCGATCGCCGCGCGGTGCGCGCTCGCGACGCGGTTCATCGTCGCGGTTGCCACGTTCGCGACGCGGCGGCGCGTTGTCGTTGCGTTCGTCTTCCTTCACCTGGCCGACGCTGGCGAAGTCGAAGATCTCGCCCTTGTAGATCCACACCTTGACGCCGATCACGCCATAGGTGGTGCGCGCCTCGGCAAAGCCGTAGTCGATGTCGGCACGCAGCGTGTGCAGCGGCACGCGGCCTTCGCGATACCACTCCGAACGCGCGATCTCGGCACCGTTCAAGCGGCCGCCGACATTGACCTTGATGCCCAAGGCACCCAGGCGCATCGCGTTCTGCACGCTGCGCTTCATCGCGCGGCGGAACATGATGCGGCGCTCGAGCTGCTGGGCGATGCTCTCGGCTACCAGCTGCGCGTCGATTTCAGGCTTGCGCACTTCATTGACATTGATGTGCGCGGGCACACCCATGATCTTGGACACATCGTTGCGCAGCTTCTCGATGTCCTCGCCCTTCTTGCCGATCACCACGCCCGGACGCGCCGTGTGGATGGTGATGCGTGCATTCTTGGCCGGGCGTTCGATCTGGATCCTGGATACGCCGGCTTGCGCGAGCTTCTGCTTCAACAGCTCGCGCACCTTAAGGTCCGCGACCAGATACTGCGCGAATTCGCGCTTGCCTGCGTACCACTTGGAGTTCCAGTCCTTGGAAATGCCGAGGCGGATGCCGATTGGATTGACTTTGTGACCCATGATTTTAGCTTCCGACCACAACGGTGATATGCGCGGTGCGCTTCAGGATGCGGGCGCCGCGGCCCTTGGCGCGGGCGCGCATGCGCTTCATCATCGCGCCCTCGTCAACAAAAATGCGCGCCACTTTGAGTTCATCCACGTCGGCGCCCAGGTTGTTCTCCGCATTGGCAACCGCCGACAACAAAACCTTGCGCACCAGATGCGCGGCCTTCTTGTTGGTGTGCTGGAGCACCGCGCTGGCGTTGCCAACCGGCATGCCGCGCACCAGGTCTGCTACCAGGCGCGCCTTCTGCGCCGAAATCTTGGCGCCGCGCAGGATGGCTTTTGCTTCTGTCGTGTTCATGGCGCTATCCATTACTTGGCGGCCGGCGCGGCAGGGGCCGCCGCGGATTTGCCGGCGGGCGCCGCTGCCTTCTTGTCGCCGGTATGGCCCTTGAAGGTGCGGGTGATCGCGAATTCGCCGAGCTTGTGCCCGACCATGTTTTCGTTGACGAGCACCGGCACGTGCTGACGCCCGTTGTGCACGGCCAGCGTCAACCCGACCATTTCCGGCAGGATCATCGAGCGGCGCGACCAGGTCTTGATCGGACGCTTGCTGTTGGACGCGCTGGCCGCTTCCACCTTCTTCAGAAGATGCAGATCGACGAACGGGCCTTTCTTCAATGAGCGTGGCATATATTTGAGCCTTTACTTGCGGCGACGCACGATGAATTTCTGCGTACGCTTGTTGTTGCGCGTCTTGTAGCCCTTGGTCGGCGTGCCCCATGGGCTGACCGGATGCCGGCCGCCGGAGGTGCGGCCTTCGCCGCCGCCGTGCGGATGGTCCACCGGATTCATGACAACACCGCGCACCGTCGGGCGGATGCCCTTCCAGCGTTTGGCGCCGGCCTTGCCGAGCTTGCGCAGGTTGTGTTCCGAATTGCCGACCTCGCCAATGGTGGCGTGGCACTCGACCGCGACGCGCCGGGTTTCGCCAGAACGCAACCGCAGCGTGGCATAACCGGATTCACGCGCGACCAACTGCGCCGAAGCGCCCGCGCTGCGCGCAAGTTGCGCGCCCTTGCCGGGCCGCATCTCGATGCAATGCACGGTGGTGCCGATCGGAACATTGCGCAGCGGCATGGCATTGCCGGCCTTGATCGGCGCATCGCGACCGGCGATCAACTGGTCACCCACCTGCACGCCCTTGGGCGCGATGATGTAGCGACGCTCGCCATCGACATAAAGCAGCAACGCGATATGCGCGGTGCGGTTGGGATCATATTCCACGCGCTCGACGCGACAGGCAATGCCGAGCTTGTCGCGCTTGAAATCGATGATCCGGTAATGCTGCTTGTGACCACCGCCACGGTGACGAACGGTGATGCGACCGTAATGATTGCGACCGCCGGTCTTGGACTGCGCTTCGGTAAGCGCCGCGTAAGGCGCACCCTTGTGCAGGCCGGGCGTGGCGACGCGCACCATGCCACGGCGTCCGGGTGAAGTCGGGTTGGGAGTGATGAGTGCCATGTCTTTTCGCCTCAGGCCTTCGCTGCTACGTCGATGCTCTGGCCTTCGGCCAGACGCACATACGCCTTGCGCACGTCGGCCTTGCGGCCGGCGCGGAAGCGGAACAGCTTCAGCTTGCCCTTGATGTTGGCCATATTGACCGACAACACGCTGACATCGAACAACTGTTCGACCGCAGCCTTGACGTCGGACTTGGTGGCGCTCGGCGCCACCTCGAAAACGTACTGGTTATGCTCGGCAAGTTTGGCGCTCTTCTCGGAGATACGCGGTGCCCGCAAGACGGACAATACGCGCTCATTGAGAGCAGATTCGTTGCTCATGCCAGCCACTCCTCGATCTTCTTCACCGCATCGACCGTCATCACCACGTGGTCCGCGCCGACCAGCGCCACCGGATTCATCCCGTTGACGTCCACCACGTCGATGACCTTGTGGTTGTTGCGCGCGGCCAGATACAGCTTCTCGTCCACTTCACCGGCGACGATCAGGGTGCGGCCGTTCATCAGTTCCAGCTCATTGAGCTTGCCGATCAACGCAGTAGTCTTGGGTGCATCCACGCCGAACTGCGGCACGATCTTCAGGCGGCCCTGCCGATTCAATTCGGAAAGAATCGAACACAGCGCACCGCGATACATCTTGCGATTCACTTTCTGCGCGAAGTCGCGCGGCTCGGCCGCGAACGCGCGCGAACCGCCCACGAAGATAGGAGCGCGGTAATCGCCGTGGCGCGCACCGCCGCCCTTCTGCTTCTTGAATTTCTTGGTGGTGCCCGATACTTCGCTGTGGTTCAACTGCGCCTTGGTGCCGGCGCGACCCGCGTTGCGATACGCGGTAACCACCTGGTGCACCAGATCGCGCTTGAAGGCACCGCCGAACACGCCTTCGGAGACGTTGAGCGACGCTGCGCCGATCACATTGAGTTCCATCGTTTCGTTCCTCAAGCCTTGACCGCGGGACGCACGATCACGTCGCCGCCGGTCGCGCCCGGCACCGCGCCCTTGATCGCGATCAGATGACGCTCGGCGTCGATCTGCATCACTTCCAGGTTCATCGCCGAACGGTTGACGCTACCCATATGGCCGGCCATCTTCTTGCCCGGGAACACGCGGCCCGGCGTCTGACGCTGGCCGATCGACCCCGGCGCACGATGCGACAGCGAATTGCCGTGCGTCGCGTCGCCCATGGTGAAGTTCCAGCGCTTGATCGTGCCCTGGAAGCCCTTGCCCTTGGTCACGCCGGCGACATCCACCATCTGCCCGACCTTGAACACATCATCGGCCTTGATCTCGGCGCCGACTTCGTACTTGCCGGCATCCGCGTCCGTCAGGCGGAATTCCCACAGGCCGCGACCCGGCTCGACCTTGGCCTTGGCAAAATGGCCCTTCGCCGGCTTGGTCAGCAGCGACGCGCGCCGCGTGCCGATGGTGACCTGCACCGCGGCATAGCCGTCGGTGTCGGCGGCCTTCACCTGGGTCACCCGATTCGGCGTCGCCTCGATCAGCGTCACCGGCACCGAGCGGCCGTCTTCGGTGAAGATGCGGCTCATGCCGCATTTTTTTCCAACCAGTCCGATTGTCATGTTCTTGTCTCTTCTTTTCCCGTGCGCCGGCTCAGCCCAGCTTGATCTGGACATCGACACCGGCGGCGAGGTCGAGCTTCATCAGCGCGTCCACCGTCTTGTCGTTCGGATCAACGATGTCGAGCACGCGTTTGTGCGTGCGCGTCTCGTACTGGTCGCGCGCATCCTTGTCCACGTGCGGCGAAACCAGGATGGTGTAACGCTCGATCTTGGTCGGCAGCGGAATCGGACCGCGCACTTGCGCGCCGGTACGCTTGGCCGTCTCCACGATCTCGCTCGCCGAGCGGTCGATCAGGCGGTGGTCGTAGGCCTTCAGCCTGATGCGGATGTTCTGGTTTGCCATGTTGGTTTGCTCACTAAAAGAACGTTGTCAGCTTTCGCTGTCTGCTTTTCGCTTGTCAGCTTTCCCGGCGTTATGCGACCGGCAGCTTTGGTCGCATGAACGGCGGGAGTTATTGCTGCGCCATGACACGGTTCCGGAAGATTCCAGACGCGGACCGCGCAGCAACAACCGTTACTCGATGATCTTGGCCACCACGCCGGCGCCGACCGTGCGGCCGCCTTCGCGGATCGCAAAACGCAATCCC
>DATNFU010000056.1:0-12217 GCA_035606235.1 Rhodanobacteraceae bacterium
CAGGAACTCTACTTGCAACTGGCTCGAATCAACGAGGACGCTTCACTAACGCCTGAATTTAGCGGCGCCGGCGCCGCAAGGTTTGTAAGAACGCAAGCGATGGACCGGCGTCCGCTGGAATGACTTGTTGGGCGTATTTACGTTTATCCTGCAACTGGATGATGGACGCGTGCAGTACGGGTACAAAAGTACAGCTGATAAGCGCAGATGCATCCCTCACATACCTCAACCAGCCAAAAGAACGTGGAATATGTGTCCCAAGCGAGTCCTTTACCTAAGAGCACAGCTTCGACCAGCCACGGTACGCCGCAGAGAACAACTGCAGACCAGAACCAACCCAAGTAGATGTTGACAGCGGAAAGTAGGAGAACGGAGATTCGGGTGCCCCATTGCAATACAAGCTGGAGTAGAACAACGAGAACTATTGAAACGAAAATTTTCCAGACGATGGCTACTTCGAGTAACTGGTAGAAGGTGTAGAAAAGGTACGCCAATAGCGGAAGCGAAAGAACTAGACTGGCCCGCTTGAGACTGCTAGCGCTGTCGTGGAGTTTGCTTAACTCGTCTCGTTCAATGTTCATGTGAGTCCCCTGTTGACGCCCAACGCCAAGTAGACCCCAGGTCCGAGGCCGTAGCACCGGATGTTCAGCTCCGTGCGGTGTGTTGTCAATCAGAAAATTCCTACGCTTATCAGAGAATTTGCCGCTGGTTTGGGCCTCCAGTCCATCGCAACATCATCCCGAATGTCGCGCAGGACGAGGCACTATGTCTTATCACTCTGCAAACGGGGGCGTAAAGCCGGCAGTCGCGCAAAGTCGATCACCGCGTTTGGTGGACGAAATACGGGCAAGACTGCGGCTCAAACACTACAGTTTTCGCACCGAGCAGGCGTACATCGGCTGGGTACGGCGTTACATACTGGCCAGCGGGAAGCGCCATCCGCGGGATATGGGTGTGGCGGAAGTCGAGTGCTTCCTGTCCGATCTCGCGGTGCGCGGACAGGTATCCGCCAGCACCCAGAACCAGGCGCTTTCGGCGCTGTTGTTCCTTTACAGGGAGGTGCTTGGGATCGATCTGCCGTGGATGGAGAACGTGGTCCGCGCGAAGCGACCGAAGCATCTGCCGGTGGTCCTGTCGCGGACGGAAACACGGCGGTTGTTGAATGCGATGGAAGGCCGCACGTGGGTGCTTGCGAGCTTGTTGTACGGCACCGGCATGCGGTTGATGGAATGCTTGCGACTGCGCGTGAAGGACGTGGATTTTGCGCGCAACGAAATCACGGTGCGCGACGGCAAAGGCGGCAAGGATCGGCGGACGATGTTGCCCCGGGCGCTGGTCGAGCCGCTGCAGCGCGAGGTTGAGCGCGCGCGGTCATTGCATGAACAGGATCTGGCGGCCGGCTTCGGCGCAACGCGCCTGCCGCATGCGCTGGCGCGCAAATACCCGGATGCCGCGCGCGAGTTCGGCTGGCAGTTCATGTTTCCATCCATGCAGCGCTCCAGCGATCCGTTCGACGGCTGCGAGCGGCGGCATCATGTCGATGATGCTGTCCTGGCGAGGGCGCTGAAGCGCGCGCGCAAGCATGCGGGCATCGAGAAGCCTGTCAGTGCGCACACCTTGCGGCATTCGTTCGCCACCCACCTGATCGAGGACGGCTACGATATTCGCACCGTGCAGGAATTGCTGGGGCATAAGGACGTCGCCACGACCCAGATCTACACGCATGTGTTGAATCGCGGCGGTCGCGGTGTGCGCAGCCCGCTGGATCGCGGATGACTGCGCGGCGATACTTGCGCGATGTCGGATGTGATTGAAAACCGGAATGCCTCCGCGCTGCTTGGCGCGGATGGGCCATTTGCGCGCGAGTTGCCCAACTTCGCGCCGCGCGAAACGCAGCAGCGGATGGCCGAAGCCGTGGCCGAGGCGATTGACGACGGCGGCACGCTGGTCGCGGAAGCCGGCACCGGCACCGGCAAGACCTTCGCGTATCTCGTGCCCGCATTGTTGAGTGGCAAGCGCGTGATCGTCTCCACCGGCACGCGCAACCTGCAGGATCAACTATTCCATCGCGACTTGCCACGGGTGCGTTCGGTGCTTGGCGCCAAACTCGATGCGGCGCTATTGAAGGGCCGCGCGAACTATCTGTGTCTGTACCGGCTGGAACAGACTGCGCAGGACGGGCAATTCAGCTCGCGCGCGCAGACGCACGACTTGCAGACGATCCGCGCCTGGCGCTCCCGCACCAAAAGCGGCGATCGCGCGGAGTTGGCCGAAGTGCCGGAAGGTTCTCCGCTGTGGCCGCGTGTCACTTCCACCGCGGAGAATTGTCTAGGCGCGGAGTGCCCGTTCTACGACGACTGCTTCGTGGTGAAAGCGCGGCGGCGTGCGCAGGAGGCCGATCTGGTGGTGGTCAACCATCACTTGTTGTTCGCCGACCTCGCGTTGAAGCAGGAAGGCTTCGGCGACATCCTGCCCGGCGCGCATGCCTTCATCCTGGACGAGGCGCACCAGATTCCCGAACTCGCCGGGCAATTTTTTTCCGTCAGCGTAAGCGCACGCCAGTTGAGCGAGCTCGCATCCGATGCGCTCGCCGAATGCGCGGGCCAACCCGGCGCGCTCAGTACGCTGCAACCCGCGCTGGACGGCTTGAACGGCGCGATCCGCAATGCCCGGCTGGCGTTCAATCCGCTCCCCGCACGCGGCGCATTCGTGCAACTGGAAGCCTCCGCGGAAGCGCACGACGCGCTGGTCGCACTGGGTGATGCGCTCGATGCGCTCGGCATCGCGCTCGGCGGGCAAGCCGAGCGCTCCACCGGCTTGAGCAATGTGCACGAACGCGCGCTGTCCATTGATCAACGATTGTCGCGCATCGCCGATCGCGCCGACGAAAACGAAGTGCGCTGGTACGAAATCTCCGAGCGCGGATTCACCTTGAATGCGACGCCGCTGGATCTCGCGCAGCCCTTGCGCGCCTTGCGCGAAGCCACGCGCGCGGCGTGGATCTTCACCTCGGCCACCTTGTCGGTGGCGGAGAATTTCGACCACTACACGCGCCAGCTCGGGCTGGACGACCCGCGCACGCTGTTTCTCGGCAGCCCGTTTGACTACCAGCGGCAAGCGATGTGCTTTCTGCCGCAGGGTTTGCCGGAACCGGCCGCGCGCGATTACACCGAGCGCGTGATCGAGGCGGCGTTGCCGGTGTTGCATGCGAGCCAGGGGCGCGCATTCCTGTTGTTTACCTCGCATCGCGCGCTGCGTCGCGCGGCGGAATTGCTGGAGGGGAAAATTCCCTATCCCCTGTTCGTGCAGGGCACCGCGCCGCGGCACCAGCTGTTGAACGACTTTCGCGAATCCGGCAACGGCGTGCTGCTCGGCGCGGCTAGTTTCTGGGAAGGCGTGGATGTCGCCGGCGAAGCGTTGTCGTGCGTCATCATCGACAAATTGCCATTCGCCGCGCCCGACGACCCGGTGCTGCAGGCCCGGCTGGAAGCGTTGGCACGCGCGGGCGGCAATGCCTTCACGCAATGGCAGGTGCCGTCAGCCGTGATCGCACTGAAGCAGGGCGCGGGCCGCCTGATCCGCGACGTGCACGATCGCGGCGTGCTTATGCTGTGCGATCCGCGCCTGACAACGCGCGGTTACGGCAAGTTGTTTCTCGCCAGCTTGCCGCCGATGCCGCGCACGCGGGTGCTGGCGGATGTGCAGGAGTTTTTCGCTTGATGTGGGATTCGGGGTTGAGGATTCGGGACTGGTTGGGCGGTGTACAACCCTGTTGTCATTTCGGACGCGGCGAAGCTGCGATCCGGAACCCATTTTGGCCTTCGTGTAGTCACAGCAAAATCAAAACGGGTTCCGGGTTCCGGGTTCCGGTCGCGATGAAACTGCGAACGGCCCCGGAACGACGGCTTTGTTGTTACGCTTCTACGGCTTACGGCTTACGGCTTGCGGCTTACGGCTTACGGCTTGCGGCTTGCGGCTTACGGCTTACGGCTTGCGGCTTGCGGCTTGCGGCTTGCGGCACACGGCTCACAACATACATCAATGAACCTTCTCGCCCTCGAAACCTCCACCGAATGCTGCTCGGTCGCGCTGCTGCATGGCGATGTGTTGATCGATCGCAGCGAGCTGGCGCCGCGCCGGCATGCGGAACTGGTGTTGCCTATGGCCGAAGCCCTGCTTGCGGAAGCGGGTCTTGCGCGTGCGCAACTCGACGGCATCGCGGTTGGCCGCGGGCCGGGCGCGTTCACCGGCGTACGCTTGGGCGTTTCGGTCGCACAAGGGTTGGCGTTCGCATTGAATTTGCCGGTGGTCACGGTCTCGTCCCTGACGGCATTGGCGATGCAGGCGCCGCGCGATGCGGCCGCCACGCTGGCGGTGATCGATGCGCGCATGGGCGAGCTGTATGCCTGCGCGTTTCGGTTCGATGCAAATGGATTCGCGCAGCCGCTGGACGAAGAGCGCGTCGCACGCGCAAACGATCTGGTGCTGCCGGAGGCGGCGAATTGGAATGTCATCGGCAGCGGCTGGGAGGCGTATCGCGACGCATTGCGCGCGCGCTTGCCGGGCGAGCCGGGTTGGGCGCACGGCGATCGTTTTCCGCAGGCGCGCGAGGTCGCGCGATTGGCGTTGCCGCAATTCGCATCCGGGAATGGATTGCCGCCGGAGCGCGCATTGCCGGTGTACCTGCGCGACAAGGTCGCCTTGACCGTGGCGGAGCGCAGGGCGGGTCTCGACCCGGCCAACCAAAAAGCCGCGGGTTGAAATTCGCCCTGGACAACTCTCGCGGCAGAGCGGCGCAACGGCCGACCCGCAGGAGCCTGTGCAGGCGACAATACGAGGCTCCGTGTATCAGCGCTTCGCGGCGCGCGAGCACGCTCGCTCCTACACGGTGCCTTTCAATAACGCTGCCACGCCATCGCGGCTTCCCGCGCGCAACAACTTCGGTGCGAGCGAGCGCAGCGCCGCGCGGTCGCAGCGTGCCAGCGCGTCGCGCGTCCCGAGGATGCGGCCCGGGTGCATGCTGAAATCGGTAAGCCCAAGCGCCACCAGCAGTGGCGCGAACGCCGGGTCGCCGGCCATTTCACCGCATAACGTCACTTGCTTGCGCGCGCGTGCGCCCGCGCGGATCACGCGGGCCAGCAGGCGCAGCAGCGCCGGATGCAGTGGATCATAAAGTTGCCCGAGTGCATCGTTGTTGCGGTCGGCCGCCAGCACGTACTGTGCAAGATCATTGGTGCCGATCGCCAGGAAATCGCAGACCGCAAGCAGCGCGTGCACGCCGATCGCCGCGGCCGGCACTTCGACCATCGCGCCGAGTTCGATCTGGTCCGGGATTTCGTGACCTTCGGCACGCAGATCGCGCGCGCACTGGTTGACCATCGTGCGCACAGCGCTGATTTCCGCGGCGTCGGTCACCATTGGAATCAACAGGCGCGCCGGCCCATAACAGGCCGCGCGCAGAATCGCGCGCAATTGCATCATGAAGATCGCGGGCCGGCGCAAGGACAGCCGCACGCCGCGCACGCCAAGCGCGGGGTTGGGTTCGGCGCTCATCGCGAGGCCGGTGCCGTCGGCCTTGTCCGCGCCCAGATCAAGGGTGCGGAACGTCACCGACAATCCGCCCATGCCGAGCACCGCATCGCGATAGGCGGCGAATTGCTCTTCCTCGTCGGGTAGACGATCGCGGCGCAGGAACAGGAATTCGCTGCGGTACAGGCCGATGCCGCTGGCGCCCAGCGCGCGCGCCTGCGCGATTTCGGCCGAGAGTTCCGCATTGACGTACAGACGCAGTTCGACGCCGTCGGCGGTGAGCGTGCGCGCCTGCGCCAGTTGCGCCAGGCGCCGGCCTTCGCGCGCGGCATCACGCTGCCAGTTGCGATAGCGGGTCAGATCCTGCGCGGTCGGATGCACCACCGCGTAGCCGGATTCGCCGTCCACCAGCACCAGGTCGCCGTCGCGCAGATCCGCAAACGCATTGTGCACGCCAACCAGCATCGGCAGCCGCATGCTGCGCGCCAGAATCGCGGTGTGCGAATAGGTGCTGCCGGAACCGGAAATCACACCCAGGATGCCGTGGTCGGACAGGTGCGCCAGTTCACCGGGCGCGACGCTGTCGGCGACCAGGATTTCGCCGACCCGCGAGGCGAGTTTCTTTTCCTCGCTGCTGGCCTGCCGTGCCAGCGCCGATTGCACGCGCGCGATCACGTGATCCACATCCTCGCGGCGGCTGCGCAGGTAGGGGTCGTCCATGGCATCGAACACCGCCACCAGCCGGTCGCGTTGCGCTTTCAGCGCGGCGCCCGCGCGGTAGCGGCCCTTGCGGATCATGCCGCGCAGGCCGCTGATCAATTCGGCGTCGTGCAACAGCATCGAATGCGCATCGATGAATTCGCCGACCTCGTGCGCCAGCGCTCCGCGCAACTTGCCGCGCAATTCGGTGAGTTCGGCTTGCGCGGCGGCAAGCGCGCGCTCCAACCGCGAGATTTCGGCGTCGATTTCGTGTTCGGCGAGTGGCGAGGTGTCGATGGTGAAGCGCGCCGGCTGCTCCAACCGGGCACGGCCGAGCGCCATGCCCGAGGCCGCGGCGATGCCGGGCAGCACGCGCCTCATGCGCCCTCGTCGAACTTGCGCGCGAACAGATTCACCACCGCATCCAGTGCTTGCTCCTCGTCGGTGCCTTCCGCGCGCACGGTCAGCGGCGTACCGATGCCGGCAGCCAGCATCATTACGCCCATGATGCTCTTGGCGTTGACCTCGCGCGCGCCGTGCACCAGCCACACCTGCGAACCGAATCCCTGTACCAATTGCACCAGCTTGGCCGACGCGCGCGCGTGCAGACCGAGTTTGTTGGTGACGGTGATCTGGCGTTCCTGCATGCGTGGGTGCCGGTCGCGCGCGAGGCGCGGATGCCGCTACGTTAGCGAAACGGGAAGAGGAGCGGGAGTGGGTCGTGGGAAGCGGGAAGTCAAAGCCTCCCCGTTTTCCACTTCGGACTACCGATTTCCGCTCTCAAACCTTGTCAATGAAGATCCCGCCGCGACCGCCGCTGGCGGCGACTTCGGCCAACTCGTCCAGCGGCTTGTCGGCGTAATTCAGCACTCGCAGCAGCATCGGCAGGTTCAGGCCGGAGACGCAGCGCGCGTGCACGCCCAGGCTGCCCAGCCGATGCGCGACATTGCAGGGCGTGGCGCCATACAGATCCGAAAGCACCAGCACGCCCCCGCCGATATCCAGCGCGCGCGCCGCGTGCGCGGTGGTGGACAGCGTTCCGGCCGGATCGGAACAGTCGCCGATTTCGACCACATCCACGCTCAGCGGCAGATGCGGCATCACATGACGCGCGGCCTCGATCAGCGCATTGCCGATCGCATGATGGGTGATCAGCAGCACGCCTACACTGGGGATGTCGTGGGGAACCGGCAGGGATGTGGCGGGATTCATGGCAGGAGATGGGGAAACATGGGGTGCATGGGCATGGTCTGCAAGAATCAATCCAGTTCGCGGTGAAAGGTAAGCACTTGTTCGCGCTTGCCGCGGAAATGCTCCGCCAGCCGCTCGGCGAGGTACACCGAGCGATGGCGGCCCCCGGTGCAGCCGATCGCGACGGTGAGATAACGCTTGTCCTCGCCCTCGAAGCGCGGCAGCCATTCTTCCAGCAGCCGCACGATGTCGTCGAGAAAATGTCCGACCAGCGGCTGCGCGATCAGGAACTCGCGAACCGCGGTGTCCTTGCCGGAAAGCGGACGCAGCCGCGGATCCCAGTGCGGGTTCGGCAGGCAGCGCGCGTCGAATACGAAATCCGAATCCGGCGGCAGACCGCGCCGGTAGGCGAAGGATTCGAACAGCAGCGTGGATTCCCCGTCGCTGGCGCCGAAACCGGTGGCGATTGCGCGCCGCAACTGGTGCACATTCATCTCGCTGGAGTCCACCACGCGATCGGCAATGGCGGCCAGTGGACGCAGCCTGCGGCGTTCCTCCGCGATTGCATCGGGCAGCGAGCGTTTGCCATTGCTCAACGGATGCTTGCGGCGCGTTTCCGAATAGCGTTTCAGCAGCACCTCTTCGTTGCTGTCGAGGAACAGCAGCTCGACCTGCGCGCCGGATTCGGTCAATGCCGACAACGCTTCCGGCAGGCGCTCCAGATCGCCGCGGTTGCGCACGTCGACGCCCACCGCAATGTGCGCCATCGGCGTCCGCTCGCCGCCGGTGAGTGCGGCAACCAGCGCCGGCAGCAGCGTGGTCGGGAGGTTGTCCACGCAGTAGAAACCGAGATCCTCGAACGCCCGCAGCGCGACCGTCTTGCCCGCGCCGGACAGGCCGCTGAGCACGATCACTCTTGGATGCGCGTTTTCCCCTGGCAAAGTCGAAGTCATGCGTGGTGTTTGAACGGTGCAGCCACCGATGGCTGCTTTTTGATCTTCGCGATCGCGGTTGATCGCAACAAAATGCAAAGGCGGCCAGAGCCGCCGCCCCCGGCAAAGGGCTTCGTTGCCGCGCCGGCACCGACGTATGGCCCGGACGGAGGAGCGCCCCGAGGCATGGCATCACTGGCGATCATGGATGATCGCACTAACCATGTGAGCTTGCCGATCAATGAACACCTGAGCCGGGTCGAAGCCCTTGGATTTCAGCATGTGGCTGCGCACCGCAGCTTCCACCAGCACCGCGAGGTTGCGGCCCGGAGCCACCGGTACCGTGATCTGCGGCACCTTGACCTCCATCACCTCGCGCCAGCCGGTGTCGCCGGTGAGGCGGGTCATGGCATCGGCCTCCTCGCCCACGCCGACCGGCTGCAGGTGCACGATCAGGCGAAGGTATTTGGACGGCTTTACGGCTGTATGGCCGAACATCTCGCGCACGTTCAGCACCCCCAGCCCGCGCACCTCCAGCAAATCGCGCAGCAGATCCGGACAGGCGCCGTCGATCACGTCCGGCGCGATCAGGGTGAATTCCGGCGCGTCGTCGGCGACCAGGCGATGCCCGCGCGTCACCAGTTCCAGCGCCAGCTCGCTCTTGCCGGTGCCTGACGCGCCGGTGATCAGCACGCCGATCGAATAGACCTCCAGGAACACGCCATGCAGCGTGACCTGTCGCGCCAGCGCGCGCGCCAGGTGGTATTGCAGAAAAGTCAGCAATTCATGGCCGCGCTTGGCGCTGACCCACAGCGGCGTCTGGGTTTCCTCGGCGGCTTCGCGCAGATCGGTCGGCACCGCCTGATCCTTGGTCACGATCAGCGCGATCGGCTGCTGTGCCACGATCTTCTGCACGGTTTCCCAGCGCGCGCGCGACTCCAGTTCGTCGAGGTATTTCAGTTCCTCGCTGCCGATGATCTGCAGCTTGTTGGGATAGATGATGTTGAGATAGCCGATCTCGGACGGCCGGCGCGCGCCGACCTTACCCGGCTCCAGCGCGCGCGCTTCGCCCTTGCGTCCGGCGATCCAGCGCAACGCCAGGCGTTCCTGGACGCTGTCGTACAACTCGCGCGCGCTGAGTCGGTTCACGGGCCGATCCGGGGTTCGGGGCGCTTATTGTGCCAGCGCCCGCGCTTCAACGCGCTTTCAGGCCCCCGGCCTTGGGTGAGGCCCTGGAGCCTGCCGGGTTCCGTGCCCTAGGTTCCGTCCACCAGATCGGCGCCATCGCGACGACCTTCCTGCAATCGTTCCTTGTGCCGGCGCACCTGCGCGTCCAGTTTATCGAACAGCGCATCGATCGCCGCATACATGTCGCCTTCCACCGCGTCGGCATGGAGCATCTTGCCGGGTGCCGCCGCCAGCGTGCCTTCCGCCTTGTGCGCCAGCCGGTTCTTCTCCACTTCCAGAACGACGCTGAGCGAGGTCAGGTGATCGAAATGCCGGGCCAGGCGTTCGCGTTTGGTGTCCACGTAATCGCGCAACGCGGGGGTGACTTCGACTTGATGGCCGCTGATCTGGACTTGCATGGCTGATTCCTCGGAGAAGACGGGATGAGACGCGGATTTTTCGAGTGCGGGTACTCCTTGCGAAAGAAGGGTATGGGGGCAATGCGAATCTCGTGCCGGATTTGAAAGAGGCCCCTATCTTGCGAGTATCGAAGTGAAAAGAAAGTTCCGCGAACGGGAATCGGGAAAGTGCGCCCACCATGCCGTCATCCCGGGATCGAGCGCCGCGCGGAACCCGGAATCTGCTCTCCAGACGAAGAAGAATCCGGGTTCCGTTCCCGATGGGGCCGAAACTGCCCCCAAATGACGATATTGTTATTTCACTTCCCGCTGCCCACTTTCTACGTCTTTTCACCCCGCGCGCTGGCGCTCGCCGGAGCTTGGGATGCGGAGCGCCTCGCGATATTTCGCCACCGTGCGGCGCGCGACCTGGATGCCGCGCTTGTTCAACTCCGTGGTGAGGCCCTGATCGGATAACGGCTTGCGCGGGTCTTCCTCCGCCACGAGCTTGCGGATCATCGCCTGGATCGCGGTGGCGGAAGCCGCACCGCCGTCGTCCGTGGCCACGCCGCTGGAGAAGAAATGCTTGAACTCGAAGGTGCCGCGCGGCGTGTGCAGATACTTGCGCGTGGTGACGCGCGAGATGGTGGATTCGTGCATGCCAAGTTCATCGGCGACCTCGCGCAGCACCAGCGGCTTCATCGCCTCCGGGCCGTAATCCAGGAACGCGCTCTGGGTGCGCACGATCGCCTGCGCGACCTTGTACAGCGTATCGGCGCGCGCCTTCAGGCTTTTCATCAACCAGCGCGCTTCCTGCAGTTGGCCACGCAGATAGGTCGCGTCGTTGCGACGTGCGCGCGCGATCAGATCGCAATAATGGCGGTTGATCGCAAGCCTCGGCTGACAATTGGGCGACAGCGCCACGCGCCAGCGGCCCTCGCTCTTCACCGCGTAGGCATCCGGCGCGATGTATTCGGTGGGCGCCGGATCGAATGCCGCGCCAGGGCGCGGATCAAGCCCGCGGATCAGCGTGGCCGCCGCGATCACGTCGTCCGCCTGGGCATCCAGCTTGCGACCCAACCGGACGAAATCGCGGCGCGCCAGCAGTTCCAGTTCGGAAGCAACGATGCGCAATGCCAGCGAGCGGCCGTAAGTATTGACATCCAGTTGCTGCAACTGCACGTCGAGACAGTCGCGCAGATCGAGGCTGGCGACGCCGGTCGGATCGAAGCGCTGCACGCGATGCCGCACCGCTTCGATTTCCTCGGTCGTGGGCGGCGGGGCGAACGAACTCAGCGCGGCTTGCACCGGCTCCAGGCCTTCATGCAGATAGCCATCCGCATCCAGTGCATCGATGATCGCGATCGCGATCACGCGGTCGCGATCGGAACAGCGCGCCAGATTCAACTGCCACATCAGGTGTTCGCGCAGGCCTTCCTGCACGGCATCCTGATGTTCGGGCGCGTCGTCATCGTCACCGGAAAAATTCGACTGCGGCGCATCGCCACCCAGTTCGCGTCGTTCCCAGGGTTCGGCGTCGTATTCGGCCGCGGCTTCGGGTTCGGCATCGGCCGTTTCGGGCGGCGTGGATTCCGCTTCGCCCTCGGCCGCATCGTCGTCACTGTCTTCGGGTGCATCCAGCTCCAGCAGCGGGTTGGTTTCCGCCAGCTCGCGCAGTTCGGTTTCCAGTTCGACCTGCGACAACTGCAATAGCCGGATCGCCTGCTGCAATTGCGGCGTGAGCGCAAGCTGCTGATGGAGTCGGAGCTGTATACCGGGCTTCATGCGTGGGCGGTGAGGTGTCGCGGCTACGGAGTGGGCATCCTAACCCTACGCGGTGTGAACGGATAGTTTTTGGAAGCATGGGCGGTGCGAGCCGATCGCGCGGGTACGCCGCCGCGCGCAGGCGCAAAGCCGCCGGGCGAAGGGCGAAGCCGGGCGCGCATGCCATGTGTTGAGTGGCATCGCTTATTCGCCTGAGCGGGGGCCAAGGGACGCAGGATCGACGTCAGGCACCAGGGACGATCACCTGCCCGATTCCGAGCACCATCGACGGCGGCGAGAGGCCGAGCGCAAGTTGCGCAACCGCGCAGACTACATCCGGAACTCACGGCCCAAATACACCTCGCGCACTTGTTCATGCGCCAGGATTTCCGCGGGCGTGCCGCGCGCCAGCACCTTGCCTTCGTTCAAGATGTAGGCGTGCTCGCAAATGCCGAGCGCTTCGCGCACGTTGTGATCGGTGAGCAGCACGCCGATGCCGCGATCGCGCAGGTGCCGCACGATGCGCTGGATTTCGCC
>DATNFU010000057.1:0-151752 GCA_035606235.1 Rhodanobacteraceae bacterium
GTGTCGCTCACGGTGGTGGATACCGCGCCGGAGCTGAAGGGCGCCAGCGCCACCAAGCGCACCAAGCCCGCGAAGCTCGATACAGGTATCGAAATCCAGGTGCCGGAATACATCCGCACCGGCGAGAAGGTCTGGGTGAACACCGGCACCGGCGAATTTTCAGGTCGAGCGTGAAACGTTAGCGACGGTCGGGGGGACTGTCGCGTCGAACGCGGTGAAGCAGGAAGCCGAACGGTGCATCCCTGGATGGCTGCCTGCGGCTCTGAATCTGCCGGGCACAAAGATGGCCTTCCGCCCCTTGCCGATCCAGCAGGGCTCGCGTAGGCTCGCAACGCTGCGATGCCGGGACGCGCGCACACCTCAACCATCGCAGCCTCCTCGCCGAGGCTGTCCACGAATCGCGCAGTACGCGGGGGGAATGCAAATGATCTTCTGGCGCATCAAGCCGCTCGACCAGATTCTCGCGACGGCCGAAAAGAAATCACTGAAGCGTCAACTCGGCCCGATCCAGTTGACCCTGCTCGGCATCGGCGCGGTGATCGGCACCGGCATTTTCGTATTGACCGCGGAAGCGGCGCAGAAATCCGGCCCCGCCATGATGCTGGCCTTCGTGATCGCGGCTGTGGTGTGCGGGCTAGCGGCGCTTTCCTACGCGGAGCTGGCCGCCATGTTGCCGGTTTCCGGTTCGGCATACACCTACACCTACGGCGTGCTTGGCGAGTTGATCGCGTGGATTGTCGGTTGGGCACTGGTGCTGGAATACGCCATCGGGGCGACTGCGGTATGCGTGGGCTGGTCCGGCTATGTGAACGGTTTGCTCAACGGGGGCGTCTTCGGGCTCATCAAGCCGGGCGTCCTTTCTCTACCGGCTTGGCTGCAAACCGGGCCGTTCCTCGGTGGCGGGTTCAACCTGCTCGCCTTTCTGATCGGCGTCGCGGTGACTTGGCTGTTGGTGATCGGCACTTCCAAGAGCGCACGCGTGAATGCGGTGCTGGTGGCGATCAAGATCATCGCGCTGACCATCTTCGTGATCATCGCGGTACCGGCGGTAAAGGGCGCCAATCTGCACCCCTTCTTGCCGGCCGGCTGGGGCAGCCCTACCGGCGGCGTGGGCGTACTCGGCGCGGCGGCATCCATCTTCTTCGCCTATGTCGGCTTCGATGCGGTTTCCACCGCTGCAGAGGAAACCAAAAACCCCCAACGCAATATCCCGATCGGTCTGATCGGCGCGCTGGCGATCTGCACCATCTTCTACCTGCTTGTGGGGTACGGCGCAGCCGGTTCGGTCGGCGCCCAACCGATGCACGCACTGAACGGAGCAATCCTTGATCCGGGCACACCGGCGATGGCCGCCGCCTGCAAGGGTTCACAGGCACTGGTGTGCAGCAATGAACCGCTGGCGCACGTGATGCGCGTACTCCAGCATCCCTGGATAGGCATCCTCATCGAACTCGCTGCAATCGTCGCACTGCCTTCCGTGATCCTGATGATGATGTTCGGACAGACCCGCATCTTCTTCACGATGTCGCGTGACGGCTTGCTACCAGGCGCGTTCTCCAATGTTCATCCGCGTTTCTTTACGCCCCATGTAATCACCTATGTCACCGGCTTCGTGGTGTCGTTCTGCGCCGCGCTGTTTCCAGTTGGCAAGCTCGCCGACACTTCCAATGCAGGCACGTTGCTGGCCTTCGCCATGGTCTCGATCGGTGTGATGATCCTGCGCAAGCAGCAGCCGAATCGTCCACGTCCATTCCGGACTCCTTTGGTGTGGGTGGTCTGCCCCTTGGCGGTTATCGGCTGCATCTTGCTGTTCGTCAATCTGAGCCTTGTCGCCAAGGTGGTGTTCGCACTCTGGGCAGTGGTTGGCCTGGTGCTCTATCGCCTGTACGGCTACCGCCGCAGCCAGCTCTCTCCGGAAGGCATCGCGCATGCACTGGAAGACATCGTGTGACCTCCTGCGATGGCATGGGTCGGCGCGAGGCCGGCCCTGAATCTTCCGGAGTCCGCTGATGTTCTCCCAGTTGCTCGCCAAGAAAACCGATTTCGCAGGCTCCGAAAGCATCAATGGTATCGAGCTGCGGCGCACGCTCGGGCCGTGGGGTCTGACCGCGCTCGGCATTGGCGCGGTCATAGGCGGCGGCATCTTCGTGATTACCGGGCAAGCCGCGGCCGAGCACGCGGGGCCGGCGGTGCTGCTGTCGTTCCTGATCGCGGCGGTGTGTTGCAGCTTCACGGCACTGTGCTACGCCGAGTTCGCCACCCTGATCCCGATGTCGGGCAGTTCTTATTCGTACGCGTACGCGACGCTCGGCGAACTGGCTGCCTGGTTCATCGGCTGGAACATGGTGCTGGAATACGGCGTGTCGGCATCCGCCGTGGCGGTGAGCTGGACGGGGTACTTCACCAGCCTGCTGGATCACATGGGATTGCACCTGCCCGCGGCGCTGACCAACGCACCGCTGGCATTCCAGGACAATCACCTCATTCTCACCGGGGCGTTTCTCAACCTTCCGGCGGTGGCACTGGTGCTGGCACTGACGTGGCTGTGCTATGTCGGCATCCGCGAATCCAGCGGCGTCAATACGGCGATGGTGGCGCTGAAGGTGGCGCTGATAGTGGTCGTGATCATTGCCGGCTGGAAGTACGTGAACCCGCACCTATGGCACCCGTTCATCCCGCCATCGGAAGGGCCGGAGAAATACGGCTGGGGCGGCATCATGCGCGCCGCCACGCTGGTGTTCTTCGCCTACATCGGTTTCGAAGCCACCTCCACGGCCGCGCAGGAAGCCAAGAATCCGCAACGCGATCTGCCGATCGGCACGCTGGCTTCGCTTGCCGTCTGCACGATCCTCTACATCGGCATGGCTGCGGTGCTGACCGGGCTGCTGCCGTTTGCGCAACTCGGAACCTCCGAGCCGGTGGTGACCGCGGTGAGAGCGCATCCGCAATTGAACTGGTTGCGCTGGCTGGTTGAGATCGGCGCGATGATCGGGTTGGCCTCGGTGGTGCTGGTGATGGTCATCGCACAGCCGCGCATTTTCATGATCATGGGCCGGGATGGCATGCTGCCGCCCGTTTTCGCCAGATTGCATCCGCGCTATCGCACGCCGCACATCAACACGTTGATCACCGGCGCCGGCATCGCCGGGCTGGCGGCGATTTTTCCGCTGGATATTCTCGGCGACCTCGTGTCGATGGGTACGCTGATCGCATTCTGCGCGGTCTGCATCGGCGTATTGATCCTGCGCCGCACCCGCCCGGAACTGCCGCGCACCTTCCGGGTGCCGTGGGCGCCCGTCACCTGCACCCTGGGCGTACTCAGCTGCCTGATGCTGCTGTACTGGGAGAACTGGTACAACTGGAGCCTGATGGGCTTGTGGACCTTGGTCGGTCTGGCCATCTACTTCGGCTATGGCTACCGCCACAGTCATTTGCGCCGACCAGCCCCAGCTTTTCCGAAGCCCCTCGCGCCACCCTGAATGAACAAGAATAGACATATACAACATCATCTAAGTATATGCTTTATATGTGTGTATAAGTCCATTCCTGTGGACAGGCCGATTGCATTGGATACCCCGGCCGACCCGCGCTATGATCCTCCTTCCGCGGGCTTTTCCATTGGCAGTGGACCCCGGATTGTCGCCCGGGTGCGGCAGGCGTAGTCAGCTCCTCCGCCTGCCGTATCCCGGGTGATGTTGTTTTGGGGGGACGGTTTTCTCGGGACAGCCCTCTTGCAATCGTCTTCGATTGCCCGCTCAGGTGTCGCCGTCGCGCATTGGTTGCATCAATGCCCGCGATCAAACCTTCGCCGAATAGCCCGCGCACCACCCCTTGGCGTGCACTGCCTTGCCGGGAAACAACGCGCAAGGGCCGTATTCCTGCCCAGCCGTGCCCTGGAAGAACCGGCAATTGGCGCAGGCCTGCCCCGCCTTGTGCGGCGCTGGCGCTTTGCTGGCGTCGTCGGTGTAATGCAAGGCCTTCGCGGTGGGATCGGCTTCGGTCAGGTGCGGCAAATCCGCGGCATGTACTTTGCGCGGCAATAACGCGACCAGTATCGCGCCACCGGTCGCGCCGCCGACCAACCCAAGAAAGCGTCGGCGGGTGCAAACGATCTCGTTCATGGTTGACTCCTGAGTCAGAGGGAAGCCTGCCTATCCTACGCTTTCCGGCTGCATGGTAAATTCGGCCGCATGAACAAGCCGCTTTTTGGATCTCGGCCGAGCGCCGCGGGTGTCGATCTCCTGCGCCTCGCCGCGTGCGCGCGCGAAATCGCTCACACCGGCATGCAGCTTGCAGCGCTCGGCTGGACGCCCGCGACCAGCAGCAATTTTTCGATGCGGCTGGACGCGAATCATGCCGCGATCACCACCTCCGGTCGCGACAAGGGCGCACTTACACCCGAAGACGTGATGGTGATCGACCTCGACGGTCGTGCGGTCGGTACCGACGCGCGACCCTCTGCGGAAACCGCGCTGCACACCCAGATCTACCGGCGCTTTCCCGATGCCGGCGCGGTATTGCATACGCATTCGCGCACCCAGACCGTCGCATCCAGGCTGTTCGCCGCGGACGGCGCGGTCAAACTGGCCGGATATGAATTGTTGAAGGCTTTTGCCGGTTACGCCACCCACGATGCCACGCTGCACATCCCGGTGTTTCCCAATACGCAGGAAATGGGGGACCTGATTGCGCGCGTGGACACCTGGCTTGACGCCGGCAAGCCGCTGCGCGCCTATCTGATAGACGGGCACGGCATTTACACTTGGGGCCGCGACATGGCCGAAACCCGTCGCCATCTGGAAGCACTGGAATTCATGCTCGGATGCGAATTGGATTTGCGAAGATTATCGAAATGACCTCGAAGTTATCGTCGTGCTGCGGATTTTTTGCCCCCTTTAGCAAAGGGGGCCGGCTCTCTCTTGCGCCGCAAGAGCGGGCCCGGGGTTGTGGAGGCAACACGGAACCTGCAACCACCGGCGAAGCCACTCTCGCGAAATCCTTTTCGGGAGGTTGAACTCGTGAGCCGGCTGCGCATTTTTGACGAGCAAAGCGACGCGCCACTGCACACGTTCGAGGATCACGCGCAGATCGCGCGCGAACTTGGCAAGGTGGGCGTGCGGTTCGAGCGTTGGCAGGCAGCACAGCCGATCGCGCCGGGTGCCGCGCCGGAAGCGGTGATCGAAGCGTATCGGGCCGATATAGAACGGTTGCAGCGCGCGCATGGCTACAGGGCCGTCGATGTGATTTCGCTGGCCTCAGATCATCCGCAAAAAGAGACACTGCGGCAGAAGTTTCTGAACGAGCACACCCACGCCGAGGACGAGGTACGCTTTTTCGTCGCCGGCGAGGGCCTGTTCACGTTGCACATCAATGATCGCATCTATGAAGTGCTGTGCAAACAAGGCGACCTGATCGGTGTGCCCGATCACACCCGCCACTGGTTCGACATGGGGCCGAATCCGGGTTTCGTTGCCATCCGCCTGTTCACCAACCCGGAAGGCTGGGTGGCACAGTTCACCGGCGACGAAATCGCGCAGCGGTTTCCGCGTTTGGAGAATTGAACGCGCATCAAGGCGGCTTGATCCGCCAAGGACGCAAAGTGCGCATACGGCGCAAAGAGAGCAGACTCAAATACCACCGCATGTCAGCCCCGCCAACGGGGATCCGGCGACTCTGAACCCAACGAGAGAAAGCGAATGCCGGCTCTCGTCGGAGTGAATGGCGAGAATTGCTTTTTGTGGCTTTGATACTTTGCATCCTTCGCGGCTTTGGCGGACAACGCTTTCGCCTTTGTACCGAAATCTCCCTAGGGGAACCTGATATGTCCTACATCGAACAATCGCTCGCGCCAGGCGAGAAGATCGTGGCGATATTCCATTTGCACTGGCTGGTCTGGTTGCGGCTGTGGTTCGTACTGCTACTGGGTCTGGCCGCGGTGATCGTCTGCGCGTGGCAGCGGATGTGGTGGCTGGCATTGGCGGTAGCGGTGATCACAGCCTCCATCGCGCTGTACGAATGGCTCGTCCTGCACGCGATCGAACAAGGCGTCACCAACCAGCGTGTGATTCGCAAAACCGGCCTGGTCGGCCGGCAATCCACCGAATTGCGGTTGGCCTCGATCGAGACGGTCGATCTCAGGCAATCGTTCTGGGGTCGCGTTCTTCGCTACGGCAACATCGAAATCACCGGCCGCGGCGAAACCGCCATGCTTCTGCAGCGGCTCGCCGATCCCATCGGCGTGAAGCGCGCAATCGAAACCGCGTACTCGGGTTATGCCGAGGGCATGCGCGCCGGAGCGGGTGCCGCGGCGTGAGTGCAGCTTCCGGCCTGCGTGCCATCCTCACGGATATCGAGGGCACGACCAGTTCAATCGCGTTCGTGAAAGATGTACTGTTTCCGTATTCGCGCGCGCGGCTGCCCGCTTTCGTCGACGCGCATTGCGGAGATACCGATGTACGACGTTGGCTGGGCGAAGTCGCGCGCGAAATCGGCGTTGCCGAATTCGATCGCAACGCCATCGTCGCCGCGTTGTTGCATTGGCTGGACGAAGACCGCAAGGCCACCCCGCTGAAAGCACTGCAGGGCATGATCTGGCGCGAAGGCTACGAAACCGGTGCCTACCGCGCGCACCTGTATCCGGAAGTCGCGGCCAAGTTGCGCGAGTGGAAAGCGCGCGGCTTGCGACTGTATGTGTACTCATCGGGTTCGGTCGCTGCGCAGAAACTGTTTTTCGCGCATTCCGAAGCGGGCGACCTCACGCCCCTGTTCGACGGCTACTTCGATACCGAAATCGGCGGCAAGCGCGAACCCGGAGCCTATGCGCGGATCGCTTCGGCAATGGACGTGCGGCCTGGCGAAGTATTGTTCCTCTCCGACATCGCTGCCGAGCTGGATGCCGCGCGCAAAGCGGGTCTGGGCACGATGCAGGTATGTCGGCCGCCGGAAATTTGCCCACAGGATGTGTCGCATGCTTGCGTCACCGGCTTCGACGGGATCACGATCTGAACATGCGCAGCGCTCTGACGATCATGCTGGCGTTTCTGGTCGGCGCCGGCGCGGTGCTGGGCTGGAATGCCTGGCGCACGCATCAAGCCTTTCGGACCACACCGCAGCCGACCATCAGAGGCAGCCATTTAGCGCCGGGCGCTTCCACAACCCCTCGCAAACCACTGCTGAGCGCCGAAGCACCGCCTTCGCTTTTGCCCGACCGGGGTTGGCCGGCCGATGCGCCCACGCCGGAACAAGTGATGGTTGCGCAACCCGACCTGCTCGACCGTGAAATCTCGCAACTGAAACCGCGCACGCCCGGCAAGGTAAACCTTTACGCGATCGTGTTTGCCGGCGACGGCAGCGAGAACGTGTTCCGCAATGAGGCGGAATATTTTCGCAGGCTCCTTGCGCAACGCTTCCACGCAGCCGGTCACGTGATCGTGCTGGAGAACAACCCGGCTGCGCTGACCACCCGTCCGCTGGCGGACTGGAGCAATCTCGAAAGCGCGCTGGATGCGGCGGCAGCGAAGATGAATCCCAAACAGGACATTCTGCTGCTGTATCTCACGAGCCACGGCAGCGAAGATCACACGCTGCTGGTGGACATGGATCCGCTGCCGCTTGATCAGATCGGCGCCAACGATCTCGCCGGCATCCTCAACGAGCATCCATTCAAGTACAAAGTGGTTGTCGTCAACGCCTGTTATTCCGGCGGCTTCATTCCGCCGCTGCACGGTGCGGGCACTCTGGTGATCACCGCCGCGCGCGGCGACCGCTCCTCGTTCGGCTGCGGTGAGCAATCGCAGCTCACCTGGTTTGGCCACGCATTCCTGGTGGATGCGCTGAACCGCACCGGCGACTTCGCCCGGGCGTTCCAGTTGGCGCGCACGGAAGTCGCTCAATGGGAAAAGCACGACGGCTACACGCCTTCCGAACCGCAGATCGCCCCTGGTGCGGGCATCCAGGTGCAATTGGCCACATGGGAAAATCAGAACCCGGCGGGTGCGGTGGTGCCGTTCAAACCCTTATCCGCGCCTCGTGCCGCTGCCGAAGCAGCTCGCTCGCATCACTGAGCGACAACCGGCGCGCGCGCAGCAGCACGACCAGGTGATAGAGCAGATCGGCAGCTTCGCCGATCAAGGCTTCATCGTTCTGCGCCACCGCAGCCAACGCGGTTTCCACTGCTTCCTCGCCGACCTTCTGCGCGATCCGCTGCACACCGCTCTCGAACAGCGCCGTGCTGTAACTTTCCGGCGGACGCTCGGCTTCACGGCGCTCGACCAGCGCGTCCAGTTCGGCCAGGAACGCGAGCGGCGGCGCGGCATTTTCGCCAAAGCAGCTGGATACGCCCAGGTGACACGTCGATCCGCGCGGCCGCGCCGTGATCAGCAGCGTGTCGCCATCGCAATCGGCGCGGATCGCTTCGACATCCAGCACGTGGCCGGAGGTCTCGCCCTTGCGCCACAGCCGCTGCTTGCTGCGGCTGAAGAAAATGACTTGCCCTCCGGCAAGCGTGGCATCCAGTGCCTCGCGATTCATCCAGCCCAGCATCAGTACCTCGCCGCTGCGCGCATGCTGCACGATCGCCGGCAGCAATCCGCCGCTCTTGTCCCAGTCCAGCCGGTCGGAATCAAAACCCGTCATGACGGTCGTACCCGAATGCCCTGCCCGCGCAAATAATCCTTGAGCGGTTGAATCGCGATCGCGCCGCCGTGGAACACGCTGGCGGCCAGCGCGCCATCCACATCCGCCTCGTCGAACACGTCGCGGAAATGCTCCATGGTGCCCGCGCCGCCGGAAGCAATCAGTGGCACTTCACAACTTTTCCGCACAGCGCACAGTTGCTCGATGTCGTAACCGGCACGCACGCCGTCGTGGCCCATGCAATTCAGCACGATCTCGCCGGCGCCGCGCTGCTGCGCCTCGACGATCCAGTCCAGCGTGGACCGCATCAGCGCGCGCGTCTTGTCCGGGTCGCCCGTGTATTGCCGCACGTGCCACTCGCCATCCGCATCGCGCAGCGAATCGACGCCCACCACCACACATTGCGAACCGAACTCGCTTGCAAGCTCGTCGATCAATTCAGGCCGCTCCAGTGCGGGTGAGTTGATCGAAATCTTGTCGGCGCCGGCATGCAGCACCGCGCGCGCATCCGCGACGGAGCGGATGCCGCCGGCCACGGTAAACGGAACATCCAGTTCCCGTGCGACGCGCTCGACCCACTCGGGTTGCAGGCCGCACCCGCGCGGGCTTGCCGCGATGTCGTAGAACACCAGTTCGTCTGCCCCGTCGTCGCGGTAACGGCGGGCCAGTTCCACGATCCCTCCGATCACCACGTGATCGCGAAAGCGGACGCCTTTCACGACTTCGCCATCCTTCACGTCAAGGCACGGGATGATTCGGCGCGTCAGCATGAAGCGACACCCGTTGCAGTCAGCATGTCCGCTATCGTCAAGCGGCCGTCGAGCAAGGCGCGCCCGATGATCACCCCGCTGGCGCCTGCTGCGCGCACCGCGCACACGTCCCCGAATGAGCGCACCCCGCCGGATGCCTGCACCGCGAGCTGCGGCGCGATGTTCGCGAGTTGCCGATACAGGCCCGTGTTGCAGCCGGCGAGCATGCCGTCACGCGCGATGTCGGTGCACAACAAATGCCGCGCGCCGCGCGCCGCGTACCAGGGCGCCAGTTCGTCCAGCGTGCGCGCACTCGCCTCGGTCCAGCCGGAAACCGGCAAAGCCCAGCATTCACCTGTGCGCTGGGTATCCAGCGCGATCACGATCCGGTCGGCACCAAACGTTTCCAGCCAGCCTGCCACGCGTTCCGGTTCACGCACCGCCACACTGCCGATCACCACGCGCGCGACGCCGGCGTCGAACAGGCTTTGCAGATCGCTCCCTTCGCGCACACCGCCGCCGGCCTGCACCTGCATTCCCTCACCTGCGAGGGCCTCGATGGTTCCGAGATTTCCGAAGCGGCCAACGCGCGCGCCGTCCAGATCCACGACATGCAGCCAGCGCGCACCTGCCTGCGCATAACTAGCCGCCAGTGCACGCGCATCCACCGCATAGGTGGTGCGACGCTCGTAGTCACCCTGCATCAGCCTGACGACGCGGCCGCCACGCAGGTCGACCGATGGAATGATCTCGAAGCTCATAGTGCGAGGAAGCGCTCCAGCAGCTTCGCGCCAACCGCACCGGAACGCTCGGGATGGAATTGCATGCCGAAACGGTTTCCCTCCGCCATCACCGAAGAAAACGGCTCGCCATGCTCGGTCGAAACGAGCGTGCAGCCGTTGACCGGCACGGCATAGCTATGCACGAAATAGACATGCGCATCGTCGCCCAAATCCGCGGTCAGCGGATGCGGCGCAATGGCTTTCAGCCGGTTCCAGCCCATGTGTGGCACGCGCAGCCCCGGCCGGCGGGCGAGCCGGCGCACGTTTGTGGGAATCAAGCCGAGGCACTCACTGTCATCCTCCTCCGAATGCGCGCACAGCAGATGCATGCCAAGGCAAATGCCGAGCAGTGGTTGCGTCGCGGCACGCAGCACCTGGACGAGGTCCAGCGTACGCAGCCGCGCCATCGCCGCGCCCGCCGCGCCGACGCCCGGCAGGATCAGCTTGTCGGCGGCGCGAATTTCTTCCGGGTCGGCGGTCAGCGCGGCATTCACGCCCAGCCGCCCCAGCGCGCCGCGTAGCGAGCCGATATTGGCGCCGCCTGCATCCACGATCACGACCGTCATGCCAGCACGCCCTTGGTGCTCGGCAGATCATCGCCGTCACGCGCGAGCGCCTGACGCAGCGCGCGCGCCACGCACTTGAAGCAGGCCTCCGCCATGTGATGCGCGTTGTCGCCGCGAACGCGCAGGTGCAGCGCGGCGCCGAGCGCGTCGCAAAGCGAGCGGAAGAAATGCGGTATCAGTTCGGTCGGCAGATCGCCCACGCGTTCGCGCGGAAAGCTTCCATCGAAAACGAAATATGCGCGCCCCGACAAGTCCAGCGCCACGTTCGCCAGCGAATCGTCCATGGGCAGGCTGAATCCGTACCGCGCCGCGCCGCGCTTGTCGCCCAACGCCTGCCGCAGTGCCTGGCCCAGGGCCAGCGCGCAATCCTCGACGGTGTGATGTTCGTCCACGCACAGGTCGCCCGCGCATTCCAGCTCCAGCGCAAAGGCGCCGTGTTTGCCAAACTGCTCCAGCATGTGGTCGAAGAATTCCAGCCCGCTGCGGATGCGCGGCTCGCTGGCACGGTCGAGATCCACGCGCACCCTGACGCGGGTCTCGCGCGTTTCGCGCAGCACGTCAGCCGCGCGCGGCGCATCCAGCAAGCCATGCGCGACATCCGCCCAGTCGCGGATGTCGTGGCCCAACTGGAATCCGCGCACGCCAAGGTTGGCGGCGAACCGCATGTCGGTTTCACGGTCGCCGACCATGGCCGAATCAGCGCGGCTCCAACTGTCATCGGCGAGGTAGTGCCGCACCAGGCCGCAACCGGGTTTGCGGGTATCCCGGCCCTCATGCTCAGAGCTGCAATCAATCAGCACCTCGCGGAAAACGATGCCTTGCGAAGCGAGGAGGCGCAGCAGCAACTCCTGCGGGCCGTCGAAGTGTGCCCGTGGAAATGCCGCCGTTCCCAAACCGTCCTGATTGCTGACCATCACCAGCTCGTAGCCGGCGCGCACGCAACGCTGCAATGCGCCAATCACACCGGGCATCAGGTCGAACTTGGCGAAACTGTCTACCTGTGCATCGGCCGGTTCCACCAGCAGACAGCCATCGCGATCCACGAACAGCAGTTTGCGTTTCACGTTGCACACTCGCCGAGTACCGCCAGCACCCGCGCGTTTTCCTCAGCGCATCCGATGGTGATGCGCAAGGCATCTTCAAGCCCCGAATAACGGCGCAGTTCACGCACCAGGATGCCCGCCGCCAACAAGCGGCCGTAAGCTGCACCGGCGTCGGTAAAGCGCGCGCACAGGAAATTGGCCTGCGAAGGCAGCACCGCACGCACACATGGGATCGTGGAAAGCATGTCGCGCATGCGCGTGCGTTCGGCGCGGATTGCCGCGACCCGCTCGCGCATCCGCAACTGTCCTTGCGGGGAAAGCGCGCGCAATGCGGCCTGCGCGCACGGCGAAGGCACCGGATAAGGCGGCATGATCCGCCGCAACAGCGAAACGATTTCCGTGCGCGCGAGCAATGTACCCACGCGTGCACCGGCCAGCGCCCAGGCTTTCGACAGCGTGCGCAGCACGACCAGGTGATCGTGCTGCGCAATCAGATCGGCCACGCTGGCGTCATCGGCGAATTCGACATAGGCCTCGTCCACGACCAGCAGCGCGCGCCCGTCCAGTTCTGTCAGCAGGCGTTCGACCTCTGACCGCGCAACCGTCGCACCGGTCGGGTTGTTCGGCGCGCATACGAATACCAGCCTCACCGCATCGCTCACGCCCCCGAGCAGCGCATCCATGTCCAGCGCGCCATCCGTGCGCAACGGCGCCTCGATCACCCCGGCCTGCTGGATGCGCGCGCAGATCGCATACATGCCGAAGGTCGGCGGTGAAATCAGCACGGCATCCCGCCCTGCACGGCAGAACGCGCGTACCAGAAGGTCAATCGCCTCATCGCTGCCACGACCGACCAGCACCTGATCGGTTTTCACACCGTAAAGATCCGCGAGCGCCGCGACCAACCGCGCGGGCTGCGGTTCCGGATAGCGGTTGATATCCGCATCACCTTCGAGCGGAGGCCACGCCGATTCGTTGGCATTCAGCAGGATGCTGCCGCCGCGCGCCTCCATGCGCGCCGAAGAGTACGGCTGCAGGACGCGCAGTTCGGCGCGGGCGAGGTCGAGTGCGCTCATGCCGCGCGGTCCAATGCAGCGAGTCGCAATGTCACCGCGTTGCCGTGGGCATGCAGCTTTTCGACACTCGCGATCGCCGCGGCGCACGGGCCGATCGCGCGCAAGCCCGCCTCGCTCGCTTCCTGCACGGTGATCGCTTTGAGGAAGCTCGCCACCGATACGCCGCTGCAACTACGGGCATGACCATAGGTGGGCAGCACGTGATTGCTGCCGCTGCAATAGTCGCCCAGTGTTTCCGGCGTCCATGCGCCAAGGAAAATCGAACCTGCGCTCTCGATCCGGTCGAGCAGCGCGCGCGGTTGCGCAACGTGCAGGATCAGGTGTTCCGGCGCATAGCGATTGCTGAGCGCCACCGCATCAGGCAGCGATGCGACCCGGATCGCGCGGCTGTGCGCGAGCGCTTGCCGCACAATCGCGGCGCGCGGCAGCACAGCGCACTGACGAGACAATTCCTCGGCCACGGCATCCAGCCGCTCGGATGACGTGCTGAGCAGAATCGCCTGCGAATCCGGGCCGTGTTCGGCCTGCGCCAGCAAATCGGCGGCGACAAAGCGCGCATCGGCGGTTTCATCCGCGATCACCAGCACTTCCGAAGGGCCGGCTGGCATGTCCATCGCTGCGCCTTCAGGCTCGATCGAGACCTGCAGCTTGGCTTCGGTCACCCAGCTATTGCCCGGCCCGAACAGCTTGTCGCATTTGGGTACCGACTCGCTGCCGAACGCCATCGCCGCGATCGCCTGCGCGCCGCCCAACTTGAACACGCGTTGCACTCCGCAGCGCCGTGCAGCATAAAGTACCGCAGGGTCGCAGCGCCCGTCCGCGCGTGGCGGCGTGCACAGGATCACCTCGCGACAGCCGGCGATGCGCGCGGGAATGCCGAGCATCAATGCCGTCGAGGGCAGCGGCGCGCTGCCGGCGGGCACATAAAGGCCGACACGCGTGATCGCCCGCAAGATGCGCTCAACGCGCACGCCCGGCGCGGTTTCCACACTCACGGATTGCGGCGCGCAGGCGCGATGGAACAAATCGATCCGCGCGGCGGCTTCGTCCAGTGCCCGCTTCAGCCCGGCATCGAGCCCCGCTTGGGCTTGCACGAATTCCTCGGGCGCAACTTCCAGCGCATCCAGCTCGCAATGATCAAAGCGCGCGGCCAATTTCCGCAGCGCGGCGTCGCCCTGCCCACGCACCTGAGCAATGATCCGCGCGACATCCTCGCGCAGTTCCGGCGAACGCGACAACGGCGGTCGCGCCAGCGCCGCGGTACGCGCGGATTCATCCAGCGCGTTCCAGTCCAGCACGCTGCAATTCAGCGCGCTCATGCCAAGGCCTTTTCCACCGGCAGCACGAACAACTCGCGCGCACCGGCGCGCTTGATCTCTTCCAGCTTGCGCCAGCCCAGTTCGCCCGCGCACCAGGCTTGCAGCATCACCTGGCCCGGCTGGCCGGCCACGTCCAGCACCGAGGTGCGCGATGCCGACGGAAGCAAGCTCAGGATCGAATCCAGCGAATCGCGCGCGGAGCGCAGCATCAGCAGCCGTGCCACGTGCGCATGCGTCGCGCTGTCCACGCGGGCCATCAGCAGCGCGAGCAATTCGCCGCGCGCGCCATCGGTCGCGAACGGTGATGAAGCGAGCACCGCCGTGCTTTCCAGAACGGTTTCCACCTCGCGCAATCGGTTGGCGGCCAGCGTGGCGCCGCTCTGCACCAGGTCGCAGATCGCATCGGCGGTGCCCAGGCGCGGCGCGATTTCCACCGAACCGCCGAGCGTCACCACTTCCGCGCTTATCTCGCGATCGCGCAGCCAGCACGCCAGCAATCCAGGATGCGAGGTGGCGATGCGCAGGCCCGCGAGTTGCCGCACATTCCGGTACTGCATCTCCCGCGGTATGCCGATCGAGAGCCGGCACCCGCCGAAACCGAGCGCGCGCAATTCACGTGGAGGCGCATCCACCGCGCAGGCGTATTCGGCCAACTTGTTGCGGCCGACGATGCCAAGGTCACATACGCCCTGCGCAAGCAGCGCCGGAATATCGTCGTCGCGCACCAGCAACAGGTCCACCGGCTCGCCCTCGCCGAAGCAGAACAGGCGATCGCTGCCGCGCTCGAAGGACAAGCCACAGCGCTCCAGCAACTTGAATGCCGGCTCGCTGAGCCTTCCCGACTTCTGCACGGCGATGCGCAAGCGGTCGCGCGCCTTCATCGTCTCGCCTTTGCGCGTGTGCGTGGCACGCGCTCGGCGGCCAGCCGGTATCCGCCCGCCCCGTTGTTGAGAAACCGCGCGATCCGGCCGATGGTGGTGATGCTCACCGCAGTGTGTTCGTGGATTTCGCGATACGGCATGCCTTCCAGAATCCGCGGCACCACGCTCCAGCGGTCGGCCAGCGATTCCAGCTCGGCCGGCGTGCAAAGGTCGTTGAGAAACGCGCGCATTTCGCCCGCATCGCGCATGGCCAGCAGCGCCGCGCAAAGCCCGCGCAGGGCGCCCTCGGCGCTGGCTTCCGGTTCAAGATGGCGTCGTTTCATCGTATTAATGCATTAGTACATTGACGTGCAATGTAACAGACGCAGCCAAACGGCACAAGCCGCACGGCGAAGACGCGTCGGGAAGCAGCGGGGAAGCCGCGGGATCCGCTGCGCGAATGCTCCCCGGCTCGGGAGCGCGGTATCAGCCGATCGCGCGATCGCGCACCATCCGGCAGACCAGCGTCACATCGCGATCCAGCGCGCGGTCGCGATGCATGAACGGGATCGCTTCGCGCAGGCGCGCATGCGCGGCGCGCACCGCCTCGCCGGCATGAAACTCCGGCACCTCAGCCAGGGCGCGCATCAATTCGCACACTTCCATCTCAAACCGTGCGTGGTGCGGGTGATCCGCGCGCGGCGCATTGGCGATCTTGTCCGCCAGTGCTTTCCAGTCGCCGCGAGCCGCCAACCGGTGCGCTGCATTGAGCATCTGTTGCCGGTAGTCGAGTGCCTGCGCCGCTGTGTACAGTTCCAGGGCCAGCGCATCGGAGAGGTCATAAGTCATCGCCAGTACGTGGCGTGCTTCGTTGGTGCCCATCGACACATGATCTTCCGCATTGGCGGAAGTCGGAATCGAGTAGACCGAGGCAGGATGCGCGCGCGTGGCCAGATCGTTGACCAGCGCGGCCGCGGTGTACTGCACGATCATGCAGCCGGAATCGGTACCGTCCTCGTTGCCGGTCAGGAACGCGGGCAGGCCATCGCTGGTCGCGGCATCCACCAGCTTGTTCAGGCGCCGCTCGGAAATCGAGGCCAGCACCGGGATCGCCGCTTTGACATAGCTCATTGCCAGCGCCAGAGGCATGCCATGGAAATGCCCGGCGGAGATGACCTGATCCTCGATATGCTGCGCGTCTTCGGCATCCGGGAAGATCAGCGGATTGTCGGTAACCGAGTTCAGTTCGATGTCGATCACGCGACACGCCTGTGACCACGCGTCGCGCACCGCGCCGTGCACCTGCGGCATGCACCGCAGGCAATAAGCATCCTGCGGCTGATGTTTCTTGCCGCCCCGGAACGGCAGGAATCGTTGGTAAAAAGCCTCACGCCCATGGCGCTGACCGGGCGGTACCCACTCCCAGCAAATATCGAAGCTCAAGCGCCGATCCAGCGGCTCGCGCCAGGCATCCGCGGTCCAGGTGCGAAAACGCGGCACCAGGTGATACGGAATATCGATCAGTGTCGAATCGCGCAGCAATCCGCGCACGTTTCTGGCAGCGTCGATTTGTCCGGGATGCGGCCGCAACGCATGGACTTCGGCGCGCAGCGCACCGCTGCGGCCGGCGAACGCATCCAATGTCATCGCCGCCGCAAGATCGGCGATTCCCAGCAGGTATTCGAGCTGGTCCAGCGCCAGCACGGCGGTGGCCAGCATCTGCGCGGTGCCGTTGTTCAGCGCCAGGCCTTCCTTGTAGGACAGCTTGATCGGCTGCAACCCGGCGCGCTGCAAGGCTTCCATGCCGCTCATGCGTTCGCCTTGAAAAAAGCCCTCGCCGCCGCCCAGCAGCACGATTGCCAAATGCGAGAGCGGCGCAAGATCCCCGCTGGCGCCTACCGAGCCTTTTTCCGGAACCACCGGCACCACGCCGGCATTCAGCAGTGCGGCGAGCGCCTGCAACGTTTCGACGCGTACACCGGAATGGCCGCGCATCAGCGTGTTGATGCGGATGGCCAGCATCGCCCGCACGACTTCCGGAGCCAACGGATCGCCTACGCACACCGCATGGCTGATGATCAGGTTGTGCTGCAATTCCTGCGGCAAGGTTTCCTCGCGCGGCTCGGGATTGCCGCCGGGCAGTTCGTCGCGCGCGCGGTGGGCACCCAGCAATTTGTCGGCATTGCTGCCGAAACCGGTGGTGACCCCGTAGATCGGCTCGCCGCAGCGTACCTTGTCGGCAAGAAAATCCGCCGCGCGGCGCACGCATTCCAGTTGCGTATCATCGAGCTCGACCTCCACGTTTTCGCGCGCGATCGCCACGACCTGCGCGCGGGACAAGTGATTGCCGTCGAGCGTGATCGTGCGACGCGCGTTCATGCCTGGCTCCGATGCGCACCGCTTGGCTGCATTCCATCGTTCAGTTTTGCGCACAATATGCCGATCACTTCTGCGCGCCGTAACTCGCTCTGTTCGCCGTTGACGAGATCCTTCAGCGCCACCACGCCGCGCGCGATCTCGTCTTCGCCCAGCACCAGCGCGTAACGGATGCCGGCGCGGTCGGCATATTTCAGTTGCTTGCCGAGCTTGCCGCCTTCCAGCGCCACTTCGGTGCGGACTCCCGCACCGCGCAGTTGCTGTGCGAGCGCCAAGTAGTGCGGCAACAGCGCCGCATCCATTTGCGTGACCAGCACATCCACAGTGCCGCGCGCGGCCTTGAGCAATTTTGCCTCGCGCAATTGCCAGAACAGCCGGGTCAGCCCGATCGAAATGCCGACGCCCGGCAGTTTCGATCTGGTGTATTGCCCGGCGAGATTGTCGTAGCGCCCGCCCGAGCAGATCGAACCGATTTCCGGATGATCGTCCAACGTGGTTTCGTAAACGGTGCCGGTGTAGTAATCCAGCCCGCGCGCGATCGAGAGATTCAACGCGAATGCCGATTCCGGAACGCCGAGCAACGCGATCGTATCCAGCACTTCGTGCAATTCCGCCCTGCCCTGTTCGAAAACCTCGCCGCCCGGCGCCAGCGCAGCAAGCTTGTCCCGGGCGTCGGCAAGCGATGTCGAACGCAATTGCACGAATTCGAGAATGCGCTGGGCGGATTCGTCCGAAAGCCCGAATGTCGCGCCGGTCAGTGTGTCGCGCACATGCTGCGCGCCACGCTTGTCGAGCTTGTCCACCTCGCGCAGCACCAGCATCTGTTGTTCGCCATCCGCGAGCCCCAAACCCTCGAAAAAGCCGCGCATCAGCTTGCGGTTGTTGATCTGGATAGTGAATGCGCCCAGGTCGAGCACGCGGAACACCGCATGGATCACCGCCGGAATCTCGGCGTCGTAGCGGATCGACAGAGTGTCCTTGCCGATCACGTCGATGTCGCACTGGTAGAACTCGCGGAACCGCCCACGCTGCGCGCGCTCGCCGCGATAGACGCGCTGCATCTGGTAGCGGCGGAACGGAAACGCCAACTCGTGTTCGTGCTCTGCGACGTAACGCGCCAGCGGCACGGTGAGATCGAAGCGCAGCGCAAGCTCGGGCTTCTCGCCTTGCTCCAGCGCGCCGGTGGACTGGACGAAATAAACCTGCCGTTCGGTTTCGCCGCCGGTTTTGGTCAGCAGCACGTCGGAAAACTCGATGGCCGGGGTCTCCACCGGCACGAAGCCGTACAGCTCGAATCCGTGCCGGATCGCGTCCAGCATGGCTTGAAACGCGATCTGTTCGCGCGGCAGCAGTTCGAGCACGCCCGGCATGGTGCGCGGCTGGGTCGGCATGGATCCCTCGTCGCCAAGCAAAGCGCAAAGGTTAGCAGAGCTTGTGAAAATCCCGCAGCACGCTTGCGCCGCGCGCGCGCGCGCCGTTATCATTTGCGGCCCGTCGGGGTGTAGCTCAGCCTGGTAGAGCGCTACGTTCGGGACGTAGAAGTCGCAGGTTCAAATCCTGTCTCCCCGACCACGTTTGAAGGCAAGTCCAGCCATTCCGCGGCTATCCGCCGCATGCGAGCTTTGGCTTGGCATCGTCTGCGAGCCTTGATGCTTCAGCCCAGCCGCGCGGCCAGGCTCGATTGCCGCTCACATCGTTTGCGTCGGCTTCTCCGAACCCAGGATGCCGGCCAGGATGGATTCGATCTTGGTGCGCGCGGTTTCGCCATCAGCGGAATCGGAAAACTGCACACCGATGCCGGCGGTGCGGTTGCCTTGCGCGGCATTCGGAGTGATCCACACTACCTTGCCCGCAACCGGCAGACGATCCTTTTCATCCGGCAAGGTCAGCAGCAGGAATACCTCGTCACCCAGGCTGTAGCGCTTGACCGTGGGCACGAACAGCCCACCGCCTTTCACGAACGACATATAGGCGTTATAGAGCGCGTTCTTGTCCTTGATCGCCAACGACAGGATGCCCTGGCGCGGCATGCCGCCCGCATTGAGGCCCGGAGCTGCCATGGTGTTGCACCTGCTTGAGTAGGCGGTCAGCTTGCCGCGCGGTGGCAGGGCGGTCAAGCGTCGCTGTCGATCGCTTTGAACCGCATCACCCAACGAATCGACGCCAGCCCCAGACATCGAACACCCATGGCGACGGCACGCTGGAATAAAGCTTGATGTAGTACGGCGCCTGCAAGCTGCGCCCGGCGCGCGCCGCCGATGCGCCATTGCGCCAGAACAGGTTCGCTGCGCGCGCATCCTTGCACGGGATCCGCTGCCCGCCCTGCGCATCCACCGCCAGCAGCACCATCGTGCTTCGCAAACCCCGCGGCGGCTGCCACGGCAGCCGCGGTCCGCTCAGGCCGCCGTCGCCAAGGCAATTGCCGACGCCCACCGCGAAATGTTCCCGCGCGGTAGCGAAACGCAACAGACGACGTCGACTCAGCGCGATCTGGCTTGCGTGCGCATGGATGGCGGCACGCTTGCGGGTCTGCTCTTGATCCGTCAGTGCGAAGGCGACCCGCCGCATATCATCGATGCCTGCGTGACCATGCAACAAATAGCAAAGGCACTGCGGACGTCGGGTTTCAGGCATGCCGTTCAACACCAGCTCCATCAGCACGTGCAGCGCGCTGTGATCGGGATGTCCATCGGCAAGATCCGGCAGCACCAGCAGGGTTGGAGCAATCTCCGCGAGCAGCGTGCGCCATTGCGCGATCGCATCGGCGGTTTCGTCCACCAGCTTCCAGGTGACACCGCCGTCGGCCCAGCCCAGGCGATGGACCGCGACCGCTTCCGCGCCAAGTTCGCGCAGCGCGCACTGCGCTTCGCCCCGCCGTCGCGCGCCCCAGCGCTCACGCTCGCGGGCGCCGATGCGCAGGCGCCGCTCCAGCAGGCGCTGCGGCCAGGGATTGTTGTCGCCGTCGGTCACGAACACGATGTGCACGCGCGCGCCGTGCGCCAACGCACGCTGGATCACGCCGCCGGCGGCCAGCGATTCATCGTCCGGATGCGGTGCGACGATCAGCAGGCAGGCGTCTGGCGCGGCAAGCAGCTGGTCCAGGTTCATGCAATTCCTTGTTGGGGTGTGAAGAGCGAAGCCATGCACATGCGGTGCGGCGCTTTCGCTCAGCTTGCGCACGGGAGAGCCGAAAGAAATTCGATCAGCGCCGGTTCCACCCGCAATGGCCCGCGCAATTGTTCGCGCAGACGGCTGCTGCGTTCGAAACCGGTTTGCAGGATTGCACTGTCCCAGCGGGGCTCGGAGGCCGGCGGTGCATGGATTGCGCGGCGCCGCGCCGCTTCGTGCAAAAGACGCGCGGCATGCTCCAGCCGCATCGATGGTTCGTCCGCGCTCCATGCATGCGCGATCTCGTACACCGAAGCACGACCTCGCGCCAGCGCGGCGAGATCTCGCGCCACGCTGTCGCGCCGCTGCAGTTCGTCACTGTGTGCGAACGCCAGCGCGCGCCCGGGATTGCCGCCGGCAGCGTCCAGTACGCGGGTGGCATCCGCGACGCCTTGCGCACGCAACCACACTTGCGCGTCCTCGTACGTTGGCGCCGCAAAATCCACGCGCTGGCAACGGCTGCGGATCGTCGCCGGCAAGCGCCAGGGATGATCCGCCACGACCAGGATCAAGCTGGACGCGGTCGGCTCTTCCAGGGTTTTCAGCAAAGCGTTGGCCGCCGCCGGATTCATTGCGTCGGCAGGATCGATCACCACGATCTGCCAGCCGCCAAGCTGGCTCGCCATTGCCAGCCGCGCCGACAGCGTGCGAATTTGTTCGACCACCAATTCCTTGCGCGGCTTGCCCTCGGTGTTCAATTCGAAGGTGATCAGAATGCGATCCGGATGGGTGCCGGCCGCCAGCAACGCGCAGGCGCGGCAGGCGCCACATGCGAAGCCTTCGCGCGGCCGTTCGCACAGGCGCGCGCGCACGAAAGCCTCCACAAAGGCGCGCTTGCCCAAACCTTCCGCTCCGCCCAGCAGCAAAGCGTGCGGCAGGCTGCCGCGCTCGGCGCGCGCGCAAAGCGTGCGCCATGCTTGCGCGTGCCAGCCAGGCAAATCTTCCGCGCGCCGGATCGTCATTTCGTTCATGCGGGAACCAGCCGATCAATCGCGGCTATGGCAGCGGCAAGCACCTGGTCCGCCGACCTGCTTGCGTCGAGTACGTGGAAGCGCGTCGGTTCGTCGGCGGCTCGCGCCAGATACGCAGCACGCACGCGCTCGAAGAATCCATCCTCCTCGCGCTCGATGCGGTCGGCTTCGCCGCGTCCGCTCGCGCGCGCGCGACCGTGCGTCACCGGCAGATCCAGCAAGAGCGTGAGATCGGGTTTCAGGCCTTCCGTCGCGATCGTTTCCAGCCGCGCGAGCATTTGCATGTCCAGGCCGCGACCGCCGCCCTGGTAGGCATAACTGGCATCCGTGTAACGATCGCACAGTACCCAGCGGCCGGCACCGAGCGCGGGCTGCAGCACCTCGCGCACCAGCTGCGCTCGCGCGGCGAACATCAGCAGGGCTTCGCTCTGCGCGGACATGCCGTGCTGTCGCGCGTCCAGCACCAGCGCGCGAATCGATTCGCCCAGCGGTGTGCCGCCCGGCTCGCGGGTTTGCAACACATCGATGCCGATGCCGGCGAGATGTGCACGCAGACCTTGCAGCAAAGTGCTTTTTCCAGCGCCCTCGCCACCTTCCAGGGTAATCAATTTGCCGCGCGCAGAGGTCATGGGCGCGAGTGACGATGGCGGAGAGACTTCTTCTTCTTGGCACCCGCCGACGAGCCCGACCCGGGCTTTTCGGCGGTGCTCGATGCCGCGGCAGGTGCCGCGCCCGGCGCGCTATGCAACTGGTAGATCGCCACATTGCGATTGTGTTCCTGCAAGGTGGCGGAGAACGCATGCGTGCCATCACCCCGTGCCACAAAATACAGTGCATCACCCGGCGCCGGATGCAGCACCGCATCGATCGCCGCGCGGCTCGGCAGCGCGATCGGCGTCGGAGGCAAGCCCGCACGCGTGTAAGTGTTGTAAGGCGTGTCGGTTTGCAGGTCGCGGCTGTGAATCCTGCCGTCGTAGCTCGCGCCCAATCCATAGATCACGGTCGGATCGGTTTCCAGTTTCATGCCGAGCTTCAGGCGTCGCTCGAATACGCCGGCAATCTGCGGGCGCTCGGACGGTTGCGCGGTTTCCTTCTCCACGATCGAGGCCAGGATCAGCGCCTGATAAGGCGTCTGCAACGGAATCGCCGGATCGCGCCGGGGCCATTGTGCATCGAGGTATTTCTGCATCGCCGCGTGCGCGCGTGCCAGCACATCCAGACCGCTCATGCCGAGCACATAATCGTAGGTGTCGGGCATGAACTCGCCTTCCGGATGCTGGCCGCCAGCACCGAGCTTGCTCATCAGCTCGGCATCGGAGAGCTGCGTGGCAGGATGCGAGAGTTTCGGCGCGGCCGAGAGCGCTGCGCGCACCTGCGCGAAGGTCCAGCCTTCCACCAGCGTGACGCGCCGTTGCAAGACGTTCCCTTGTGCCATGTTCTCCAGCAGGGTGCGCGCGCTGATGCCGCGCGGCAATGCGTATTCGCCGGCATGCAGCGAGCCCGCCACGCCAAGTTGTTCCGCCAGCACCCGCCAGTACAGCGGCGGCGCTCCGGACAGCCGCGCCGCTCGCAGGTCACGGACGATTTCCCGGAAACTCTCGCCTTTGGCGATCTCGAATGTCTGGTTGGGCGCACGTACGCTCAGCGGCGCATCGCTAAAACGGGTGTAGTCGAACCCGAACCACGCGGCGACCGCGATGGCGGCGAGCACGATCAGCAGCAACACGGCGCCCAGCGCGCGCCCGCGCGTGCGGCGAGGAGATTTGCGGCGCTTCATGCCGCGCATTCCGGCAATAAACCGAGCACACGCCAATGCGCCTGCAGCGCGCGCGCGAACGGGCCGGGCTCGAATACGCGGCCGGCCAATTCGCGTACCGGCAGGATGCCGCGCACGCTCGAGCACAGGAAAATTTCGTCCGCTTGCATCACTTCCTCCCTGCTGATCTCGCGCACTTCCGCGTTCGCTACCTGCGCCAGCGCCTCCGCGCGTGCAATGCCCTCCACGCCGCAGCGATCAAGCCTCGGCGTGGCGAGCGTGCCGCCACGTGCGACGAACACATTGGCCGCGGTGGCGCTGATCACGCAACCGCGGTCATCGCACAGCAACGCCTCGATGACGTCCGGATCGTTCCATTCCGCGCGCGCCAGCACCTGTTCCAGGCGGTTCAGATGCTTGATGCCCGCCAGCCTCGGTTGCGCGGCCAGGCACAGTTCGCCGAAGCGTACCCGGATTCCACCCGCGTACCAATCCGCCGGGATGAACGGCGGATCGAATGCGGCAACGATGCGGCTAGGCTGGATGGCATCCGGCAGCGCGTAACCGCGCGCGCCACTGCCACGTGTCAGTGTGACGCGCACCACCGCGCGCGCCATGCCTTCGCTGACCCGCGCCGCCTCGCGAGCGAGATTTTCCCGATCGGGCGCAGGCAAGGCCAGGCGATCGCAACCGCGCTGCAGGCGCTGCATGTGCCGCGCCCACAATGGCGCCGCGCCCCGCACGAACAGGATCGTCTCGAACAGCCCGTCACCGTACAGCAGGCCGCGATCGCTCGCGGAGAGTTGCGCGCCGGCGACGCCGTTCACCAGTTCGCGCGCGCTCACGCGTTTGCGCCCAGGGCACGCAACATGCCACGCGCCTTGGCGCGCGTTTCCTCCAGCTCGTGTTGCGCATCCGAATCGGCGACGATGCCGGCGCCGGCACGAAACGTGATTTCATTGCCGCGCAGGCGCAACGTGCGGATCAGGATATTCAAATCCAGATCGCCGTTGTTGCACAGATAACCCAGCGCGCCGGTGTACGGCCCGCGCGCCATGCCCTCGAGTTCGGCAATGATCGCCATGCAACGCACCTTGGGGCAACCGGTGATGGTGCCGCCGGGGAATACGGCCGCGATGGCCTGCCCCGGCGTCACGCCGGTGCGCACGCGTCCGCGCACATTGGAAACGATGTGGTGCACGTGCGCGTAACTCTCCACCGTCATCATCTCATCCACCTCGATCGTGCCCGGCGTGCAGATGCGGCCCAGATCGTTGCGTTCGAGGTCGATCAGCATCACATGTTCGGCGCGCTCCTTGGCGTGATCCAGCAATTCGCGGATGCGCGCGGCATCGTCATCGCCGAAAACACGTGGCCGGGTACCGGCAATCGGCCGGGTCTGCGCGATGCCGTCGCGCAATTCCAGCAATCGCTCCGGCGAGGAACTTGCGACCGCCCAGTCGCCGTGGTGGAGCAAACCCGCGAAGGGTGCGGGATTGGCGCGGCGCAACGATTGATACAAGGCAATGGCGCTTGGCGGATCCGCATAACGCGCTCGCCACTGGCGCGACAGATTGACCTGAAAGGTGTCGCCGTTGCGCAGGTAATCGTGTATGCGCGCAACGCCAGAGAGGAAGTGCGCTGGATCGTCCTCGCAGATTTCCTGCGGATGCGGCAACGCTTCAGGCAATGCCGGGTCATTCCGCGCAAGATCGAGATCACGCTGCAGCGCATCCAGCAAACCCGCGTGATGCGCATCTTCGGCAACCAGCAGCGTGCGCGCCTGCGAGCGGTCCACCAGGATCGCCGCCGGGCAGCGCAGCGCAAGCGCGATCGGCATTTGCGCCCGCGCATCGAACGGCAGGCGCAGGCCAGGTTCGACTTCCGCGGCCAGTTCATAGCCAAGGTACAACAGCCAGCCGCCGGTGAATGGAAGATCCTGCGATGAATGCGCCGGCGCGAACTTCCGCCAGTTCTCGTCGAGCACATCCAGAAATCGCGCGCCGCAATCTTCGCCAGCGGCATCGCGCACGCGCCCGTCGGCGTGCAAGCTCAAGGTTTCCATGGGAAACGCGAACAGGATGTCCCAGCGCGCGTGCGCACCTTGCACCGCGCTTTCCAGCAGGCCGGGATAGCGTTGCGGATGCGCCGCAGCGAGCGGCAGCAGATCGTGCGCGCCGGAGATTTCCCTGCATATCGGCGTTTGCGCAACGCCGGGGCTTCGCGCCGCTTCTGCCCGAGTCCCGGTGCCCGAGTCCCGAGTACCGCGCATCAGAGACGGCGGAACACCAATGTGCCGTTGGTGCCGCCAAAGCCGAACGAGTTGGACAGCACCACGTCCAGCTTCGCCTCGCGGGCTACGTTCGGCACGAAATCCAGATCGCAACCCTCCCCCGGATTTTCCAGATTGATGGTCGGCGGCACGATGGAATCGCGCATCGCCAGGATCGAGAAGATCGCCTCGACGCCACCGGCCGCACCCAGCAGGTGTCCGGTCATGGATTTGGTCGAGCTCACCATCAACTTGTTCGCGTATTCGCCGAACACGCTCTTGATGCCCTGCACCTCGGCCACGTCGCCGGCCTGCGTGGAAGTGCCGTGTGCGTTGATGTACTGCACGTCCTCGAAATTCAAACCGGCGTCCTTCATCGCCGCGCGCATGCAACGCGCGCCGCCCTCGCCGTTCTCGCTGGGCGCGGTCATGTGATACGCGTCGCCACTCATGCCGAAGCCGGTGAGCTCGCAGTAAATCCGCGCATTGCGACGCTTGGCGTGTTCGTATTCCTCCACGATCAGCACGCCGGCGCCGTCGGACAGCACGAAGCCGTCGCGGTCGCGATCCCAAGGGCGGCTGGCTTTCTGCGGCTCGTCGTTGCGCGTCGAGAGCGCGCGCGCCGAACAGAAGCCGCCCATCGCGACGCCGGTGGTCGAATACTCCGCGCCGCCGGCAACCATGGCATCGGCATCGCCGTACTGGATCATGCGCATCGCCAGACCGATGTTGTGCGTGGCCGTGGTGCATGCGGTGACGCACGCAATATTCGGTCCTTTCAGGCCAAGCATGATCGACAGATTGCCCGATGCCATGTTGATGATGGCGCTCGGCACGAAGAACGGCGAGATCTTGCGTTGACCCTGTTCGTGCAGCGTGATCGAGGTCTTCTCGATGGTGCTGATGCCGCCGATGCCGGCGCCCACCGCCACGCCGATGCGTTCCTCGTCGTGCTCATGCGGATGCAGCCCTGCGTCGGCCAGCGCCTGCACCGAGGCGGCGATGCCGTAATGGATGAACGGATCCATCTTCTTGACGTCTTTCGCAGCGATGTATTGCGCGGGATCGAAATCGCGCACTTCGCCGGCGATGCGGGTCGGGAACGTGCTCGCATCAAAATGCGTGACCATCCCGATGCCGCTGCGACCGGCCTTGATGTTGCTCCACGCGGTCGCGACGTCATTGCCGACTGGCGACACCAAGCCCAATCCGGTCACCACTACGCGTCTTTTCATACGATTGTTCTCCATGCGGCCCTTGCGTGAAATCAACTATCGAGCGCCGCACTTTCAAATAACCCCAAAACGAAAGCTGCGCCCTCGGGCGCAGCTTTCGGTGCAAACTGAATCGAAGCGCCCTGCGGCACGTGCCGCGGATGGCGCATCAGGCCTTGACGTGCGCCTTGATGTAGTCAACCGCCTGCTGCACGGTGGTGATCTTTTCGGCTTCTTCGTCGGGAATCTCGGTCTCGAACTCTTCCTCGAGAGCCATGACCAGCTCAACGGTATCGAGCGAATCGGCGCCCAGATCGTCCACGAAGGAAGCGTTCGGGGTGACATCCTCTTCCTTGACGCCAAGCTGTTCGACGACGATCTTCTTGACGCGCTCTTCGATGCTGCTCATGTGGGTTAACCTCCGGGGCCAAAGCCGCCGTATTGTAGTGGAGTCCGCCGCGGCCTGCCAGTTGACCGGAATCCTTGAACTGGACTGCCGCAACATGGATTTTTTTTCGGCTTCTGAGCGGATTGAAAAGCGTCGCGACCGAAGCTGCCATCCATGGCAAAAGGGCTCCGTGGTTGCAAGCCGCCGGAGCGCAGGAACCGCAGTGTACACGTCGGTACACGAGGATTCCGAGCACCGCCGCGGGCAAGATGCCGAGCGCAGCAGCTTTGCAACCGATCAGATCAAGCCATATACATGCCGCCGTTGACGTGCAGAGTTTCGCCGGTGATGTAATTGGCAGCCGGCGATGCCAGGAACGCGACCGCCTTGGCAATGTCGGCCGGCGCGCCCAGCCGGCCGAGCGCGATGGTGCCTTCCAGCGCCTTGCGCTGGTCGTCGTTCAGCGCGCGGGTCATGTCGGTATCGATGAACCCGGGCGCGACCACATTGACGGTGATGCCGCGCGAACCGACTTCGCGCGCAAGCGATTTGGAGAACGCGATGATGCCGGCCTTGGCGGCGGCGTAATTGGTCTGGCCCGGATTGCCGGTCACGCCGACCACGGAAGCGATGTTGATGATGCGGCCCTTGCGCGCCTTCATCATCGTGCGCATCACGGCTTTGGATGTGCGATACACGGAAGTGAGATTGGTATCCAGGATCGCCTGCCAGTCCTCGTCCTTCATCCGCATCAGCAACTGGTCGCGGGTGATGCCCGCGTTGTTGACCAGGATGGAAAGGCCGCCGTGCTGCTTGATGATCGCTTCGATCAGCGCCTCGACCGATGCGCCATCGGTGACGTTCAACACGCGTCCCTCGCCGCCGTGCGCGGAGAGCCGTTCGCCGATCGCCTGCGCGCCACTGTCCGAAGTCGCGGTGCCGACGACCTTCGCGCCCCGTGCGGCAAGTTCATCCGCGATCGCTGCGCCGATGCCGCGCGATGCACCCGTGACCAGTGCAATCTCGCCCGTGAGTGTGTTGTCCATCACTTCATTCCCGCTGCAAGCAAAGCCGGGAACCTTACACGGAAACGGGGGCGCGCTGCATCCTTTGGCTGATGCCGGGCAGCGATCTGTTTCGGCCTACCTGGCTTCGCCGGGCTGGTAACCCGTTTCGGCGGTCGCGACGGGAATATTCCTTCCGGATGCTCTCAGGAAATCTTCGATGACCGGGATCACCCTCTCCGGTTCCGAAAACAGGGCGAAATGGCCGGCATTCGGAATCACCGCGAGCTCGGCGTCGGGAATGCGCCGGAAAGTTTCCAACGCATGCTCCAGGCGGACGAAATCGCGATCTCCCAGCGCGATGAGCACCGGCGCCGCCAGCGAAGCCAGCTGATCCTCCGGGAAGCCCTCCCAGCGGATGCTGCACACCTTGTCCCAGAACGTGGGCCAATGGTCCGGATCGGGCGCAACTTTCCGGTAGTGCTCTCTCTGGAATCGAAAAGCTGCAGAGTCGGGCCTGGGCACAGCACTGGTGTGCAGCCTTTCCATGTCGAGCGCGTCGCGCGGAGGCCCGAACGTGGCGCCGTAAGTTGCGACGCGCCCGACCAGCTCCGGATGGCGGATCGCGATCATGATCGCCGTGGCACCGCCATAGCTTTCGCCGAAGAAATCCGCTTTCGGGATGCCAAGGTGGCTCAGCAGGTCGACCACGTCCTCCGCGTTCTGCTCGAGGGTCAGCGGACGCCCGGGGACATCCGCGGTGCGCCCATGGCCCTGGAGATCCATCGTGATGACCGAATGGCCCGCGACCAGCTCCGGGCAGGACTTCATTCCCGCACAACCGAACGCGGGCGGGATGACGACCAGCGGATCACCGGAGCCCTCGATTTCGTAGTACATCTCCATGCCATTGACCGGCGCATATCCGGTCACGCGCGCGTTGCCGTGAACTGAATTCATTGCGCCCTCCATTTCATCCGGATCAGGACTGTGTCATCGCGGTTCATTCGCAGCAGCAGCTTGCGGCTTGCGCGTCGTCGCATTCATCGTGACGGCGCCACCACGGGCCACCTGCTTCGTTGCGTCCCAATGGCGCGCGATCCAGCCACTGGTACATGCCCCACATCGCATCCAGTCCGCGCGCGTACGTCGAGTACGTGTGATGGACCACGCCGTCGTCCAGCACGAACGCGCTCATGCCGGGCCGCTCGCGGATGTAGGTGAGCGGATCGGTTCCGCACATGCGCGCGAATTGGCTGACCGGGCTCTCGTCGCCGAAGCCGGAGCTCCATTCGGCGATCTTCCGCCCTTCGACCTGTCCGCGCGCCGACTTCATTGCAGACTCGCGGCGATAGTTGTATTCCGCACCGCCCTCGCGCTGCTGCTGTTCGGTAATGCCGACCGCGAAATCGGCGTTGAAGTCGCTGCCGAACGACGAGGCCCACGGAAACGTCCAGCCCATCCGCTGCCTGCATGCCTGCAGTTTCGCGAGCGGCGCGCGCGAGATCGCCATCAGCATCACGTCGTGATGCGCCAAGTGCACGGCGAAGCCGTTGAACCCGTCGGCGATGGAGGAACACGACGGGCACGGCGCGGTGTAGTCCGGCCCGAACATCATGTGATAGACCAACAGTTGCGAGCGCCCCATGAACAGATCCGCCAGCGAAGCGCCGCCGGCGTCGGTATCGAAGCGATATTCCTTCTCGACCCGTACCCACGGCAGCGCCTGGCGTTGCCGCGCCACTTCATCGCTGCGACGCGTCAGCTCTTTTTCCGCCTCAAGAAGATCCAGGCGCTCGGCCAGCCATTGTTCGCGCGATGCGATCCTGTGCCGAGGCGCGGCTTGTGCGATTTCGTTCATTTGTCACCTCCCGCTTCGAGCGGTTGCAGATGGGTTTCGGAGAGAGGTGTCGCGCAACCCGATCATTCTCCGGTGTTGGTTTGACGCGCAGTTTCGCCACGACAAGTGCAGCGATTCCGCCGGCTGATCCGGTACCGGCCCAGGCCACCGCCGCAGCGCTGATACAGATGGGACACATATTTGACCCTAGCCGATACGCTCGACCAGCGTGTCGAGAAAATGCGTCCAGCCTTCGGTGTGGCCGGTCGCCTGCTTCTCGTCAGGCAGGCCCTCGTGGGTCAGGCGCAGTTCGGTCTGCTTGCCGCGAGGCGTGAATTCGATCGTGACCACCGATTCCTTGCCGTAGGTGCTTTCGCTCACCCAGGTGAACTCGAGCAGACGCGGACTTTCCACGCGCAGATAGCGGCCATAGTGCGGACGAATCTGTCCGTTCCAGGACATGCCGAGATAGAACAGACCATCCGGGCGCGGATCGATGCTGGCGTCTCCGCCCATCGCCAGCCATGTCCTGGCACTGTTCGCGTCGGTCCAGGCGCGGAACACGCGTTCCGGCGAGGCATCGTAGGTTCGCGGCAGGCTGATCCGGAACGGCCCCATCGCGCTCTCGTTACGTCCGATCATCGTCCGACTCCTTCTGCTGTTCGAGGAATTGGCCCAGCGCGTCGAGACGCTGGTTCCAGAAGCGTTCGTATTGCGAGGTCCAGGTGTTGATCTCGCGCAACGGCGTGGCGCGCAGGCTTAGGTAATGCTCACGCCCCTGCCGCGAGCGCCGCACCAGTCCGGCGCGTTCCAGCACCTTGACGTGCTTGGACACCGCGTTGAGCGACATCGCGAATGGCTGCGCCAGGTCGGTGACGCGAACTTGTCCGCGCGTCAACCGCGCCACGATGCGGCGGCGGGTCGGGTCGGCGAGCGCGGCAAAAGCGAGATCGAGGCGGGCCATCGGCATCCAAACATTCAACCTAATGGTTGAATAATACACCGAAGAACAGGCGCGTCAAGCGCACCGGATTTCGTTTGAATGGATGGTTGAAACGCGGTGACGTGCTCAGGAATCCGGCCAGATCACCGCCTGGGTCACGATCACGCGCTTGCCGTCGAACGTGGCCGCCGGCGAGCCGTACAGGACGTAGCCCAGAGACAGGGCCTCGCTCACCCGCCGGCAGAAACTGTCGTCATCGGGTCCGGTCAGCAGCCGGTAGACAGGCAGATCGTCCGGCGTCTTGCTCATGAGGACTCCGTCAATTCGTGATTTCGGCAATTGCCTGGGCGATCTCCGCCGGCGTGCCGAGCGCGCGCGCCTCCAGCGATTTGTCGATGCGCCGGGTCAGACCGGTGAGCACCTTGCCGGGGCCGCATTCGAATACTCGCGCTGCGGCATTGTCCGCGAGCTGCTGCACGCATTCGCTCCAGCGCACCGGCATGTAGAGCTGGCGCTCGAGCGCAGCGCGGATGTATTCGACGCTGGCGTGCGCGCGCGCGTCCGCATTCTGCACCACCGGAATGCCCGGCACCTTCCACGCGATCTGCGCCATGCGCTCACCGAGACGCTGCGCAGCGTCGCGCATAAGAATGCTGTGCGACGGCACCGATACCGCCAGCTTGATCGCCTTCTTGGTGCCGAGTTCGGCCAGACGTGCGATCACGCGATCCACTGCAGCGGCGTGGCCGGCGATCACCAGTTGTCCGGGTGAATTGAAATTGGCCGGCGCGACCACTTCGTCATGCGCGACTTCATCGCACACATTCGCGATCTGCGCGTCATCGCCGCCGAGAATCGCCGCCATTGCGCCGACTCCCGCGGGCACCGCGTCCTGCATCAGCCGCCCGCGCTCGGCGACCAGGCCGGCGGCATCGTGCAGCGACAACGCACCCGCGCAGACCAGCGCGGAATACTCGCCGAGGCTGTGCCCTGCCATCTGCGCCGGGATCGCGCCGCCGAGTTCGCACCACACGCGCCATACCGCCACGCTGGCGGCCAGCAACGCCGGCTGCGTGTTTTCGGTGCGGTTGAGTTCATCGTCGGGGCCGTTCTGCGCGAGCATCCATAGATCGCGACCGGCGCCTTGCGAGGCTTCTTCGAAAGTGGCGCGCACCTGGGAATGCGCAACCGCGAGTTCCGCCAGCATGCCCACGGTCTGCGAGCCCTGGCCGGGGAAGACGAATGCGAGATCGAGGGCCTGGTACCGGGGACTCGGAACTCGCTTCTGCGTTGCTGGTGCGTTTTCGTCCATGCTGAACCTTGCAATCGGAACGAAGATCAAAATGGATTCCAGGTTCAGCGCTACGCACTGCCTGGAATGACGACGGATGTTTAGGCCCTGCCGGATCCCGAATGCCGGGTCTCAACCCCCGGCTCTAGTAACGGATTAACGCCGACGCCCAGGTGAAGCCGCCACCGAAGGCTTCCAGCAGCAGCGTCTGGCCGCGCTGCACCTTCCCGCTGCGCACCAGTTCATCCAGCGCCAGCGGCACCGAACCGGAAGACGTATTGCCGTGGCGATCGATTGAGATCACCACGCGTTCCAGCGGCATCGCCAGGCGTTTGGCGGTCGCCTCGATGATACGCAGATTGGCCTGATGCGGGATCAGCCAGTCGATCTGATCGGCATGTACGCCGGCCGCATCGAGGGTTTCGTCCACCAGCCGTTCCAGCGTGCGCACCGCCACCCGGAATACTTCGTTGCCGCCCATCATGATGCGATTGCCGTGGCGTCCATCATCCTTGAAGCCGACCGACACGCCGACGGGGTTGTACAGCAGCGGCGCGTAGGCACCATCGGCATGCAGCAGCGTGGTGACGATGCCGGGTTCGTCGCTGGCCTCCAGCACCACCGCACCGGCGCCGTCGCCGAACAGCACACAGGTATTGCGATCGTTCCAGTCGACCATGCGCGAGAGCGTTTCCGCACCGACCACCAGCGCCTTCTTGATGTCGCCGTTGCGAATGAACTTGTCGGCAATGCCAAGCGCGTACATGAAACCCGAGCACGCCGCATTGACATCGAATGCCGCGCAGCCGTTCGCGCCAAGCCGGGCCTGCAGCAAACACGCGGTTGCGGGAAAAATGATATCCGGCGTCGTCGTGCCGAGCACGATCATGCCCAGTTCGGAGGCCTTGACTCCGGCGGCTTCCAGCGCGCGCGTGGCGGCGTGAAACGCCAGGTCGCCTGTGGTTTCACCTTCCGCGGCGATGCGCCGCTCGCGAATACCGGTACGCGAGGTGATCCACTCGTCGCTGGTCTCGACCAGTTTTTCGAGCTCGGCGTTGCTCAGCACGCGCTCGGGCAAATAACTGCCGGTGCCGATGATGCGGGCAAAGGTCAAGGCGTGCATCCTTCAGGCAACGGAATGGCTTCGAAGGGAAACCGTTCGCCCCTGGAGCATCGAAGGGCGGGCAGCAAGAACGGCATCGTTCCCGGTTCGATACCTCACCGCGAACGGTTTATGGGTTGCGGGCACCATTACGCCAACCGCGCCGCGATCAATCCTCGTCGGCGACGGCCGCGGCGTTCTCGATCACCTTCTTGCCACGGTAGTAGCCGTCCTTGGTGACGTGATGACGACGATGGATCTCGCCGCTGGTCTGATCGGTGGCGAGCTGCACCTTGGTCAGCGCATCATGCGAACGGCGCATGCCGCGGCGGGATGGGGATTTGCGGCTCTTGGCAACGGCCATGCTGTGTCTCCGGTTGTACTTGAAAGGTGCGGCCTAGAAGCTGCCATCCATGGCCCAGGGCTCCGTGGCCGCTGCTTGATCTTCCGCGATCGGGAATGATCGCAAAAATCACTTTTTCTTGAGTTCGCGCAGTATCGCGAACGGATTTTGTTTGCGCTCGGCATCATCCGGTGGCGCGATGGTCCAGCGTTCGCCGTCCCAGGTTTTCGGCTCCGCCTCCTCCGCGCCGGGTTTGACCGGATACGGCGGAAGCGCCAGCAGCAATTCGTCTTCTATCACCTGCGTCGGATACAGCACACCGTCTTCCAGCAACAGCGGCTCGAACCCGGCCGGCAACCCGGCTTCGTCGCGCTCATGCCTTATCAACCCCAGTCGAACATCCACGCTGAGCGGGTATTCGAAAATCTCCAGCGAGCGTTGGCATTCCAGCGCCACGCGAGCCGCAGCGCGCACTACAAGGCAGCGGGTGGCCGGCGCCGCCAGACCGAATTCCAGATCGAACTCGACCTCGCCGCGAGCATCCGCCAGCGCTGCGGAAAGCCGCTCCAGCGAAGCGACCGGCAGCTTGCCCTGGAACGAACGCCGCGCCGCCACCATGCGCTCGGCGTCCATGCGCTCGGGCAGAGGTGCAGACATAAGCCAGCAATTGTAGGTTCCACGCCGCGTCCAGTCAACGACAGCACGGCGCGCCCCACCCCGTGGCCCGGATCGTGCAGACTGTGCGCGAACCCCGCGGGAAATCCAAGCTCGTGAATCCGGTCTCCTCCGTCGCCCTGGCCGCCTGGCTGCCTGCATTGGCGGTGCTGTGCGTGATCGCCGGCCTGGCCGCGATCGTGCTGATCATGCATGGCCAGACCCGCCGCCGCCGCGCATTGCGCGCACTGTACGGCGGCGCCGATGCGCTGGAGCACGATCTCAAGGAATGCCGCGCGCGGCTGGAGCGCGCGCACGCCTCCATGACCGTGGCACCCGGCGTGCCCGCGGCCGGCGAAGCGGAAGCACATGCGGCGATCGACGCTGCGCTGCGAGAATTGCTGGCGCATCGGTTGTGGCTGCGTGACCATGCGGCGGCGGCCGATCAGCATGAACTCGATGCAGCCGTGACGGCGCTGGACAAGGCACGCGCCTTGATGAGCAAGCAACTGGACAAGCTCGATTCCGCGCAGCGCGAACTGGAAACCGCGGTACGCGAGAAGATCGAGGATCTTGCCCAGCGATGAATACCCCGCGCGTGGTTTTGGCCTCAACTTCACGTTATCGAGCGGAACTGCTGCACCGCCTGCTTGCGGATTTCGAGCAAGTTGCCCCCGGGGTGGAGGAAGGCGCCCTGCCCGGCGAAACACCGGCGCAATGTGCGACACGCCTGGCTGCGCTGAAGGCTCGCGCCGTTGCCGCCCACCACGATGGCGCCATCGTGATAGGTTCCGACCAGGTGGCCGAACTCGATGGCCACGTATTGGGCAAACCCGGCAATGCGGCGCGCGCACGCGCGCAGTTGCAGGCATGCGGCGGCCGTGAGGCACGATTTCACACCGCGGTATGCGTAATCGATACGCATACCGGCCACCGTTGCCTGCAAGCCACCGATCTCACACGAGCGCTGTTTCGCACGCTGTCTCCCGACGAGATCGCCCGCTACGTGGAACGCGAGCAACCGCTGGATTGCGCCGGCGGCTTCAAGGCCGAAGCGCTGGGCATCAGCCTGTTCGAGCGCATCGAGAGTGACGACCCCACCGCGCTGATCGGCCTGCCGCTGATCGCGCTGGCGCGGCTGCTGCGCGAATGCGGGTTGAGCTTGCCCTGAAGTTCCGGCGACCACGCGGCGCTGATCGACGCTGCCGCACTGACGCTGGCTCCGGGTTTCCACCTCACACCGCGGCAAGCGCGACTGGCCTACACTGTCCGTCCGTTCCCGCAGGCAACCGCGATGGATACCACCGCCACCCGACCCGATCAGGCGCAGCCTGACGAGCGCACGTTCGATGCGAACCTGCGCAAGCGCCTGGATGCCGCGCTGGCGCAGATCAACAGCGTGTTGCTTGGCAAGCAGCATCAGGTCCGATTGGCCTTTGCCTGCCTGTTGGCCGGTGGACACCTGCTGGTCGAGGACGTGCCGGGCGTCGGCAAGACCACGCTGGCGCATGCGATGGCCGCCACTTTCGATCTGCTGTTCCAGCGCATCCAGTTCACCTCCGACCTGCTGCCCTCCGACATCGTTGGCGTGAGCGTGTATGAACGCGAGACCGGCACCTTCCGCTTTCATCCCGGCCCGGTGTTCGCGCAGTTGCTGCTGGCGGATGAAATCAATCGCGCCACGCCGAAAACGCAAAGCGCGCTGCTGGAAGCGATGGCAGAAGGCCAGGTCACGGTGGATGGCGTCAGCCGGGCACTGACGGCACCATTTTTCGTGGTGGCCACGCAGAACCCACTGGATCTGGCCGGCACTTACCCGCTACCCGATTCTCAGCTCGATCGCTTCATGTTGCGTATCTCGCTGGATTATCCGAACGCGGATGCCGAGCGCGCGCTGCTGACCGGCGAGGACCGGCTGGAACTGATCGGGCGTCTGTCGCCTTGCCTCGACGTGAAGGATATCGATGCGTTGCGCGCGCGCGCCCGCGCGGTGCTGGCCAGTCCCGCGCTGCTGGATTATCTGCAGGCTCTGCTGGCGATGAGCCGCCGTCATGCCGAGGCGCGCGTGGGCCTGTCGCCTCGCGCAGGCCTGGCGCTATTGGCCGCTGCGCGCGCGTGGGCGCTGCTGGGCGGACGCGAGTATGTGATCCCGGAAGATCTGCAAGCGGTGTTCGTGGCGGTCGCGGGGCATCGTTTGATCCCCGCGCGCAGCGGCAGCCGCGATGCGCTCGCGCGCACATTGCTCGCCGAAGTGCCCGTAAGTTGAAATGAACGCGGCGGCGCGCACGTGGCGGGACGCGCTGGTGCAACGCGCCGAGCGGCATCTGCCGGCTTTGACACGCCAGTGGCAGCCGGAACCCTTGCCGATCGAGCTGCATCGCCGGCGCATCTACATCCTGCCGACCCAATCCGGCATGGGTTTTGGCGTGCTGCTTGTCGCCATGTTGCTGGGTGCGCTGAATTACCAGAACAACGCGGCCTTGCTGCTGACCTGCCTGCTCGGCGCGGCGGTGATCAACAGCATGCTGAGCGCATTTCGCGCGCTGCACGGCCTGCGCATCACCTGCATCCGCGCCGAACACGCCTGTGCCGGCGATCCGCTGCCGCTGCACCTGGAATTCGATGCGGGCGGGCGCGCGCGCGCGGCCTTGCGCATCGATGTGGATCACGCAACGTACGCATTCTCGCTGCAGCCGCGTTTCGGCGAGGTCGCGGTCATGATGCCCACCGACCGGCGTGGCTGGAATCGCGTGCCGCGCATGCGCATTTCCAGCACGTTGCCGTTCGGATTGTTCCGCGCCTGGAGCTGGGTCATGCCCAGCCATGCCGTGCTGGTGTATCCGCGGGTGCTGACGGGCTTGCCGCCACCGCCGCAAGAGGATGACGGCGTGCAGCGCGCAAACGGCGAGGATGATTACGCGCAATTGCGCGAATACCGTTTCGGCGATGCATTGAAGCGGGTGGCCTGGAAGACGAGCGCGCGCCACGACCGGCTGCTGATCCGCGAACTCGATGCCGCCGCGCACGATGCTCCGCAGCGATTCGACTGGGCGATGTTGCACGGGCTGGATCGCGAAACCCGCATCAGCCGGCTGGCCGGCTGGGTGCATCAGGCGCATGCGGCTGGACGCGGCTGGACGCTGGTGCTGCCGGATGCGCGCACTCTGGGCCCGGATGCCGACAACGCGCATTACCACCGCTGCATGACTGCGTTGGCGCTGCTGCCCTGAGGGATCCTCTGCGCGAGCCACCGGAATTCATGCTTCGGACCCACATGGCCATGCACCCACAACCCCCAACCCTTGCTGCGCAAGCGGTTTATCCCCTTGACTCAAGGGCGCGCGAGGCGGCTATCTTTTCGCGTCGGGGCAGTCCGGATATTTCCCAGTCGCCGGAATCGCTCGATCGACGCGCTTTCGATCTGTTGTGTCTCAGCGTCGCCTGCGTGCTGGTTGCGCATCTGACGCACCTGCCACCATGGTTGGCGGCGGCGCTCAGCGGCTTGCTGTTCCTGCGCTGGTTGCAGCGGCGGATGCAGCGCGGCCGGATTCCGGCGTTGGCGCGCATAGCTTTGGTGGTGGCGTTGCCGTTGGCGATCGTCACCACTTATGGCACGCCGTTCGGCCGCGTCCCCGGCAGTGCGCTGGCGGTCGGACTGCTGGTGCTGAAACTGCTGGAGAGCGAACACGCGCGCGATGCACGGATGGCTGTGGGCTTCTGCTGCTTCGTGCTGATGAGCGCGCTGCTGTTCACGCAGTCGCTGGCGATGACATTGCTGGTCGCGCTTGCGTTGCTGCCGGCCTTCGCGTGTCTGCGCGCGCTGCAGCCGGATGCGCAATCGCACACTTATTTGCGCGCGTTCGCACCCGGTGCGTGGCTGCTGCTGGCGGCATCGCCCTTGGCGCTGCTCGGCTTCGTGTTCGTGCCGAGGTTGTCAACGCCGCTATGGGGTGCACCGGGCGCCGACAACGCGCGCACCGGTGTCAGCGACCGCATGGCACCCGGCGATTTTCGCGACCTGCTGATCGATGACAGCGTGGCGATGCGGATCGGTTTTGATGGAGCCCCGCCCCCTCAGGCCGCGCGCTATTTTCGCGGGCTGGTGCTGTGGTATTTCGATGGCCGGGCCTGGTCGCCGGGTGTCACCGGCATTCGCAACAGCCCGCCGCAGCCGCTGCGGGCGCATGGCGCGGCATTCGGCTACGACATCACCTTGCAACCGACGCGCAGGCACTGGCTGTTCGCGCTGGACGTGCCACTGGATGCGCCGGACGGCACGACGTTCGGCGCCGATCGCACCTTGAACCGCGCCAAGCCGGTCAACGACGCGATTACTTATCACGTGGATTCCGTTTCGCACTACGTTCTGGCGCCGCAACCGGATCCGCGTCTGCTACGCGCTGCGCTGCAATTGCCTGAAGGCTTCGATCCGCGCGCGGTCTCACTGGCGCAGTCCTGGCGCGCGAAGCACGGCAACGATAATCCGGCGATCGTGCGTGAAGCGCTGCAGCTGTTTCGCAATGGCGGTTTCGCCTACAACCTCGCCGCGCCCCCGTTGGGCCGGGACAGCATCGACGATTTCCTGTTCGGCACCAAGCAAGGTTACTGCGAGCACTATGCCGGTGCGTTCACGTTTCTGATGCGCGCGGCGGGTATCCCGGCGCGCGTGGTGGCGGGTTATCAGGGCGGCTTCTGGAACGCGTATGCGAACTATCTGCTGGTACGACAGTCCGACGCGCACGCCTGGTCGGAAATCTGGCTGGCCGGGCGCGGCTGGGTTCGGGTGGATCCCACCGCGATGGTGCGCCGGGTGATCACCGCCAGCAGCGGCGGTGGGCTCGACCTCGGTTCCGGGGACAACTGGTTCATCGGATTGCGCGACAGGCTGGATATCGTCAATCGCTTGTGGGATCGCAGCGTGCTCGGCTTCAGCGCGTTACGGCAAAGCGAACTGCTGGCGCCGTTCGGCATTGCGCATATGGAATGGGGAGAACTGGCGATCGCGCTCGCCACCGGGATCGTGGTGATGCTCGGCATCGGCATGCTGATCGCGTTGCGCCGACCGCGCGTGCGCCCGCGCGATCCGCTGGAAGCCGCGCAATTGCGGCTTCAGGAAAAATTGGCCAAGCAAGGTTGCGCGCGCGCACCGCAAGAAGGTCCGCGCGACTTCTTCGCGCGTTGCATGCTGGCCCTGCCCGGGGTCCGCACCGAGCTGGCAAAACTGGCGCAGCAATACCTGCTGCTGCGCTATGGCTGTCCCACACCGCCGGCTGAACCGGTGCGCGATTATTCACGTTCCGTGCGCGCCTTTCGCGTGCGCGGCGTGGTGAAATAGATCCAGGTTGAAATGCACGCGCAGGGAGTGCGGTCTCCTTTAAAAACTGCGCTCCGCGAGCGCAAGCGAGGCACAGCATGTCACGCCGACTCATCATTCCCACCCTCCTCGCCTTGGTCCTGGGCGCCTGCGCCACCGTTCCTCAGCAACTGACCGGCACCTACACCACGGTGACGCCCGACGCCGCGCACAACGGCACCGCGCAAGGCACGCGCGTGCGCTGGGGCGGCCGCATCATCGAAACCGAGCCGCAGGAGCGCGAGACCTGTTTCTTCGTACTGGACGAGCCACTGGATTCAGCGGCGCGCCCGAGCCGTACCGAGCAGAGCGACGGCCGTTTTGTCGCCTGCCGGCAGGGTTTCTACGACCCCGAGGTGTATGCCAAGGGCCGCGACATCACCGTGACCGGCACGCTTGATGGCGAGGTGACGCGCAAGGTCGGCGACTACGATTACAGCTATCCGCGCGTCGCCGCGGATGTGGTGTATCTGTGGCCGAAGCGACCCGTCTACGCGACGGGCCCGTATTACCCGTACTACGATCCGTTCTACGATCCCTTTTACGATCCGTTCTTCGGCTTCGGCCCGGCGTTTTTCCCGCCGCGCGTGATCGTGGTGCGTCCGCGCACACCACCGCCTCCACCGTCACCTCCACATCACTGAAGCGACAACGCCCCGCAATGCGGGGCGTTTGTTTGCGGGCGACTGCCGACAAACGCCAACTGTGTCCGGCGGTCTATCCGAGCGGCGTGTGCAGTGGCCGCCCCGCCAGCAGATGCAGATGCAGGTGAAATACGGTCTGCCCGCCGTATTGGTTGCAATTGATGACGCAGCGATAGCCTTGTTCGGCGAAACCTTCGCGCTTGGCATAGGCGGCCGCCGCCAGCAACAGTTTGCCGAGCAGCGCCGCGTCTTTTGCATCGACGTCATTGAGCGTGGCAAAACTTTTCTTCGGCACGAACAGCACGTGCACCGGCGCTTGCGGCGCAATGTCGCGGAAGGCGAGCACCTCATCGTCCTCGTAAACGATGTCGGCGGGAATTTCTCGTCGAATGATCTTGTCGAACAGTGTGTCGGGCATGATCGGTTCCTTATTCCAGCGTGTGCCGCGTACCGAACGCGTGCGCCAGCGTGCCGCGATCCACATACTCCAGTTCGCCGCCCAGCGGCACGCCGTGCGCAAGCCGGGTCGCGCGAATGGAAGCCGCGCGTGCCAACCCACCCAGCCAGTGCGCAGTCGCCTCGCCTTCCGCGGTCGGGTTGGTCGCGATCACCAGTTCCTGCACCTCGCCTTCGCGCAATCTGCGCTCCAGCAGGTCGCGACCAAGCTCTTCCGGCCCCAATCCGTCCAGCGGCGAGAGCCGGCCCATCAATACGAAATAGCGCCCGCGAAAACCGGTGGCCTGCTCGATCGCCAGCAGATCGGCCGGTGTTTCCACGATGCACAGCGTGTGCGCATCGCGTGCCGGGCTGGCGCACAGCGCGCATAATTCCGCATCGCTGAAATTGCGGCAGCGCGCGCAATGGCCGATGCGCTGCATCGCCTGCTCCATGACTTTGGCCAGGCGCACGCCGCCCTGGCGATCGCGCTCCAGCAGATGAAACGCCATGCGCTGAGCGCTCTTTGCTCCCACGCCGGGCAGGCAGCGCAACGCTTCGATCAGCTCGGCCAGAAGATTGGAATTGCTCACCATAAAATGATGCTGTCAGACGTGAATGGATGCACGCGATTCAAAGTTGGTCGCCAAACCGGCGGCGATTGAATGCAGTTGAGCGCGAGCCCCGGCTCAAAAAGGCATCTTGAACCCCGGCGGCAGGTTCAATCCCTGAGTGAGCCCGCCGAGTTTCTGCTGGCTGGCTTCGGCAACCTTGTTGACCGCATCGTTCACCGCCGCGGCGATCATGTCCTCTGCCATCTCGGGATCATCAGCCATCAATTTGCGATCCACCTGCACGCGCCGCACCTCATGGCGTCCGGTCATGGTCACGCTCACCATCCCGCCGCCGGCGTTGCCGGTAACTTCCAGTTGCGCGATTTCTTCCTGGGCGCGCTTCATCTCATCCTGCATGCGCTGCGCCTGCTGCATGAGTTGTCCGAGTTGTCCTTTCATGCTTCTCGTCTCACGGGTTTGATGCTTTCCGGAATAACGTGCGCGCCGAATTCGCGCTGCATCGCCTGCACCAGGGGATCCTCGTTGATGGCGCGCTCCGCGGCAGCCTGTTCGGCCGATTGCGCGCGCGCCGCGCGCGCGGCCGGCGTTTCGACCGCGGCATCATTGACGAAGCGCACCCGCAACGGGCGCCCCAGCGCCGCACCGAGCTCTTTCTGCAACGAGGCGCCCAGGGAATCCGCGAGCGGCTGATGCACGGGCTGCAACGCCAGCGTCAGCAACTCGCCCTCCAGCGACTGCGGCGCGGCATGGCGCGCCAGCTGGCCCACCGGGCCACCAAGTTTCGCGCGCACGATCCATGTTTCCCAATCCGGCATGCCGCCGACGCCGAGCGGCAACGGTGCCGGGACTTCCGGCGTTGCATGACTTGCCGCACCAGCGGCGACACTGCCCGAGTGCTCGCCGAGGCTCGGCTTCGAAGCCGCCGGTTGGTTCGGCGCCGCTTGCGTGCGCTCGCTTGCAACCGATGGTGCCGAAGCGACCGCGCGCGTCGACTCGTCGCCAGTGCCGGTGCCGGCTGCACTGCCAAAACCCAACATCCGCAACAGCGTCATCTCGAAGCCGCTGCGCGGATCTGGCGCATACGGCAGCTCGCGCCGGCCGTTGAGCGCAAATTGATACCACAACTGCACGTCTTCGGGATCAATTCGCCGCGCCAACATCGCGATCCGCGCATCGTCGGTTGCGCCCTCGGCGGAAAAATCCGGCACCAGTTGTCGCAACTGAATGCGGTGCAAGGTACCGCCAAGCTGATCCAGCACGCCGCCGAAATCCGGCGCGAGCGCGGCCACCCGATCGGCTTCCGCGAGCAATGCATTGCCATCGCCTGCCGCGAGCGCCTCCAGCAGTGCACCGACCTCGCTGCCCGCAATGGTGCCGAGCATCGCGCGCACATCATCCGCGCGCAGCTCGCCGCCGCCGTGGGCGATCGCCTGATCCAGCAACGACAGACCATCGCGCAACGAGCCGTCCGCACCGCGCGCGAGCTCGATGATCGCATCGTCCTCGAACTTCACGCCTTCCGCGGCCAGGATCATGCGCATTTGCCGCGCGATCTGATCCGGCAACAGGCGCTTCAGCGAAAACTTGAGGCAGCGCGACAACACCGTAACCGGCAGCTTCTGCGGATCGGTGGTCGCAAGCAGGAACTTCACGTGCTCGGGCGGCTCCTCCAGCGTCTTCAACAACGCGTTGAAGGCGTTCCTGGAGAGCATGTGCACTTCATCGATCAGATATACCTTGAAGCGGCCGCGCGATGGCGCGTACTGCGCGTTCTCGATCACCTCGCGCACATCGTCCACGCCGGTGTTGCTGGCCGCGTCGATCTCGATCAGGTCCACGAAGCGGCCGGCATCCACCGCCGTGCACACCGCGCATTCGCCGCACGGCTGCGAGGACTGCCCGCGCGCGCAATTGAGTGACTTGGCGAAGATGCGTGCGATGGTGGTCTTGCCCACGCCGCGTGTGCCGGTGAAAAGATAGGCGTGGTGCATGCGCCCGGAATCCAGCGCATGCGACAGCGCGCGCACCACATGCTCCTGGCCGACCAGTTCGGAAAAGACTTTTGGCCGCCACTTGCGGGCGAGGACTTGATAACTCATCGGCACGATCTCGGGGCGAAAAGGCATTGTGCCAAGTGCGGCGTTGCAGACCAAGCGAAATCGTCGCCGCGACTTGTCCCGAAGATGACCGCCCGTTATGCTGCGCGGCTGGGTTACGCGCATGTCTCCGCGACAGGTTGGCGCCGAGCGCAGCGAGGGATGACATCAGGGATGACGCGAACAATCCCGCCCGGGTTTGGTTCTGCAAAGAGTTATGGAGAGGTGTCCGAGTGGTTGAAGGAGCACGCCTGGAAAGTGTGTAAGCGGCTTAACCCCGCTTCAAGGGTTCGAATCCCTTCCTCTCCGCCATCTACTTTGGTTGGATACGAAACTCTGGCTCTCCGCCAGTTTGAGTTCATGGTGGCCCCGTTGGCGCCTCCGCGACGATAGATCGAAAACCCCGCCAGGGCCGGAAGGCAGCAACGGTATCGTTCGATTCGGGCGCCGGAGTCACGCTGGCGGGGCTGCCGCCATCGGAGCTTCTGCAGGAGCCGGCCTGCCAGACTGAACTTCGATTCGCGTCAAACGCCCATGATCGCGCGCAGGCGCGTTCTGCAAAAGATCAATGGTCGGCCGGGTGCAGCCACTCCGCCTCGCCATCCGCATAGCGCTCATGCTTCCAGATCGGCACGCGCGTCTTTATTTCATCGATCACGTAGCGGCAGGCGGCGAACGCGGCGTCACGATGCGCAGCGCTGACGCCCACCCACACGGCAAGTTCACCCAGCGCCAATTCGCCGACACGGTGAACGCATAACACCTGCGCGATTTCGAAACGCGCGAGGACTTCTTCGATGATCCGCGCGCCTTCGGCTTCGGCAAGCTCCGCGTAGGCTTCGTACTGCAACCCGCGCACGGCGCGACCCTCATTGTGATTGCGCACGCGGCCTTCGAAGGTGACGAGCGCGCCGGCGCGCTCGCTTTCCAATTCGCGCCGCAGCGAAATGGCATCAATGATGGAATCGCTCAATGAAAAACGTGGTGTCATGATGTCTTGAAAGATATATGCGGGATGAAACACTTGTTGCGAAGTTCGGGGATCCCTCCCTCGCTCCTGCTTCAGGCGCTGGCGGATTCATGCGATGAGGATTCAACCCATCGCGCAAGCGCGGTCGCTCACCCTCCGCTTACGGGCGGCAGGAACGCCACTTCATCACCTTCGTGCAACGTGCAATCCATCTTGGCGAAAGCGCCGTTCACCGCCACGCGCACGCGCTCCAGCGGCATCTGAAAGTTGTGCCGCGCAGCGGCTTCCGCGTACAAGGCGCGCGGGGCGCGCGCGTCACTCGCCACCATTTCCAGCGCGCAACCTGCCGCATCACGCAGCGAAGCGAAGTACAGCAACGTGAATTTCATCCGCGCGCCCCGCCCCGCCGGCGCGCAGGTGAGGCGAGCCTGCCGCCCCGCACGTCGCGCTTGCCCCCGGATTTCTCCAGCAGCCGCACCTCCGCGATCACGATCTCGTGCGACAGCGCCTTGCACATGTCGTAAACAGTAAGCGCGGCAATGCTTGCGCCGGTCAGCGCTTCCATTTCCACGCCGGTCTTGTGCAACACCGCGACCTCGCAGCGGATCGCAAGTTCGGTGTCGGAGACGAACTCCGCCGACAGCGCGCAGCGCTCGATCATCAACGGATGGCAGAACGGGATCAGCTCGTGCGTGCGTTTGGCCGCCAGCGTGCCGGCGATGATCGCGGTATCAATCACCGGGCCTTTCCTGCCGCGCATGCCGCCTTCGCGCAACGCACGCGCAACCTCGGCCGGAAAGCGCACCAGCGCCTGCGCCGTCGCGCCGCGCGCGGTCACATCCTTGTTGCCGACATCCACCATGCGCGGACGATTGGACGCATCGAGATGAGAGAGAGTTCGTTTGCTGGCCATTGCAGCTCTCGGACGCATTGGAATCGGCGACTAGACTCGCACAGGCTGGTACTCGTCAAGTCGCTCCGGCCCGCGACATCACGTCGCGGGCGTTCGAGCGTTTGCCGATGCCCGTATCGGCCAAACGCGCTCCTACCCACCGATCTTGAACATCTCCACATGTTCGAGAACGCCCGCGGCACGAAGTTCCGCGCGCCGCTCGCTGTAACGGTCGCCGCGCAAGCTCCAGAGACCCGCGATACGCGCGCGCAGCGCGTCATCCGAATCACCGGCGCGCAACGGCCCGCGCAGATCGTGTCCGGTGCGCGCGAACAGGCAGGTATAGAGCCTTCCATCCGCGGATAGCCGCGCGCGCGAGCAATCGCCGCAGAACGGTTCGCTCACCGAACTGATGAAGCCGACCTCGCCTGCACCATCGGCAAACCGCCAGCGGCGCGCCGTATCGCTTTGCAGTTGGCGCGGCAGCGCTTCCAGCGGCCAGCGCGCATGGATGCGCGCGCGCAATTCCTCGCTGGGCACAACCCGTTCTGCACGCCAGCCGTTCAAGGTGCCGACATCCATGTATTCGATGAAGCGCAACACATGCGGTGTGCCACGAAAGCGTTCCACCAGTTCCAGCACGCCTTCCTCGTTGACGCCGCGCAGCACCACGCAGTTGACCTTCAGCGCGCCAAAACCGGCACGCTCGGACGCTGCGATCGCGGCGAGCACTTGCCCGACCTCACCGCGGTCGCCGGCCATCCGCCGGTAAGTTTCCGGATCGAGACTGTCCAGGCTCACCGTGATGCGATGCAAGCCTGCCTCGCGCAGCGCCTGTGCGAAGCGCGGCAGCAACGCGCCATTGGTCGTGAGCGCGAGGTCTTCCACGCCGTCGACGCGAGCAAGCCGCGCGACCAGCTCCGGCAGGTCGCGGCGCAACAGCGGCTCGCCGCCGGTCAAGCGCAACTTGCGCACGCCCAGGCTCACGAAGATGCGCGCCAATCGTTCCATCTCGTCGAACGACAGCCGCTCGCGCGCGCGCAGGAAGGCGTGATCCTGCGCATATTGTTCTTCCGGCATGCAATAGGGGCAACGAAAATTGCAGCGATCGATCACCGAAATGCGCAAATCCGCGAGCGCACGACCCAGCGCGTCCGCCGGCGCGGTGGCCCGCTGCATCAGGAATGGAATCGGCGCTCCCATCATTCGCGGCTTGCAAAGCCACGGCGCCCGACATGTTGCGCGTCAGCGGTGCTCGCAATGCTCATGTACTGACCTGCGCATTCCGCTTCCTGCGCCCCGGCGCACAAACTGTCTTCGCTCGCAACGCTTTTCAAGCCGCTCTCCTCTTTTTAGCCCGCGTCCACGCGCACCGGATCCGGCGCGTGCAGCGGATAGCGCATGCCGGGTTCGGCGACGCGATAGCCGCGATGCATCAACTCGCGTCCTTCATCCGCACTGGCGTAGTGGTAGAGCAGCATGCGTGAACGCAATGCCTCGTCATATTCGCGTTCCAGATCAATCAGACCGGTGTGCGAGGGGTTGCCCTGCAGCGTGCAATCGTGCGCAATCAGCGTATTGCCGCGCGCATGTGCCGCGAGCATCTCCGGAATCGGCCGGGTGTCCCCGGTCCAGGCAAAGCATCCCGGCAATGCCAGCCCGAACGAGGTGTTGGGCGCGTGATGGCGCGTGGGAAATACGTCGAACCACAATCCCCCGTGCCAGAAGCCCCGTGACAATGCGATCAGGTGATAGGCGTCCCAGTAGTTGACGCCGCCTTCCGCGACCACGTTCGGGTAATCGGCCACCCGCGACTGCAGCAGCGGCACCAATGCGGCGTGTGCGTAGAGCTTGACCTTGCCTCGAATGGATTCATCGAACCACGCACGGTAGAACAGACGTTCGAGACCGGCTACATGATCCATGTGCACATGGGTGATGTAGACCGCGCACGGCGCGGCATCGTAAGCATCGAGATAGCGCGTCAGCGTTTCCGGCCCGCAATCAATCAGCAGCAGCGGCTCGCCGTCGCGTTCCAGCACCGCGCCGGCGGACCCCAGTTCCACGGCTTGCGCGGCGCCCGCGCCCAACACGTGCAGTGCATAGCTCATCGCGCACCCCCGTACGCATCCTCATACGCGCGCATCAACGGCGTCCAGAGTTCGCGATCGAGCATTGCCTCGTCGCGATCGCATGCGCCAAGCTTCAGCAGCGAACGCCGCAGCCTGCGCAGATTGCCCGAACGCCATCCCCCTTGTGACCGACGGATTCTGCCGCGATCGAAATCCACCAGCCATAGGCCATTCGGCCCGATCAGCACATTGTGCGCGTTGAGATCGGCATGATCCACGCCTTGGGCATGGAAACGCGCGATCAGCGCACCCACGCGTGCGGCCAAGCCAGCATCCAGCTCTCGCGCCTGCAGGCATTCCGCCAAGGTGCGCGCACGTTCGATGCGCCGCGTGATCAGGTCGGCGGTGTAATGCAGGCCGCCTTGTATGTACCGCGCTGCGATCGGCGCCGGCACCGGCAAGCCGCGCCGCTGCAGTTCAGCCAGCAGCCGGAACTCGGCAAAGCCGCGCGTGCGCTCACGGCCGGCCCACAAATAACGGTCGCCCAGGATCGACGCGACCATACCGCCGCGGTGGTAATGACGTAGCGCGCAAGTGCCCACGGCCGTTTCCGCGAACACCACGCTGCCGCGCCCGCCCCGTGCCTGATCAAGCAGCTTGCCTTGCGCGTGCCAATACTCCGGATCAAACCAATTCGCGTCGGGTTGGACGGCGAGCCCGGCCTCGAACAGAATCGCACCTTCGCCGGCCGCACGGATGCGGGCGTCGGTTGACGCTTCCTGCCGGGGTTGGAGTTCCGAAATGATCACCGCGCAAGTCTAGCAAGGCCCGCATGTCACCAAGCTCACTGCCCGCAACGCTTTGTCTGCTGCGCACCTCCGCGCTGGGCGACGTCACCCACGTGGTGCCGCTGGTGCGTACGCTGCAGCGGAGCCTTCCCGAGACGAAGCTGACCTGGATCATCGGCAAGCTCGAATGCAAGCTGGTTGGAGATATCCCGGGAGTGGAGTTTTTGGTGTTCGACAAAGCCGCCGGCGCTGCCGGTTACCGCGCAATGCGAAACGCGCTGGCAAAACGCCGCTTCGATGCGCTGCTGCACATGCAGGTCGCGTTGCGCGCCAACCTGCTGAGTCTCGCCGTGCGCGCCGATCGTCGCATCGGTTATGACAAAGCGCGTTCCAAGGATGGACACGGCCTTTTCGTCAACGAACGCATTCCCGCGCGCAGCGGCCAGCACGTGCTGGACGCGATCGGCAGCTTCATCGAGCCGCTCGGGTTGAAACAGACGGAGGTGCGCTGGGATATTCCGGTTCCCGACGAAGCGCGCGCGTGGGCCGCGCGGCAATGGCGCGAGGACGAGCGCGTGCTGCTGATCTCGCCCTGCTCCAGTCATGCGCTGCGCAACTGGCGGCCGGAACGCTATGCCGCAGTCGCCGACCATGCGGCGCGCGCGCTGGGGTTGCGCGTGGTGCTGTGTGGCGGCCCAAACGCCGTCGAGCGCGCGATGGGCGACGCGATTCGCAGCCACATGACAACACAACCGCTCGATCTGATCGGCCGCGACACCCTGAAACGCGCGCTGGCGCTGTATCAACGCGCCTTCGCGGTGCTCACGCCCGACGCCGGTCCGATGCACATGGCCAATGCGACCGGCGCGAAGGTGATCGGCCTGCACGCTGCCAGCAATCCCGCGCGCTCCGGGCCGTATTCAGATCGCCGCTGGTGCGTGGACCGCTACGACGCAGCCGCGCGCAAATACCTGCACAAGCCAGCTTCGCAAATCCCCTGGGGCACCAAGATCGAATATCCGGGCGTGATGGATCTGATCGAGGTTGCAGACGTGATCGAAGGGTTGCAAGCGCTGATCCGTTACGGCGCGCCGTAGGCGGGCGTCGCCCGCCACATTGCCCATCGTCGAGTCGGCGGACAGGTGTTCGCCGTCGGCACGCTGGCGAGGGTCGCGAACAGGCACAACGCGGCTTCTGCAGGAGCTTGCTTGCAAGCGATCGCTGTTCCGATCGCTCCTGTCGCCTGCAGGCAGGCTGCTAGGGCGCCGCGTAATCCTGGTAGGACTTCTCTTCCATCAGCCGCGAACCCAGCTTCTCGTTTATCGCGCGCTTCACCGCCGCGCGGCGGTCATTGGTGTGATACACCGCGCGCGCCAGCTCGATGAAGCGCTCATCGAAGGCCCGCGCTTTTTCCTTCAGCCGGATCTCGTCCTCGATTTCCCAAAGCGTCTCGTTGATGCGCTTCAACTCGGCACGTTCGCTGGAAATGTCGGTGGCCGAAGCCGAATTGCCGCGCCAGGTGTCGCTCAGCAGTTGCAGCTCTTCGCGCACATTGGCGACCTTCGCCGACTCGGCGATGCGCTCGGACTTGATTTCGAGGATGGTGAGCTTGTCGATCAGCTCGCCAAAGGAGACGGGGACGGAGATCAGACTCATGACTGCTTCGCGGTCTGGGGCCGCGCAGCTTACCAGTGGCGTCACCTCGACGCATGATGTGGTTGCCAGCCCGCGCGCCGCGCTCTTATCATTGACGGCTGTCCGGAGAGAGGGGCGACAAGTTTGCCGGGAGCGAACTTGGGTAGCCGGGCGACAGCATACGGAGAGGTGGCAGAGTGGTCGAATGCGCCGGATTCGAAATCCGGTTTACGGTTTTACCGTAACGTGGGTTCGAATCCCACCCTCTCCGCCATACATGCAAACGCCCCTGTGGGCGTTTCGCGTTTCTGCACGGTGGTGGTGTGAAGAGCCTGCCGGGTTTGACAAATTCGCGAACCAGAACTGCAAACGCGTGCGCAATCGGCCAGATCCATCGGCTCACCGAACATCGGGTTAGGCTTTCCTGGAAACGCGTGAACCGTCGCGGCAAGCCACGCTGGATCGCACTCACCGCTCGCGCGTGCTAACGTCCGCTTCGTCATGCCGCGCGAACTCACGCACCTGCAATGATCGAATTCGGACATGCCACCCACGTCGGGCTGCGCCGCGCGCACAATGAGGATACCTACTGGGCCGATGGCACGCTGGGCTTGTGGCTGGTGGCCGACGGCATGGGCGGCCACGAATACGGCGAAGTCGCAAGCGCGGTGGCACGCGACACCCTGGTGCGCGAAGTAGGTTCCGGAAGCAACCTTGCCGATGCGATTCGCGCGGCCGACGAGGCGATCATCGCGTTGTCGCAGCGGCGCCGCGAGGCTCTGCCCATGGGAACGACCATCGCCGCGCTCCGCGTGCAGGACGACACCTATGAAGTGGCATGGGTCGGCGACAGTCGCGTCTATCTCTGGCAAAGCCACGGCTTGAACCAGTTGTCGCAGGATCATTCCTACGTGCAGGAACTGGTGGCGCAGGGCGTGATCAGCGTCGAGCAGGCGCGCAACCATCCGCATCGCAACATGGTCACGCAGGCGCTGGGCATCACCGACCCGCAACAACTGCACGTCGAAACCCGCGCCGGCAAGCTGGCAACGGGCATGCAATTCCTGATCTGCAGCGACGGGCTGACCGAAGAAGTGGACGACGATGCGATCGCCACCGTGCTCGCGCGCGGCGAGCTGGCCGCGCAGGAATGCGTCGAACATCTGGTCCTGGCCGCGTTGGATTCGGGCGGCAGCGACAACATCACCGTGCTGTTGGTGCGCGTGCGTTAAGCGATTTCCGCGACAACAGCGCCCTCGCCTTCCGCTTCCAGCCGGGCCCACAAGCTGCCGAACTTGCTGGCCTGGGCAAGCGCCGCAAGCCGGGCGGCATGCGCGGTTTGCGCCTGCGCATCGGCGCGCAAGACCCGAGTGTTCACCGGCTTGGCAACTGGCGTTGTCGTCGCCGCGGCCGCCGGCGTGTCCTGCGCAAAGCCCAACGCGCTCTGACCGGTGGTCATCGCCAGCCACACTTCCGCCAGCAGGCGCGCATCCAGCAAGGCACCATGCAGTTCGCGGTGGGTGTTGTCGATTCCCAACCGCTTGCACAGCGCGTCAAGCGTGTTTCTCTGGCCTGGATATTTTTCGCGCGCCACGCCAAGCGTATCCAGCACGCGTGCATGATCGTTGACGCGGCCGTGCGTCTCGCCGCACAGCGCCAACTCGGCATCCAGAAATCCCACGTCGAACGCCGCGTTGTGGATCAGAAGTTCTGCGTCGCGGATGAATTCCAGCCATTCAGGCGCGATTTCCCTGAAGCGCGGCTTGTCGAGCAGGAATTCGTCACGGATGCCATGCACCGCGATCGCGCCGGGGTCGATCGCGCGATCGGGATTGAGATAGCGATGGAACGTCCGCCCGGTGAGGCGGCGCTCGACCAACTCGACGCAGCCGATCTCGATGATCCGATGGCCACGACCGGCTTCGAGACCGGTGGTTTCCGTATCCAGCACAATCTGCCGCATTGGGTTCAACCTGGTTCCTGAAACTTTTTGGCCGCATCCCGCGCGGCTCGATCCACGATTTCGTTCTCGGTGTGCCCGGAGTGCCCGCGCACCCAGCGCCAGCTTACCCGATGTCGCGACGCCGCCAACGCCAACCGTTCCCATAAATCCTGGTTCTTGACCGGCTTTTTATCGGCCGTGCGCCAGCCATTGGCGCGCCAGCGCGGCACCCACTGCTCAATACCCTGGCGAAGGTACTGCGAATCGGTGCTGAGCTCGACTACGCAAAAGCGATTCAGTGCTTCCAGCGCGGCGATCGCCGCATACAGCTCCATGCGATTGTTGGTGGTGGCGCTCTCGCCGCCGGCGAGCAGTTTTTCATGTTTGCCAAAGCGCAGCAGCGCGGCCCATCCGCCCGGGCCCGGGTTGCCCAGACAGGCGCCATCGGTGAATACCTCAACCGCGTTCGGTTCACTCATGAGCGGCTGGAAAAGCGTCGTGAGCGAAGGCAAGTTGCGCCGTCGGAGCGCGCAGGAACCGGAATGTACACCGCAGTAGATGAGGATTCCGAACACCGCCGGCAGTAGGCGCTCTTGTTAGTGCAGCCAGGGTTGGCTGCTTTTACACGCAGGGATCGCGTACAAATACCAGCGCAGCAGCTTTTCGGGCCACTCATCCGTGTGTTCTCTGCGCGCCCGAAGCCCACGGCACCTGCTCGCGCGCCGCGCGCGTGCGTTTGGATTGCAGGCGTTGTACCACCCCGCTCTCGTCACGCTTGCGCGCCTTCAGCAGGTAAACCGCACCGGCCAATTCGCAGACCCAGCGTGGCAAGCCGCGCGTTCCCTGCGCACGCGGCCATGGCGCGCCGCAGCGCCGCTGTGTACGCACTGTTACTCCTCGCGCGCCCAGGGCAATTTGCCAGCGGCTGGGCGCCACCTCCCGCAAGGCTGTGTCGCCATGACGGCGCCGTTTCGCCAGCCACGGCCGCCACAGCGAGCAGGGATGAAATTCCATGGTCAGCAACAGGCCGTGCGAAGCCAGTACCCGCACCGCTTCACCGACCAGCGCTTCCGGCGGTACGCCGGCACCGGCGAGATGACGGATCAGCACCAGACTGAAACTGTCATCGCTGAAGGGCAGCGCATCGATCTGCGCGTGCACCGGCCCTTGCAGGTGTCCGCCTTGAGACAGGCGCAGCACAGTCCAGCGCCCCAAGCCCTGGATTTGCGGTGGAGAGTCGTCGGTTGCATCTAGCAGCAAGGCGTGAGTGCCGGTCACCCCGGCCAGCATCGACAAACATTCAGCAGCCGTCTGGACCGATAAAGCGGCGAACGCCGGGCTGGCCTGCAAATTGGGAATTTTTTCCGGCATAAGGGGTTACAGGCGAAAGATCCAGGTCATTCGAGTTTGACGGGCCGGCAGGTGCGGCTTTTGTCCCCACCATTGTCGGCGATCGCGGGTTGAACGTTAACAGGTCGCTAACTTCATCTGAAAAAACCGCTGTTAGAGTCCCGTCATTGCCCGTGGGCCCGCGAAGGATTTGCATGCTGAGCCTGAGCCCCCTGCCTGCACTGGCCGACAATTACATCTGGCTGCTTGCCGATCCAGAGCACGGCACGGCGCTGGTAGTTGACCCTGGCGTCGCGGCTCCGGTGTTGGATGCCTTGGCTGCGAAAGGCCTGCAGCTCACGGCGATCCTCCTGACCCATCATCACCCCGATCATATCGGCGGCGTCGGCGAATTGCTGGCGCGATATCCCGGTGCAACGGTGTATGCGCCTGTCGATGAGCGCATCCCGCATGCGCACCGGCGTTTACGTGACGGCGAACATGCAAGCCTCGATGCGCCGCGCACCGCATTCGACGTCATCGCCGTGCCGGGACACACCCGCACCCACATTGCCTATCACGGCGAGGGCCTGCTGTTCTGCGGTGACACGCTTTTCAGCCTGGGTTGCGGTCGTCTGTTTGAAGGCACGCCGGCACAGATGCTGGCTTCACTGGACAGGCTGGCCGCTTTGCCCGCCGATACGCGGATCTGCTGCGGTCACGAATACACACTGGCCAATGCGGCATTTGCGCGCCGGATCGAGCCGCACAACGATGCGCTGCGGATGCGCGCCGCGCAGGCGCAAACATTGCGCGAGGCCGGCGAGCCGACGCTGCCCTCGCTGCTGGCGGACGAATGCGCGGCCAACCCGTTCCTGCGGGTGGATGCCATGGATACCCGTCCCGAAATGCTGCCGGAAGCCGCATGGGCTTCCGATCGGGTGACGCGCTTCGCCGCATTGCGCTCGGCAAAGGACGGATTTCGCGCATGAGTACGATTCGGCTTGCGCTGTTCGCCTGCATCATCTGCCTGCTCGCGGCCTGCGCCGAGCAGCCCGCGCGACCTGTGCCACCCGCGCCGGTGACGATCGCGGTGCCGCCCGCGCCGCAGCCGACGATCGCGCCGTTGCCCGCGCCCGCACCGCCTCCCGACAACTGGACACGCCTGCGCGCGCGTTTCGCGCTGGACGACTGCAATCTCGATCCGCAAGTAAAAACCTGGGCGCGCCGCTTTACCCGCGACCCGGCGCGATTCGAAGCGCAAATGCAGAGTGCGCTGCCGCTACTCACGTTCGTGCAGGATGCCGCCGAGCGCGCCGACGTGCCGGGCGAATTCGTACTGCTGCCCATGATCGAGAGTGGCTACGACCCGGCCGAACCCGGTCGGCATGGCGACCCGGCCGGCATGTGGCAGATCATGCCGCAGACCGCGCGCGCGTTCGGGCTCAGTGTGACGCACGGTTACGACGGCCGGCTCGACCCTGCCGCGTCAACCACTGCTGTGATGAAGATGCTGACCGAGTTCCATGACGACCTGCACGACTGGCGGCTGGTCGACATGGCTTTCAATGCGGGCGAGTACAAGATGATCGGTTTGCTGGACGAGCGCGAACCACCGTCTACCGAGCAGCCGCTGCATCTGCCGGTGGGCGCGATCACGCGCAATCATCTGGCCAAGCTGCTGGCGATGGCCTGTATCATCCGCGATCCGGCACGTTTCAATGTGGACCTGCCCGAGGCGGACGACAACCGGCAACTGACGCTGGTGCAACTGCCGCAAGCCGCGGATCTGGCCAGCGCCGCCAAGCTCGCGCGCATGCCGCTCACCAGGCTGCGCGAACTGAATCCAGGTTACCGCGGCAGCCGCGTGCCCGCCGACGCGCCGCACCATCTGCTGCTGCCGCAAACCAATGCCGATGATCTGCTCGCGGCGATATCGGCCAATGGCGCGGACATCTTGGCATCCAGCCATGACATGCAGGAAGCCGATACACCGTCGCAGCCGCAGGCGGAACATCGCAAGATCGCGCGGCACAAGGTGCGACGCGGCGAATCCCTGCTGACCATCGCCAGCCGCTTTCACCTGGATGCGCGCAGCCTGCGCGCCTGGAATGGGCTCGCCAGCGACAATCTTCGCCCGGGAATGACGCTGCGCCTGTCCGCGCCCGACTGAGTGGTTCGCGCGGGTGCGCCAAGCTCGTCAATAAGCGCTCCTGCGCGAGCCTGCTGAGCGCGACTCGCTTACAATCGCGTTTTCCGATTCGGCACGGAGCACGACATGGGTTTCCTGCACGGCAAGCGCGCGCTGATTACCGGCATCCTGAGCAATCGCTCGATCGCGTGGGGCATCGCCAATGCGATGCATCGCGAAGGCGCGCAACTCGCGTTCACCTATGTCGATGAAAAGCTGAAAAGCCGGGTGGATGAAGCCGCCGCCGCGTTCGGTTCCAATATCGTGCTGCCGTGTGATGTCAGCCGCGACGACGAGATCACCTCGCTGTTCGAAAGCTTGAACAAGCACTGGGATGGTTTGGATATCCTGATCCACTCGATCGGCTTCGCGCCGCGTGAAGCGCTTGCCGGCGAATTCCTGGACGGCCTGACTCGCGAAAATTTCCGCATTGCGCATGATATTTCGAGCTACAGCCTGGCGGCGCTGGCCAAAGCCGCGCGGCCGATGATGAAAGGCCGCGCCGGCGCGATTCTCACCTTGACCTATCTGGGCGCCGAGCGCTCGCTGGCCAGCTACAACGTGATGGGCCTGGCCAAGGCAAGCCTGGAGGCGAATGTGCGTTATCTCGCCTACAATCTCGGACCGGAAGGAACCCGCGTGAACGCGATTTCGGCCGGTCCGATCAAGACGCTCGCGGCGGCCGGCATTTCTGGTTTCCGCAAGATGCTGGAACATGTGGAACACGTCGCGCCATTGCGGCGGAGCGTGAGCATCGACGAAGTCGGCAACGCCGCCGCGTTCCTGTGCTCGGATCTGGCTTCCGGCATTACCGGCGAAGTGACCTACGTGGATGCCGGTTACAACACGCTGGGCATGGCGGGGCTGGAGATCGAATAGAACGAGAGCGTGCCCGCGATCGCGGCGGCGCTGCGCGCCGCATTGCCGGCGCGCAGGCTCCTACATCCGATCGGTAGCGATCTCTATTTTCGCGTGCGCGCGCAGCGCTGCAAGCAAACCGTCGATGTCCTGCGAGCCGATCACCTGCGCCATCTGCTCGCGCAGCACATCGCGCTCCTGTTTCGGCACGCTGGCGGGATCGCCTGGGTGCACCGCATTCAACACGATCAGCGCGTAACGGCTTTTCGATAGCGGCACCAAAGCCGGTACCGGCTTGCTCTTGGCCGGCGGCGGCATGTGAAAGACCGCCTGCAGCAATTGCGGGTCGAACGCCTTGCTGTCGCGCTCGACCGTACTGGCCTGCTTGCTTTCGGTGCCGGCGGATTTCGCCACCGCATCCAGATCCGCGCTCTTCTGCAATTGCGCGTACAGCGCATCGGCCTGCTGCCTGGCCGCCGTGTCCGCGCGCGCCTGCAGGATGTCGTTGCGGATCGTGTTGCTCACCTCGCCGAGCGGTTTGGGCGCGGCCGGCTGATGATCGGCGATGTGGATCACCACGATGTGATTGGGGCCGAGATCAATGGGATCGGAGCTGTTGCCTTGCGTCAATACCTGATCAGAGAACGCGGCTTTGACGACCGCCTTGTTGGCGGCAATGCCGCTGTCCGCGCCCTGCCGCGAGAATGGCGGCGTGGTCTGCACGGTCAGGCCCAGCGCCTTGGCGGCCGGCGCCAGCGAACTCGGATCCTGATAGACCAGGTCGGTGAGTTTGCCGGCGACATCGCTGTACTGGCTCTCGCGTTCGGCTTTCTGCGCCTCTGCGGCGAGCTGGTCGCGCACTTCCGCGAACGATTTGACCTGTCCCGCGCGCACATCTTCGAGATCGATGATGTGATAACCCTCGGGCGACAGCACCGGATCGGAAATCTGCCCTTTGTGCATCGAGAACAGCGCACTCTCGAACGCTGGATCGGTATCGCCCTTCTGCAGCCAACCCAGATCGCCGCCCTGGTTCTTGGAACCCAGGTCGTCGGAATATTCCTGCGCGAGCTTGGCGAAATCAGCACCCGGCTTTTTTGCCAGCGCATCCACTTGCTGTGCCTTGGCGAGCGCGGCTTTCTGCTGCGCCGGGGTGGCGTTCGGCGGCACCTTGATCAGGATGTGCGCGGCTTCGCGCTGCTCGGCCGTGCCAAAGCGCGACTTCTCCTTTTCGTAGCGCGCCTTCAACGCCGCCTCATCGACGGTCGCGCCCCCCTTCATGTTGGCCGCATCAAGCTCGATGTAGTGCAACGACACCTGTTCGGGCTTCATGAAGTCCTTGGGATGGGATTTGTACCAGGCGGCGATCTCGGCATCGCTGACCTGTGTGTCGGCGGGCTGCGGCGCCGGCAGTTCGATGTAATGGAAGTCGCGTGTCTGCAAGCGCAACTTGAGATATGAATCCACTTCCGCATCGGTGGCGAAGGCGGTGTTCGCCAGTGGCGCGGCGAGCTGGGTCGGCTCCAGGCTCGTACGGACTTCGTCCTGATATTGCTGCGGAGTCTTGTTGCTCGCCGAAAGCGTGGCGAGATACGCATCGGCGTTGAAGCGGCCGTCCACCTGGAACTGCGGCACTTGCGCGATCTGCGCACGTACTTCGGAATCGGGCACTACCACGCCCAGCTTGTCATTGAGATTCAGCAGCAACTGCTGATTGATCAGACGATCCAGCGCGGCACGCTTGACCGCCGGCTTTTCGAAATCAGCCGCTTCCATGGTATTGCCCGGCTGCGCCATCTGCTGCTGCCGATACTGGTTGTAACTGTTCTGGAAATCCTGCTGGGAAATCTCGCGGCCATCCACCTTTGCGACCCAGGTTTCGTTGCGCGCAGTGAAATAGCCCTCGATGCCGAAAAACGAAAACACGAACACCATCAGCCCGAAGATGATCTTCGCCGGCCAGCCGCCGAGTTTGTCGCGCAGGGTTTGCAGCATGGGGAAATCACGCAGTCGCTCAAGGACAAGCCCGCGATTATAAGGCAAGAGCCGCCTTGAAGCGGAACTTCGGACCCGCTTGGTAGCCAAGGATCGCCCGCCGCGCCAATCGCGTTCTACTTTCTGCGTTGATCGCGACGCCCAACCTGGTTGCGCGCCTGATTCGGCACACACGAACTCGCCCGTCCGGGGCGGCCAAGAACAGCGAAGCTGGCGCGCAGCGCGCACCTCATGGATGGCGCGAGTGCGCAGTCAGCAAGATTTGTTCAGTGCCTGGGTGGAAATGGGTGCTGAGGGGATCGAACCCCCGACCCTCTCCGTGTAAAGGAGACGCTCTACCGCTGAGCTAAGCACCCACATCTGATCCCGGACAAACCGTCCGTGGTTCGCCGAGAGACGCCGGGTCCGGTACAAGCCCGGATTCGGCTTCGCCGCCGCGCTACGCGTGGCGGGACGACGCATCCCGCATCGCCGTCTTCGATTGTGCTCTTTGGTTCTTCAAAAATTCACGGCCGATGCGGGAAGCATCGGCCGTGAGGGAATCGCCCATCGCCGCGACGCCTACGCGTAGCGGCGCGTGCGGGTGGATCAGTTCAGCGCATCCTTGAGCGCCTTGCCGGCCTTGAACGCCGGAACCTTGGACGCCTTGATCTTGATGGTGTCGCCGGTGCGCGGGTTGCGGCCGGTACGCGCCGACCGCTTGCGCACCACGAAGGTGCCGAAGCCGACCAGCGAAACATCGTCGCCCTTCTTCAGTGCCTTCTTGATGATCTCGGTGGTGGCATCGAGCGCACGGCCCGCATCGGCCTTGGACAGGTTGGCGCTATCGGCGATGGCGGCAATCAAATCTGCTTTGTTCATGGAAACTCCCTCATTGGATGGCGAGCGGCCCGCGGAATGTTCGGTTTGATTCTCTCAACGGAGCGCATCCTTCTACACCGGCGTCGGGCCCCCATCGGGATGCACTGCGTTCACCACGATGCGCGATGTACGCGCGAATCGCGGCCGGGCCTTTATACCAGTGCCCTTGGGGCCGTGCAATAAAGGCGTGGTGCGGATTTCAGCGATTCGTCGAGTCGCATGCGGGTGACCAGCGGTGCTAGCACGGGACGTGCCGATCGGAATTGCCGCACCGGATTTTGCACCTCAACGAAAGCGCGCCACAGGATGTTCGCGCAGGGCGTTGTCGCGATGGAGATATTGTCGGCCAGCGTGCAAGCGCGACGGGAACCGGGAATCACGATACCCGGTTCCCTCATCCGGCTTTCTCAATGCGGGCGAACCGGCGCGTTCTCGTCGGCTGCTTCATGTCCGCCTTCATGCGCGGCATCATTCTCGCCGGCGTGCTGCTCATCGCGCGCCTGCGCGGGTCCCAGCGGCCGCTCCAGTGCGAGATCGAGCACCTGGTCGATCCAGCGCACCGGATGGATCTTCAACGCGCCGGTGATATTTTTCGGAATGTCGGCAAGATCCTTTTCGTTTTCTTCCGGAATGATCACGGTGGTGATGCCGCCACGATGCGCGGCCAGCAGCTTCTCCTTCAATCCGCCGATCGGCAGCACCCGGCCGCGCAAGGTGATTTCGCCGGTCATCGCGACTTCCGAACGCACCGGGACTTTCGTCAATGCGGACACCAGCGCGATGCACATCGCGATGCCTGCGCTCGGGCCATCCTTGGGTGTGGCGCCTTCGGGCACGTGCACGTGGATGTCGTATTTGTTATGGAATTCCGGATCGATCCCGAGCCGCTCGCTGCGCGCGCGCACCACTGATTGTGCGGCGTGGATGGATTCCTTCATCACGTCGCCCAGTTGTCCGGTCAGGATCAGCTTGCCCTTGCCAGGCACCACGGTGGCCTCGATGCTGAGCAGGTCGCCGCCGGCCTGAGTCCAGGCCAGGCCCGTCACCAACCCGATTTCGTTCTGCTCCTCGGCGCGGCCGAAGTTGTGGCGGCGCACACCCAGATACTTGTCGAGATTGGCAGAATCGACCTTGATGGTTTTCTTTCCCTTGGCTGTCTTGCCGATCGCGACCGCCTGCTTGATTTCACCCTGCTCCATCGCATGCCTGGCCTGTTTGCGCACGGCCTTCCTGTCTTCGGCCAGGGTCAATTCCTTGACCACCTTGCGGCAGATCTTGGCGAGTTCGCGCTCCAGGTTGCGCACGCCGGACTCGCGCGTGTAGTAGCGGATGATGTCGCGCAGCGCGTGTTCCGTGACGCTCAGCTCGCCATCGCGCAATCCCGCGGCCCTGATCTGTTTGGGCAGCAGGTACTTCTGCGCGATCGCGACTTTCTCATCCTCGGTATAACCGGGAATGCGGATCACTTCCATGCGATCCAGCAACGGCGCCGGGATGTTCATCGAATTGGCGGTGGCGATCCACATCACCTCGGAGAGATCGAAATCCACTTCGAGATAATGATCGTTGAAGGCGTGGTTCTGCTCCGGATCGAGCACCTGCAGCAGTGCCGCGGAGGGATCGCCGCGGAAGTCCATCGCCATCTTGTCGATCTCGTCCAGCATGAACATCGGATTGCGCGTACCGACCTTGGACATGTTCTGGATGATGCGGCCCGGCAACGAACCGATGTAGGTGCGGCGGTGACCGCGAATCTCGGCTTCGTCGCGAACGCCACCCAGACTCTGGCGCACGAACTTGCGATTGGTCGCGCGCGCGATCGAACGCCCGAGCGAAGTCTTGCCTACGCCCGGGGGCCCGACCAGGCACAGGATCGGACCCTTGATCTTGTTGACGCGCTGCTGCACGGCGAGATATTCGAGGATGCGCTCCTTGACCTTTTCCAGACCGAAATGGTCGGCATCCAGCACTTCCTGCGCCAGGCGCAGATCCTTGCGTACCTTGGTGCGCTTCTTCCACGGCACACCCACCAGCCAGTCGAGGTAGTTGCGCACCACGGTGGCTTCCGCCGACATCGGCGACATCATTTTCAGCTTGTTGAATTCTTGCTTGGCTTTGGCCAGCACCGGCTTGGGCATTCCGGCCTGCTCGATCTTCTTGGCCAGCTCGTCGATCTCGCTGGCGCCTTCCTCCAGATCGCCCAGTTCCTTCTGGATCGCCTTCATTTGTTCGTTCAAGTAGTACTCGCGCTGGCTTTTCTCCATCTGCGACTTGATCCGCCCGCGGATGCGCTTCTCGACCTGTTGCAGATCGAGTTCCCCCTCGACCAGGCCGATCAGCAACTCCATGCGCGCGCCGACATCGATCATTTCCAGTGCTTTCTGTTTGTCAGCCAGGCGCACCGACAGATGCGCGGCGACGCTGTCGGCAAGACGCGAGGGATCCTCGATGCCGGACAGACTCGCCAGCACTTCGGGCGGCAGCTTGCGGCTCTGCTTCACCAACTGCTCGAACAGCGTGACCAGCATGCGCGCAGCGGCTTCCAGCTCCGCTCCGGGGCGCTCATAGGCGGGCTCCAGCGCTTCGACCTGCGCGCGCAACATGCCTTCCTGCTCATGGAACTTTGTCGCGCGCGCGCGCGATTGGCCTTCTACCAGCACCTTGACCGTCCCGTCGGGCAGCTTCAGCAATTGCAGGAGGCTGGCCACCGTGCCGGTGATGTACAGATCGATCGCGACGGGATCGTCGGTTTCCGGTCGCTGCTGTGCGACCAGCAGGATCTGGCGGTTGCCGGCCATCGCGGCTTCCAGCGCCTTCATGGATTTCTCGCGGCCGACAAACAGCGGGATCACCATGTGCGGGTAGACGACGACATCGCGCAGCGGCAACACCGGCAATTCGGACAGGAGACCCGCGGCGGGGAGAATTTCGGAAGACTCGGTGGGCATGATGGTTCCGTGGTGGGACAGACACTCCGGCACGCAGCCGGACTCTCACCAACAGAATGGAGGCACCGCGCGCGTCAATCAAGCGGCCACGCGTTCACGTATGTGAGCGCGAGGTGCGAAAGCAGAAGCCGGAGTTGGCTACTTATTGGGCATCCACGCCGTCGCATGACTTTGGGCGTGACACGCCGGCGGCCGCGCGCATGAGGATGTGCAGGTCGGGCCCATCCACCAGGATGACTTCTGGCATGCAGAAATCACGCAAGCAAACGGGCCGGGGCCGCGAAGGTCGCCCTGCGGCCAGGGAAAACTGATCCGCGCGCTGTGCGCGCGGAATCCGTCAAGCCGCGTCGCCTTCGGCCGTAAGCCGTGGCTGCTGCAGATTGCCGCGATAAATCAGATAAGGCTCGGCCTGCCCGTTGATCACCGCCTCGTCCACCACGACCTTGCTGACGTGTTCGAGCGACGGCAGTTCGTACATCGTGTCGAGCAGCACCTGCTCCAGGATCGTACGCAATCCGCGCGCCCCGGTCTTGCGCTTCAGCGCGCGCTTGGCGATCGCGGTGAGTGCTTCCGGGCGAAACTCGATTTCGACATTTTCCATGTCGAACATCTTCTTGAACTGGCGTGTGATCGCGTTCTTGGGCTCGGTCAGGATTTTCACCAGCGCGGGTTCGTCAAGCTCATCGAGCGTCGCGACGACCGGCAGGCGGCCGACAAACTCCGGGATCAGCCCGTACTTCACCAGATCTTCCGGCTCGACATCGGAGAGGAATTTGCCGAGGTTGTGCTTGCGCTCGCGGCTGCGGATTTCAGCGCCAAAACCGATGCCGGTGGTCTCGGAGCGCTGCTGGATGATCTTTTCCAGACCGGAAAACGCGCCGCCCACGATGAAGAGAATATTGCGCGTGTCCACCTGCAGGAATTCCTGCTGGGGATGCTTGCGCCCGCCCTGCGGCGGCACGCTGGCGACCGTGCCTTCGATCAATTTCAGCAGTGCCTGCTGCACGCCTTCGCCGGAAACGTCGCGGGTGATGGACGGGTTCTCGCTCTTGCGCGAAATTTTGTCGATCTCGTCAATGTAAACGATGCCCGTCTGGGCTTTCTCGACGTCGTAGTCGCACTTCTGCAACAGCTTCTGGATGATGTTCTCGACATCCTCGCCAACGTAGCCGGCTTCCGTCAACGTGGTCGCATCCGCAATCGTGAACGGCACGTTCAACAGACGCGCCAGCGTCTCGGCGAGCAGGGTCTTGCCGCAACCGGTCGGACCGATCAGCAGGATGTTGGATTTCGATAATTCAATGTCGTCGTTCTTGGCGCGCGATTCCATGCGCTTGTAGTGGTTGTACACCGCAACCGCCAGCGCCTTCTTGGCGCGGGTCTGCCCGATCACGTACTGGTCGAGCGTCTCCATGATCTCGCGCGGCTTGGGCAACTGGCTGCGGCCAGTGGCGGCCTTCTCTTCCAGTTCCTCGCGAATAATGTCGTTGCACAGCTCGACGCATTCATCGCAGATGAATACGGAGGGGCCCGCGATCAGCTTGCGGACTTCGTGCTGGCTCTTGCCGCAGAAGGAGCAATAGAGAATCTTGCCGCCATCGCTGGCCCGGCCCTGCCGGTCGTCGCTCATCACCACACCCCGTCACACCATCACGGTGCACATTAAAACGCGGTCAGGATAGACCGCTTTCTCGCGCTCAGGACGCGCATTTTCGACGCTTTGAGGATAACACAGCCGTCCGAACCGCCGCCTTGGGCAGCCCGGGCAACCGGTGAAAGTGAGAAGTGCGGCACTGCCCTTCACAGCTGGCGCCGCGAGCGGAGCCAGGGACAAGGATGTGGCACGCGCGGCCTTATGCCGACTTTACCGACTGTTCCGCACGCCGCTCGAACACCGCATCGATCAATCCGTACGTCTGCGCATCGGCCGCGCTCATGAAGCGGTCGCGCTCGGTGTCGTGGCTGATTTCCTCGATCGGCTTGCCGGTGTGGCGTGCGTAGATCGCGTTCAACTTCTCGCGCAATGCGAGGATCTCGCGCGCATGGATTTCGATGTCCGAGGCCTGGCCGGAGATTCCGCCGGCCCACGGCTGATGGATCATGATCCGCGAGTGCGGCAGCGCATAGCGCTTGCCGGCGGCACCGGCGGCGAGCAGCAGCGAGCCCATGCTGGCGGCCTGGCCGATGCACATCGTGCTGACATCGGGCTTCAGGTACTGCATGGTGTCGTAGATCGCGAGGCCCGCGGTCACCGAACCGCCCGGCGAATTGATGTACAGGCTGATGTCCTTCTCGGGGTTTTCCGATTCCAGGAACAGCATCTGCGCGACCAGAACATTGGCGACCTGATCATTGACCTCGCCGACCAGGAAGATCACGCGCTCCTTCAACAGGCGCGAATAGATGTCGTAGGAGCGCTCGCCGCGCGAGGTCTGCTCGACCACCATCGGCACGAGGTTCAGATTTTGCACCGACGGCACGTTGTTGTGCGACATGGCGATCTCCGTTTGAGTAGCCCGGATGCAGCGTAGCGGAATCCGGGAGTTATTTATGCAAGAAATGCCCCGGAATCCGATTTGGACCCGGGCTACCTGGGATGCATCACCTCGTCGAAACCCAACTGGCGCTCCGTGACGACCGCATGGTCGGCCACCCACTCCGCCACCTGATCCTCGAGTACCGAAATGCGCACACCCTCAAGCATCTGGGGATCGTTGGCGTAAAGTTCAACAACCTTCTGCGGCTCCTCGTAAGTGGAGGCGATCGCCGCCACCGCTTCGGACACCCGCCTGCTGTCGACGCGAATGTCGTTGGCACGACCAATTTCGCGCAGCAGCAACCCCGCAGCCACGCGCCGACGCGCGGCCGGTTGCGCCGCGGCGACAGCTTCGGGCGGCACCGCCATATCGGCCGGCAGGTTCGGCGCGGACGCCCGCACCAGCCGCTGCGCTTCGCTATCGATCAGCACCTGGGGCACATCCAGTTCCGGATACGCATCCACCAGCTTGCCGGCAACCTCGTTGCGCAGGCGAACATGCAGCGCATTGGCCAACTCGCGCTCAAGATTCGCGCGCACTTCCTTGCGGAAGGTTTCCACGTCGCCCTCGCTGATACCGAACCCCTGGATGAACTTGGCATCCACTTCCGGCAACTGCGGCGCCTGCACCTTTTCGATGCGCACACCGATCTGCACCAGCTTGCCCGCCAGTTGCGGGTTGCGGAACTCGACCGGGAACGCCACCGAGGCGTCGAACTCTTCAGCGGCCGAGCGCCCTAGCAGCACTTCTTCGAACGCGCTGAACAGGGTTCCCGAACCCAGCACCGTGCCGGCGCGTTCGCGGCCGGCATCCGGATAGCGGTAATCGCCGGTCTCCGCCGAGTAATCGAAAAGCACCATGTCGCCGGCTTGCGCGGCGCGTTCCACATCCTCGAACGTGCGCCGCTGGGACCGCAGGGTCTCGATCATCATGTCGATATCAGCGTCGCCGACCTGCGCGGTAGCGCGCTCGACCTGCAGGCTCGAAACATCGATCGCCGGCAGCTCCGGCAGCACCTCGAAAGTTGCCGTGTAGGCGATCTCGCCGTTCTGCGCGCGCCCGTCGGTGTCGATATTGGGTGTCGCCACCGGCTGCAATTTCTGTTGCTGCACCGCTTCGCGGAAGGTGCTGCCGACGATGTCCGACAGCGCTTCACCGCGGATCTGCGCGCCAAAACGCTGCTCGATCACCTTGGCGGGTATCTTGCCCGGACGGAAGCCCTTCAGCCGCGCGCTGCGGCTCATCTCGCTGATGCGCTCGCGCACGCGCGATTCGACTTGCTCGGCGGGGAAACGTACCGTCAGTTTGCGCTCGAGCTTGCCGAGATTTTCCAGTGAAACTTGCATGTGTGCTCCAATGTGCAACGTAGCCGTTTTTCGACAGCGTTTGATCTTCTGCCCCCTTGCGGCAAGGGAGCAAACCCTCACGCAGCGAGGGTTGGGGATTGTGGAAGTGTGGCTATGGGAGTTAGAAGCCTAATGTGCGACCGTTGTCCAGAGTAACTTGCATGGTGCGAAAGGCGGGACTCGAACCCGCACGGGTTGCCCCACTGGAACCTAAATCCAGCGCGTCTGCCAGTTCCGCCACTTTCGCGGGCTCCGCCGTACGCACACCACTCCCCGAGCGTCCTGACCCGGATCAAGATCCGGCATCCGTGTCCTGTCCGCAATTGCCAAAATGGTGGGCCGTCTAGGACTCGAACCTAGGACCAAGAGATTAAGAGTCTCCTGCTCTACCAACTGAGCTAACGGCCCGCAAAAGCTTGATCACTCGTCGCGCCCGTCGCGCGACAACAAACCATCGCAGAAAACAATCCGCGAATTGTACAGAACTGGGGTGGACGATGGGATTCGAACCCACGACAACCGGAATCACAATCCGGTACTCTAACCAACTGAGCTACGCCCACCGTAAAGCTTTTCTCGCATCAACCGTCCATGGCGTGCTCTCCAGTCGGCATCCTTGCCTCCTCCGCGCCGCTCGCACGCGATGCCATTCAAGGCATCGCGAAAGCGCTCGCGTCGCGACCAACTGAGCTACGCCCACCGTAAAGCTGTTTTGTTCCACACTGTCCTTGTGCGCGTTCAACTCCCGAAAAATCTTGCACTCGAATCTGGCGCGCCCGACTGGACTCGAACCAGCAACCGTCGGCTTAGAAGGCCGATGCTCTATCCGATTGAGCTACGGGCGCGGCTCGGAACGGATTCTCGCACCCTAATCGCTCGCGGGCACCCCACAAAGCACTTCATATGGTCGGGGCAGAGGGATTCGAACCCCCGACATCCAGCTCCCAAAGCTGGCGCTCTACCAGACTGAGCTATACCCCGCCGCGGTTTATTCGCGTCCCTGTGTGTGAAAGCGGGCAATCCATGCCCGCACTTTTCAAAAGAGCGAGCCGCGGAATACTAAAGTGGCGGGGAGGCAGCGTCAACGCCGCCGGGCTAGCGGCGGCTGATCTCGTCCAATGCTATGCGCACTTCCTTGACGACGGATTTGGCGCGGCGTTCGTCGGGCACATACAGCATAGGCAGCTCCGGCGCCATCGCGCCCTGGGTTCGCGGCCCGCGCAGGAATTGCGCGAATGCCTTCAGCGGGTGGGCGAAGGTGTCCTCCACCGCCGTGCCTTCGTAGCCGCAATGCGCCATGCAGTTGTCGCACTTCGGATTGCGCCCGAACCCGTAGGCGTTCCAGTCGGTTTCGTCCATCAGTTCGGCGAAACTCGCCGCGTGGCCTTCATCCACCAGCAGATAGCACGGCCTCTGCCAGCCGAAGATGTTGTAGCAGGGCATCGACCATGGCGTGCACTGGTAGGTCTGGTTGCCGGCCAGAAAATCCAGGAACAAACCGGATTGATTGAAGCGCCAGCGGCTGCGACGTTGCGTGCCCATCCGGAAGATGTCCCGGAACAGCCGCTTGCTCTTGCCGCGCGAGAGGAACACCTGCTGGTTGGGCGCATGCTGGTAGCTGTAACCCGGCGACAACGTGATGCCTTCCACCCCGAGACCGGTGACGAAGTCGAAAAAATCGGCCACCCTTTTCGGATCCTCGCCAGCGAACAGCGTGCAATTGACGGTGACGCGAAAGCCGCGCGAGAGCGCCAGCGTGATCGCTTCCACCACGGTATCGAATACGCCCTTGCGATCCACCGATTCGTCGTGGCGCTCGCGATCGCCATCCAGATGCACGGAAAAAGTGAGGTACGGCGACGGGTTGAACAGATCGAGTTTCTGCTTCAGCAGGATCGCGTTGGTGCAAAGATAGACGAACTTCTTGCGCGCAATGATGCCCTCCACGATTTCGACGATCTGCTTGTGGATCAGCGGCTCGCCACCGGGAATCGATACCATCGGTGCATCGCATTCATCTACCGCATGCAGCGCTTCCTCGACGCTCATGCGGCGCTTCAGGATGTCGTTTTCGTAGTCGATCTTGCCGCAGCCGGGACATGCGAGATTGCACTGGAACAGCGGCTCCAGCATCAAGGTGAGCGGATAGCGCTTGATCCCGCGCAGCTTCTTGCCGAGCACGTAGCGGGCAACCCGATATTGCTGAATCAGTGGAATGCCCATGCCGTGAATCCTCCTTGATTCAAGCCGCGATCGTCGTCAGCACGTCGGCGAAGTCGCGACGCAGACATTGCCATTCCAGTTTCAGCCACGGCGTGAAGCGCTCCGCGTGCGTGGCGATTTCTTGATCCAGTTCGGCGATGGCAACGTAGCGCCACGCCGCGACTTCGTTGCCATTCGCGCGCACCGGCGCGGCGGTGCGACCGAGATACACCCAGCACAATTCGTTTTCGGCGCCCAAGCCCTGGTAGTCGGCCTGGTATTCGAATTTGTAGAGAGGGCGCAGCGCGCAGGTCAGCCCGAGCTCCTGGCGCAAACGGCGCCTGGTCGCCTGGTCCATGCTTTCGCCCTGGCGCGGGTGGCTGCAACAACTGTTCGACCAGTAGCCCGGCCACAGCCGCTTGCTCGCGCTGCGTTGCTGCAACAGCAGTTCGCCGCGCCGGTTGAAAACAAACAGCGAGAATGCGCGATGCCGGATGCCATGGCCGTCGTGGCACACGGCCTTGCTGGCGTGCCCGATCTCGCGATCTTCCGCATCCACCAGAATCAGCGGTTCGGCGTCGGAAGAAACCACCCCTTCCCATTGCAGGGCGTCAGCCAAGCTGCACCTCCATGGCCTGATAGCCCGCCGCGCGCATTGCGCGCATCACCCGCGCGCCATCGTCTGGGCACAGCGCGATCACCGAGCCACCGCCGCCGCCGCCGGTGAGCTTGGCGCCCAGGGCGCCATTGTCGCGCGCGATCTGCAACAGTTCCTCGATCTCCCAACTGGAAACTTGCAGTGCGTTCAGTTGGCCCTGGCAGATGTTCATCAACTCGCCCAACTGGGGCAGATCGTAGGCGGCCAGCGCCTCCACCGCGTGCAGGGTGAGCGCATCGATTTCGTCGAAGATGCGCTCGTACAGCACGCGATTGCGTTGCCAGGCGTCGCGGACGCGCGCGACCATTTTCGCGGTCAGGCTCTCGGTGCCGCTCAAGCCGATCACCAGCGGCAGCGGCTGCCGCAAATTCAATGGCTGCACCAGCGGCGGATCACCACGCCGGAACAGCATCGCCTTGCCGAACGTCGCCACCGTATTGTCCACGCCCGAAGGCGTGCCGTGCGCGATCTTTTCGCACTCAAAGGCAAGCGCGCAGATATTGTCGTCGCGCAAGCCCAGTCGGCAGTGGCGATCCAGCGCCCGGATCACCGCCACCGCCAGTGCCGCGGAACCGCCCAGGCCCATCGCGCGCGGCACATTCGGGTAGACCTGGATCAACAGGTGCCGGTCGGCGATGTGCAGGGTTTCCAGCAACATCGCCAGCGACTGCGCGAATGATCCCGGGTGGGCGACGTGCTGATGCAGACGCTGCTCTATGCCCCAGCGGGGAATCGCGAGCGTGATGCCATCCACCGCATCCTCGACGCGCGCGCGGATCGCAAGGGGTACCGGCGCAGCGATCGCATGGCGTCCATGCACCACCGCGTGTTCGCCGAGCAGGATGACCTTGCCGTGTCCGGCGGCATCTTCTTCCGAAGCCTGCGCACGGGTGGGCGCCGGTTTGGGCGGCGCCGGTTTGCCGCGCAGCTCGGCGATGATCTGCCGCGCTTTCCAGATCTTGATCTCGCCGCTTTCCAGCAGGCGCTCCACCACCCGATCGAAAATGTCCGGCGTGGCCTCGGCCGCGGTCGCCACGCTGCGCGCATGCAATGTCATGTGGCCTTGCTGGATGCCGTCGGTGACCAGTGCGCGCAACGCGGAAAAGTTTTGCGCCAACCCGACCGCGCCCATCAACTCGGCCAGTTCGCGCGCGCTTTGGATGCCCATCAGACGATGATTCACCGCCACGGTCGGGTTGGATTGCAGCGGGCCGCCGACGATGCCGACCTTCATCGGCATCTCGATGCTGCCGACCAGGTCGCCGTTGTCGTTGCGAGACCAGTGCGTCAGCGCGGTGTAACCGCCCTTCCCGCGCGCGGCGTATGCGTGCGCCGCGGCTTCCAGCGCGCGCCAGTCGTTGCCGGTGGCCAGCGCGACCGCATCTACGCCGTTCATCACGCCCTTGTTGTGGGTGGCGGCACGGTACGGGTCAACGATTGCCAGATCGTTGGCCAGGACGATCCCGTCGCGCACCCGCGCCCCGTCGTGGCGTCTGCCTCCGAGCAGACCCACAGGAATGGTGCAGCTCGCGCGGACCAGCGCGCGATCGGTGAGGTTGGAAAGGATGCGCAAAAATACCTTGCCGCCGGTGATGGCCTCGATCAGCGGCGCCACGCCTTCGCACATGGTGTTGACGAGATTGGCTCCCATCGCGTCACAGGTGTCCACCAGCAGATGCACCACCACCATGTCGCGTTTGCCGTCGGGCGCGGCATGGATCACCACCTCCACATCCTCGGCGCCGCCGCCGCGCGCCACCATGTTGGGATGCAGGCTGTTGGCGAGATTGATGATCTCGTCCTTGCGCCGCAGCAATGCCGCCTGCGCCTTGCTGGAGTGCGCGACATCCACCACCTGCACCTGCCCGATCAGGATCGGCCGGGTACTCTCCGCCCGAAAGCCGCCCGCCGCGCGCACCAGTTTCGCGGCGGAGCTGAGCGCCGCCACGATCGACGGCTCCTCGACCACCAGCGGCACCAGGTAATCCTTGTCGTTGATAAGGAAATTGAGCCCCAGTCCCACCGGCAGGCCCATCACGCCGATCACGTTTTCGATCATCTTGTCGGCGCATTCGATATCGAGCGTGTGCTTGCCGGAGAGCAGCGCGCTGCAATCCTCGCGCGACAACAACCCGCGCTCGCGCACCCACTGCACGCGCTCGACCACCGACAACTTGTAAAACCCGGGCATGCGCGAGCGGTTTGCAAGTTGCCGCGGTTCCGAAATGCTCGATTCGTCCATGATCGTTCTTCCCTGCTGCGCTATCCCGAGCTGCCATCCATGGCCGCGCCTGTCAATGTGCCCCTGCCGAAAGCGGCCGACCCTGGCCTGCATTGATGCGTTGTGCTTGCGCGGGGACGTTTTCTTCAGCTATGTCGCCGCTCCAGGAACTCTGCGCCAGCACGCGCAATCCACGCACATCGAGCTTCAAGTCGATCTCGCGGAAACCCGCGCGGGCGATGCGCGCGCGGAATTCCCGCAGTTGTTCGGGGTCCTCCGACAGTGCGATGCCGACGTCACCATTGCCGGCGCCGCAAGGCTTGTAGGCGACGCCGCAAGCCGCGGCGCACGCGCCGATCGCGCGATGCTCAAGACTGACGATATCCACGCCGCTGACTTCGCCCAGCTTGCGCAGCCCGGACGCGTACAACGAAATGGTTTCCAGCAACGCCGCCACATTGCCCGCATTGATCGCCATCGCCGCCGCTTCCGCGCACAACCGCAAGTCGCGCAGCAGCAATCCGTAACTGGCCGGCGCGCGGGCGCGCCATGCCGCCATATGCCGCAACATCGCGCCGGTATCGGCGGATCGGCCCGACCACACGCAACACCACTGCAGTTGCGCCGGCCACGCTGCCTGCGCGATGCGTGGCGCGCTCGAATGCAGGCGATACGCCACCAAGCCTCCACGCAGGCTCGCGGCCACATCCAGGCCGCTGCCGCGGCCATCCTGGAACATGCGATGCATGGCGATCAGGCGTTGCGCGGTGGGGCGCTCGCAACCGCGATGCGCCGCAAGCGCCGCCGCGAGCGCTACCACCAGCGCGGCGCTTGAACCGAGCCCCAGCTTCAACCGCGTGTCGTCGAGGAAGAACGCGCGCGTGTCCAGCCGAATCCGGAACGGCGCCGGCTCATCACCCGCGCACAGCATTTCGATCACGGTCGCGATCAGACGCAGTCGCTTGACTTCGCCGCCGTCCAGACCCATCCAGCGCACGCGGCCCTCGTTGTCCATCCGCCAGTGCGCGCCCATGACACCGATATCCGGCGCGTCGACGCAGCGCTCGTGTTCCGCGCAATCCTCCAGCAACGCGCGGGCGCGCCGATCCACGCCGAGCACCAGCGCCGGCGCGCCTTCCAGCACCGCGTATTCGCCGAGCAGAACCAGTTTGCCGGGCGCACTCGCTTCGATACGCATCAGGCGATCTCCTTTTCGCTCTCGCGCAGCAGTCGCGCGCCCTCGCCCAATCGGCTGTGCAGCACCGTGGCCACCCCTGGAATTTCCGCAAGCGCCGCCGCCACGCGTTCGGCGTCTTCCGGAATGCAGACCGCCTTGACCTGCGGGCCAGCGTCGATGGTGAAGAACACCCGCACGCCGTCCCGCTCGCGCAAGGCCTGGATGCGATGCATGCAATCGAGCGTGGCGGCGTTCCAGTACACCAGCGGCGGGCGGCTGGACAGCATCACCGCGTGCATCTTGAGGCAATTGTGTTCGCTTACCGTAGCCAGCGCGGCGAAGTCGTGCGCCAGCACCGCGGCTTGCCCGATCGCGAGATCCGCATCCGCGTTCGCCACCCACTCCGCATAGAACGGCGAAGTGCGTCGGCTGATTTCCATGCCCGCGCGCGAGCCGACCGGTTTGGCGCTGCGCGAGGTCACCGCGATCACGACGTCCAGCGGCCACTCCTTGCCGGCCAGCAGCGACCGCGGCGTGGCATCCAGCCCCGAACCGCTGCGGTGCGTGGTCAGCAACACGTAACCGCCGAACAGCGAACGCGCCGCCGAACCCGATCCGCGTCGCGCGAGGCTGGAAAGAATGTGGCGGTCCAGCCGCAATTCCAACGCCGCGCTGGCCGCGACTACCAGCGCGGCGAAACCGGATGCCGAAGAGGCCAACCCTGCCGCGGTGGGAAAATTGTTGTGGGTTTCGATGCGGGCGCGCTTGTCCACGCCCGCCAGTGCGCGCAGGGAATCCAGGCACGCCGATACGCGTGCCAGCGCCGCCGGAGAAGGCGCATCGTTCAAACGCAACTCGTCGCGTTTCAGCGATGCGTCGAATTCGACCCGCGTGCGCGTCCACAATGAATCAAGTGTGATGGAAAGCGAGCCGGTGGCCGGCAAATTCAGCGCCGTGTCGCGCTTGCCCCAATACTTGATCAATGCGATGTTCGGCTGCGCCTGGGCAATCCCTGCCATTGCATCTCCCTTCAACGGAAATTGCATTTCCTCCACGGAAACAGCATACGGCGGCGGCGTAGGCGGGCTGTGAATAAACGGTAACATCGGCCGTACTCAGCGGCGGTGTCTACCGGCCATATTTACCGGCCGTATTCACTTGTAGCCGTGCGCATCGAACCAATGCACCGCGTCCTCGAGCGCGGATTGCGCCGGGCGCGGTTCATAGCCGAGTTCGCGCGCGGCGCGTGCATGCGAGAAGTACATCCGCTTGCGCGAGAGCTCCACGCCGGCGACCGTGATCAGTGGCGTGCGGCCGCTCAGTCGCGCCCACGCCTCCGCAGCCCAGGCGATCGGCAACACCGCGTCCGGCGGCAAGCGCCAGCGCGGCGGATGATGTCCGCTGATCCTCGCCACGCGCGCAAGGATTTCGCGCAGGCCCAGGTTCTCGCCGCCGAGGATGTAGCGCCGCCCGCGCACGCCGCGCTGATATGCGAGCCAGTGTCCGCGGGCGACATCATCCACGTGCACGATGTCCAGGCCGGTATCCACGTACGCCGGCATGCGGCCGCGCGCGGCATCCAGAATCATGCGACCGGTCGGCGTCGGTTTGATGTCGCGTGGACCGACCGGCGCCGCCGGATTCACGATCACCACATCCAGCCCATGCGCACCGGCCACGGCGCGCACCTTGCGTTCGGCGAGAAACTTGGAACGCTTGTAGTGGCCGATCATGTCCCCATACGACACCGGCGTCTCCTCATCGGCTGGCGATCCGTCGGCCCTGGCACCCAGCGTGGCCACGCTGCTGGTGTAGACGACGCGTTGCACGCCCGCGCGTGCGGCAGCGACCAGCAGGTTGCGACTGCCGCGCACATTGGTCGCATAAATTTCCGAAGGATGCCGCGCCCACAAACGATAGTCGGCGGCGACGTGGAATACGCCGCGGCAACCTTGCACCGCGCGCGCCAGGCTTTCCGGCGCGCACAGATCGCCGGTCACCGTTTCGACGTCCAGCCCGCGCAGGTTGTCCAGCCGGCTGCTCGCACGCACCAATGCGCGAACGCGCGCGCCAGCATTCAACACGCATCGCGCTACCGCCGAACCAACGAAGCCGGTCGCCCCGGTCACCAGCATCGTGTCACCGTCGCCGCTCACGGCTGCGCGCACCGTGGCAGCACGCGCGCCGCGCGCCACAGACTGCCGCGCGCGGTGGCGAGATCCTCCCGCAGCACAGTGAGGCTGCGCCATGTGCGCGGGCCCTCGCGCAACACGCCAGGCAGCGCGCGCCAACGCATGCCTCCACCTTCGTCCAGCAGACGCAACGCTGCGGAAGGGATTTCGCGAGAGGCCGGATCGCAAATCGCCTTGACTGCGACGAACGGCAGTCCGGCTTGCTGCGCGATCGCCGCCACCGCCGCGCTTTCCATGTCCACGGCCAGCATGTTGCGGATGGCCAGTGCGCGTTTGGCTTGCACCGAAGTCACCGGCGCGCGGCTGCAATACAGATCGCCCCCTTCGCATACGCGGCCAGCCAGCGCCTGCTGCACACGTGCGCGCAATGCGGGGTCGGTCGTCCATTCGCCGTGATCGGAAACCACACGTTGCGGCAGCAGCAGGTCGCCCGTCGCCAGTCCGGGCGAAAGCCCGCCCGCAATGCCCCAGCTCAGCAAGGCGCGCGCGCCACGCTCGATGAGTCTTTGCGCCGCAAGGGTCGCGCGTTCAAAGCCCGGCCCCGCGATCGCCAGCGCGCCCCAATCGAAGTTTTCGCATTCGCCCGCGCGACGACGCTCCAGACCGAAGCTTCCCGCCTCGATGGGCAGCGCGACGACGACGCCAAGTTCAGCGACTGGCGTTTGCGCGGACATTGCGATAACGCGCCAGCGCCCAATACGGGAAGTACAAACTGTAGCCGTGGTACTTGAGATAGAAAACGCGCGGAAACCCGGGTGCATTGAACGCGGCATCCCGCCAGCCGCCGTCGCGCTGGTTGCGCAGCAGCCATGCAATGCCGCGCGCAACCACGGTGCCGTCACCCTCGCCCGCCGCCATCAGCCCGAGCAGCGCCCATGCAGTTTGTGCCGCGCTGCTGCGGTTGTCGCGTCCGGCCAGCGCGGGGTCGAAATAACTGTCATTGGTTTCGCCCCAGCCGCCGTCCTCGCGCTGGCGCGATTTCAGCCACGCCACCGCGCGGCGGATTTCCGGCGCCGCACTGTCCACGCCCAGCGCCGCGAGCGCGACCAGCACCGACCAGGTGCCATAGATGTAATTGGTGCCCCAGCGTCCGAACCAGGCGCCTTCTGGCGTTTGCTCGGCGCGCAGGAACTTCAGCACACGCTCGCGCACGCGGACATCCTGCGGACGTTGCAGCCGCGCGAGCAAGGTCAGCACGCGCGCACTGACGTCACTGGTCGGCGGGTCCAGCAGCGCGCCATGATCGGCGAAAGGAATCTGATTCAACCACGCATCATCATTGTTGGCATCGAACGAGGCGAAGCCGCCATTGTCCGACTGCATGCCGACGAGCCAGTCGGCCGCACGCTCGATGCAATCTGCATAACGCTCGCGATCGAAACGATGCATTGCCCAAGCCGCCACGGCGGTGTCGTCAAGGTCGGGATAGGCATCGTTGCGGAACTGGAACGCCCAGCCGCCGCCGCGCAGGCGCGGGCGCGCTTCGCTCCAATCGCCTTGCTCATCGCGCAACTGATGCCGGCGCAACCACTCCAGCCCACGCACCAGTGCCGGCAGCCGCGCACCGCGCAGGTCTTCCTGCAACGCAAGGCAGACCAGGCCGGTGTCCCATACCGGCGACGTGCACGGCTGGCAGTACGCTTCCTGGCCATGCACCACCAGCAGATCACGCAGCGCCTTGCGCGCATCGCGGCAATACGGATGGTCGGGGGCAAAGCCGAGCAGCGGCAAGGCTTCGGCTGCGTTCACCATCGCCGGAAAAATCGCACCCAGCCCATATTCGCCATTGAGGCGCGGCACCAGCCATTGCCGCGCGCGTTCCAGCGCCCGCGCGCGCAAGCGGTGCGGCATATGCGGTTCGATTGCATGACCGGCGCGGTCGAGCGCCAGCAGCATCCGCGCAAGCCGGGATTTCGGTGCGGCGAAATAGTGCCGTTCCTCGTCGGGCGGCGTGACGAACAGCTCGCGCACATGGATGTTGCGCGGGTTGGCCGCGCGCGCCTTGAGGCTGCACAACACCGCCAGCGGAATCATCACCGTGCGCGACCAGTACGACACCTTGCTTACATGGAACGGAAACCAGCGTGGCAGCAGAATCAGTTCGATTGGCGTCCACGGCACCCCGCGCCACGGCAGTTGGCCGAACATCGCCAGCGTCATGCGCGTAAACACATTGGCGCGCGCAGCGCCGCCAAGCTTCAGGATCGCCGCGCGTGCGCGCTGCATGTGCGGCGCGTGGCTGTCGTCGCCGGCCAGTTTCAACGCGTAGTACGCCTTGACGCTGCAACTCACGTCGGCGGCGCCGGATTCGTACAGCGGCCAGCCGCCCTCGGCATTCTGGCGATTGCGCAGATAGGTCGCGATACGGGCTTCCAGCAGCGGCTCGCGCTCGCCGAAGAAGTGCAGCATCAAAATGTATTCGGCGGGAATCGTGCAGTCGGCTTCCAGCTCGTGACACCAGCAGCCATCGTGTTGCTGCAAACCAAGGATGGTCTGGCGCGCCCGGCCGATCGCGGCTTCCAGCGGATCGCTCGCGACCGCACCATCGCCGGAACTGACCAGACGCATTACATTCGAGCGTGCTTCGGCCATCTCAGTTCACGGCAATTTGCGGCGGCTGCCACGGCTCGCCCGGCTGCATCGGCAGATCGCGACCCAATCGCGCAAACCAGCGCCGCAGCACCTGGTCGTAGCTGGCGAACAGGTGGGTCATGATCAGCGTGTTGGTCACCACCAGGTGCGACACTTTCACCTCGCTGCCGCAGGTGAAGCCCGGCCGTTGATGGATCAACTGCAGCGTCTGCACCGCAAGCCCCAACGCCAGCAGACAAAAGCGGCGGATGCCGGTTTCCTGTTCCGGGATCAGCAGGGTGTACTCGAAACCGTTGCGCAGATGGCCGTGCGCGATGCTGATCAGGCGCGCATAGGCCGCGCCGAATCCCGGCTGATAGCGGCCGCTGTCCACCTGCGGCAATTCGACACCGACACGGCGGAACAGATTCTGCGGCAGCCAACACACGCCGCGGTCATGATCCTCCCAGAAATCCTTGAGGATGTTGACCATCTGCAAGCCCTGACCAAACGAGATGCCCAGCGCGCGCATGCGTTCGCCGTGCGCGGCGATTGCGGGCGAGTAATCGCAGAACAATTCGGTCAGGGTTTCGCCGACCACGCCGGCGACGTAGTAACAATATTGATCCAGCGCGCGTTGATCGCGCAGGCCGGCGGTGCTGGCAGCGCGCTCGTAACGCGGCATGCCTTCGCACATGATGCGGATGCAATGCGTCAGCGCAGCGCGCTGATTGGCATTGAAGCCGCGCGTGATTTCCAGCACCGCCCCGCTGTGACGGACCAGATCCTGCTCGGCCTGCAGCGCATCGCGCGTGAGCAATGGCGCCAACTCCAACCCAAAGCGCTCGGCGTCCCCGCTTCCGGCGACCACCTGGACGAAAAACTCGTGGAAGTACTGTTTCTGCGCGACGCTCAACCCCGACTCATCCTCGATCGTGTCGGCGATGCGGCACAGCAGATAGAAATTGGTCACCACGCACCGCAGCGGCCGCGGCAATTGCGGGATCGTCAACGCGAAGGTGCGGGAAACACGCGGCAGTATGTCGTCCTGATAGCTCGCGCGCCCGGTGGCGTGGGCGTACCGATGCATGCGTTCACTCCTTGATCGCAGCCGATTCGACTATATAGCAAAATATCTGAACGCCGCCACTTTGGGAACGGATGCAAGGCTGCTGCGCCCGGCATCTTCGCTCAGGCGGCGCGCAACCTGCCTTCGCTCGCGAACTTTGCAAGCCGTTCCCGCATCCGATAACCGGATGCTACGATGTTGACGGCCGGCAGCATGGCTGCAATGGAATGACCGACCACGATTGAAAGGACTCCGCCGTGACCTTGAGCGTTTTGGCCTGCGAACCGGGTTTTGATACCCGCGTCCACGATTACCGCGCGCGCATCGAGCGGCTGCTCGACACGCACCTGCCGCCCGCCGATACCGAACCGCATTCGCTGCATGGCGCGATGCGCTACGCCACACTCGGCGGCGGCAAGCGCATGCGCCCGCTGCTGTGCTACGCGACGGCGGAAACCCTGATGCTGCCGCCGGAAGCCGTGGATGACGCGGCCTGCGCGGTGGAGCTGATCCACGCGTTTTCGCTGATCCACGACGACCTGCCGGCTATGGACGATGACGCGTTACGCCGCGGCCGCCCCACCACCCACAAGGCGTTCGGCGTCGCCACCGCGATCCTGGCCGGCGATGCGCTACAGACGCTCGCTTTCCAGGTGCTGGCGCGCGGAAGCGGTTCCGCCGCCGCGCGCCTCGCAATGCTTCGCGTACTGGGCGACGCCGCGGGTTCGCTCGGCATGACCGGCGGTCAGGCAATGGATCTGGAAGCCGAAGGGCAGCGGCTGGAGGTAATGCAACTGGAAGAACTGCACCGGCGCAAGACCGGCTGCCTGATCCGCGCCAGCGTGCTGATGTCCTGTGCGGCGAATCCGCAGGCGGCCGATGACACGCGTGCGCGCCTTGATCGGTTCGCGATCAATATCGGGCTGGCGTTCCAGATCCGCGACGACCTGCTGGATGTGGAAGGCGCGACGGAAGTGATCGGCAAAACCCACGGCGCCGATGCGGCGCACGACAAATCCACTTTCCCGGCACTGCTGGGCGTGCGCGCGGCCGAGCAGCGCTGCGACGCCGTGCACGCGGAAGCGCTGCGGGCCTTGCAGCCGCTGGGCGACGCCGCGCAACCATTGCGCTGGATGGCCGATCAGCTCGTGCATCGCGACCGTTGACGGCGATGGGAAAAAAAATCCTGTTCGCGGTCCACGACTGGGGCTTGGGGCACGCCACGCGCAGCCTGCTGCTGATCCGCGCGCTGCTGGAACGCGGCGACGCCGTGACCGTGCTGATGGCACCCGGCCCCGGCATGGACCTCTTGCGTTCGGAAGTCGGAGAGCATTGCGATTTCCTGCCCGAGCGCGACATCCCCAAACCTTTCAGCCGCTGGCCCGCGCTGTTCTATCTGCGCATGAGCCTGGACATGCCGCGCGTGTTCGCGCTGTTCAAGGCCGAGCATCGCCTGACCGAGCGGCTGGTGGCGCAGCGCGGTTATGAGTGTGTGGTTTCGGACAGTCGATTCGGCGTGTGGTCGCGAGTCGCGCCGAGCTATTGCATTCTGCATTCGCTGCGGCAATTGATTCCGGGGCGCCCGCGCTGGCTGGAGAAACAAGTCGAGAAATCGCAGCGCAAATTGTTGCGCGGCTACCTCAAGGTGCTGGTGCCGGATGCATTGGCCGATGGCGGCCTCTCCGGCGAACTCGGCCACGATCCCGCCATCGATTGGGGCGATGGACGTCTGGTTTACATCGGCCCGCTGTCGGGCGTACGGCGCGCGTACACCAGCGAGGACATCGATTATTTTTTTTCGGTGTCAGGCGTGGAACCGCATCAGTCCGCGCTCGGGCGCTGCGTGCTGGACGCGCTGCCGCACCTGCCTGGCCGCGTGGTGGTGACGCTGGGCCGGCCTTCGCGGGCCGGCGAGCACCGCCGCATCGGCAACGCCGAGGTGTACGGCTATCTCGATCGCCGCACACAGGGCGAGATGCTAAACCGCGCACGCGTGATCGTGACGCGCTCGGGTTACACCACGCTGATGGAGCTGGCGGAACTTGGCAAGCGCGCGTTGTTCGTGCCAACACCGGGCCAGAGCGAGCAGCAATACCTGGCGCGCTTCCATCGCGCACGCGGACACGTATGGTCCACTACCCAACGTGCGCTCGACATTCCCAATGATGTGCGGCACGCCGAAGCCGCGTCGGGCATGCCGCGTATCAGCAGCGCGGAGTCGGTAAAGAATTTTCTGGCGGCGATTGCCTAGGCACCACTACCCCAAACAAAACCTTGTTTGCCTGAGGGGCCCACGAGTCCGGCAGATAAGGCATCGGAATTCGCTGCGGCTCTCCGTGGCGAACCTGACGCTTTATTCACTGGCTAAAGTCTATCAATGACCCTTGTGATTCCAGAAGACACCAGTTCTATTCTAATATTGTATCTGGACAAATAGTGGTTCATGCCTTCAAGCAGAAGATTCATATTTTTCGCATTACCTATAAATGCTATTTTCCCGCTTGGAAGTAGTCTTATCACGGGCTTGTTGTGTGGAAACACATTGTATGCTTTCTGTAGCGATTTTGCTCTAAAGTTTGGAATAAAAAAAACAACTACTTTTGATATATTGGACCAATGAATCTCTTTCCAAGTGATTCCAAATAATTGCCTTGAAACACCTTTATCGCTTAAAACTATATCTGAGGCGCCAGTAATCAACATTCCGCCATAGCCTAAAATGAACAAGAAAGCTATGACTGCAAAAATTGATGCATCTAAAAATCCGTTTTGTTCAACCCAAACGAAAGAGAAAAAAGCCGCCAATAGAATCATCAGCACCGTCCATCCTATTACAAAAGGGAGCCTTTTAAATTTGGCTCTTATCTGACCGTTGGGCTCATACATTTTCGAACATCTCCATCGTGGACAGAGTGTCACCCCAACAGCGGTTTCAGGGATCAGTTGCGCTCGTTTGCGACATCGCTATTGTCCGGCCCATCCAGCCCGCACCGCTGGATTCCGCGCATGTTTAGCGCCAAGTAAGTGCTACGCCGCTGCTTTGGCTAATCAGACGTTGCTGCAAGTGCTGGGCGATCATTCATGGCAATGCCATTGAAGTTTTAAGTCAGAGATTGTCATCTGCAGCATAAGTATTGCTCGTTCTCGGCGCCGATGAGATACCGGTGAGACGGCTGAGCGCGTGGGTAAAAGCTGATGAAAGCAGGATATTCACCCAAGTGAGTGCAGCCAGGCCAGCACGTCACACCGGCCTGATGCGCGGATTATGCACTCCAGATTGAACTCAAACCAGCTATATGAGAACCGGTTGATGCTTCAAAGGCATCGATGGGATCCCGGCGACTTCATTTGGCTTCTTCACCCGATTGCGAGCGCAACCGACGCCAGAACGCCAGTGCGATCGGCAAATTGATCAGCCACATCGCGCCGGTCCACGCTAGGCGGAAACCCAACATCAGTGCCAGGCCGTCGGTATAGCCGATATTCCACGCCCGCGCCGCGTTCATGCCGATCACTTCGATGGTGCCGATCTGGCCGGACAGTCCTCCGGTCAGCAACACGGCCGCCAACGAAAACGCGTAGATCGTCGCCGCCTGCACGTAAGTCAGTTTGTCCAGGCCGACGCCATGCCCGATTATCCAGAATGCGGCCGCCAACGCGCCAAGATAAGCCGGCGTGATCAGCAGGTTCACCCACAGCACGCGCCAGCTCGCCAGGCTCTTGAGCCCGCGTATCAAACCGATCGCCTCGACCAGGGCCGCGTGCGTGCGTTTGTATCTTTTGAACCTGTCGGCAATGCGTTGCGCCCAATCTTCGAAATGCAGCACACCCAATACCAGCGCGGCGATGAGCAGCACCAGACAACCCGCCAGCGGCCGCAGCGGAGGCCAGTTTGGAATGCCCACCACGGCCAGCAGCAGCAGAACGATCTCGGTTTCCATCAGCAGCATCACCACGGTCGCCGCCGAGCTGCGCCCGAAATGGATGCGATCGGCTTCCGACAACACCCAGTTCTGCGCGAAGATACCCAGCGGAAATGTCACCGCCAGTTCGCCCACCGCGTAGGCCAGCAGGAAACGCCCGCGCGTGGGCTGGGCGCCGAGATCGCCCAGCAGCAGATGCAACTGCAGTCCCTTGAAAGCGAGATAGACGATCGCGAAGCCGAGCACCAGTGCGAGGTCGGTCAGCGGGATTCCACGGATGCGGCCCAGCACCTTGCCGATATCGCCCAGCGAGATGGCGAGAAAGAACAGCGCGCCGGCAAGCAGGATCGGCAGGAAAACTTTCGGCTTTGCGAGATCGCGCAGCGCGTGATGGATATTCACGGATGCAGCGTCTCGGCAAACTGCGGCGCGAAATCGGACAGCGAATTGGCGAGATAGCGCACGATGGCGGCGGGCGTGGCCCAGCCGGGAGCGCTATCGCGCGGCCAGAGGTTGCGCCAGGTATTTTCGGCTTGCCGCTCGATCAGCTGCTTGCGCGCCATCCAGGGCAGACGCTGCTGTGCAAGCAACGCGCCGCTGGTGCGTTGCCACAGCGGATCCAGGCCGACATCCGCGCGATGCGCGGCATCTCGACAGTGCTCCAGCCACGCGGCGATCTGTCCGGTACTGAATCGCTCCGGCCCGTGGCACAGATACCAGGCCAGCAGATGGCTGGGTGTCAACACGCACAGCCGCAACAGCAACTCGCGCAGCATCTCGCCGAAGCGGCATTGATCCGACAAGTCCAGATCGCCGACCGGCGCGCCGCCATGCACCACCACGCGCAAGCGTCCAGGGCCAAGCGCGTCATAACTCACCGCGAGCGGCAGCAGCTTGGCTGGCGATGCGCGCCCGCGACTCACCCGCCAGGGACCGGCGCGCACGCGACCGAAGCGGCCGGTCAGGGAAATCGTGCCCTCGGGCGCCATGTACAACTGATGCCCCTTGTCCAGCAGCGCGGTGAAACTGGCGAGTTGCGCTTCGATCTCGGCACGGAAATCGGCGTCGATCCGATGCAATGCGCTCAAGCGCAGACGACGCAGTCCCCACCAGGTACGCCAAGTCGGGCCGAGTGCTTCGCGGGTGATCTCGCGCAGATGCTGCGGAAGGTCTTGCATGCGCGCGATCACTTCGCGCTGGCCGCGCGCATTCAACAAGGTGTCCGGCGCGGCATTACCCAGGCCTGCGGTAATCAGCGCTTCCAGAGCATCGCCCAGCGTGAACTCTCGCACGCGCCGCATCGGCATGGTGCGCACACCCTTGAACAACCAGCGCAATGGAATCCGGCCCAGTGCCTTGGCCAGCGGACGCGGCCATTTCGCCAGCAGGTTGAACAGCGCATCGCGATCCAGCAGATCCTCGCGCATGGCAAAGAACGGCAGCGGATCGCAAAGGCGCAAGCCCTTGCGTCGGCACAGCGAGGCGCACACGATCGGCACGTCCGACTCGCGCTGATGATTGGAGATGACCAGCGCTCCGGGCGTGGCCCGGCAACCGGGCTCCAGCATTCGCTCGACCCGATAGCACGCCGCCACGGTCAGGTCGAAGCCGCACTCGATCAACCATGACAGGCGCGGATGCGGATAGAGCTCCGCCTGGGGGAGCAGGCTGAAACTCATCACGCGTTCGTATTGCATGACACAGCCGCCGTGCTCGCAAACAAAAAGGCCAGCAGGGGAAACCCCTCCGGCCTTTTATTCTTGCGTTCATCCGTGAACGCGAAGTTCAAAAAAAGGACATCCTGTCCGCACTCTTCAATTTGGCGCGCCCGGCGAAATGTGCCGCCCCGACCACCAAGCTCGCAATTGGAGGTTCGCCTGCACGTTTTGCGGCGTTGTTCGGGATTCAACTGGCTTCATCCGTGAAGTTGTTGATGTACAGCGGGGAGCAGGACGAGCCGCCAAGCGCCTGCCCAATCTGTTTACCACAATTTTGCTAAACGGCGTGTGCAGGTTCGGCGAGCATGCGATGGGTACGACTGTCTGATGACGTCAACGAAGGCAGCCCGGGACCCGCAGGCTTCTGGATTGCGACTTCATCCGGCAGGTGGCGCGCCGGTTGCGATGATGAACTCGCGCATGCACCGCCGGTTACCACTGCGTCCGCTCCGGCAGCAATCCCCCCAGTTCCGCCTCGGTAAGATTGCGCCACTGGCCGACCTTCAGGTGGGCGAGTTTGATGTTGTTGATGCGAATGCGCCGCAGTTGGGTCACCCGATAATCGAATGCGGCGGCCATCAGGCGGATCTGCCGGTTCAGGCCTTGGGTCAGTACGATCGAAAACCCGAACTTCGCGATCCGGCGCACCCGGCAGGGTTTGGTCATCTGGCGGTGAATGAACACACCCTTGGCCATGTCGGCGAGGAACTCGTCCGTCACCGCCTTGTTCACGCCGACCAGGTATTCCTTTTCGTGATGGTTCTCCGAGCGCAGGATCTCGTTGACGATGTCACCGTTGCTGGTCAACAGGATCAGCCCTTCGGAATCCTTGTCCAGCCGGCCGATCGGAAAGATCCGCTGTGGATGATCCACGAAATCGATGATGTTGCCGCTCACGCTTTGGTCGGTGGTGCAGGTGATGCCGATCGGTTTGTTCAGCGCGATGTAGATGGCCTTCTTCGCCGCCGGCGTGGCGGCGAGGATGCGCGCGCGCACGATCTCGCCGTCGACGCGCACCTCGTCGCCTTCCAGTGCCTTGGCGCCGGTGCCGACCACTTCGCCATTGATGCTGACGCGGCCTGCCAGCAGCCACTCATCCGCCTCGCGGCGCGAGCACAGGCCGGCTTCGCTGATGTACTTGTTCACGCGCATGGAAACTACCCGCGCAAAGTTTGGCACGAGGTTGGCGCGGAATCCCGCTCGCGCCAAACTTTCAAGCTGAAAACATCAGTTGGAAACAAAAGGGCCAATGAGCTAGCTCACTGGCCCTTCTGCGTTCTTAATGGCGCGCCCGGAGAGATTCGAACTCCCGACCACCAAGTTCGTAGCCTGGTACTCTATCCAACTGAGCTACGGGCGCGTTGATCAACTGTTGCATGACCTTTTGGCCAGATGCAACGAACTGTCAATTATTCCGGGTTGTCACGAAAGCGTCAATGGAGAGTTGCGCACGAGCGAGGGATTGCACGGCTCGTCCATGGGCACCACCCTCGCTGCGCCTGGCCCGCCTGGGTCCAAATTCGTTTCAGGCGATTTGCGAAACGCAGGTTCGGCCACTGCATTCCATCCATCGAAAAAGCAAAACGCCCCGTTTGGGGCGTTTTGGTTTTCTGGCGGAGAGAGAGGGATTCGAACCCTCGATCAGGCTTTTGACCCGATACTCCCTTAGCAGGGGAGCCCCTTCGGCCTCTCGGGCATCTCTCCGAATTCTTAAATCTTTCGCGTCAACCGTCCACGGTGCCTGTTCCAGTCGACATCCCTGCCTCCTGCTCGCCGCTCGCACGCAATGCCCTTCAAGGCATCGCCCAAGCGCTCGTGTCTCGACCTAGCGGGTCTCTTCAAACCAGATTGCTTGCCGCTCTGTACTTTCGCACGCGCGCTGGAACAGGCGCGACCAGCGCGCAAGCATAGCGATGAGTGGAAGGCTGGTAAAGCTCAACCCGCTTCGGGCGCACCGCCCGCGCCGCCTGCGGGCATATCGTGCTCGTGCTTGATGCGCTGGAAAATCTCCTCGCGATGCACGGCCACATCCTTGGGCGCGTTGATCCCGATCCGCACCTGATTACCCTTGACGCCCAGCACGGTCACCGTCACCTGCTCGCCGATCATCAAGGTTTCGCCTACCCGGCGGGTCAGAATCAACATGTTGATTGCTCCATGATCGTCAGATCTTCAGACCCGCAGCGCGTGCGCGCGTTCCCGAGATGGTCATGGCGGGACGCTCGCTCGACCCGCCGTTCTCAAGCTGTCCTCGGCACAACATTGCATCACGTTCGGTGATGGATGCGGCAAGGGCGAAGTGCATCAATATAGCCGAGCGCGCAACAGGCGCGCAACGAAACATTGCTTTTTGCAATCCCAACTGATGGGCTAGACGGCCAACCCGCTGGACAGCCAGCCCGGCAGTTCCTTCAGCGCCTGATCGAGCGCCGGCGAATCCACGCCACCGCCCTGCGCCATGTCGGCGCGGCCACCGCCTTTGCCGCCGATCTGCCTGGCCACATGCGCCACCACGTCACCGGCTTTGATGCGCGCCAATGCCGAACCGTTGACACCGCCGGCCAGCGCGATCTTGCCATCGCTGCCGGCGGCGAGCAGTACCACGCAATCGCCGAGCTTCTGCTTGAGCGTATCCACCGCTTCGCGCAACGCTTTTGCATCCATGCCGTCCACGCGCGCGGCGATCACTCTGATTTCGCCGATATTGTGTGCTTGCGAAGCGAGATCGCCGGTGGTGGCACCCGCGGCCTTCGATTTCAGCGTATCCAGTTCGCGTTCCAGTTTTTTCTGGCGCTCCAGAAGCTGGCGCAATTTATCCGCGACTTCCACCGGGCTCGACGACAGCAGGCCGGCAACTTCCGCTAGCCGACGCTCTTCCTCGTCCACCAGCGCGGTAGCGCCCGCACCCGTGACCGCTTCGATGCGGCGCACGCCGGAAGCGACGCCGGATTCGGATACGATCTTGAACAGACCGATATCTCCGGTGCGCCTCACATGGGTGCCTCCACACAACTCGGTCGAGAAGCCACCCATTTTCAGTACGCGCACGCGATCGCCGTACTTCTCGCCGAACAGCGCCATCGCGCCAAAGTCGAGCGCATCCTGATAACCCATCTGGTGTATTTCGGCCTGGTCGTTGGCGCGGATTTGCGTATTGACCAGATCCTCGATGCGGCGCAGTTCGTCGTGCTTCACCGCGGAGAAATGCGAGAAGTCGAAGCGCAGGCGATCGGGCGCAACCAGCGAGCCCTTCTGCGCAACGTGTTCGCCCAGCACTTGTCGAAGTGCGGCATGCAACAGATGGGTGGCAGAATGGTTCAGCACGATCGCCTGCCGGCGCGCGCCATCCACCCGCGCGTGCACGATGTCGTTCACGCGCAACGGCGCACCGCCTTTCCACTGGCCTAAATGCGCATGGAACTGGCCGCCGAATTTGCGCGTGTCCTCGACGATGAACCGGCCGTTCACATGCTCCAGCGCGCCCGTGTCGCCGACCTGTCCGCCGGATTCCGCGTAGAACGGCGTGCGGTCGAGAATGAGCGTGCCGTGTTCGTTGGCACCCAGCGAATCGATGCCGCGACCGTCGCGCAGGATCGCAACAATTCTGCAGCCGTCCGCTTCCAGCGTTTCGTAACCAAGAAATTCTGTAGGAGCCAGCTTGCTGGCGACCTCTGCGGGGAGTTGCCCCTTGCTCTCGAAACGACTAGCCGAGCGCGCACGCTCTCGTTGTTCCTCCATTGCGCGCTCGAAGCCATCCATGTCCACGCTCAAGCCGCGCTCGCGCGCTATATCGGCGGTCAAGTCGACCGGAAAGCCGTAGGTGTCGTAGAGGCGAAAGGCATCCTCGCCAAGAATCGTATTGGCCTGCGCACGCGCGGCGACATCGTCGAAAATGCGCATGCCGTGCTCCAGCGTTTCGCCAAAACGCTGTTCTTCCGCCCGCAGAGCGTCTTCTACCATCTTTTGCTTTCTTGCCAGCTCCGGATAGGCACCACCCATCTGCTCGACCAGCGGTGCGACCATTTTCCAGAAAAACTCTCCACGCACGCCCAGCATCCAGCCATGCCGCAGCGCGCGGCGGATGATCCGGCGCAGCACGTAGCCGCGACCTTCGTTGGATGGCAGCACGCCGTCGACGATCAAGAACGCGCATGCGCGGATGTGATCGGCGATCACGCGCAGGGATTTGTTTTCCGTATCCGCGATGTCGGTCAGCCGTGCTGCGGCGCGGATCAACTGCTGGAACAGGTCGATCTCGTAATTGGAATGCACGCCCTGCAGCACCGCGGCCAGACGTTCCAGACCCATGCCGGTATCCACGCACGGCGCGGGCAGCGGTGAAAGCGTGCCGTCGGCGCCGCGATCGAACTGCATGAACACCAGGTTCCAGATTTCGATGTAGCGGTCGCCGTCTTCGTCAGGTGAACCGGGCGGGCCACCGGCGATGTGCGCGCCGTGATCGTAGAAAATTTCTGTGCATGGGCCGCACGGGCCGGTGTCGGCCATCTGCCAGAAATTGTCGGAGGCAAACGGCGCGCCCTTGTTGTCGCCGATGCGCACGATGCGCCCCGACGGTACGCCGATGGCGTCCTTCCAGATCGCGTAGGACTCATCATCCGTGTGATAAACCGTCACCCACAATTTTCCCGCTGGCAGCTTGAACACGCCCGTCAGCAGTTGCCACGCCCACTCGATCGCCTCCCGCTTGAAGTAATCGCCGAACGACCAGTTGCCCAGCATCTCGAAGAAGGTGTGGTGGCGCGCGGTGTAACCGACGGAATCCAGATCGTTGTGCTTGCCGCCGGCGCGCAGGCAGCGCTGCACGTCGGCCGCGCGCGCGTACGCCAGTTTCTCGGCACCGAGGAATACATTCTTGAACTGCACCATGCCCGAGTTGGTGAACAACAGGGTCGGATCATTCGACGGCACCAGGGTCGCCGAAGGCACGACGGTGTGGCCACGGGTAGCGAAGAAGTCGAGAAAGGTGGAGCGGATCTCGGCGGTTTTCATCTGGACGAAGTCACGGATACGAACCGCGCAAGATACCAGAGATTTTTGCACGCGAAGGCGCCGGGCGGGCTCGGCCGCGGCGGTTCAATCCTCGATTTCGGCGTGCGTAGCCGCCCTCACCGTGGCGGCGGCAAACCCACGCCGCATCAGGAATGCAGCGCGTTTGCCGCGCTCGGCATGATCGGCCGCAGGCATGTGGCCATATTTCTTGCGTAGTTGCGCCGTCGCAAGTGCGTTCCAGTCGAGGCCACAGGTGGCAATCAGTTTGTCAATCGCGGCAGCCGCCAGACCGTGCGAGCGCAATTCGGCGCGGATGCGCGCCGGCCCGTAGCCATGCGCCACGCGCGCGCGCAACAGCATTTCGGCGAAACGATCGTCATCCTGATAGCTCTGCGCGCCAAGCTGCTTGATTGCATCGGCGGCCTCTATTTCGTCGTAGCCACCATGCTCCAGCCGCGCACGCAACTCGCGCTGCGAATGTTCGCGGCGCGCCAACATGCCCAGCGCGCGATCATAGGCGCTGCGTCGAGGATTTTTATCCGCCGATTTGCTTGCGCGCCGAGGCATGTTTTTCGCTGGTTCAGGCCTCCACTTCCTCGGCCTGTTCGCTCGCGGCGGCTGCGGCACCCTTGCCGGCGGACACCAGCAGCTTGGCGCGCAGCGCGTCATCGAGTTGTTTGGCGGCGGACGGGTTGTCCTTCAGATACTGGCGCGCGTTTTCCTTGCCCTGCCCGATGCGTTCGCCGCCGTAGCTGTACCAGGCACCGGATTTCTCGACCAGGTTGTTGTTGACGCCCAATTCGATCAGCTCGCCCTCGCGCGAGGTACCCTCGCCGTAGAGAATTTCGAACTCGGCCTGCCGGAATGGTGGGGCCACCTTGTTCTTGACCACCTTGACGCGGGTTTCCGAGCCGATCACCTCGTCGCCCTTCTTGACTGCGCCGATACGGCGGATATCCAGTCGAACGGACGCGTAGAACTTCAGCGCGTTGCCGCCGGTGGTGGTTTCCGGGTTGCCGAACATCACGCCGATCTTCATGCGGATCTGGTTGATGAAGATCACCAGCGTATTGGAACGCTTGATGTTGGCGGTCAGCTTGCGCAGTGCCTGGCTCATCAGCCGGGCGTGCAGGCCCATGTGGTTGTCGCCCATCTCGCCTTCGATCTCGGCCTTCGGCGTCAACGCCGCGACCGAATCCACCACCACCACATCCACCGCGTTGGAACGCACCAGCATGTCGGCGATTTCGAGCGCCTGTTCGCCGGTGTCGGGCTGCGACACCAGCAGATCATCCACATTGACGCCAAGTTTTTCCGCATACGACGGATCGAGCGCGTGCTCGGCATCCACGAACGCGGCGGTGCCGCCGTTGCGCTGGCAGGCGGCGATGACCTGCAAGGTCAAGGTGGTTTTGCCGGAGGATTCCGGGCCGTAGATTTCGACCACCCGCCCACGCGGCAGGCCGCCGACGCCAAGCGCGATATCCAGACCGAGCGAGCCGGTGGAGACCACATCAATCGCCTCGTTGGTGCGGTCGCCCATGCGCATCACCGCGCCCTTGCCGAACTGCTTCTCGATCTGGCCCAGCGCGGAAGCGAGCGCGCGGCGCTTGTTGTCATCCATTGTTGCTACCTCGATGTTGGCTTGCGGCGAGTGTTGCGGGACGTGTTCTCATCGTCTGCGACGAGCGATCACGGATCACGCCGGCATTATTTCACAGCACGGTGATCGCGAAAGCGGTTTGGTTCCCGTCATTTCGTAAGGATTTTCCGAATCCCCTCCAGTGCGCGCGCGACAGTCTGCCGGCGCACGGCCTCACGATCGCCCGGGAAATGGAACACTTCCGCGTGCGCGTAGCCGCCGCGGCGTTTCCAGGCGATCCAGACCGTGCCGACCGGTTTGTCGGGCGTGCCGCCGGAAGGCCCTGCGATGCCGGTGACGGCTACCGCGATCGTGGCGCCGAAACGCGCCAGCGCGCCGGACACCATTTCGATCGCGCACTCCTGGCTTACGGCGCCGTGCTGCTCCAGCGTGTGAGGATTGACGCCCAGCAGCGCTTCCTTGGCTTCGTAGCTGTAGGCCACCACGCCGCACTCGAACCAAGCCGAGCTGCCCGGGAGGTCGGTAAGCACCTTGGCGATCCAGCCTCCAGTGCAGGATTCCGCCGCAACCAGCATCTGCCGGCGCTGAGTCAAACTTTCCGCAATCGTCTGCGCCAGCGTGTGCAGGTTCGCGTCGGAAGGGACGGACAGCGTGTTCATGTGAAACTCGCGCGGCCAAACCCGCTTTCTACTCCGCCATCGGGCGCGCGCCAAGGGTCGATCGTCGTGGCTCAAAAACTGCGGCGCGCCGACCCAGTGCGTGTTGATGTAAGCCAGCTCATCGGGATCGAAATTGAATTGTCCGGAGATGATCTGGGTTCCCAGCGCATGGCTGTTGCAAAGGTTAAAATAGGCATTCCACGGGCCTGCGGTGTAATCCGCCGTCAACTCGAGTCCACGCACCCAGCCGCGCCGATGGTTGAGGGCGAGAAAACGAGCGCGCCGCGACCCTCAGCCAGCGACCACTTGCGCATCGCGGCTCAAAGCCGGGTCCGGTTCGGTTCCGCTGGCAAAAAGCCAAGGCGCTGGGTTCCCGCTTTCGGGGAATGGTGAAACCACGACCAGCGCCTTCCATGGCTCGTGGAGTCCATCAGCGTGCCATGCGAAACTGCGGCCTTTCTTCCGCCGCCGCCTTGCATGAATCGCGACGACCTGGCCCAACACACGCCGCTGATGCGTCAGTACTTCACCGCGAAGGCGGAGTACCCGGACACGCTGGTGTTCTTCCGGATGGGCGATTTCTACGAGCTGTTCTACGACGACGCGCGCAAGGCCGCACGGCTGCTCGATATCACGCTGACGCAACGCGGGCAATCGGCGGGCGCCCCGATTCCGATGGCGGGCGTGCCGTATCACGCGGTGGAAGGCTATCTCGCCAAGTTGGTGCGGCTGGGGGAGTCCGTCGCGATTTGCGAGCAGCTCGGCGACCCGGCGACATCGAAAGGCCTGGTGGAACGCAAGGTCGTGCGGGTGGTGACGCCCGGCACGGTCACCGATGAAGCGCTGTTGCCGGAGCGTCGCGACAACCTGCTGCTGGCGATCGCCGCGGACAAATCGGGTTACGGAATCGCGTGGGTGGATCTTGCCGGCGGAAGGTTTCTGCTGAGCGAAGTGCGCGATGCCGAAGCGCTGGCGGCGGAGCTGGCGCGCTTGGCGCCCGCGGAAACCCTGGTCTCCGAAGACATTGCCTGGGCCGCCGCGGTCTCGTCCCTGCCGGGATTGCGCAAGCGCCCACCCTGGCATTTCGACGCGATGAGTGCACGTCGCGAACTGACCAAACATTTCGGCACGCGCGATCTCTCCGGCTTCGGCGCCGAACATTTGCACGCAGCGATCGGCGCCGCCGGCTGCCTGCTTGCGTATTTGCAGGAAACGCAGAAATCCGCGCTGCCGCATCTGTCCGGCCTGGCCGTCGAGCAAGCCGACGAAACCATCGCGATGGATGCGGCGACGCGCCGCAATCTGGAACTGGACGCGCACGCCAGCGGCGATCCGCGATACACGCTTCTTGGCGTGCTGGATGCGACGATCACGCCGATGGGCGCGCGCGCATTGCGGCGCTGGCTGCATCGGCCGCTGCGCGATCGCACGGTGTTGCGTGCGCGCCAGCAGGCGCTGGGCGCATTGATCGAGAGCCGCGCGTTCGAGCCGCTGCGCGAGCAACTGCGCGCGATCGGGGATCTGGAGCGCATTCTCGCGCGCGTCGCGTTGCGTAGCGCGCGACCGCGTGATCTGGCCACGCTGCGCGACGGGCTGGCAGCAGCGCCTGCGTTGCGCAATGTGGTTTCCAAAGCGCTTCTTCCCGAGCATGAGGATCAAAGAGCAGACAGCCCTGTGCGCACTGCTCCAGGGGCGGTCGCGTTGCTGGACGATCTGCTGGATCGTATCGGCGAACACGCCGATACCGCGCGGCTGTTGGCCAGCGCGATTGTCGAACGCCCGCCGCCGCTGCTGCGCGATGGCGGCGCGATCGCCGACGGCTACGATGCGGAACTGGACGAGTTGCGCCAACTCGCCACCCATGCCGATCAATTCCTGCTGGAACTGGAGCAACGCGAGCGCGCCGCGACCGGCATCGCCACGCTCAAGATCGGCTACAACCGCGTGCATGGCTATTACATCGAATTCGGCAAAAGCCACGACGGCAAGGCACCCACGCACTACACGCGCCGGCAGACCACCAAGAACGCGGAGCGTTACATCACCGAGGAATTGAAAGCCTTCGAATACAGGGTTCTGTCGGCGAAGGAGCGCTCGCTGATGCGCGAACGCGCGCTGTACGAAAGCGTGCTGGATGCATTGGGTGAAAACCTGCAACCGCTGCGGCAAGCCGCGAACGCGATCGCGGAGCTCGACGTGGTGGCCAACCTCGCCGAGCGCGCGCACGCGCTGGACTGGTCGTGCCCGCGACTGACGGATGAGCCCGGCATCAACATTGAACGCGGCCGCCACCCAGTGATCGAGCAGGTACGCGAGGAGCCGTTCGAACCCAACGATCTCGAGCTGGATGATTCCCGCCGCATGCTGGTGATCACCGGCCCCAACATGGGCGGCAAGAGCACCTACATGCGCCAGTGCGCGCTGATCGTATTGCTGGCGCACATCGGTGCGTACGTGCCGGCTGCGGGCGCCGCCATTGGTCCCATCGACCGCATCTTCACGCGCATTGGCGCGGGCGATGACCTCGCTCGCGGGCAATCCACCTTCATGGTCGAGATGAGTGAAACCGCGAACATCCTCCACAATGCGACGCCGCAATCGCTGGTGCTGATGGACGAGGTCGGGCGCGGCACATCCACCTACGACGGCTTGTCACTGGCGCGCGCGGCGGCCGTGCATCTGGCGACGGTCAATCGCGCGTATACCCTGTTTGCCACGCACTATTTCGAGCTGACGCAACTCGCTGCGCAATTTGAAGGCATCGCCAATGTGCACCTGGATGCCGTCGAATATCACAACGCCGAGCGAGGCGATCAACTGGTGTTCATGCACGCGGTGAAGGAGGGCCCGGCCAATCGCAGCTTCGGCCTGCAAGTGGCTGCCCTGGCGGGCTTGCCCAAAAGCGTGATCGCGGAAGCCAAGCGCACGCTGGTTGAACTGGAGAACGACACGCGTGCGCATCCGGCTCGGGCAATTGCGCAACATGATGGCGATGCAAAGCCACAAGCCGACCTGTTTGCGCACCGTGAACCTTCCGCCAGCGAACGCGCGCTGGCAGAAATCGATCCCGATACGCTGACACCTCGCGAAGCGCTGGAAGCGCTGTATCGCCTGAAGGCACTGCAATGACGGTGCGAAGTTTCTGTCCGCAAAGGCGCAAAGGAGGCGAACAAGCCAACGGATCCTTCGATCTTCTTTGCGGCCGTCGCGTCTCTCGCGGATAAATATCTTTCGATCGCCCCTACAGCGAATCGATATCACCCAACGCGCGGATCAAGCGGCGCGCACGTTTGTCGGGTTTCCCCGCGGGCGCCTGATATCCGGCGCGTTCGGCCCGACGTTGCGCACGCGCGGCTTCGCGCGCCGCGCGCGAAGCATCGGATTCACGATAAAGCGCTTGCGCCGCTGCGGCGGAACCGCGTTTGCCGCTCAAACCCAGCACATCGATCTCGAAAGATTCCTCAGCGCGCGTGACGCGCAGATGGTCGCCGACCCGCAACGGGCGGGAGGGCTTGCACGCCGCGTCGCCGATCTTCACCTGCCCGCGTTCGATCGCCTGCCTGGCCAGGGCGCGCGTCTTGAAAAACCGCGCCGCCCAAAGCCACACATCCACGCGCACGCCAATTGCGGATTGCCCACCGCTCACACTATTCCGAACTCTCGTCGGCGCGCGACGCCTGCGCCGTGGCGTCGCCGGTCTGCGCGTCCGGCATCGCCACATCCGGGATCGCATCCCACTCTTCCGCGCTGATACCGGCGGGCACCACGGGCTCGGCTTCCGGCGCACGCGCCGGCAAGCGCCCGGCTTTCACCAGTACGCGAATGCGCTCGAACACCTCGGCGCGGCCGAATGGCTTCTTCATGAAATCGTCGGCGCCAAAGCGCTGCACATAGAACTGTTCGGTGGCCTGGAGATTGCCGCTGATCATCACGATCGGAATGGCGCGCGTTTGCGGGTCGCGCCGAAGCGTGCGCAGCACCTCGAAACCGCTCATGCCGGGCAGCACGATATCCAGAAATATCAGATCCGGTTTCTCGGCGCGCACCGTCGTCACCGCGCTTTCGCCGTCCGGCGCCTTCAGCACCGTGTAGCCGTCCTGCCCCAGCATCTTGCCAAGCACCGCGCGGATGGTCGGCGAGTCGTCCACCACCAGCACCTGTGAACCGAGCGGCGCGCGCACGCGCGGCGTCTGCCGGCGTTCGCTGGATGCGGGTTCCGAGGCCGCCGGTTTGGGAGTGCCGACAAACCGCTTGAGAAAATCGAAAGCCATGTCCCGCCCCTGCAGAATGGGCATAGTCTCGGTGGAACCGGGGCGGCGCGCAATCGCCCCCGCGGCGTGTCACATGGCGCGCAAGGCCGCGATCCGCTCCTCCAGCGGCGGATGGCTCATCCACAGCCGTTGCAATCCGCGCGCGGCGCGGTCGGAGATGCCGAACGCCGCCACCGCTTTCGGCAACGTGCTGGCACCGTGCTGCACCGACAATCGCTGCAACGCAGCGATCATCTTCTCGCGCCCGGCAAGTCGCGCGCCGCCTGCATCGGCGCGGAATTCGCGGGCGCGGGAAAACGCCATCACGATCAGCGACGCGAGGATGCCGAACACGATCTGCAACACCATCACCACGGCAAAATAGCCAAGACCGCCGCCACGCTGATTGCCGCCCATCGCACCATCCACGATCCGGCCCACCACCCGTGCCAGGAAAATCACGAACGTGTTGAGCACGCCTTGCAACAAGGTCATGGTCACCATGTCGCCGTTGGCGACGTGCGTGATCTCGTGGCCGAGCACCGCATCGATCTCGTCGCGGTTCATGCCCCGCAACAATCCGCTGCTGACCGCGACCAGCGCGTGGTTGCGGCTCATCCCGGTGGCGAACGCGTTCATCTCCGGACCGTCGTAGATCATCACTTCCGGCATGCCGATGCCGGCCTGCTCGGCGTGATGGCGCACGATGTCGAACAACATCCGCTCGGTCGGGTCGCGCGGCTGGGCGATCACGCTGCCGCGCGTTGTCCACTTGGCGATCGATTTGGACATCGCCAGCGAAATGAAAGCCCCGCCGAAACCGAACACCGCGGCGAAGCCCAGTAGCGGCCCGAGCCCGCCGTAGCCTCGCGCTGCGGCCAACTGGTCGATGCCGAAGATGCGGCAGATAACCGCGAGCAACGCCAGCACGGCGATGTTGGTGGCGACGAACAGCAGAATTCTGCGCATGGCTCGATACCGATCGATGGATTCGCTACTTAGATCGTGGCGAAAGGCGATTGGTTCAAGCGGTGGCGCGCCCCATCCGCGTGATCCACCGATAGAGCACGAAAACGATCGCGGCGAAAGCGAGGCCGCCGATCCATAGCGAGGCAGCCTCGAACCCCGCGCCAACCAGGGCCAACGGCGCGGCATTGCCGGAGAATGCCACCACCGCGGCGATGATCACGCCGATCAGGCTTTCGCCGACGATCAGGCCCGAGGCCAGCAGCACGCCAAGTTGCTTGACGCCTTCGGAATTCTTCTCGCGATTCGCGCGCGAATCGAAGAACGCGCCGACCAGCGCGCCAACCACCACCATCAGCGTGGTCGAGGTCGGCAGGTAAATTCCCAGGCCCACGGCCAGCGGCGGCAATCGCATGTTCTTGAAAGTGCGCGCCAGGATTTCATCCAGCACGATCACGCCACCGCCGATCGCGGCGCCGATGCCGATCAGGCTCCAGTCGATGTTGCCGGTGATCACGCCTTGCGCCAGCGCGGAAATCAAACCCGCCTGCGGAGCGGGCAATGCACGCGCGGGGTCCACCCCAGGCGCGCCGGCGAAGCCGTACGCATGCGAAAGCAGGTCCAGCACCGGCGGAATCACCAGCGCGCCGGCGATCACGCCGATCACCAGCGCCACCTGCTGTTTCCACGGTGTCGCGTCGACCAGTTGGCCGGTTTTCAGGTCCTGCAGGTTGTTGTTGGCGATCGAAGCGACCGCGAACACGATCGACGTGATGAACAGCGCGAACGCCACCAGAGACTTGCCGGCGCCGGGCGCGGTGTGCGCCTGGATACCGAGCACCAGCAACAGCGCGGCAATGATCACGACCAGAATACCGATGCCGGAAAGCGGACTGTTGCTCGATCCGATCAGGCCGGCCATGTAGCCGCACACCGCTGACACCACGAAGCTCAGGATCACCACGAACACCACGCCGCCGCCGACCAGCCACCAGACGTGTTCACCCAAGCCGCTGGTGAAACTGAAATTGCCCAGCATGATGCCGACCGGAATCAGGCACAGCAGTGTGATCAGCCCGACGATGCCGATCGGCATGTCCTGTTCGGTGCGCGCCAGCGTGTGCGCCTGCCCCGCCTTGCGCACGCGCGAAGCGGCCATTGCGCCGGCCAGGCCGCCGATCACCGGCTTTACCAGTTTCGCCAGTGTCCAGATCGCGGCCACGCCGATCGTGCCGGCGCCTACGAAGCGTACGTAATGGCTCCATGCGCCTTGCGCGACTTCCGCCGCGGCGCCCGCGACCGGATACAGCGCGGTGAAATGCGGTACCGCCCAGGCCCAGCCGATCAGCGCGCCGACCAGCATCGCAATGCCGACCCACAAGCCGACCAGATGGCCGACCGCGAACAGCGCGAACGACAAGGCGAAGTCATAACCGGTTGCGCCGCCGCGCGCATTCAGCCGGAAATATTGCGCCACATCGCTGGCAAAAATCTTCGTCTGCACGATGATCGCGAACAAGGCGGAAACCACCGCGCCGGCGACTACCGCCTTCAATCCCGATTTTCCCGATTCCACCGCGGCTGCACTGGCGTCGCCGCCCGAACCCACCTTCAATACTTCCGCGCAAGCCACCCCTTCCGGATACGGCAGATCGGAATCGGTGACCAGCGCGCGCCGCAGCGGGATCGTGTACATCACGCCGAGGATGCCGCCCGTGGCGCAGATGCCGAACGACAGCCAGAACGGAAACCCGGTCCACCAGCCGATCATGATCAGGCCGGGCAATACGAAAATGATCGAGGACAAGGTGCCGGCCGCCGAGGCGACCGTCTGCACGATGTTGTTTTCCTGGATGGTCGCGTCGCGGAAGCCGCGCAGGATCGCCATCGAGATCACCGCCGCCGGGATGGACGTCGAGAACGTCAGCCCCGCCTTCAATCCAAAGTACACGTTCGCGGCGGTAAACACGAATGTGATGACGATGCCGATCACCATGCCGCGAACGGTGAGTTCGCTGCGTGGTTGCACGCCGATGGCTGCGGTGTTCATGGCCACTCCCCGATGAAAAGCGCTGCCGCATACTAGCCGAAAGTCGGATGGGGAAATGGCATGTCCGGTTATCGCGGCCGCTTTGCGCCCTCGCCCACCGGCGAATTGCATTTTGGCTCGCTGCTGGCGGCGCTAGGCAGCTGGCTGCGTGCGCGTGCCGCGCGCGGCGCATGGCTGGTGCGGATCGAGGATATCGACCCGTCCCGCGAAGTGGCGGGTTCGGCTGATGCGATCCTGCGCGCGCTCACCGCCTGCGGTTTGCAACCCGACGAACCACCGATTTACCAGAGCACCCGGCCAAATGCCTACGCTGCCGCTTTCGAACAATTGCGGCGCAACGGTCAGGTGTTCCCCTGCTGGTGTTCGCGCAGTGATCTGGGCGTGCTTGATGGGGTGCATCGGGGTGCATGCGTTGCCGCACCCGATGAAAGCCGATCGCCGGCCTGGCGAGTGCGCGTGGACCATGCGCTGATCGAATTCGAGGACGGCCTGCAAGGTCCGCAACATTGTAAACTTGCCGAGAGCGCCGGAGATTTCGTGATCAAGCGCGCCGACGGGCCGTTCGCGTATCAACTCGCCTGCGCGGTGGATGACGTGGCATCGCGCATCACTGAAGTGGTGCGCGGCGCCGACCTGCTGGATTCGACACCGCGGCAGATTTTCCTGATGCGCCTGCTCGGCCTGCGCGAGCCGGCTTACCTGCATCTGCCGGTAGTGCTGGATGCAAGCGGAGCCAAGTTCTCGAAGTCCGAAGGCGCCGCGGCGATTGATTCGCGCGATCCGGCACTGGCGATGCGCGCGGCGCTGGCATTGCTTGGTATTCCTGCAACCGCTTTGCGTGCAGGAAATCCGCGAAAACTGCTCGCCGCCGCGGCTTCCGCGTTCGACATCAATGCAGTGCCGCGCACACGCTGCCTTTTCCACACAACGGGTTCAAAGCTGCGGTAAGCGCGACCATCGCCTGGCAAGCAGCCATCCATGGCACGTATTCGGATCGGCATCCATGCCTTGCCCTCACGTGCAGCGCGATCTGCCATTACACGACAGTGCTGCATGTTCGACCTGCGGGCGGGCTCCCGCACAATGCGGCAACGGTTGCTCTACCCCGCACCGCAACATGCGTCGCGCGACAAGCCGACTAGAATCGGACGCGACCTCTACAAAACCAAAGGAAAACACATGGCCCAGCAGCGCGTGGCATTAGTGACAGGCGGCACCGGTGGCATCGGTACGGCCATCGTGTGCAGGCTCGCCGGCATGGGCCACAAAGTCGCCACCAATTACCGCGACGAGGCGAAAGCCAAAACCTGGCAACAGAAGCTCGCCGCGCAGGGCGTGCACGCCACGCTGGTGCCGGGCGACGTCTCCGATCCGGCTTCATGCGAGGCGATGGTGCGTGCAATCGAAAAGGAAACCGGTCCGATCGACATCCTGGTCAACAATGCCGGCATTACCCGCGACACCACTTTCCACAAGATGACCTACCAGCAGTGGACGGACGTGGTGAACACCAATTTGAACGCATGCTTCAACGTGACGCGACCGGTGATCGAGGGCATGCGCGCGCGCAAGTGGGGACGCATCGTGCAGATCAGCTCGATCAACGGACAGAAGGGCCAGTACGGGCAAGCCAATTACGCTGCAGCGAAAGCCGGGATGCACGGCTTCACCATTTCGCTGGCGCAGGAGAACGCGAAGTTCGGCATCACCGTCAACACCGTTTCGCCGGGCTATATCGGCACCGACATGGTGATGGCGGTACCGGAAGAGGTGCGCGCCAAGATCGTGGCGCAAATCCCGGTCGGGCGACTGGGCGAACCCGACGAAATCGCCTACGCAGTCGCATTCTTTCTCGATGAGATGGCCGCGTGGATCACGGGCGCGAATCTCGCGATCAACGGCGGGCATTACATGGGTTGGTAAATGCCGCGCTGCGCGATGCCTCGAATCGCCTCGCGCGCGGCATTTGCCAGGTGAGGCAAGGATGCCAACAGGTAATCCGCCAGGGTTGGCGAACCAGGGATGGCGTGCGAGCGCGTCCAGGATGGCCGCTTGCCTGGATTGAGGCATTGCTCCTTTTGCGCCGCCGCAACCCGTGTTAGCTTTGCCGCATGGCAACAGTGCGCATCATCAAGAAATATCCCAACCGGCGCCTCTATGACACCGAGATATCCAGCTACATCACGCTGGAGGAAATACGCCAGTTGGTGCTGACCGGCACCCCGTTCGAGGTGCACGACGCCAAGACCGGCGAGGACCTCACCCGGCAGGTATTGCTGCAGATCATCGCCGAGCACGAGCAGCACGGCCAGCCGATGTTCTCGGCCAACCTGCTGTCGCAGATCATCCGGTTCTACGGTGACTCCATGCAGGGTTTCGTGGGCGGCTATCTCGAAAACAGCCTGCAAATCTTCCTGGACCAGCAGCACAAGTTCCGCGCGCAGTTGAACGAGATGCTCGGCCAGACGCCGTGGTCCATGTTGAACGAAGTGACCGAGCGCAACATCGATCTGTGGAAATCGCTGCAACGCGGTTTCCTGGAAGCCAATGCTGCGGGCGCCAAGCCCCCCGGCAACGGCAAGAAGTAGCGCTAGGCCCTCGACGACTCCGTTGACACTTCGCGGAGCGCTTTCTACCATCCCTTTTCTGTTGCGGCGCAACACATGCCGCTGCGCGGCATTTCTTCAGGGGGAAGCGCGGTCAGGATGGCTGCTTTGTGATCCACACGATCAGGGAAGATCGAAATCCCCAAGACGCGCGGCCATGGATGCCCGCTTTTGATCCTCGCGATCTGGAACGACCGCAAACGGAGTGAATTCCATGGCTGAGCGTATCGCCATCGTTACCGGTGGCATCGGCGGTTTGGGCACCGAAATCTGCAAGCACCTGGCGCGCGACGGCCGCATGGTAATCGCCGCCGACCTCGGCAATCGGCAGGAGCGGCTCGCCGCGTTTCGCGACGAGGTGAAAGAGTTCGACGGGCACGTCGTGTTCGCGCCGGTGGACGTCTCGCGCTTCGATGATTGCGCCGCGCTGGTGAAACACGTTGGGGACACCTGGGGCAGCGTCGATATCCTCGTCAATGCTGCCGGCATCACGCGAGACATCAGTCTGCGCAAGATGGAAGAGCAGCAATGGCACGAATTGATGCGCGTCAACCTGGATGGCGTGTTCAATATGTCCCGTCAGGTAGTCGAAGGGATGAGCACGCGCGGCTTCGGCCGCATCGTCAATATTTCATCCGTGAATGGCCAGACCGGACAGTTCGGACAGACCAATTACTCCGCCGCCAAAGCGGGCATGCACGGCTTCTCGATGGCGCTTGCGCGCGAGGTGGCGAAGAAGGGCGTGACAGTGAACAGCGTGTCGCCAGGTTACTGCCGCACCGAAATGGTCATGAAAGTACCCGAGGATATCCGCGCGCAGATCATCGCGCAGATTCCGGCTGGACGACTTGGCGAACCTTCCGACATTGCGCGCACGGTGGCCTTCCTGACCGCCGAGGATGCAGGCTTCATCACCGGCGCGAACATTCCGGTGAACGGCGGCTATTTCATGAGCTTCTGATCCTGCAGGAGCCTGCTTGCAGGCGACCCCGGAACCTTTGGCCATAATGGCGCCGGTCGCCGGCAAGCCGGCTCCTACAGAGCTTCCAGACGCTCCCGCAATTCCCCAAGGCGCAAATCGCCCGCCGCTCCCGGCGATACCCGCGCGGCAAGACTCGACTCGGGGGTGCGACCCTGCCCTGCCGATTGCGGCGATTCTGCGGCGCGTTTGTACGCCTCCCGAAAGGGCACGCCTGCGAGCGCCTGCTCGATCGCGACATCGGTGGCGTACATCGCAGGCTCGATTGCCGCGCGCATCGCCTCCGCATTCCATTGCACGCCGGTCAGCAGATCCGGCAACAACGCCAAGGCCGCAAGGCCGCGCCCGAAACCGTGCACCAGCGCGCCCTTGCTGACTTGCAGATCGCGCTGATAACCCGAGGGCAGCGACAGCAACTGTTCGATCTCGCAGCGCGCGGCCGCGACGCTGGCATAGCTCGCGCGCATCAGTTCAATCACATCCGGATTGCGCTTGTTGGGCATGATCGAGGAACCGGTGGTGAATTCCGGCGGCAAAGTTGCGAAGCCGAATTCGGCGGTGGTGAACAGCGAGAGATCCCACGCAAGCCGGCGCAAGTCCAGCAAAGCCGAAGCGAGCGCCTCCAATGCGGCCAGCTCGAACTTGCCGCGCGACAATTGCGTGGCGATGGGGTTTATCTGCATACGCGCGAAGCCGAGAGCACGCGTGCCGTGCTCGCGATCCAGCCCCAGATTGACGCCATAACCCGCGGCGGTGCCGAGCGGATTGGCGTCGATCCAATCACGCGTAGCCCTCGCACGCATCGCATCATCGATGAACGACTCGGCGAAACCGGCGAACCACATCGCGGTCGAAGACACCACCGCGCGCTGCAGGTGCGTATAGCCGGGCATCGGCAGCGATTCGCATTCGGCGCGCTGCAGACACACGCGCGCGATCGTGCCGCACAGGCTTTGCAGCAATTCGAGCTGCTGCCTTACCCACAACCGCGTCGCGACCAGAATCTGGTCATTGCGGCTGCGCCCGGTATGCACTTTGCGGCCGGTATCACCCAGGCGCCCGATCAATCGCGCCTCGATCGCGGAGTGGCCGTCTTCGAAACGCCCGTCGAGCACGAATGTCCCGCTGGTGAATTCCTCGGCCAGGCTTTCCAGTTCGCGATCCAGCGCATCCGCCTCATCCTGGTCGAGCAAGCCGATCCGCGCGAGCCCCCGCGCATGCACGCGACTGGCATGGATGTCGTGCAGGAAGAATTCGCGATCCAGCAACACGTCGTCAGCGGCAAGAAAACGCATGATGCGATCGTCGGTGCGGGTGCCTTTCTTTTGCCAAAGCAGGTCGCTCATGGAAGCTCCATTGCGTGCGCTTCGCGCGCGTATGTCATCGTGCGCGACGCGCACGCTACACGGGAATACCCTCGAACTCGTCAAATCCCAATGCACGATTGAGATTCTGCATGGCCTGCGTGGCTGCGCCCTTCAGCAGGTTGTCGAGCGTGGCGACGATCACCGCGCGCTTGCCGCGCGGAGCCACCGCGAAACCGCCGATCTCGACGCGATGCTCGCCGGCGATGCGGCTGACCCATGGCGGATCATCAATGATGCGGATCAAGCGTTCGTTGGCGTAACGGGCGCCGTAGCGCGCTTTCAACGACTCCGATGAAGCGGCTTCGCGCATCCACAGATTCGTCGTCAACGTGATGCCGCGAAAATGCGGCGCCACGTGTGGCACGAATTCGACCGGAACCCCAAGTTGCGTGGATGCTTCGCGCTCGTGCAGATGCCCGACCAGACTGTATGGCATCAGGTTGTCGCGCAATTTCTCAGGATCGTTCTTGTCCGAAGGCTTGGTACCGGCGCCGGAATATCCGGATACCCCGAAACATTGCGGCGGTCCCGCCAGCGAATCCAGCAGCGGCGCGATCGCAAGCTGCATCGCGGTTGCGTAGCAGCCCGGATTGGCGATGCGGCGCTGGCCGGCGTAACGCGCGCGCGTCAGTTCCGGCAAACCGTAGTACCAGGAGTCGCTGAAGCGATGATCCGCGGAGAGATCCACGATCACCGTTTGGCGCGCGTGCGCATCCAGCGCTTCCACGAACGGCGCGGACTTGCCGTTGGGAAGCGCGAGGATCACCGCCTCCGCACCCTCGCGTGCCGCCTGCCCGGCGTCCAGGTTTGCGTAGCAAAGATCACCGGCGAAGCCGAAGACGTGATTCGCCACGGGTTGCCCGGCGAGCTCGCGCGACGATACAAAGGCGAGTTCCAGCTCCGGATGGCGCGCGATCAACGCGATCAATTCCGCGCCGGTGTGCCCGCGTGCACCGATGATTCCGACGCGCTTCATGTCCGATCCTGCAGCGTCGCTGGCCGCGCGCGGCAGTGCTCCACGCTTGCCTCGATCGCGGCAAACGAGTCCAGCCCGTACCAGAACACGTTCCAGCGCGGCTGCTTGAAACAGCCGTCCGCTTGTGCCGCGTAGAAATCATTGATGCCGTTGCCATGACGCGAGCGCCAGAACAGAGATGGATTTTCCGCGCGCATCACCTGCCAGGCCGCGCGCCCCAGCCCCTCGCCCTGCGCATCCTCGGCCACCGCAAACTTGTCGAGATAGGCGACGCGCACTCCGGCAGAAAATGCTTCGCGGGTCAGGATCAACGCGGCGCGATAGTTTTCGCTGACGTACGCGCGATACAGTCGCGTGGTCTCGAAATAATCGTTCGCCAATTTCCGGCCGAAGCTGGATTCGATCAGCGCGCGCAACCTGCCCGTGTCCAGTTGCGACCAGCGCGTGCAACGGCGCACCTTCTCGCCGCGCCGCACCAGGGTGCCGGAACCTCTATGCGTGAACAGCTCGCGCGCCAGTTCCGCAGGCCGCGTGATCGAAACCGATGAGGCCAGCGGCAGCGCATCGAGCATATCCTTGATCTGCGCAAGTTTCAGTCGCATACCCGAATGCAGCCATGGCGCTTGCATCAAGGTGGCGTAATCGGTGCGCAGATTGATCGAATCAATCACCCTGTTTTCGCCGTCGAGCAACCCGCCGCTGCCAGTCAGGAAAACGATCTTGTACGGTTGCGCGGCACGTACCAGTTCGTTGACCGCGAAGTCGGCGTTGACGTTGAGGATGTGTCCTTGCACCGTTTCGCCCAGGGAAGCGATCACCGGAATCGAACCGGCCTTGATGCTGGCCTCGATGGGCGCGAGTTCTACGCGTGCCACGCGACCGACCAGACCGTACTTGCGGCGATTGAGAAACGCCGCCTCGAACACGCCGGACACGATCGAGGTCGCGCGCACGTCGTGTCGCTGCAATGCTTCCACCAGCGCGAGATTCTGCGCCTGCATCACCCGCCGCACGATCGCCAGCGCATCCGGCGTGGTCACTCGCAAACCGTCGAGCGTGCGTTTGGCGATGCCGGCCTGTGCCAGCGCCTCGTCGAGTTGCGGACCGGCGCCGTGGACCACGATCGGCGTCAAGCCGACCTGCTGCAGAAACGCAAGCGATGATGTGAGCGCATCCAGGTCATCGCGCAACACCGCACCGCCGACCTTGACCACGGCGAAGCGCTTGGCATCCAATCGCGCGAACCGCTGCAGGTATTGCCGCACTTCCTTGGCGCCATCCATGCTCGACAACAGTCGCACGATGGTCAGCCGCAGCGGCGTCGGGCTGTCGGCAATCATGTCAGCCCTGCCTCGACCAGCCGCCGGATGCTTTCGGCGTAAGCACGCAGTTGGCCGAGCGCGACCCACTCGTCGGCGGCATGCGCCTGCGCGATGTCGCCGGGTCCGTACACGAACGCGATGTAACCGGCCTGCGAGAACAATGCGGCTTCCGTCCAGAAATCCACCGCGTTGCCCACGGCCAAACCAAGTTCATCGACCAGGTCTCGCGCGGCCAGACGCCGTGTTTCGGCACCCGCGAGATTCCCTTCAAAATCGGCGCCCGCCGGCAGCGACGGCCCGCGAAAGGTTTCCTCGAAACGCGCCGGGGCGGGATCGGTCAGGTCGCGCAAGCGCTTCAACAGCGCATCCGCATCCATGGAGGGCAACGGTCGCAACCCGACTTGCAGCTGCGCGGAAGACGCGATCATGTTGGCTTTGATCCCGCCTTCGATGCGGCCGATGTTGAAACGCAATCCGGTCAATCCACCGAAACGCTGATGCGCCTGGGCCTGCGCGAATTCGAGCGCGGCGTGGCCCCAGCGCAGCGCCTGATGCACCGCGCTGTCGTCCCGATGCTGCACGTTGGAGGCATGGCCCGCGCGCCCGGTGAAGCCGACCTGCACCGAGTGCACGCCGCGGTGCGCGAGCACCGCTTCGCCGCGCGTGGGCTCAGCAACAACGATGGCTTCAAAAGCGGCGGCGCGGGACTCGGCAGCCGGGACTCCGCTCGCGTTGGTCAAGAACGAAGCAATGCAGCGCGGATCGCGGCCTTCCTCGTCGGTGCTGAACAGCAGCGCGAGATCACCTTGTGTTGCGTTCGCGATGGCCAGCAGCGCCGCCGCGGCGCCTTTGATGTCGCACGCGCCCAAGCCGATCGCCCGCTCGTCCTCGATGCGCAACTCGAATGGATTCGCGCTCCACTGCGGCGAGTCGGGCACGGTATCCAGATGCACGTTGAACAGCAGCCGCGGCTTGCCGCGTACCGCGAACAAACTGAGCGCGCCGGCACCGTGATCGGCAAGCACGCATTTGAAGCCAGGGAGTTGCGCACGCAGGTAATCGAACATGCCTTCGCTGCCGATTGCGCGCGGCGGGTTACGCGTGTCGTAACCGACCAGCACGCGCAGATGCGTCAGCGTTTCCGCAAGCAACGCCGAATCCCGGGTCCCGAGCCACGATTCCCGTTTCATGAGCGATTGACCTCCGCCCACAGCGTGCTGCTCATGCCGAACAGCTTGATGAAACCTTCCGCTTCGGCTACGCCCCAGTCGGCCGATTGCGCGTAGGTCGCGCCTTTCGCGCTCAGCAGATGCGGTGATTCCACCCCGACCGCATCCACGCGGCCGCCGTGGGTTTCCAGTACAACTTCGCCGCTGACGCAGCGCTGCGAGGAATCGAGGAACGCTTCCAGATCGGCTTTCAAGGGATCGTGGAAGAAGCCCTCGTACACCAGTTCGATCCAGGCGCGCGCGACACCCGACTTGAAACGGTTCTGATGCTTGCTGAGCACCGCTTCCTCCAGCGCGCGATGCGCGGTGAGCAGCGCGATGAGACCCGGTGCTTCGTACACGATGCGGCCTTTGAGCCCGATGGTGGTGTCGCCGGTATAAAGCCCGCGGCCGACGCCGTAACGCGCGAACGTCTGGTTGAGTCTCGCGAGCAGGATATTTCCCGGCATGCGTTCACCATCCAGCCCGACCGCTTGGCCGTGCTCGAACTGCACGCGCATTCGCAATGCCTGCGCGGGCCATTCCGCGCGCGGCGCGCACCAGCCACGTGCACCCTCGCCGGGCGCCTCCCAGCGGTCGATTTCGCCGCCGGACATGGTGACGCCCAGCAGATTTTCATTGATCGTGTACGCCTGCTGCTTGGCGCGCACTGCAAATCCGCGTTCGCGCAAATAATCTTGCTCGTAGGCGCGCACCTGCGCGTGTTCGCGCTGGATCTCGCGGATCGGCGCGATGATCTGGTAATCCCCCAGTGCCTTTACCGTGAGGTCGAAGCGCACCTGATCGTTGCCCATGCCGGTGCAGCCGTGCGCGATCGCGCGCGTGCCCAGTTCACCTGCGCGTTGCAACGCGGCTTCGACGATCAGGTAGCGATCCGAAACCAGCAATGGATACTGGCCCTGGTAGCCCTCGCCCGCCCATACGAACGGCTTGACGAATTGCGTCCACAGCTCGGGGCCGCCGTCCACGGTGACATGGCTCGCCGCGCCGAGCTCACGTGCACGCTGTTCGATCCATGCGCGCTCCTCCGCATCCACGCCGCCGGTGTCGGCGAATACGGTATGCACCGCGTAGCCGCGTTCGCGCAGCCACGGAATGCAGAAGCTGGTGTCGAGGCCACCGGAAAAGGCAAGGACAATATCTTTGGATTCCATCGGGATCTTCCGTAGCGCGGGTCTTGACCCGCCATCAAATTGTTCGACTTTTCGGGTTGAAACCCGCCCTACCCCACCAATGCCGCCATCACCGCTTTCTGCACATGCAGCCGGTTCTCGGCCTCGTCGATCGCGATGCATTGCGGCGAGTCCATCACGGCATCCGTCGCCTTGACGTTGCGGCGCAGTGGCAGGCAGTGGCTGAAGACGGCGTTGTCGGTGAACCTCATCTTGGCTTCGTCCACGATGAAATGCCGGTGCGCGTCGCGGATCGGCTTTTCTTCTTCCCAGCGACCGAAATACGGCAGCGCGCCCCAGCTCTTGGCGTACACCGCGTGCGCGCCGCGATAGCTCGCTTCGACATCGTGCGAAATGCGCAACGTGCCGCCATTGGCTTCCGCGTTCTCGCGCGCAGCCTGCATGTAGCGTTCGTCCAGCACGTAGTCGGGCGTGGGACACAAGAGGGTCACGTCCATGCCGAACCGCGTCGCGATCAGCAACGCGGAATTGGCCACCGCGGTGTTCAGCGGCTTCGGGTGATAGGTCCAGGTCAAGACGTACTTGCGGCCGCGCAATTGGCCCAGGTGCTCGCGCAGCGCCATCACGTGCGCCAGTTCCTGGCACGGGTGCGTGATGGTTTCCATGTTGATCACGGGCACCGTGGCGTGCCGCGCAAAGGCGCGGATCACAGTGTCCTTGCGGTCCTCGTTCCAGTCGCGGAATTTCGGAAACGCGCGCACACCGATCAGGTCCACATAGCGCGACAGCACGCGCGCGACTTCCGCGACGTGCTCCTCCGCCTCGCCGTCCATCACGGTGCCAAGTTCGAACTCGATCGGCCACGCATCCTTGCCTGGCGCCAGCACGATGGCGTGACCGCCAAGCTGGCGCGCACCCAATTCGAAACTGGTGCGCGTGCGCAGCGAGGGATTGAAGAACAGCAGTGCGATGGCTTTGCCGGCGAGCTGGCCGCCCAGCTTTTCCCGCTTGAACGCGGCGGCCTGCTCCAGCAGCGCATCCAGTTCGGCGCGGCTGAAATCCTGGGTGGTGATGAAGTGGCGGAGAGGCATGGAGAAGGCTGCTTTTGTTGAGGAGTGCAGCCCGGGATGGCTGCTTTCACGCGCAGGGATGCGCACCTGTCACCGGGACGCAATAAAAAAACCCGGCGCGAGGCCGGGTTTTTGTCGACACGCAAAAATGCGCAGCAACTATCCGGCCGGATTCAGCGATCCCGGTCGGCGCGCGCGCGAGGTCATGCCGGCAGCCATGCGGGCGCTGGTCAGGACAGTGGCGTTGGCGCGGAAGTTGTTCATGAGGCGCGGATCATGACACGGTGGAAAAGCATGCGCAATCCATCCTTACCACCAATCCCTGAGAAGGTGTGCTTTCTGGATACGAAAGTTATTCGGCCGGTGTCACGCTGACGCGCACCCGCAACCGCTCACCCGGATCGTAACCCAGTCGCGACACGAACACTTCGCCGCGATAGCGATATTCCACGTCATAGGCGGAGATGCGCCGCTGCGGCGGATAATCGCCGACCACCCGGCAATGCGTTTCGGTGTCGGTGTAATCGCGATCGTTGGCGCGGGAAATACCATTGCCGATCGCGCCGCCCGCAACCGCGCCGCCGATGGTTGCGGCGGTCCGGCCATTGCCCTTGCCAACCTGATGGCCTAGCGCGCCGCCGACGATGGCGCCGAGCACGGTGCCGCCGACATGGCTGTTGTCCTCGCGCGTAACCTGCTCGTCATAGCACTCCTGGCGCGGCGGGCCGGCTTGCGCGACGGCGTAAACCGGATCCACCCGCAGTACGTCGGCCCAGCCGAAGTGTGCGTTGTCGTCCGGCGGCGGATAGCCTTGTGCCTGCGACAAGCCGGCAAACGCCAGCAGGGCGGCGGCAATCAGTGGCTTGTGGATCGTCATGGCGGACCTCGTTGCACCGGACGCCGGAGCGCGCCCTTGGTTCGGGCGCCATTCCATCAAAGCACGGCTGAATCCGCGCCGAAGGAAGCCAGATTTTTGCCCGTACAATGGGAGGCCGCCCGCCGATTGCACCTGAACCGATGCCGATCCGCCTTCATAACAGCCTGACCCGGCGTACCGAATGGTTCACCCCACTCGATCCTGAACGGGTGACAATGTACGTGTGCGGGCCAACCGTGTATCACTACGTGCATATCGGCAACGCACGTCCTTATGTGCTGTTTGGACTGCTGGCGCGTTTGCTGCGCCGGCAATATCCGCGCGTGGTGTACGCCCGCAACATCACCGACGTGGACGACAAGATCAATGCCGCCGCGCTTGCCGCGGGTACGCCGATCGGCGTCATCACCGATCGCTACGCCGCTGCGTTCCGCGGAGACATGGCCAAACTCGGCGCCGATGCGCCGGACGTGGAGCCGCACGCAACCGCGCATATCGGCGAGATCATCGCGATGTGCGAGCGCCTGATCGCCGATGGCCACGCCTACGCTGCGGAAGGGCATGTGCTGTTCGATGTGGCGTCCTACCCGGATTACGGGCAATTGTCGCGGCGTTCGGTGGACGACATGATCGCCGGTGCGCGGGTCGAGGTCGCGCCGTACAAGCGCAATCCCGCCGATTTCGTGTTGTGGAAGCCGTCCACGCCGGAACTGCCAGGCTGGGACAGCCCATGGGGCCGCGGCCGGCCGGGCTGGCACATCGAGTGCTCGGCGATGGCGGCCGCCCACCTGGGCGACACGATCGATATCCACGCCGGCGGCAACGATCTGATGTTTCCGCATCACGAGAATGAAATCGCACAAAGCACGTGCGCCCATGATGGCAAGCCGTTCGCGCGCTACTGGCTGCACAACGGCATGCTGACTTTCGGCGGCAAGAAGATGTCGAAGTCGCTGGGCAACGTGCTGCAATTGCATCAACTGCTGCAACAACATCCACCGGAAGTGCTGCGTTATCTGCTGCTGCGCGCGCATTACCGTCAGCCGCTGGACTGGTCGGACGACACCCTGAAGCAGGCGCGCGCGACACTTGATGGCTGGTATGGCGTGTTGCGCGATCTCTCCGATGTCGCCGTGACGATCGGCGATGCGGACGTTCCGGCGAGCATCGAAGCCGCGCTCTGCGACGACTTGAACACGCCGCAGGCGTTTGCGGAATTGGCGAAGCTGGCCGATGAAGCGCGCTCGGCGCGCAACATGGCGATGCATTCGACTGACCCGACCAAATTCGAATCCGCACGCAATGCGAAAGCGGCGCTGCTGGCGGGAGGCAAATTGCTGGGACTACTGCAACAAAACCCTGAGACATGGTTCAAGGGCAATCTCGTGATCGCTCCGGAACCCGCCCAAGTTGCGGCAACTCTCGGGGAGCCAACAGTAGTCATTGGCTCAAGGCCAGAACAAATTGATGAATTAGTCGAGGAAAGAACACGCGCGCGCGCCGCCCGCGACTTCAAACGCGCCGATGAAATCCGTGACCAGCTCGCAGCGATGGGCATTGCCATCGAGGACGGCCCGCAGGGCACACGCTGGAAAGTGGCGCAATCGTAGGGGCTTGCTTGCAGGCGACGGCGATCTCTTCGCCCTGCACGGCTGCTCCTGCCGCACGCGCACGCTCCTGCGAAGCCGGTTTCAGGGAGCCCGGCCGCGGGCGACCACGGAATTCCTCCCATGGCACGGCCTTCGCGGGCGCGATCACACCAATATCCCCGCATCGCGCGATAATTGACGGATGAACGATCTGGCCGTCAATACCGCACTCGCCGCGCAGCAGGAAATCGTCGAGGAATTCGCGCTGTTTGGCGACTGGACCGAGCGCTACCAATACCTGATCGACCTCGGCCGCAAGCTGCCGCCGATGCCGCCGGAGCTGATGACGGAAGCCAACAAGGTGCACGGCTGCCAGTCACAAGTGTGGATGGCGGTTTCAGGAAACGCGGACAAGCTGGATATCCGCGCAATCAGCGATTCGGCGATCGTGTCCGGGCTGATCGCGCTGTTGCTGCGGGTTTATTCCGGTCGCTCCGCGCGCGACATCGAGGACACCGATCCCGATTTCATCGACGCGCTCGGCTTGAGCAAACATCTTTCGCCGACCCGCTCGAATGGACTCAGCGCGATGCTCAACACCATCAAGGCGCACGCACGGGAAGCGCTGGCGTCAGGCGAGGCGTAGGGCGGGTCTTGACCCGCCATTCAACGGCGGCGGGTTGAACCCGCCCTACGAAGCTCGCCTTGTCAATCGCCCATTTGTTTCTGCAAGTGCTCGCGCCGCTCCTGCGCATCCAGCGAGAGCGTGGCGATCGGCCGCGCTTCCAGGCGCTCGATGCCGATTTCCTCGTCGGTTTCCTCGCAGAAGCCGTAGCGGCCTTCCTCGATCCGACGCAGCGCCTTGTCGATCTTGGAGATCAACTTGCGGTAGCGATCGCGGGTGCGCAACTCCAGCGAGTTCTCGGTCTCGCGGGTGGCGCGTTCGGCGTCATCGCCCACGTCGCGCACTTCTTCGCGCAGATTCTCCATCGTCTGCCGCGATTCCTCGACTAGTTGATCGCGCCAGTCGCGCAGCTTGTTCCGGAAATACGCAAGCTGCTTCGGGCCCATGTACTCCTCTTTCGGAGAAGGGCGATAACCCTTGGGCAAGTCGATGGTGATATTGGCCGGCAGCGCGTAGCGGCCGTCCTCCTTGGTGATGGTCGGCTCACTGCCCTGCTTGGCGACGGCCACGCCGCCGCGGTCCGACTTGGGGTGCTGGTACGCCTCCGGCTTGTGCTGGCGCGGCTCAGGCTTGGCCGGCGCGCTTTTGGCCGGCGCGGGCCGTTTGGCCGGCGCGCGACTCTGCATCGGCTTCTTGACCACCGTCTTCTTCGGCGCAGGTTTGCGCGCCGCGGCAGCTTTTTTCACCGGCTTGCGGGCGGATGCCGGCTTCGCCTTGGATTTGGATGGTTTCGCCGGTTTGCGCGGCGCGGCCTTCTTGGCCGATTTGCTCGACTGCTTGATCGGAGTAGCCCTCTTTGCGTGTTTTGGTTTCGACTTGGCCGCCTTGGCCACAGCCTTCACTTTTTTTGCGCCGCGCTTGGCTGCGCTGGATTTTGAGTTCGCCATGTCCGTAGCATCCACTTTGTGGTGTGGCGGTCGCGTGTTATAGCCTAGACCTGCAAGCCCGGCAACCGACCGCGTAGTGTAGCGCGCATCCACCATCGAAATATCGCCTTGACCCGTCTGCTGCTGTTCCTGATCGCCGCGTACAAACGCCTGCTGAGCCCGCTGCTCGGCAGTCAGTGCCGGTTCCATCCGACCTGCTCGGGTTATGCACGGGTGGCGATCGCGCGCTTCGGCCCGGCGCGCGGCACCTTGCTTGCGATTTGGCGTATCCTGCGCTGCCAGCCGCTATGCACCGGCGGATTCGATCCGGTGCCCGATCGTTTCGTGCTGCGCGGCTGCCGCATTCGCAACGACACGAAACATTAAAGCCCGCTTTTGATCTAAGTCCCCTTAAGTCGAGGGGGCGATCAAACCCACAAGGTTTGATCGGGTGGTGGAAGTGCGGCAGCGTGGATCGAGTCGAACGCTGCAAACTGGCTCAAAATTCTCAGTGAGGAACACGAAGTGAGCGATGCGTGGCTGATCCAGAACGCGGAACTGGTCAATGAAGGTCGGCGTCGACGCGCGAGCGTGCGCATCCGCGGCGAGCACATCGAAGAAATCGGCGAAAGCCTGCGCGCGCATACGGGTGAGCAGGTACTGGACGCGACCGGGCTGTGGCTGCTGCCCGGCGTGATCGATGACCACGTGCATTTCCGCGAACCGGGCTACACCGCCAAGGCCGACATCGCCTCCGAGTCGCACGCCGCAATCGTGGGCGGCGTCACCAGCTTCATCGACATGCCCAACACCAGCCCGCCGACGTTGACGCACGCGCTGCTGGAAGACAAGTACGCGCTCGCCGCGCGCAACTCGGTTGCCAACTACGCGTTTTATTTCGGCGCCAGCAACGACAACCTGGAGGCGATCCGCGCGCTCGATCCGCGCCGCGTTCCGGGTGTGAAAGTATTCCTGTGCGAGTCCACCGGCAATCTGTGCGTCAGCGACCCCGTCACGCTGAATGGCGTGTTTCGCGATTCGCCCGTCAACGTGCTGGTGCATTGCGAGGACGATCGCATCGTGCATGCCAACCTGGATCGCGCAAAAGGGCAATACGGCGATGCAATCCCGATGCAGCTGCATCCGGAGATCCGTTCGCGTGAAGCCTGCTACGAATCCACCAAGTGGGCCGTCGAAACCGCGCGCCGCCACGGCACCCGGCTGCACGTACTGCACGTCTCCACCGCGGATGAACTGGCGTTGTTCGAGCCCGGCCCCATCAAAAGCAAGCGCATCACCGCGGAAACCTGCGTGCACTTCCTGCGCTTCACCGACGCGGATTACGCCGAGTACGGCGGCAAGATCAAATGCAATCCGGCGATCAAGGCGGCTGGCGATCGCGACGCGTTGCTGCACGCACTGGCCGACACACGGATCGACGTGCTGGCCACCGATCACGCGCCGCACCTGCTGGAAGAAAAGCGGCGGCCCTATACGCAATGCCCCTCGGGCATCCCGCTGATCCAGTACGCGCTGCAGAGCGCGCTGGAGCACGTGTTCGACGGCGCGCTGAAACTGGAGCGGCTGGTGGAAGCGACCTCGCACGCCCCGGCGACCCTGTTCGATATCAAGGGTCGCGGCTTCCTGCGCGAAGGTTATTTCGCCGACCTGGTGCTGGTCGATCCCGACACGCCGCAGACCGTGCACAACGAAGACATCCTCTCCAAATGCGGCTGGTCGCCGTTCGAGGGCCACACCTTCCGCTCCAGCATCGCCGCGACTTTCGTGAACGGCCACCTCGCGGCACGACATGGACGGTTGCTCGATCCCAAGCCGGGCATGCGGCTGGAGTTCGATCGATGATTTGGAAAAGCTGAAATCAATCGCGCGCTTTGAAAGCGTCACGAGCGAAGGCAGGTTGCGCGTCGCCGGAGCGCAGGATTCCGAGCACCGCCGGCGCGCTGCACGTTGACTGAATCGGGCCGAGCGCGAGCTTTCAAACCGTTCGGCCCGCCACCGCCACCGCATCGTGTGGATGCAGGCTTTCATGATGGGAAGCCACGATGTGATAATCACCGATGCGCGGATCGCTTTCCAGCGCGGCGCGGATGCGGCGCGCTGCGTCTTCGCAGAACATCGGGTTCTCGGCATTCAACTTGGCGAATGCCTGTTCGTCTTCGCGCTTGACCGCGGTCTGCACCGGCGTGGCCAACGCCGCCTCGATCGCGTCGATCAATTCCGCAACCGGCAACTCGAATCCGTTCGCGAGTTGCACCCGCACCCGCGCGGTGCTGCGCTGCGCGTGCGGCGCCGCGGCCATGCCGCGCTCCGAACCGAGCCACTCGCGCACCGCATGATGGGTCGGCATCACCCCCGCGAAATCTCCGTCGAACCGCTGCTGGTTGGCTTGCCGCGACAATGCCAGCGAGGCCGGACAGGTCGAGGAATACTGCACCTCGCAACCGAGTTGCACGTCGCAGTGACCGTCCAGCAAACTGGCCTCGATATGCACCGGGTACGCTTTCCAACCGGCATTGGTGCTGACCAGCGCGACACGTTTCAACAGATGTTGATATTCCACGCGCAAGCGCACGCGCGTGGACAACCCGGCATGCGATGCCAGCAGCGCGTGCAGCAGCGCGCGCAACGAGGCCGGCGTCAGCGGCCGCTCGGCCAGCGACTGCTCCAGCAACAGATAAAGGCGCGACATGTGGATGCCGCGCGCGTGCTCGTCGGCGAGATCCACCTGCACCGAGACTCTGGCCGGCGCGGTGAACGTGTCGCCGTGCGCGTTTTCGTAGCGCAGCGGCAGGTCAATGCCATCCATGCCGACCCAGTCCAGCGCACCGGCATGATCCGGATGCGCCGCGGCGGCGATGTCGGGAAGCTCGTTCTGGATATTGCGGGTGGCCATCGAAATTCCTGATCTGCCCTCTGATATCAGGGCTGCCTCGCGCGTTGCCAAGTACGCGCCGCGCGCCACGCATCCAGCAGGCCGCGCAAACCACCCTGCCATCTTTGCAATGCGGCAGACGGATCGGACGCGGCTTGCGCACGACGCAACGCGCGCCGATCCAGCCGCGCCTGCAACCCGCGGAACAGGCTCAGCGGGCCGGCCATTTTATCGGTTTCCGCCAGCGACTGCCCGAGCATGCGCGTCTGGTCGCGCAGCGCTGCACGGCGCGCTTCGCTGTCGTTCGCAAGCTCCGCAAGCCGCAACCCATGCCGCGCCAGCAGCGCCATCGGCAGCGGCGCGCGGCCATGCTCGATTTCGTGGGGCAGATCGCGCAACAGCGTAACGCCGTGCTGCGCAACGGCCACTGCCTCGGCACGGTCGGAATTCGCATCCAAACCGAACCACAGCGCCGTTTCGATCCGCGCCAGCGTGCCATGCAGCGGCCGCGCGGCCGCGAGTTGCGCGGCAAAATCCGCGGGCGGCGCCGAGTCCAGCGCAAGGATCGCAGACTCCACCGCCGTGTCCCAAAGGCGCGGCGGGATCGCGCGAGCACGCCCGTCGGCGAACAGCGCCTGCGTCAACGGATGCCGCGCCCCGCCGGTCTGCGCAAGCTGCAATTCCTCGCGCCACCATTGCAGTTTGACCGCGGCAACGTGCGGCTCGCCGATCGCGTACACCGCATCCAGCCATGCCTGTTCGAGCGCAGCGAACGCGCCATAGATATCGCGACGCGCATCCGCGCGCAGGAACACCCACGCGGGTTCAAGTTGCGGATGCGAGCTGCGCGACGCGTGCAGCCAGGTCTCGAGCGCGCCGTCGCTCATGCGTTCAGTCGAGCCAATCCGCGATCTGTTCCGCGTTCTCCGCGTAGGCTTCCGCGCCCCAGCCGCGCGCGTCTTCCGGATCGAGATAACCCCAGCCGGCGACAATCGTGTGCAACCCGGCGGCCTGCCCGGCCTGCACATCGCGCGGGTCGTCGCCGACGAAGGCGCAGCGCGCCGGCTCCACGCCGGCCTGCCTGCAGGCGTGCAGCACCGGGTCCGGGTGCGGCTTGCGTACCGGCAGCGTGTCGCCAGCCACCAGCGCCGAGGAACGCGCGGCATAACCCAGCTGCTCCATCAAGGGTGCGGCGAGAAAGCCGGCCTTGTTGGTGATCACGCCCCAGCGGATACCGCGCGCCTCCAGTTTGCGCAGCAAGGTTTCTATGCCGGCGAACGGATGCGTCCGCACCGTTCCGGTATCGGCATACAGTTCGAGGAAGCGCGGCAGCACGGCATCCACCACGTTTTCGCCCTGGTCACCGAACGCGGTGGACACGATCGCGCGCGCGCCGCGCGAGGTGACCGCGCGCACCGCTTCATATTGGGGGGCCGCGATCTCGCGCTCGCCGCACAAGGCAACCAGTGCATCGTGCAGATCCGGCGCACTGTCCACCAGCGTGCCGTCGAGGTCGAAGAACATGCCGGCCAGCGGATTCGGCAAGATTGGCTTCATGCAGGTTTACGTGCGCAGATCAGGTAGTTCACGTCCACCCGCGACGTTATGGAAGTTTTTCGCATCAATGGGTTATAAGTCAATCCGGCAAGCTCTTCGAGCTCAAGGCCGGCTCCGCGCAGCAGCGCCGCCAGTTCCGAAGGCTTCAGGAATTGAGCGTAATGGTGCGTCCCGCGCGGCAGCAGCCTGGCCACGTATTCGGCGCCGACGATCGCCACCGCAAATGCCGCCGGCGTGCGATTGAGCGTCGAGAAAAACACATGGCCGCCCGGTTTGACCAACACGGCGAGATCGGCGACCAGTGCGGCCGGATCCGGCACGTGCTCGATCAGTTCCATGCAGCACACCGCATCGAACGCACCGGGCTCCGCTGCGGCGAGTTCGCGCGAGGAACACAAGCGATAATCGATCTCGAGCTGCGATTCGCAGCGATGCAGTTTCGCGACATCGATCAGCGAAGGGGCGAGATCAATCGCGGTGACGCGTGCACCGGCGCGCGCCAGCGATTCGGAAAGAATGCCGCCGCCGCAACCGATATCGGCCACGCGTGCGCCGCGCAGGTTCACGCGTTCGGCAATCCACGCCAACCGCGCGGGATTGAGATCGTGCAGCGGGCGCGATTCGCCATCCGGATCCCACCAACGACTTGCAAGCTTGTCGAAACGGGCGAGTTCTTCCGCGCTCACGTTGGCGCTTGTGCTGTTCACGCCGGCATGCACTCCTGCGCATTCCATTCGTATACGGTCACCCTGGATGATTTGGATGTATGCACCGGATCGCTCTGCGCGATCGCGCGCGCTTCGTCCAGGTTCCGCGCGCGGATCAGGTAGGCGCCGCCGGATTTGTCCGAGAACGGGCCGAACAGTTCCAGCAGCCCGCGTCCGCGCAGTTGCTCCAGATGCGCGTAATGCGGCTCGATCACCGCCGGATCGAACTGCGGCGTACGCAAGGTCATGATCAGATAGCGTTGCATGGTTCCTTCGTGTTCCACGAACCCAGTGAAGCGATCCGCTCGCGCCAGTGCGCCGCCTTGGCAAGCAAAGCGCCGGTGTCCACATTCGTCAGCAGGCCGTCACGCAGCCTGCGCTCGCCGGCGATCCAGACATCGCTCACCTGCCGACGCGACGCCGCATAAACCAGTTGCGAAATCGCATGATAAAGCGGTTGCGTCTCCGGCTCATCAAGCCTGATGGCGGCGAGATCGGCCTGCTTGCCGGGTTCGATCGAACCGATTTGGTCGACGAGCCCCAAGGCCCGCGCCCCGTTCAAGGTTGCGGCGCGCAAGGTGCAAGCGGCATCAAATGCGCTTGCGTCATTGGCGACGCCTTTCGCCAGCAACGCCGCGGTGCGCATCTCCCCAAACATGTCCAGATCGTTGTTGGACGCGCAGCCATCGGTGCCGAGCGCGACGTTCACGCCGGCACGACGGAGCTTTTCCGCGGGACAAAAACCGGAAGCCAGTTTCAGATTCGATTCCGCGCAGTGCACCACCGACACGCCCGCTTCGGCGCACGCCGCGATTTCGGCATCGGTGAGTTGCGTCATGTGCACCGCGATCAGCCGGTCATTGACGACGCCCAGCCCCTGCATCCGCGCAAACGGGCGCGCACCGATGTCGCGGCGCGCATCTTCGATTTCCTGCGCGGTTTCGTGCAGGTGCAGATGCACCGGCACGTCCAGTTGATCGGCCAATGTCCGGATGCGCTCGAAACTGGCATCCGACACGGTGTAAGGCGCATGCGGCGCAAAAGCGCAGCTCAGCAATGCGTGTGGTTTGCATTCGTCGTACACCGCGAGTGCGCGATCGAAATATTCGTCCGCATTGGCCGCCCAGGCGCTCGGGAATTCCACGATCGGCAACCCGACCACCGCGCGAAAACCGACACGCGCGCACACCCGTGCGAACGCATCGGGGAAAAAATAATTCTCGTTGCATGTCGTGGTGCCGCCGCGCAGCATCTCGGCGATCGCAAGCTCGGTACCATCCGCCACGAACTGCGCGCTCATCACCTTGGCTTCCGCCGGCCAGATGTGCTCGCGCAACCAGGTCATCAATGGCAGGTCATCGGCCAATCCGCGCAGCAGCGTCATCGGGCTGTGCGTGTGCGCGTTGATCAGGCCGGGAAACAGCGCGTGCCCGGGAAGCTCGATGCGCTCGCGCGGCGCGAATTGCCGCGCGGCCGCAGCCGCCGGCAACACCGCCACGATGACGTCATGCGTCACCGCGACCGCGTGATCCTCCAGTACCACACCGTGCGGCTCGACCGGGATTACCCAGCGCGCGCAGATCAGAAGGTCGATCGGTTGTGGGGTGGACTCGACCGCGTTCCCGGTCATGACCATGCGCTCTTGCTCGTCATTCCGGCAGCGGCCGGAATCCAGCGCCTTCCGTCCATGCCGCTCGCTGCCGACCATTGCCTGTCCGGGATGACGCATCGGCCAAGTCGCTCGCGTCGCGCGCTCGCGGGCCGATGCGTCATTTCACGCGCCCGACATATTCCCCGATGCGCGTGTCCACCTTGATGATCTCGTCCTGATTGACGAACAGCGGCACGCGTACCACCGCGCCAGTCTCGAGCTTGGCGGGCTTGCCGCCGCCTCCGGAGGTATCGCCGCGCACGCCGGGATCGGTCTCGACGATCTTCAACTCGACAAAATTCGGCGGCGCCACCGACAGCGGGATTCCGTTCCACAGCGTGACAATGCACTGCTCCTCGCCCTTCAGCCATTGCGCCGCGTCGCCCACCGCGGTTTTGTCGGCGGTGTGCTGCTCGTAGGTATCCGGCTGCATGAAGTGCCAGAACTCGCCGTCGTTGTACAGATACTGCATGTCGGTATCGACCACGTCGGCGCCTTCCACCGAATCGGTCGCCTTCATGGTCTTCTCGGTGACGCGACCGTTTTTCAAATTGCGGATCTTGATGCGGGTGAACGCCTGGCCCTTGCCGGGCTTGATGAAATCGGCATCCACAATGGTATATGGATCACCGTCGACAATGATCTTCAGCCCGTTCCTGACGTCATTGAGACCATAGTTGGCCATGAAGTGATTGCTCCAAATGAAAAGTGCGGCCACGGAGAGCCGCTTTTTGATCTTCCGCGATCAAGGACGATCGCAGCTAAAATGGTGGATTCCCGGCGTCCCGAAGCCCGGTCAAGACCGTCCATGATACCTGCAACCACCCCGACGGCGCAGCCTGGCGACACCCTCCCCGACTGGCGCCAGAACCTCCGCGGCGCGATCACCGATGCGCGCGAACTGCTCGCCGCGCTGGACCTCGGCGCGCTTGCCGAACGCCTGCCGGAAGAGGATGCAGGGTTCGCTCTGCGCGTGCCGCGTGGGTTTGTCGCGCGCATGCGTCGCGGCGATCCGCGCGATCCGCTGCTGCTGCAGGTATTGCCGCAATTGGCCGAATGCGGCGATGCACCCGGCTTCACGGCGGATGCGGTCGGCGACCTGGCCGCGCGCCAGGCATCCGGAGTGCTGCATAAGTACGAAGGTCGTGCGCTGCTGATTGCCGCGGGAAGTTGCGCGATCAACTGCCGTTACTGCTTTCGCCGCCACTTTCCGTACGCGCAGGAACTTGCCGCCGCCAATGGCTGGCGTGAAGCGCTCGCGCATGTCCGCGACGATCTCAGCCTGCACGAGGTGATCCTCTCGGGTGGCGATCCGCTGGTGCTCTCCAACGCCAAACTGATCGAGCTTGGCCACGGGCTCACCACCATTCCGCACGTGCGCACGCTGCGCATCCACAGCCGAATGCCGGTGGTGCTGCCCGAACGCGTGGACGTCGCGCTCTGCGACTGGCTCGCCGCGTTGCCATTGCGGCGCGTGGTCGTGCTGCATGCCAATCATCCGAATGAATTGGACGATCCGGTGCGCGCGGCCTGCGTGCGTCTGCGCGAAACCGGCGCCGTCGTACTCAACCAATCCGTGCTGCTGCGTGGAATCAATGACGATGCACACACCTTGGCCGAGTTGTCGGAGCGCCTGTTCGATTGCGGCGTGTTGCCCTACTACCTGCACCAGCTGGATCGGGTGCGCGGCAGCGCGCATTTCGAGGTGGACGACGAGCGCGCGCGGGCATTGATCGAAGCCGTGCGCGCGCGGCTGCCGGGGTACCTGGTGCCGCGTCTGGTGCGCGAGCTGCCGGGCCGGCCCGGCAAGACGCCACTGTGAGCCGGCGCACGCCATCCAGAACCCGCACAATCGTTTGCTGGCGCAAAGCGATTCAATAGGGTACAAAGGCTTGGGCGACTTCGCTCGCGAAGATTCCCGCCGCGTTCCGCCTGACGTTTCCCGCGCGCATGACAGTCGGCAGCTCGAACCCATGATGCAGGACCCCATCACCAAGATCATCATCATCGAGGACGCGGCCGAGGACGCCGAGCAGATCATCAGCGTGCTGCGCAACGGCGGCATCGCGGTGCGGCCCCAGCGGGTGACCAGCGAAGAGGAGTTCATCGCGGCGCTGGAATCCTTGAGTCCCGACCTGGTGCTGGCCAACCCGGATTCGCGCGAGGTGCCCTATGCCGCCATCGCGCGCGCGATCGAAACCACCGGCAAGGACATGGCCTTGCTGGCGCTCGCCGGCCAGATAACCGAGGACTTCATCGCGCAGGCGTTCGCCAGCGGCACCCGCGGTATCGCCTTGCGCAAGCGCCCCGAACAGATCCAGGCGGTGGTGCGGCGCGAACTGGATGCGCTCAACATGCGCCGCAGCGTGCGCCGGCTGGAATCGTCGTTGCGCGAGTCCGAACGCCGCTGCGATTCATTGCTGGATTCCTCGCGCGATCCGATCGCCTACGTGCATGAAGGTACGCACGTGCGCGCCAATCGCGCCTATCTGGAAATGTTCGGCTTCGAGGATTTCGAGGAGGTCGAAGGGCTGACCCTGCTGGATCTGATCGCGCCCGCGCACACCGCCGATTTCAAGGATCTGCTGAAGCGGCTGTCGCGCGGCGAGAAACCGCCGCCGCGGCTTGAGCTCACCGCCCAGCGCGCGGATGGTTCCACTTTCGATGCGGTGATGGAGTTTTCGTCGGCGAGTTACGAAGGCGAGGCCTGCCTGCAGATCGTGTTCCGCCGCCAGGAGGTGGATCCGGAACTGGCGCGCCAACTGGAAGAAATGAAATCGCGCGACCCGCTGACCGGCCTGTACAACCGCTCGCATTTCATCGGCCTGATCGACCAGGCGGTCAAGGCCACCGTGGACGGCGGCAAGAATTATTCGCTGCTGCTGCTGGAGCCCGACAACTTCCAGACCGTCAACGATGCGGTCGGCATCTCCGGCACCGACGCCCTGCTGCGCGCCATGGCAGCGGCGGTCAACGCCAATCTCGCCCAACACGACCACGCCGGACGCATCGGCGAACACGCATTCGGCGTATTGCTGGCTGCGCGTCCGCACACGGAGGTGCAGCGCGTGGCCGAGGCGATTCGCGCCAGCGTCGAAGGTCAGATCGTGGAGGCGGCCGGGCATTCGGTCAGCCTCACCGCCAGCGTCGGCGGCACGCTGCTGGGCGAGAAGAACGCGAACACGCAAACCCTGCTCGCGCAGGCCAGCCATGCACTGCGCAATGCGCAATCGCAGGGCGGCAACCGCAGCGATATCCACGACCCGGCCGCCACCGACAAGGCGGAAGCAGCCAAGGAGCGCGAATGGCTGGAACGGATCGACGCCGCGCTGGTCAACGACGGGTTCGCGCTGTATTACCAGTCGGTGATCAGCCTGCATGGCGCCGAGCGCGAGTTCTTCGAAGTGCTGCTGCGCCTGCACGGCCCATCGGGCGAAGTGCTGCCGGCGTTCTTCCTGCCGATCGCCGACCGCCACGGCCGGCTGCCGGCCATCGATCGCTGGGTGATCGGGCGCGCCATCGACGTATTGGCCGAGCGCGGCAACCGATCGGTGCCGACCACGCTGTTCGTGAAGCTCAGCGCCGATTCATTGCAGGACGAACAACTGGCGAATTGGATCGGCGAACGATTGCAGGCCACCGGCGTACCCGGTTCCGCATTGGTATTCGAGATGCCGGAAAGCAAGGTCGTCACCAGCCTGAAGCCGGCGCGCGAACTGGTCGAGCAATTGAAGCAACATGGCTGCGCATTCGCGCTGGAGCAATTCGGCTCCGGCCTCAACTCGTTCCAGTTGCTGAAGCACATCGACGCGGATTACCTGAAGCTGGATCGCAGCTTCACCCGCGACCTGCCCAAGCATGAAGAGAACCAGCAGAAAGTGCGCGAGCTGTGCATGCAGGCCGATGAAGCCGGCAAGCACACCATCGCCGAGTGGGTCGAGGATGCGGCCAGCATGTCCATCCTGTTCTCGGCCGGCGTGCATTTCGTGCAGGGCAATTTCCTGCAGGAGCCTGACAAGGCGATGAACTACGTGGCTTGAGCAGAAGGTAAAAAGGGGTCAGGTTCATTTTTCCAAACGCGAAAAATGAACCTGACCCCTTTTTTCATGATGTTGCGGCAGCACTCGGATATTTCGGTATTGCACTCGCTGAATTATCTTTTGAACCAAACCTACGGCACGCCGGGAGGTTGAACACCATGAATGTGGCACGTGTATTGCGTCTATTCACGGGAATAGCACTAGTCGTACTGGTGGCGATGTCGACTGTCCAAACAGCGGGGTGTAGTGAAGTGAGCATCAGCGGCAAGACAGCGAAGGATGTATTCACCGATCCCCAGACCTTGGCGTTGGTGGAAGCGAGCTGTCATGGTGATCTCGCCAAGATGGACGCGTTGGTCAGGCGAGGAGCCAATGTCAACGCGACAGGATATCGGGATATGACGCCGTTGTTCTGGACCATGGCATGCAAAAACTACAGAGGTATCGAGAAGCTGCTCGAATTGGGCGCCAACCCCAACTACAAAATGGAAGGCGATATTTCAGCGATGTATGCGTCGAGCGGCAGTGATGATCCGCATTTCCTGCCTCTAATGCTTGCGCATGGCGGAGACCCCAACATCCGAGCCGGCTATCGTACTGCCTTGATGATAGCGATCGAACAGGATCGAACAAACAATATCCAGTTGTTGCTCGATCACGGTGCTGATGTCAATGAGCACGACGAAGGTGGAAGTACCGCGGCAACTCAAGCGGCAGCGCTATCCAAGTTCGGAATTGTTCTCATGCTCTTAAAACGCGGATACAGCTACGATCTCGTAAATCTCGCTAATAGCATCGATGCCAACGTCGTCGCTGAGCATTCACAGCTCTCAGAAGAAAAAAAGCAGATCCTGGACATGCTTGCCTCGAAGGGCATTCGACCCAACGCAGTACCGCATATAGGACCACTTCCTTCGGATACCACATCGCATTGAATACACCTTAAAGAAAAAAATAAAGGGGTCGCCATTTCGCCGCCCCGGTCAATAGTCCAATAGCTGCCCGTCTCCCGAAATCGAGAGAAATAAAAGGGGTCAGGTTCATTTTCCTCACGTGCTTGGCGCCTGATCAGTCCTCCTCAAGCCGCGGCCTGCCGCGCGGTCGCACGGCCACCTTCCTTGCGAGCAGTGCTTCGATCTCCGCCTGAAAGCGGTGGCTGCCGAGCACCTTTTGCTGCTGCACATGGGCGCGTATGTCCGACAGCTCATCTGCACCCAACGTCCGCTCGAACAGGCTTCGATAGCCGGATTGCCGCGAATCGGCATTCGCCCCCAGGGCGAGATACAGCGGATGCGGGGTGATCAAGCGATCCGGGTTGCCCAATGCGTTGCAGCGGTAGCTCGACCAGCGGTAGTCGGCCGGGTCGCCCACCATCGCCGCCCTCACCGGATTCAGTTCGATGTAGCGATGGCAGGCCAGCAGATAGAGGCTGCTATCCACCAGGCTGGACTTGAAGCGGCCCTCCCAGAGCGTGCCGGTGCGTTGATAGCGGGCGTTGAAGCACGCCACATAGCGTCGCCCAAGACGCTGCATCATTCGGGATACGGCTCCTCGCTGCGAACCCGTTACCAGCAAGTGCACGTGATTGGTCATCAGCACGTAGGCGTGGATCGCGCAGCCGCAATGGCTCGCCGCGTCGGCCAGGTCCTCGCAGTAGCGCGTGCAGTCTTCATCGGACACGAAGCAGGGCCGGCGATTGTTGCCGCGCTGGATCACGTGTTGCGGAATCTTCGGCAGGTCCAGACGGGAAAGTCGGGCCATGCGGGCGCCTCCGGGGACAGTGGCGACAGGCTCGCACGGCGATTCGGAGGAAGCTGTCCGCTCAGGAGCTCAGCGGCTGTAGGGGGAATCCGACGACTTCAAGGCGCGAACTGTTCGTCCAGGATGCGCTGTGCCAGATTGTGTTCCGGATCGAACAGCAGCGTGACCGCGTGTTCGCGCGCTTCGCGCACGGTGACTTCCAGTGCGTGGCGCACTTCGTGGAAATCTGCGGTGGCGCTCAAGGGGCGATGGCCCGGTTCAAGCGTGCGCAGGCGCACCTCGGTGGTCGAGGGCAATAGCGCGCCGCGCCAGCGACGCGGGCGGAACGGGCTGATCGGCGTCAACGCCAGGACGTTGGCGTCGAGCGGCAGGATCGGCCCGTATGCCGACAGGTTGTATGCGGTGGAACCCGCGGGTGTGGCCACCAGCACGCCGTCGCAGATCAGGTTCTCCAGTTTCACCGCGCCATTCAACGCGACCTCGACGTGCGCGGCCTGATTGGTCTGGCGCAACAGCGACACTTCGTTGAATGCCAGCGCGCTGACCTGTTTTCCTTCGGCGAGCACGACGCGCATTTCCAGCGGATGCAGGATCGCCGGGTGCGCCGCGGCCAGACGCGCGCCGAGCGCATCCGCATCGAACTGGTTCATCAGGAACCCGACCCGGCCCAGCTTCATGCCATACACCGGCAAGCCACGATCGAGATGATCATGCAGGGTGCGCAACATGAAGCCGTCGCCGCCCAGCGCGACGATCAATTCCGCTTCATCCAGTGGCGCGCTGCCATAGCGCTCGATCAGTGCCGCCGCCGCTTCGCGCGCCTTGGGCGAAGCCGAGGCGACAAAGGCGATGCGGGGTTTGGCGCTGCGCGACGACATGCGCGCAGTGTGCCGCAAAAGCCGGAAGTGGGAAACGGGAAAGCCGAGTGCAGGGTTTTCGGCTTTCCTACTCCTTACTTCCCATTTCCGCCCTAACCAGCGTGGGCCAACTGCGCCAGCCGCCGCAGCGCGACGGAAGCAATCGGGTAATCGACGTTCTGGGTGCGGATTTCGTCCAGCATGCCGCGGGTGAACTTCAGCACCGGATCATCCCTGTTGAGCCATGCGGAAACAGCGCTGCCTTCGCCGGCGCTCGGCGCGGCCAGCACCTGGGTCGCCAGGGCGCGCTGTTGCGCAGCCAACTCGTCGCGCAGCGAACCGCGTGCCTGCGCATGCCAGCCGCTTTCCACCGGCAACGCCTCGATCTGGCTGCGCAGCCATTCGATGTCGAGCGCCTCGCCCAATTCGAAGAACACGCGCGCCACGCGCTCGATGGGGTATTCCGATTCGCGCGCGGTTTCGACGATGTCCAGCGCCACCGCCAGCACCGGGACTTCGGCCAGATCCTCGGCAAGTTGCGCCGAGAAGCCAAGCCCCTGCCACTTTTCCATGTCGACGTCGAAGGACGCACGGCCGGTCGGCGTGAGCGCGGCCGGCAATGCCGCACGCAATTCTTCCATGCCTGGTCGGTAGCGCTCCACCTGGCCCGCGATGTCGAACACGGTGCCGGGGCGATTCAGCAGCCAGCGCGTCATGTGCCGCAGCAGCGCCCAAACCTTCAGCAAGGCATCGATTTGCGTAGCTTCGGCGACCTTGCCGTCGAGCTCCTCGATGCGCGCCCACAACGTGCGCGCATCCAGGATTTCGCGCGCGGCGTTGTAGGCCTTGGCGATTGACGCCGGCGTCTGCCCGGTATCCTCCTGCATGCGCAACATGAAGGTGGCGCCCATGCGGTTGACCATCGAATTGGTCACCGCGGTCGCGATGATCTCGCGCTTCAGGCGATGCCGCTGCATCTGCGTGGCGTACTTCTCGCGCAGCGGCTGCGGAAAATAGCGCACCAGTTCCTTGGAGAGATACGGATCCTCGGGAACGTCGGAATCCAGCAGTTGCTGGTACAGCACGATCTTGGCGTAGGAAAGCAGCACGCACAGCTCGGGGCGGGTCAGGCCCAGGTGCCGCGACTTGCGCTCGGCCAGTTCCGCGTCCGACGGCAGCGATTCGATCTGGCGATCCAGTTGTCCATGCGCTTCCAGGGTGCGGATGAAATGCGCCTTGGAACCGATGCGGTTCACCGACATGTGCTCCATCAGGCTCAACGCGACGTTCTGCCGGTAGTTGTCCCACAGCACCAGCCGACCGACCTCATCGGTCATCGAGGCCAGCAGGGTGTTGCGCGCGGGCAGATCCAGCTCGCCGCGTTGCACGGGGTCGTTCAACAGGATCTTGATGTTGACCTCATGATCCGAGGTGTCCACGCCCGCGGAGTTGTCGATGAAATCGGTATTCAGCAACACGCCGTGCTGCGCGGCCTCGATGCGACCCTTCTGGGTGAAACCGAGATTGCCGCCCTCGCCCACGATCTTGCAGCGCAATTCGTGGCCATCGATGCGCAGCGCGTTGTTGGCGCGGTCGCCGACGTCCGCGCTGGTTTCACTGTCGGCCTTGACGTAGGTGCCGATGCCGCCGTTCCAGAGCAGGTCCACCGGACTCTTCAGGATCGCGCGCATCAGTTCGACCGGCGTCAGCTGTTCGACATCGCCGCCGATGCCGAGCGCTTTGCGTACTTCCGGCGAGATCGGAATGGATTTCAACGAGCGCGCATACACGCCGCCGCCTTCGGAAATCCTCGACTTGTCGTAGTCATCCCAGCTCGAGCGTGGCAGCTTGAACATGCGCTCGCGTTCGCCGAACGAACCCGCCGCATCGGGATTGGGATCCAGAAAAATGTGGCGGTGATCGAACGCGGCGAGCAGGCGCGTATGTTTCGACAGCAGCATTGCGTTGCCGAACACGTCACCGGACATGTCGCCGATGCCCACGCAGGTGAAGTCTGAAGCTTGGCAATCGCGGCCCAGCGCGCGGAAATGACGCTTCACCGACTCCCAGCCGCCCTTGGCGGTGATGCCCATCGCCTTGTGGTCGTAGCCGGCCGAACCACCCGAGGCGAACGCGTCGCCCAGCCAGTAGCCGTGCTCGATCGCAACGCCATTGGCGATGTCGGAGAACGTGGCCGTGCCCTTGTCGGCGGCCACCACCAGGTACGGATCATCCGCGTCGTGGCGCACCACGTCGCGCGGATGCACGACCTTGCCGTCGACCAGATTGTCGGTGATGTCCAGCAGGCCGTTGATGAACATCTTGTAGCAACTGATGCCCTCGGCCAGGATCGCATCGCGATCACCGCCGACGGGCGGACGCTTGACGAAGAAACCGCCCTTGGAACCGACCGGCACGATCACGGTGTTCTTCACCATCTGCGCCTTGACCAGGCCCAGCACCTCGGTGCGGAAATCCTCGCGCCGGTCCGACCAGCGCAAGCCGCCGCGAGCGACCGGCCCGAAGCGCAGATGCACACCTTCCACGCGCGGCGCGTACACCCAAATCTCGCGATACGGCACGGGCTTCGGCGCATCCGGCACCTGGTGCGAATCGAACTTGAAGGATAGATATTCAGCCGGCGCGCCGGCGCGCGCCTGAAAATAATTGGTGCGCAAGGTGGCGCGGATCAGCGCGGTGAACCCGCGCAGGATGCGATCCTCGTCCAGGCTGTTGACGTTCTCCAGCAGGGTCTTGATCGCGACAATCAAGCCGTCGCTCTGCTGTTCGCGCGGCTGCACTCGCAACGCGGCGACGCGTTCGGCGAATGCCGGCTCGCGCGCGCGCACCGCTTCCGGCAGCAATGCTTCCAGCTCCGCCCGCACCTGCCGCTGCGCGGCTTCCTGCTTGTCCCTGTCTTCGCCTTCGCGCGCGGGATCGAAGCGCGCCTCGAACAGCTCGATCAGGAGACCCGCGATCAGCGGATAATCGTTGAGCGTCTCCTCCATGTACGCCTGCGAGAACGTGGTGCCCACCTGCTGCTGGTATTTGCAGTAGGCGCGCAGCACCGCCACCTGCCGCCAGGACAGGCGCGCGTGCAGCAGCAATTTGTTGAAGCCATCGTTCTCGGCGCGGCCGCGCCAGATCGCCTCGAACGCCGCTTCGAAATTTTCGCGCAACTGCTCGATGTCGAACGCGAGCTTCGCCGCCGGCTGCACCACGAAATCCTGGATGCACAGGCTTGCGCCTTTCACATCCAGCGTGTAGACCTGCTCGCTCAGCACCTTGAGCCCGGCGTTTTCCAGCAGCGGCAGCACTTCCGACAGCGCGATGTCCGGGCCGCTGCGGAAGATCTTGAAATGCAGCTCCGCCTGCTGGTTGTGCGAGCGGTACAACTTGAGGCGCAGATCGTCCGCGCCGGAAAGTTCCGCCAGCGTTTCTACGTCCTGCGCCGCGCGCTGGGGCGTGACTTCCTCGATGTAGCCGGCCGAGAGCGCACGGCCGTAGCGAGCCAGCAGACGCGCGCCGCGCTCCTCGCCCACGCGCTCGACCAATGCTTCGCGCAAATCGTCGTGCCAGTTGCGCACGACCTTCGCCAGCCTGGCTTCCAGCGCCTGCAGATCGAAATCCGGATGGTCGCCGGCGCGCGGGCGCACCACCACGTGCAGGCGCGCCAGCGGCGAATCGCCGATGGTAATGGTGGAATCCACGCGCTCGCCGCGCAGCATTTCCATCAGCATCGCTTCCACTTTTTCGCGCACGCCGCTGTTGAAGTGGTCGCGCGGAATGAACACCAGGCACGAAAAAAAGCGTCCGTAGGCGTCGCGCCGCACGAACAAGCGCGGACGCGCGCGCTCCTTCAATTCGAAAATGCCGTGCGCCAGCGCGAACAGCTCATCGCCCGAGCACTGCAACAGTTCCTCGCGCGGCAAGGTCTCGAGGATGTGCCGCAGCGCCTTGCCCGAATGCGAATCGCGGCGCAGACCGGAGCGCTGCATCACCGCCTCAACTTTCTGCCGCACCAGCGGCACATCCTGCGGTCGGCGCATGTACGCGGTGGAAGTGAACAGGCCGAGGAAGCGCTGTTCACCGACCGGGCGGCCATGCTCGTCGAAGCACAACACGCCGATGTAATCCATGTAACCGGGACGATGCACGCGCGAACGCGCGTTGGTCTTGGTCAGGATGATTGCATCCATCGAGCCCGAAACCGGCAGCTTGGTCGCGGCCAGCGATTTCAGCGAACGCGGCGCCACGGCAAGATCCATGCTGCGCAGGATTCCGAGGCCGGAGTCCGGCTTGGCTTGCAACAGCTCGTCGTGGTTCGCGGCGACTACCGCGTATTCGCGGTATCCCAGAAAAGTGAAATGATCATCCGCCGCCCAGCGCAGAAATGCCTGCGCCTCGGCGACTTCTTCCCCACTGAAAGGCATGCGCCGCTTCGGCAAGGCTTCGGCGATTTCCAGCATCTTGTCGCGCATCTCGCGCCAATCCTCGACCGAAGCGCGCACATCGCCGAACGCCGCCGCAACGGCCGCCTGCAGCTCGCGCAGTTCCTCTTCGCTCAGGCGATCCACCTCGACGTGCATCACCGATTCCAGTTGCGCACCGGGCGCGTCGGCTGCCAGCCCGGTCAATTCACCGCGGTCATCGCGGCTGACCGCCAGAACGGGATGCACCAGCCGATGGATCTGCAACTTGGCGGCGGTCACCGCGATGCCGATGGTATCCACCAGAAACGGCATGTCCTCGGTCACCACCTCGATGACGGAGCAGGCGCAATCCCAGCCGTCGCGATCACGCTCCGGGTTGAACGCGCGCACCGCGGTCTGACCGGGTTGGCGGCTTTGCGTAAAACTGAACAAACCGGCCAGTAGTGCCGCCCACGCGGATACACTACGTTCCGCCAGTTCCTCGGGCGCGAGTGATGCGCAACACGCTTTCACAAATTGTTGCGCGAGCGGCGCACAACTGGCGGGGAACTTGCTCTGCGCCCCCTCGACGATGGCAACGAGGTCGGCGGCCCCGGCTGGGGCACGTAGGTCATTCATGGCGGAGATCGCGGACAATCTGGGGAATGCGGGGACGCAAAGCATAGCGCCCGCCTACCCGTCGAATCCAGCGCAACGGCGAGCATCGCCGGCGCCACGGGCGTCCGCGCTCCGTTTTGACCTGCGTCTGCAACTGTTGTTCGGCGCGGCCGCGGTGCTGATCCTGATGCTGGCCATCGCCGGCCTGGTGACCTCCAACCAATACTCCGATTACCAGCGCTTGACCCTGCATACCTACCAGGTGCGCGAGCAGATCACGCTGATCGTCTACAACGTGCACGCCGCCGAACTCGAGGCGCGCAGCTACGGGCTCACCGGCCGCGACGTGTTCGCGCAGCGTTTTTACCGCAGCATGGCCGAAGCCGAGCATCAACTGGATGCCTTGGACGCGCTGGTCGCGGACAACCCGGCGCAGATCGCCAACACACACACACTGCGCCGGGAAGTTGCGCGGCGGCGAGCCCAGTTGCTGCAAATCCTCGCCGACTACCGGCTGCATGGCACCGAGGCCGCACGCCTGGATGTGCTGGCGATGATCAACCAGCCCGAGCGCCCGGTCAGCGATCTCGCCGAACGCATGCGCGCGATGGAATCCGGCTTGCTGGCCCATCGCGAAGCCCAGCGCGACCGCAGCGCGATGTACGTCGCGATTGTCGCCGTCATCGCGGTGGGCGGCAGCCTGTTGCTGATGTTGTTCGCGCTGATCAGCGTGCGCGCCGAACAACGTCGTCGCCAGCATTCGGAGTTGCGTCTGGCGCAGGGTGCGCAGGAATTGCAGCTCGCGCTGGGCGACGCGCGGCAATTGGCCGATACGCTGCGGCGCCTGTCGCTGCTGGGCGAGATGCTGCAAAGCTGCCGCGAGCCCGACGAGGCGATCGCAGTGATCGAACGCGCGCTGCCGCCACTGCTGCCGGAGATGTCGGGCTGTCTGTCGCTGATCAACCCTTCGCAGAACACGGTCGAAGCGCGCATGCATTGGGGCGCGCGCGGCGCGGATCTCGCCGACGGCGTGTTCGCGCCCGATGATTGCTGGGCGCTGCGGCGCAGCCAGGCGCACCCGGGTTTCGGCGAAATCGCCGCGCCGACTTGCGCGCATCTGGTGCACGCTGGCGTCACCGCGGGACACGTGCTGTGCCTGCCGCTGTCCGCGCAAGGCCAGGTGCTCGGCGTGCTGAGCCTGGTCGCCGAGCATGCGTTCGATCCAGGCTCGCGCGAACTGATGCTCACCGTCGGTGATCAGCTTGCGCTGGCGATCGCCAACCTGCGCCTGCAACAAAGCCTTCGCGAGCAATCCATCCGCGACCCGCTGACCGGTCTGTTCAACCGCCGCTATCTGGAGGCATCGCTGCCGCGCGAACTGGCGCGTGCGGAGCGGCGCCGGTCGCACGTCGCCCTGTTGATGCTCGATCTGGATCATTTCAAGCGCTACAACGACAGCCATGGCCACGACGCGGGGGATGCGCTGCTCGGCCAGTTCGGCGTCACGCTGACCCACCTGTGCCGCGGCGAGGACATCGCCTGTCGTTACGGCGGCGAGGAGTTCACGGTGGTGCTGGTGGATATCGACAAGGACAGCGCGCTGGCGCGCGCGGAAGCGATCCGCAGCGCCACCACGCGCATCGAGTTGCGCCATCGCGGCCAACGCCTGCCCGCGCCTTCGGTGTCGATCGGCGTGGCGATGTCTTCCGAAGGCATATCGCCCGAGGAACTGAAACGCACGGCCGATCAGGCGCTGTATCGCGCCAAGCGCGAAGGCCGCGACCGCGTGATGGTGCACAACGCGGCGTAAGCCACGCTTCTCCCGGCCTTCACCGCAATATGACCCTTGGCCTACGGACGACGACGCCGTTTTCGGGCATGCTGGGCAATTACCAATCTACCCAGTAGAGAAATCGATGCCGCGTTTGCGCGTCGCCCTGTGTCTGCCGCTCGCCCTGGCCCTGGCCGCTTGCGGAAAATCGAAAGTCCCACCACCGCCGCCGCCGCAAGTCGGCGTTGTGGTCGCGCACGCGCAAAGCATGCCGCTGGTGAGCGATTTCGTCGGTCGCCTCGAGGCCACCCGCACCGCGCAGGTGCGCGCACGCGTGACCGGCATCGTGCTGAAGCGCATCTATACCGAAGGCACCGACGTCAAGGTGGGCGATGTGCTGTTCCGCATCGACCCGGCGCCGCTGCAAGCCGCGCTGCGCGCGCAGCAAGGCCAGCTCGACCAGGCTGCCGCCACCGCGCACGATGATGAAATGAAAGCCACGCGCATGCGCGAACTGGCGGCGCGGGGCGTGATCGCCAAGCAGGATCTGGATGACGCAGTGGCGGCGGCGGAAGGCGCGCGCGCCTCCGTGCAGGCCGCGCGCGGCAATGTCGAGACGGCCAAAATCAATCTCGGTTACGCCACCATCACCGCGCCGATCAGCGGTCGCGCCGGCCGCGCCAATGTCACCGAAGGCGCGCTCGTCTCGCCTACCGATACCACTCCGCTGACCACGATCGAGCAGATCGATCCGATCTACGTGGATTTCAGCCAGCCGATGGCGGAAGTGGAAACCCTGCGGCGCGCACAGGCTTCGGGCGATCTGAAATTGGCCGCGCCGGATCAGGCGCAGGTGCAATTGTTGCTGCCGGACGGCAGCGTGTACGCGCACACCGGCACCTTGAATTTCGCGGATCTCGCGGTCGATCCGCAGACCGGCGCGGTGTCCTTGCGCGCCACCGTGCCGAATCCGGAGCGCACGCTGCTGCCGGGCATGTTCGTCAAGCTGCGGCTGACGCTCGGACAACGCCATCATGCGTATCAGGTGCCGCAAAGCGCGGTGCAACGCGATGCGCAGGGTGCATATCTGCTGATCGTCGGCGCCGGCGACAAGGTGCGCGGCCAGCGCGTCACGCTGGATAGCCAGCGCGGTTCGCAGTGGGTGGTGGAAAGCGGGCTCCACGATGGCGATCGCGTGATCGTCTCCGGCGTGCAGAAGGCGCAGCCGGGTGCGACGGTGCAGCCGGTGCCGTATCAGCGCGACCAGGCGCCGGCCCCCGCGGCCACCAGCGCCGGCAGCGCGGGCTACTGAGAACCCTCCATGCCGCAATTCTTCATTGACCGCCCGATCTTCGCGTGGGTGATCGCGATCCTGATCACCCTGGGCGGCTCGCTCGCTATCTTCAACCTGCCGATCGAGGCTTATCCGCCGATCGCGCCGCCGAGCGTGCAGATCCGCGCGAGTTATCCCGGCGCCAACGCGCAGGTGATCCAGAGCACCGTCACCCAGATCATCGAGCAGAATCTTTCCGGCATCGACAACCTGCTCTATTTCAGCTCGTCTTCGAGCTCCACCGGCTCCGCCAATATCACGCTGTACTTCAAGAGTGGCGTCGATCTCGATACCGCGGCGGTGCAAACCCAGAACGCGGTCAGCGCCGCCGAGCCGCGGCTGCCGGCAGCGGTGAACAGCCTGGGCGTGACGGTGCGCAAGTCCAGCACCGGGTTCCTGGAAGTCATCTCGTTGCAATCCGACGACGGCAGCATGGACCCCGCCGCGCTCGGCAATTTGATCGCATCGCAGGTCATCGATCCGATCTCGCGCATCGATGGCGTGGGATCGGTCAACCAGTTCGGTTCCGAATACGCGATGCGGATCTGGCTGGATCCGTTGAAACTGCAGGGTTACGGGCTCACGGCAACCGATGCGCTGAATGCGGTGCGCGCGCAAAACGTGATGTTCGCGGCGGGCTCTGTCGGTGCGCAGCCCTCCGTGCCGGGGCAAGGAATCACCGCCAACGTTTCCGCCGAGTCGAGCTTCACCAACCCCGAGCAGTTCCGCAACATCATCCTGCGCGCACAGCCCGACGGCAGCGTGGTGCGGCTGGGCGACGTCGCGCGCGTGGAGATGGGGTCGTACAACTATGGCAATTTCTCGCGCATCAATGGCAAACCGGTCTCCGCGTTCGGCGTGTCGCTGCTGCCGGGTGCCAACGCGCTGACCGTCGCCGACGCGGTCGCGGTGAAGATGCGCGAACTCGCGAAGAACTTTCCGCCCGGCGTAACCTGGTCGACGCCGGTGGATACCACCGGCTTCGTCAAGGTCTCCATCACCGAAGTGGTCAAGACGCTGGCCGAGGCGATCGTGCTGGTGTTCATCGTGATGCTGCTGTTCCTGCAGAACCTGCGCGCCACGCTGATTCCCACACTCGTGGTGCCGGTGGCGCTGACCGGCGCCTTCATCGGCATGTACGCGTTCGGCTTCTCGATCAATGTGCTCAGCCTGTTCGGGCTGGTGCTGGCGATCGGCATCGTGGTGGACGACGCGATCGTGGTGGTGGAAAACGTCGAGCGCATCATGCGCGAGGAAGGCTTGTCGCCCAAGGAGGCCACCCGCAAGGGCATGCAGCAGATCACCGGCGCGGTGATCGCGGTAACCACCGTGCTGGCCTCGGTGTTCATCCCGGCCGCGCTGATGCCCGGCAGCGTCGGTGCGATCTACAAGCAATTTGCGATGACCATCGCGGTGTCGATGGGGCTCTCGGCATTGATGGCCTTGTCGTTCACGCCGGCGTTGTGCGCAAGCCTGTTGCGTCCCGAACACGAACACACCAACCGTTTCCTGCGCGCGTTCAACACTGGCTACGAGAGCCTGGCGCGACACTATCTCGGCCGGCTCGGCAAGGCCGTGCGCCACACGCCGCGCTGGATGCTGGGCTATTTCGTCGCGGTGCTGGTGGCGATTGCCCTGCTCTGGCATCTGCCTTCCAGCTTCGTGCCGGAAGAGGATCAGGGCGAGGTGATGGCGACCGTGCAGTTGCCGGCGGGCGCGACGATGGATCGCACCTCGGCGGTGATGAAGCAGGTCGAGCAGATCGTGATGGCGGATTCCGACGTCGCCAACGTGCTGGACATCGGCGGCTTCAGCTTCGTCGGCAACGGAGAGAACGTCGGCATGGCGTTCATCCACTTGAAGGACTGGAGCCAGCGCACGCACGACGCCAACCGGATCATCGCGGATTTCAATCACAAGTTCGCGCAGATCCGCGACGCGCAGGTGGTTGCGATCAATCGCCCGGTCATCCGGGGTCTCGGCCAGTTCGCCGGCTTCGATTTCGAACTGGAGGATCGCTCGGGTCTCGGCCACGACGCGCTGGTTGCCGCGCGCGACAAGTTGATTGCCGAAGCGCGCAGCGACAAGCGCCTGCAGAACGTGCGCACCAATGGCCTGGAAGATTCGCCGACCGTGAACATGCGCGTCGACCGCGTGCAGGCGCAATCGATGGGGCTGTCGGTGAGCGACGTATACAACGCCATCCAGTTGATGCTGGCGCCGGCCTTCGTCAACGACTTCTATTACCAGGGTCGCGTGCTGCGCGTGGAGATGCAGGCCGACGCGCCTTATCGCATGAGCCCTTCCGATGTCGGCGACTTCTACACGCGCTCATCCAGCGGCGCGATGGTGCCGCTGTCCAGCGTGGTCTCGACCAAGTGGTCGCTGGCGCCGCCGTCGCTGGATCGCTACAACGGTTCCGGCGCGATCGCGCTCACCGGTAGTGCCGCACCCGGCTACAGCTCTGGCGATGCGATCACCGCGATGCAGGAACTGGTCGCGAAGTATCTGCCCAAGGGCATCAGCTACGAATGGTCCGGACAATCGCTGCAGGAAATCATCTCCGGCGCCCAGGCGCCGATGCTGTTCGGGCTGTCGCTGATCGTGGTGTTCCTGTGTCTTGCCGCGTTGTACGAAAGCTGGTCGATACCGGTCGCGGTGATGCTCGTAGTGCCGCTGGGCGTGCTCGGCGCGGCGGCGCTCACCAGCATCCGCGGCCTGCAGGATGACGTCTATTTCAAGATCGGGCTGATCGCCATCATCGGCCTGTCGGCCAAGAATGCAATCCTGATCGTGGCCTTTGCGGTGGACATGCAAAAGCAGGGCATCGGCCTGCTGAAGGCCACGCTGGAAGCCTGCCGCATCCGCCTGCGCCCGATCCTGATGACCTCGATCGCCTTCATCCTCGGCGTGCTGCCGCTGGCGATCTCCACCGGCGCCGGCGCCAACAGCCGCCACGCGATCGGCACCGGCGTGATGGGCGGCATGATCGGCGCCACCGCGCTCGGGTTGCTGCTGGTGCCGATCTTCTACGTGGTGGTGCGCCGGTTGCTGGGCGATCGTTCCGATGGAACCGAATCCGACCCGCCCGCCTGATCTGTTCCGACATCCGGTCGAAAGCCGGAACCCGGAATGCTCCGTCAAACGATTCCCAACTCCAGCGCCTTCAGCACTGCGCGCGTGCGATCGCGGACGCCGAGTTTCGACAGGATGTTGGAGACATGGTTCTTGACTGTGCCTTCGGCAACGCCCAGGGAATTGGCGATTTCCTTGTTGCTGTAGCCGCCCGACATCAGCCGCAGGATTTCGGTTTCCCGCTCGGTGAGCGGATCGGGTTGCTCAAGGCTGGTGAACTGGTTCTGCATGCGGCCGATGCCGGCCAGCAACCGTTGCGTCACCATCGGCGCAATCAGCGAGCCACCGGCCGCGATGGTCTTGACCGCCTCGACCAGTTGTTCCAGCGAGACATCCTTCAAGAGATAGCCGCGCGCGCCGGCTTTCAGGCCGGCCAGCACCAGTTGATCATCGTCGAACGTGGTCAGGATGATCGTCGGCCACACGGTGCCTTGCGCCGCAAAAGTGTTGAGCACATCCAGCCCGCTCTTGCCGGGCATGCGCATGTCCAGCAGCACCACGTCGGGTTTGACGCGCGGAATCGTCTCGAGCGCCTGTGCGCCGTCCACGCATTCGGCGATCACGCGGATTTCGGGCGACAGTTCCAGCAGCGAACGGATGCCCTGGCGCACCAGGTTCTGGTCGTCAACGAGACAAACGGAAATCATCAAGCATTCCCCATTGCTGACACACTGGAGCGGTTTGAAAGCCGTCGCGAGCGAAGGCAAGTTCGCACCGCCGGCGCGCAGGAACCGCAGTGTACACGCCAGTACCTCAGGATTCCGAGCGCCGCCCGCAGAAATCACTCTTGTCTGAATGCGCAGCCATGGATGGCTGCTTTCACGCGCAACGACAGCGCATTACCCCACGAGCGCATCAGGTATTCAAAGCGCGACGTTTTCCAGCGGCATCGAAGCTTCCAGGGTAAACCCGCGATCGCGCGCGGTTTCGATCCACAACCGGCCGCCCACTTCGGCCAGACGTTCGCGCATGCCGGAAAGACCGTTTCCCGGCTTCAACTCCGCGGCACCGCGGCCGTCATCATGCGCCTTCAGCGCCAGCATGCCATCGGGCGTGCGCTCGAAGCGCAACCATAGATGACGCGCGCCAGCATGGCGCACCGCATTGGTGACGATCTCCTGCGTGCAACGCAGCAGCACCTGCGCGCGACGCGGATCATCTACCGCGAAGCGCGGCGGCAATTCGAGATGCACGTTCAAGCCCGGCACGCCCTCGGTCAGGCTGCGCAAGGCGCCGGTAAGATCGATGGTGTCATCGTCGCGCAATTCGCTGACCACTTCGCGCACGTCGGCGAGCAACTGCTTGGCGGTGGCCTGCGCCTTGCCGACGTGTTCGGCCGCGGGCTCGGTAACCAGATGGCTCGCGACTTCTAGGTTCAGGCTCAATGCGGTCAGGTGATGGCCGACCAGATCGTGCAGCTCGCGCGCGATGCGCATGCGCTCGGAAATACGGCTGGATTCCGCCAGCAACGCGCGGGTGGCGCGCAATTCCGAATTCAAACGCCGCTGTTCCTCGCGCGCGTCGGCCTGCTGGCTGGCAACCATGGAGGTGACGAAAGTGACCACGGAGAACCCGAAGTAAATGCTGACCTGCAACACCGCCGTGCCGAGATCAAGGCCGGGAAAGCTGGCGAATACCGGAACCAGCGCGAGATTCTGCACCACCAGCCACGCCACGCCCAACGGCAGCGGCAGCAGCCACGGCAGCACCACGCACACCACGATCATCAACAACGCGGACAGCCCGCTTTGCGAAAACCAGCCGATCGCGATCGCGGTGCCGGTCAGCACCAGCAGGCCGAGCAGCTTGATCATCCACTGCCGGCGCGAACCGAGATTGCGCGTCAACAGCCAGTACACCAGCCCGAACACAACGTAGCATGCGGCCCACAACAAAACGTCGGTGTGGGTGCGCATCTGCTGCTGCAACTGACTGAGCTGATCCTGTCCCTGCGAATCGTTCAGCCGCGCCAGCATCCAGTCGTGACTGATCAGCGGCACGCCCACGCAGGCGTATGTGAACAAGCCCGCGTAGCGAAGCAGACGAATATGGTTGAGTGCGTGGCGCGACACGCCGCGATGATAAGCCATGTGGCCCGGCGGCGCTTTGCCGGCGATCCCGGACTCACGCAAACCGTATGCCCGCCCGCCGGCGCATGGCATAATCGCGGGATGCGCATGCGCGGTGGATCGCACATGCTGTCGTAAATGGAACGGTGCGGCCTCGGACGGCCGTTTTGATCTTCGCGTTCATGGGCGAACGCTCCGGAGTCGTGTTGCAATGTCCGTAAGTCTTCGTGATGTCCGCGAGCGCGATCTTGATGCCGTGCTCGCGCTCAACAACAGCGCCGGTCCCGCGATCCTGCCCCTCGATGCCGCTGACGTGCGGCATTTTTTCGAGTGCGCGGATTATTTTCGCGTTGCCGAGATCGATGGCGGCGTCGCCGGCTTTTTGATCGCGCTGCACGAAGACGCACCGCACGCCAGCTCCAACTTCCGCTGGTTTCGCGAACGCTATGACAATTTTGTTTACGTCGATCGCGTGGTGATCGGCGATCGCTGCCGTGGTCACGGCCTGGGCCGGCTGTTCTACAGCGACGTGCAAAGCCACGCCGAAGTACGCGCGCCATTACTGGCCTGCGAGGTTTTTCTGGAGCCGCGCGACGATGTCGCGATGCTGTTCCATGGCACCCGCGGTTTCAACGAAGTCGGGCAACAGGCGATGCCGGAAAACGGACGCCGCGTCTGTCTGCTGGCCAAACCGCTGGAGTGCTTCACCTTCGTGCGCGACACCTATCCGCGCGGGCTGCCCGCGCTGCCGTGGCTCGCCAATCGCGATCTGCCGGAGCAGGATCTGCCGCGCGTCGCAACGGGTGGTGCGTGAGCGCGGCTGCCGGAGTGCACAACGACAATGGCGATGCGGTCGAGCTGAAGTTCGGACAGGTCGGCATCGCCAGCGTGCGTGTACGCCGCGATGACGCAGCCGCACTGCACCAGGAACTGGAGCGCCGCGTGCGCGCGGCGCCGCAGTTGTTCGAGCGCGCCGCGGTAGTGCTCGATCTTTCACACCTGCCCAGACAGCCCGACGATGGCGCGGCGGATGCACTTCTGGAAGCGGTGCGCGCGGCCGGCATGCTGCCGGTGGGTCTGGCTTATGGCACCAGCGAGAACGACGCGCTGGCGCGGCGTCTTGGTCTGCCGCTGATCGCGAAGTTCCGTGCGGCTTATGAGCGCGAGAGCGAACCCGCGCCGGGCGCGGAAGCCACGCCGACCCAAGCGGCGCCGGCGGCTTCGCAATCCGGAGATGCAACGGCGCCCGTGAACGCCACGCCTGCCGCCGGCACGGCACAGCATCATGGGCAACCGGTGCGCACCGGCCAGCAGGTATATGCGCGCGGACGCGATCTGGTGATCGTCGCCACGGTGGCAAACGGCGCCGAAGTGCTGGCCGACGGCAGTGTGCACGTGTATGGCTCGCTGCGCGGCCGCGCATTCGCGGGCGCCCTGGGCGACGAATCGGCGCGCATTTATTGCAGTGAGTTCCGCGCCGAACTGGTTTCGATCGCCGGCCACTATCGCGTGTTCGAGGAAATCCCGGCGCAGCACGAAGGGCGCGCCGTGCAGATTTTTCTCGAACACGGCAAGTTGAAGATTGTGCAGATGTAAGTGAGATGCAGGTTGCGATTCAACAAGATTCGACAGTAATGCGTCAGTCCGGGCCGCGCTGGCGCGGAACCAGGAATCCCTCTGGAGTGTCCTTTCAGGGTGCTCAAAAAGCAAAATGGATTCCGGGTTCCGTCCGCGATGACGCGGCGGCGCCGAGATGACGGCAAACATTGAGCACTCGATCCACGATTCCCAAATTCCCGGAGATTCTGCCTTGACTGAAATCATCGTCGTCACATCGGGCAAGGGCGGCGTGGGCAAAACCACCACGTCGGCTTCGCTCGCCAGCGGGCTCGCCAAGCGCGGCCACAAGGTCGCGGTCATCGACTTCGACGTCGGCCTGCGCAACCTCGATCTCATCATGGGTTGCGAGCGGCGCGTGGTCTACGACTTCGTCAACGTGATCCACAGCGAAGCCACGCTGAAGCAGGCACTGATCCGCGACAAGCGCCACGACAACCTGTACGTACTCGCCGCTTCGCAGACCCGCGACAAGGATGCGCTGACCCAGGACGGCGTAGAGCGCGTGCTGGACGAACTGGCGAAGGACGGCTTCGATTACATCGTCTGCGATTCGCCGGCCGGCATCGAGAAGGGCGCGCATCTGGCGATGTATTTCGCCGACCGCGCGGTGGTGGTGGTGAATCCGGAAGTTTCTTCCGTGCGCGACTCCGACCGCATTCTGGGTTTGCTCAGCAGCAAGACCCGTCGCGCCGAACGCGGCGAGGGGCCGATGCGCCAGCATCTGCTGCTGACGCGCTACAACCCGGTGCGGGTGGAGGCCGGCGAGATGATGAGCATCGGCGATGTCGAGGAAATTCTCGGCATTCCGGTGCTCGGCGTGATCCCGGAATCCGAACAGGTGCTGGCCGCATCCAACGCTGGCGTGCCGGTAATCCATGACGCGGGGTCGATCGCGGGCCAGGCTTACGCGGACGCGGTCGCGCGGCTGGATGGCGAAGAAGTGGCGCTGCGTTTCATCGACGCACCGAAAAAGAGTTTTCTCAAGCGCATGTTCGGAACCTGAGAAGCCGCATCCAACCACTCGGATCGCTTTGATCTCGGCCCTCTTGAGTCAAGCGGGCGATCAAACCCCAAGGTTTGATGGAGTTGTTGACGTATGGCGATGTGGGTAGCGGTGGATATCCATCAAAATCATCAGAGCATCTTCAATGAGCATTCTAGACTTCCTGCGTGCGCGTCCGAAGCCCACCGCCAACATCGCGCGCGAGCGTCTGCGCATCATCGTGGCGCAGGAGCGCGCCGCGCGCGGCGGCCCGGATTACCTGCCGCTGCTGCGCGGCGAACTGCTGGCCGTCATCCGCAAATATGTCAACGTGGATCCGGATGCCGTGCAGATCAATCTGGAACGCGATGGCGAACACGAGGTGCTGGAGCTATCGGTGGCCTTGCCGGAGGGTCCGGTCAAGGCTGCGGGCGGCGCGTAAAGGGTCGTCGGGGCCGTTCCCGGCCTGGTCGCGCACGCAATCCGGAATCCATTTTGATCCTGCCTTTTGTTGGGAACATGGATTCGGCTTTCGCCGGAATGACGATGATGCAACAACATCCTTCTCTGCAAGAACAGTCCGGGCAGAACGCCCAAGTGCTGCGCATCGCCGAGATCGGTTTCGATGCCTGTGCAGCGCTGCTCGCGCAACACGGCCTGCAACTGATCAGGGTCGAGGACGGCGCACCGATTCCCGGCAGCTACTGGGGCGAGTGCGAGGCCGGGGTGATCGGCGAATGCGTGTACGCGCGCGCGGATACGCCGGTGCATTCCCTGCTGCACGAAGCCTGTCATCTGCTTGTGCTGGAGCCCGAGCGTCGCGCCGCGGTGCACACCGACACCAGCGACTCGATCGCGGAAGAAGATGCCACCTGCTATCTGCAGATCGTGCTGGCCGACGCGCTGCCCGGTTTCGGCCGCGAACGTGCGCTGACGGACATGGATGCGTGGGGCTACACGTTTCGCCTCGGCTCCTCGCGCGCGTGGTTCGAGCGCGATGCGGAAGATGCGCGCGCGTTTCTGGCGGAAAGAGGATTGATCACCTAGGGCGGGTGCCGACCCGGGATCGGTTTTCGCGCACGGCGGGATACGCTGTGCCCGCGCCCTGCATATTGGCCCCGCGATTCGCGCAGGCGCGCTTCCTACGACGGCTCCGCACCCGTATTGCGCAAGCCACTTCGCAGCATCGCGCCGTACCCCCGCCACGAGACATAGCCCACCAGCACCAGCGCCGCCGAACCGATGGCCAGCGTCAATGCGCTGCGATAAAGCACCGGCGCGATCACACCGGCCAGCACCGCGTTGAACAGCAGGCTGATGAAGGTCTGCATGGATGACGCCGAACCGCGCTGCGCCGGAAAGCGATCCAGCAACAACAGCGTCAAGGTGGGAAACGCCAATCCGACACCCAGGCCCTGCACGAACATCGGCATCACCGACCACGGCACCTGCGGTTGCGGCAGCAGCACCGCCAGCGCGAGGTTGGCGAGCGCGGCGAACATCATCAATACGTAAGCGATGCCGACCGTACTGGCGGCCGACCACCTGCCTGCCGCACGTCCTGACACCCACGAGCCAAAAGTGATGCCTCCGATGATCGGCACGAATAGCCAGGGGAATCCTTGCGGCGAACGGCGCAGCAGATCCAGCACGAACACCGGCGCCGAAACGATGTAAAGAAACAGCGACGAAAAATTGGTGGTGGCCGAAACCGCCAACGGCCAGAACGGCCGGTCGGCGACGATGCGTCGATAAGTGCCATAGAGCGACCGCGCGCGCAGCGGCGTGCGGCGTTCGCGCGGATGCGGTTCGCGCATGGTCAGCAGCACGATGGTCGAGAGCGCTGCGGCGAACAACGCCAGTGCATAGAAAATGCCGCGCCAGCCATCGATGCCGAGCAGCCACGCGCCGACGATCGGCGCCACCGCCGGCGCGATGCCGAACACCATCATCATGCGCGACATCAGCCGCTGTGCCTGCGCGCCTTCATACACGTCGCGCACCACCGCGCGCGCGATCACGATGCCGGCGCCCACGCACAGGCCTTGCAGCGCGCGCCATACCAGCAGCAATGCCAGCGAACCCGCCAGCGCGGCGCCAACCGAGGCCAGCGCGTACAGCGCCATGCCGGCGACGATCACCGGTTTGCGCCCCAGCGCATCCGACAGCGGTCCATGCAGCAGGCTCATCACCGCATAAGTGAAGAGGTACACGCTGACCGTCTGCTGCACGGCATCCACCGACACGCCGAACCCGCTCGCGATGTCGGGAAACCCCGGAAAGATGGTGTCGATCGAGAACGGACCAAGCATGGTCAGCGCGCCGAGCAGGATCGCCAGCGCGGCGTGGCCGTGCGCTTCGTTGCGGTGCGGCGAGGTGGACATCCGAAGAGAGTTCCGCTTGACGAAGGCCGGTGCGGCTACGCTACCATCGTTGGCAGACGAAGGGAGATGGCATTCCTCCCCGAACCGCCGGCGAGACACTGTTCGGCTGATGATGCCTACCGAGCCCGGACCACCGGGCGGGCGTAGGTGTCGCCGGCAAGACGACCGCCTTGCGCGCGCATGTGGTTCCCGCACCGCTGAGGAAGGAGCCGACATGTTGTTCTACGCGTTTCTCGCCACCGGCTGCGGCGCTTTCATCGGCGCCTGCCTGCGTTATGCATTCGGCCTGGCGCTGAATCCGATCTTTCCCACCATTCCGCTCGGCACACTCACCGCCAACCTGCTCGGCGGGTTGATCATGGGCGTGATGATGGGTGCATTTGCGCAAATCTCGGCGCTGTCGCCGGAACTGCGGCTGTTCGTCATCACCGGCTTTCTCGGCGGGCTCACCACCTTTTCGACATTCTCCGGCGAAACGGTCACGCTGTTGTTGCGGCAGGAATACGCGTGGGCGCTGGCGATCATCGGCCTGCATCTGGTCGGTTCGCTGGCGATGACGCTGCTTGGGTTTGTGGTCGCGCAAGGTCTGAGGAAGCTGGCATGAACGCGAATCAACCGGTACAGGGCGTGTACCTGCGCTTCTTCATGCATGAGGGTCGCCGGCATCACGGCGTGCTGCTCTATGACTGGCTGTTGCGGGAAGCCAACAAACTCGGCATCGCCGGCGGCACCGCGTTCCGGTCGATCGCGGGCTTCGGCCGCCACGGCGTGATGCACGAAGCGCATTTTCTGGAACTCGCGGGGCAGGAAACCGTGCGCGTGGATTTCATCGTCACTGCCACCGACGCGGATCGCCTGATGCAGCTGGTGCGCGCGGAATGCCTGCAGTTGTTCTACGCAAAGCTGCCGGCGGAATTCGGCGTGCTGGACGGCGAAGGCACGACGCATTGATGGCCAACAAGCGCGACCAGGGCGTTGCGCGAGGCGCGCGCACCGCGCTCGGCTTCGTCGTGCTGATCGGCGTGGTCAGTCTGTTCTCCGACATGACCTACGAAGGCTCGCGCTCGATCACCGGCCAGTTCATGGGCACGTTGGGCGCGACCGGCTTCATCGTCGCGGCGGTCGCCGGCGGCGGCGAATTATTGGGTTACGTGTTGCGCCTTGGCACCGGCGTGCTCGCCGATCGCACCAAGAAATACTGGGCGATCACGATCATCGGCTACGCGATCAACCTGCTGGCGGTACCGGCCCTGGCGCTGGTCGGCAATTGGCCGCTCGCCGCGGCGCTGATCATTCTGGAACGCTCCGGGAAAGCGCTGCGTACGCCCGCGCGCGACGCGATGCTGGCGCATGCGGCCAAAGGCATGGGTGGCGCGGGCTGGGCATTCGGCCTGCACGAGGCGCTGGATCAGACCGGCGCGACCATCGGCCCGCTGATCGCCGCCCTGATCCTGTATCTGCACGGCGGCTATCAGCATGTGTTCGCCTGGCTGCTGCTGCCGGCGATGGCGGCGCTCGCGACTTTGATGATCGCGCGCGCGCGTTATCCGCAGCCGCACCAACTCGATCCCGCGCCCAAGCCGCTGCCCGACAGCGCGCAGGCGCTGCGCGAACTGAAGATTTTCCTGATCGCGACCGGCCTGATCGCGGCGGGTTACGCGGATTTCGCGCTGATCGCGTTTCATCTGGCCAAGGACCACGTGCTGCCGACCCCCGCCATCCCGGCGCTGTATGCGCTCTCGAGCCTTGGCGCCGGCGCCGCCGCGCTGCTGCTCGGGCGCGCATTCGACAAACGCGGCTTGAGCGTGCTGTTGTGGACCACGATCGTACCCGCGCTGTATGCGCCGCTGGTGTTTCTCGGCGGCGGCATGGCGGCGATCATCGGCGTCGCGCTGTGGGGTATCGGCTTCGGTGCGCACGATTCGCTGTTCCGCGCCGCGGTGGCTCAGCGCATCGCGCCGGAAAAACGCGCCACCATCATGGGCGTTTTCAATGCGATTTACGGGCTGGCGTGGTTCGCCGGCAGCGCCCTGCTCGGCGTGTTGTACGATATGAGACCGCTGTATGCGGTTATCGCGGCGCTGGTGTTGCAAATGGCCGCGTGTCCGCTGTTGTGGCAACTCCGAATCAAAGCAGGGACTGCCTGATGAACGAGACCTTCGACAGCTCATTGCATGAACAGCACGCGGCAGCGAAGCCGCGTGCGCGGCGCAGCGCCTCGCTGCGCGCCAAGACCCAGGAATTGCTGGCGCACGCCGGCGTGCAACTGGACGGGCCCAATGGCTGGGACGTGCAGGTGCGCGATCCGCGCCTGTATGCGCGCGTGTTCGCGCATGGTTCGCTGGGGTTGGGCGAAGCCTACATGGATGGCTGGTGGGATGCGCCCGATCTCGACGGCTTTTTCTTCCGCGTGCTGGATGCGCATCTGGATGAGCACCTGCGCAACCTCGACACGCTGCTGGTGCATCTGAAAGCCCGTTTCATCAATCTGCAGCGCGGCGAACGCGCCTTCGAAATCGGTCGCGCGCATTACGATCTCGGCAATGACCTGTTTTCCGCGATGCTCGGCAAGCGGCTGGTGTACTCCTGCGGCTACTGGAAGGATGCGCAAACCCTGGACGACGCGCAGGAAGCCAAGCTCGACCTGGTCTGCCGCAAACTGCAACTGAAGCCCGGCATGCGCGTGCTCGACATCGGCTGCGGCTGGGGCGAGGCCTTGAAATTCGCCGCGGAGCGCTACGGCGTATCCGGCGTCGGCGTGACGGTTTCCGAGCGCCAGGCGGAATTCGCGCGCGAGCTGTGCAAGGGGCTGCCGGTCGAAATACGCCTGCAGGATTACCGCGAACTCGACGAGCGCTACGACGCGGTGTATTCGATCGGCATGTTCGAGCACGTCGGAACGAAAAATTATCGTACCTATTTTGAGGTCTGCCGGCGTTGTCTAGGCGACGCGGGCCTGTCGGTTCTGCACTGCATCGGCAGCAACGCCGCGCCCAATCAGCCCGATCCATGGATCGAGAAATATATTTTTCCGAACTCGCAGATTCCGGCGGCGAGCCAGGTCGCGCTGGCGCTGGAAGGTTTGTTCGTGGTCGAGGACTGGCACAATTTCAGCACCGATTACGACAAGACATTGATGGCCTGGCGCGGCAATTTCGATGCGGCCTGGCAGCGGCTGTCGGCGATGAACCCGCGCTACGACGAACGCTTCCGTCGGATGTGGCGCTATTACCTGTCGGCCTCGGCCGCGACCTTCCGCACCCGCCGCGACCAGCTCTGGCAGATCACGCTCAGTCCGCGCGGCGTGCGTGGAGGATATCGGGTGCCGCGCTGAGCAATGGCCGCGCCGAAATGCGGTTCGCAGGCGCCAAGGTGCTGCACACATGCGTGCATTCCGACTAGGATGCGCCGCGTACCTACGCGCTTCCGCCCGGAATGAAGATGAATCGGTTTTCGCGTTCCCTTGCCGCGCTTGCGCTGCTGCTGCTCGCCACCTCCGCGTCGGCGGATCCTGCGCTGTGGAAGATCCAGCGCGACGGCGCGACGATTTATCTGTTCGGCACCGTGCACGTGCTGCCGAAGAATACGCCGTGGCACTACCCGGCGCTTGATCAGGCGCTGGCGGCGAGCGACGTGCTCTACGTCGAACTGGTGGACGACGATCAGGCAACCATGCAGCCGCTGGTCATGCAATATGGCATCGATTTCGCGCATCCGCTTTCCGGCGTAATCAGCACCGATGACGAGCAGCGCGTGCAAGCCGCCGCGCAGACCGCGGGTATTCCCGCGCAGGCACTGGATGCGATGCGCCCCTGGATGGCGGCGCTGACGCTCACCGTCGCGCCACTGCTGAAAGCGGGCTTCGATCCGGAATCGGGCGTGGACAAGCAATTGCGTCAGGCTTTCGCGGCCCAAGGCAAGCCGGTGCAGGGGCTGGAAACCGCCGAGCAGCAGATCCGCTATTTCGCGGAGCTCTCGCAGCCGGTGGAAATCGCGATGCTGCGCAACACGCTCGATGATTACGCCAAGGCCGACACCGAAATCACCCAGCTGGTGAACGACTGGCAGGCCGGCGACGTGGATGCGATCGCCGCGCTGGAAAATTCCGAGATGCGCCAGAAATATCCGGTGCTGTACAAGACGCTGCTGACCGATCGCAATCAGCGCTGGGCGCAACGGATCGAGCAATTGCTGCAACAACACCAAACCATTTTCATTGCCGTCGGCGCCGCCCACCTGGCCGGCCCGGATGACGTCCAGACACAACTGCAAAAGCTCGGGATCAAAACCGGGCGTGTGCACTGAGAATCGATGAACCTGCAATCCAATTTCGAACAGATCCCGCTGCGTCAGTACGCCGAGCGCGCCTATCTCGATTACTCGATGTATGTGGTGCTTGACCGCGCCCTGCCCTTCATCGGCGACGGTCTCAAACCCGTACAGCGGCGCATCATCTATGCGATGAGCGAGCTGGGCCTGGCCGCCACCGCCAAGCCCAAGAAATCCGCGCGCACGGTTGGCGACGTGATCGGCAAATTCCATCCGCACGGCGACAGCGCCTGCTACGAGGCGATGGTGCTGATGGCGCAGCCGTTCTCGTATCGCTATCCGCTGGTGGATGGGCAGGGCAACTTCGGTTCGCCGGACGATCCGAAATCCTTCGCGGCGATGCGCTACACCGAATCACGGCTGACGCCGATCGCGGAAGTGCTGCTGGGCGAACTTGCCGATGGCACCGTGGAATGGACGCCCAATTTCGACGGCACGCTGCAGGAACCGACCTGGTTGCCGGCGCGTCTGCCGCACGTGCTGCTGAACGGCTCGACCGGCATCGCCGTGGGTATGGCCACCGATATTCCGCCACACAACCTGCGCGAAGTGGCCGCCGCATGCATCCATCTGCTGGATGAACCGACGCTAAGCATCGCGGCGCTGTGCGAGCACGTGCGCGGCCCGGATTACCCGACGACGGCCGAGATCATCACGCCTCGCGATGAATTGCTGGCGATGTACGCGACCGGCAGCGGGTCGGTGCGTTGCCGCGCGATCTATTCACAGGAAAACGGCAACGTGGTGCTGACCGCGCTGCCGCATCAGGTTTCGCCGGCCAAGGTGATCGAGCAGATCGCAACGCAAATGCGCGCCAAGAAACTGCCGATGCTGGAAGATCTCCGCGACGAATCCGATCATGAGAATCCGGTGCGGCTGGTGCTGATCCCGCGCAGCAATCGCGTGGACGTGGACGCGATGATGCAGCACCTGTTCGCCACCACCGATCTGGAGAAGAGCTTCCGCATCAACCTCAACATGATCGGGCTGGACGGCCGCCCGCAGGTCAAGACGCTGAAGCAGATTCTGGAGGAATGGCTGCGCTTCCGCACCGATACCGTGACCCGCCGGTTGCAGCATCGCCTGACGAAAGTCGAGCGGCGGCTGCATCTGCTGGAAGGCCTGCGCATCGTATTTCTGAATCTGGATGAAGTGATCCGGATCGTCCGCCACGAAGACGAGCCGAAGCCGGCCTTGATCGCGCGCTTCAAATTGAGCGAGGAGCAGGCCGACTACATCCTGGAGACGCGACTGCGACAATTGGCGCGGCTTGAGGAAATGAAACTCAACACCGAGCGCGACGAACTGGAAGAGGAGCGCGCGAAAATCGAAGTCACACTGAATTCGAAGCAGCGGCTGCGCACCCTGATCAAGCAGGAATTGAAAGCCGACGCCGACAAGTACGGTGATGCGCGGCGCTCGCCGCTCATTGCGCGCGCGGCGGCGCAGGCGCTCGCGATGAGCGAACTGGTGGTGTCGGAGCCCGTCACGGTGGTGCTGAGCGAAAAGGGCTGGGCGCGTTCGGCCAAGAGCCATGACGTGGAGGCGCGCGAATTGTCCTATCGTGAAGGCGATGCCTTTCTCGCATCCACGCGCGGGCGTAGTGCTCAACAGGTCGCGTTCCTGGATTCGAGCGGGCGCAGTTATTCGACGCCCGCGCACACGCTGCCCTCTGCGCGCGGCAATGGCGAACCGCTGACCGGACGATTCACGCCGCCGCCAGGCGCGCGCTTCGATGCGCTCGCCATCGGCGACAACGATACCCAACTGGTGTTGGCAACCGATGCCGGTTACGGCTTCCTCACCCGCTTCGAGGCGCTGCTGGCCAACAAGAAAGCCGGCAAGCAGGTGATCAGCATGGACGACGGGGCGCGCGTGCTCGCCCCCGCCTACGTCGCCGATCCTGCCCGCGACCGCATCGTGGTGGTGACCACCGAAGGACACCTGCTGATGTTTTCGGTGGCCGATATGCCGGAGCTGAAGCGCGGCCGCGGCAACAAACTGATCGAAATCCCGAAGGCGAAACTGCAATCGGGTGAGGAACGCGTGGCGGGGATCGCGACGGTCGCGGAAGGCGCGGGCGAAGTCACGTTGTATGCCGGTGCGCGCAAGCTCAGCCTGAAATGGGCCGATCTGGTGGAATACGGCGGCAACCGCGCCGGACGCGGCGGCGTGCTGCCGCGCGGGTTGCGGAGGGTGGAACGGATTGAGACGACCGGGTGATGGCTCCTCACGACTTTCGAAATGAGCGTCAATACCGCGACGTCATTCCGGAGCCTGGCACGCGCGCAGCGCGCGCCCGGAACCCGGAATCCATTTTGATGTCGCCCGATTGAACACAGGTCAAAATGGATTCCGGCGTGCGCCGGAATGACGTTCCTCTTGGAGATCATTTGAGGGAACCGCATGCGCTGGCTCGGCCGGATCTTCGTCACCCTGTTGCTGCTGTTTGCGGTCGCGGTGCTGCTCGCGTGGCTGTTGCTGGCCGGCAGTCGCCCGCAACTCGATGGCACGCTGGCGCTGCGCGGCCTGGCCGCGCCGGTAACGATCACGCGCGACGCGCGTGGTACGCCGACCATCGACGCGCGCAGTCGCACCGATGCGGCGTATGCGCTGGGCTTCCTGCATGCGCAGGAGCGTTATTTCCAGATGGATTTGCTGCGACGAAACGCCGCGGGCGAACTGTCCGAGCTGGTCGGCAAGGCCGCGTTGAAGGTGGACGAAAACCATCGACGCCACCGCTTTCGCGCCCTCGCGGAAACCGAACTCGCGCAATTGCCGGTCGCGCAACGTGTGCTGCTGGATGCCTACACGCGCGGGGTCAACGCAGGCTTGAGCGCGCTGGAT
>DATNFU010000058.1:0-41836 GCA_035606235.1 Rhodanobacteraceae bacterium
CTCCAGGCGACGGGAATGTTCAAACCCCAGATGCCAACGCCCGCGTAAAGCAACCAGCAAATGCCGACCGTGAGCAGCATCGCCAGCAGTGCCGCGACCGCCAGTCCGCCCAGCCACAGCAAACCGAACGGACGCTGCAGCGTGATGTAACTGATGTTGGTGCTGATGCTGGTCGCATCTTCGCCCGGCGCGATCAGCGGCGGCGGAGCGTGGCGGACGGCAGCGCTCATGTCGGCCCGTCCTTCAATGCCGGATTCGGATTGCGCAGGCGCGCGAGATACGTGGTACGCGGGCGCGTGCCGAGTTCGTTGAGCATCGCGTAATTGCGCGGCGATGCCTTGGCCTTCGAAACGCCCGATTCCTTGTCCGAAATATCACCGAAGCGGATCGCCTGCGTCGGGCACACCGCCTGGCAGGCGGTCAGCACGTCGCCATCAGCAATGCGGCGACCGCTCTTGTCGGCTTCGATATGCGCGGTTTCGATGCGCTGGATGCAGTAGGTGCACTTCTCCATCACGCCGCGCCGGCGCACCGTCACTTCCGGGTTGCGCACCGCCATCGGTTGCGGCGTTTCCTTGTCCGCGTACTGCATGAAGTTGAATCGCCGCACCTTGTACGGGCAGTTGTTGGAACAGAACCGCGTGCCGACGCAGCGGTTGTAGACCTGCACGTTCAGGCCTTCGCTGTCGTGCACGGTCGCGTCCACCGGGCAGACCAGTTCGCACGGCGCGTGCTCGCACATCATGCAGGGCACCGGCTGGTTCAGCGCGCGCGGATTTTCCGCCTCGCCTTCGTAATAGCGATCCACACGGATCCAGTGCATCTCGCGGCCGCGCCGGGTTTCTTCCTTGCCGACCACCGGGATGTTGTTTTCGGCCTGGCAGGCGATCGTGCACGCCTTGCAGCCGATGCAGGCATTGAGATCGATGCTCATGCCCCAGGCGTAATCGCCCTTCGGATAATCGGGATAGAGACTCGGCGGCGGCTCGGCGTACTTGTCGTTCGCGGTGGCGAAGTGCGGATCGTGCAGGAAGTCCGCGAGCGTGCCGGTGCGCAACAGGTCGCGGCCTTCCATGTTGAAGTGATGCTGGGTCGGCGCCAGCGCGCAGTGCTCGCCGGTCTTGCGCAGTTGCAGATCGTCGCTCTCCCACAGCGCTTGCGAAGTACGCAGCAGATACGCGTTGAAACCCTGGCCGTCGCCGATGCGGCCGGCGCGCGTGCGACCGTAACCCAGGTGCACCGTGAGGCTGCGCGCGGCCTGCCCCGGCATGATCCAGACCGGGATGCGCAGTTCGTGTCCACGCGATTGCAGCTCGACCACGTCGCCGTTGTCCAGTCCGTACTGTTTCGCGAGTGCCGGCGAAATCAGCGCCGGGTTGTCCCAGGTGAGTTGCGTCAGCGGTTTGGGCAGTTCCTGCAACCAGCCGTTGTTGGCCCATTCGCCATTGCCGATCGTGGGATCGGGGCGGAACAGCAGTTCGAGTTTTTCGCCCGCGTGTCGATCGTTGTTCGCTCCCTCACCTCCACCCACTTCCCACAGGGGAAATGGGGAAGAGCCGGCGGTCCCGCGTGATTCGGCAGACTGAAAAGAGCCGGCAATCGGGTGGATGCGGGACGACTCAATGGAGTCGCCTTCCTGCGAAGCGGCTTTGCTGTTGCCCTCTTCCCCGTGCAGAGAGGGAGGCAGGCGCGAAGCGCCTGGCGGGTGAGGGGGAACGCCGGATGCCGGCATTGCCGTGCCTGCAATCACTCCCGACTGCAACGCCGCGTTCCATGCCGCGTCATCCTTCAACCGGGGCGACCACTGCCGGCGCACCAACGCTCGCCCATCGGTGATCTCGTCATCGAGCAGGATTGAAAGGACTTCGATCGCCGACTTGCCGTCGTACAGCGGCGCGATCAGCGGCTGCCCGATGCTTGCTGTGCCATCGAACGCGCGCGCGTCGCCCCACGCTTCGAGCGGATGTGCCTGGGGCAAATGCCACTCGGCGAGTTCGCCGGTTTCATCGTGATACAAGCCCAAATGCAGCAGGTGCGGCACCCGCTGCAAGGCCGCCGCAAATTCCAGATCGGCCGGCGCGTCGTAGATCGGGTTGCCGCCGAGCACCAGCAATGTGTCCACCCTGCCAGCGCGCATCGCGCCCACGAGCGCGCGCAGCGAACCGTCATCATTGCCGTTCGGAGTTGTCGACTGCGACGGCAAGGCCTCGACGGGCTCGATGTATTCCAGTGTGTTGCCGATATTGCCGAGCGCCGCATTCATCGCGTGCACGAGTGCATGCGATTCCGGTGGTTGCGTCGTGCCCACCACGATCAGCGACGCGCCGTGATTACCTTTCAGGTCCGCTGCCAACGCGTCCAGCCAATTTGCGGGCCCGCGAGTAACGTCTTTTATGTAGGAGCGAGCCTGCTCGCGACCGGCGCGAAGCGCCGTATTGGGCTCTTGCGAGGCCTTGGCGCGCACAGGCGTGCTCCTACCAGGAGCGACACCCAACCGCTCCGCCAGTGCCTGCGCGAACACTTCGACCTGCGCGCTCTCCAGCGGCAACCGATGATCGGCCATCATGCCGGTCACCGTCGGCGTGGGTTCCACCGCATACAGCCGCGACATCGCGCCGCGCTCCGGATCGCGCGCGGCAATGAAGTCGCGCGAATAACGCACGCCGGCGGCGGGGTCGGACAGGAAGTCCGCATCCAGCGCGAGGATGACTTTCGCGCGATCGAAGCGGTAGCGCGTCGCGTACGGCTTGCCGAATGCCAGCCGCGCGCCTTCACGCGCGTTGTTATTGCTACACGGTTCGTGCAGGTGCCAGCGTGCGTTCGGATACTGTTTCTGCAGCGCATCCAGTTGCGCGGCCAGCGTCGGCGAGGTGATCGCACCGGTGAGCACGCGCAGGCCCGCGCCACCGTCGGGCCGCCAGCGTGCGCGCGCCTGCAGCATCGTCATCGCGAATTCATCCCAGGTCGTCGCGTCGTCGCGATAGAGCACCGACTGCGAGCGGTCCGGATCCCACAGTTGCAGCACGGACGCCTGCGCGAAGATATCGGTGCCGCCCAGGCTCGCCGGATGCTGCGGATTGCCCTCGACCTTGGTCGGTCGGCCCTCGTTGCTGCGCACCAGCACGCCCTGCGCGAAACCATTTCTCATCAGGGTCGTTGCGAAGTAACGGGGCAGGCCATCCACCTGCCCGACCTGGCCGTGCACATAGGGCACGATTTCGGATTGCGGCGGGCGGCTGCACGCGCTGAGTCCGGCGAGCGCCAGCGACGCGCCGATGAATTTCAGGAACCCGCGCCGGTCCAGCGGCGCTGCGTTCGCAAATTGCGGATGCTCGCGCTGCAGCCATGCGCGGAAGCCTTCGCTGTCGGCCAGTTCTTCCAGCGAGCGCCACAGCTTCGGCCCGCGCACGTCGCGCAGGCGCGCGCGCGCGGCGTCCATGTCGAACGACGTTCGACCGTTCATTTCGATTGCCATGGAGGACCCGACTGCGGGGTTCGGATTCATGGACGTCAGCGATGACATACGGAGCAATCCGTCAGGCGCCGTGTATCGATGTGGTACTCGCGCAGCAGTCGTTCGCCGAGCGCGTGCTGATCCTTTGCGCGCCAGGTCATGCTGAAAACTTGCGAGCGCGGACGCAGGTTCTTTTCCGGATCGCGATGGCAATCCAGGCACCACTGCATCGTCAGCGGCGCAACCTGGGCCGTCAGCGGCATCTTGTCGACCCGGCCGTGGCAGCTCTCGCAGCCGATGCCTTTCGCAATATGGATGGAATGATTGAAGTACACAAAATCCGGCAGCTTGTTCAGTCGCTGCCAGTGGAACGGCACGCCGCTCTGGTACGCGGCGATCAGCGGCTTCAACGGCGGCTGATCCGTGAACAGTTGCGAGTGGCAGGTCATGCAAGTCGAGAGCGGCGGAATGCCCGCGAACGCGGACTGCTCGACCGAACTGTGGCAATAGCGGCAATCGATGCCGTCATCGCCGACGTGGTGCTTGTGGCTGAAGGGAACCGGCTGTTCGAGCGGATCGTGCGGCGCGCTCGGGTTGGCGGTGGCGACGCGCCACAACAGCAACAGCCCGACGATGATCGCCAGCGCGGCCAGCGCGCCGAGCCGGAACAGGAATCCGAACCACCTGGGGAAAAGCTGCGCCACCGCCGTCCTTGGATTCGCGCAACGCCGCGCGCATCCATACGCGGCGAATCGAGGGTTTGTAGCACTTACACGTTAGCGCAAGGGTGCAATCAACGCAAAATCCGGCGCGCGGACGCCTGCTCCGGGCGTGCATTCGCGCGAGGTTAACCTTGCAATCCGCACACTGGAAAACTCTCGCCGCGCAGGATGCGCGCGTCCTTCGCATTCAGAACATGGAGGTTCCATGCCCACCGTCAGTGATTTCCTGATCAAGCGTCTGCACGAATGGGGCGTGCGCCGCATCTACGGCTATCCCGGCGACGGCATCAACGGCCTGATGGGCGCGATGAACCGCGCCGATGGCGCGATCAAACTGGTGCGCGCGCGGCACGAGGAGATGTGCGCATTCATGGCCTGCGCGCATGCCAAGTTCACCGGCGAGGTCGGCGTGTGCATGGCGACCTCCGGCCCCGGTGCGATCCATCTGTTGAACGGCCTTTACGACGCCAAGCTCGATCACCAGCCGGTGGTCGCGATCGTCGGCCAGCAGGCGCGCGCGGCCCTCGGCGGCCAGTACCAGCAGGAAGTGGACCTCACCACGCTGTTCAAGGATGTTGCGAGCGAATACGACGAAGTCATCATGGTGCCGGCGCAAGTGCGCCACGTGGTGGATCGCGCGCTGCGCATCGCGATCTCAAAACGCACCGTCACCTGCATCGTCGTGCCGAACGACTTGCAGGAGCTGGACGCGGTGGAAACCCCGCCGCGCAAGCACGGCACCATCCATTCGGGCCTGGGTTATCGCGCGCCGCATGTCGTGCCCGCCGAAGTCGATCTGCAGCACGCCGCCGAGCTCCTCAACGCCGGCAAGAAAGTGGCGATGCTGGTCGGTGCCGGCGCGCTCGCCGCCACCGACGAGGTGATCGAAGTCGCCGAGCTGCTCGGCGCGGGTGTGGCGAAGGCATTGCTGGGCAAGGCCGTCCTGCCCGATGAATTGCCCTATGTCACAGGCTCGATCGGCCTGCTCGGCACCAAGCCGAGCTGGGACATGATGATGGGTTGCGACACGCTGCTGATGGTCGGTTCGCGGTTCCCGTATTCGGAGTTCCTGCCGAAGGAAGGCCACGCACGCGGCGTGCAGATCGACCTCGATCCGGCGATGTTGTCGATCCGCTATCCGATGGAGATCAACCTGGTCGGCGATGCCAAGAAGACCTTGCGCGCGCTGATCCCGCTGCTGCAACGCAAGGCGGACCGGAGCTGGCGCGAGGAGATCGAAAAAGGCATCGGCGAGTGGTGGCGCGTGCTGGAGTCGCGCGCCTTTGTTGAAGCCGAACCGATCAATCCCGAGCGCGTGTTCTGGGAACTCTCGCCGCGCCTCCCCGACAACTGCATCCTCGCATCCGATTCGGGGTCCGCCGCCAACTGGTATGCGCGCGATCTCAAGATCCGGCGCGGCATGATGGCGTCGCTCTCCGGCGGGCTCGCGACGATGGGCCCGGGCGTGCCGTACGTGATCGCGGCCAAGTTCGCTTTTCCCGATCGCGTGGCCATTGCGATGGTCGGCGACGGCGCGATGCAGATGAACGGCAGCAACGAACTCATCACCATCGGCCAGTACTGGAAGGAATGGTCCGACCCGCGCCTGGTCATCATGGTGTTGAACAACCGCGACCTGAACCAGGTGACCTGGGAGCAGCGCGTGATGGAAGGCGATCCGCGCTACGACGCGTCCCAACACGTGCCGGATTTTCCGTACGCACGCTACGCCGAACTGTGCGGCCTGAAAGGGATCATGGTCAACAAGCCCGAACAGATCGGCCCGGCCTGGGACGAGGCGCTGAAGGCCGACCGGCCGTGCCTGATCGAGGCGATCACCGATCCGGAAGTGCCGCCGCTGCCGCCGCACATCACCTTCAAGCAGGCCAAGGCGTTCGCCGAGTCCATGCTAAAAGGCGATTCCGGCACGCGCGGCATGTTGCGCGAGTCCACCCGCGAGACGCTGGCGAGCTTTTTCACTGGGCACAAGGATTGACCGGCATGGAAGCCGTGGCTCTCGGCACCGCGCGCGCCAGCGCCTACACGGTGCCGACCGACGCGCCCGAATCCGACGGCACGCTGGAATGGAATTCGACAACCTTGGTGCTGGTGGAAATCGAAGCGGGCGGCAAGCACGGAATCGGCTACAGCTATGCCGATGATGCAACTGCGGTGCTGATCAATTCGCTGCTGGCCAGGGTGATCGAAGGCCGCGACGCAATGGATGTCGGTGGCGCGTGGGCGGCAATGCTGACCTCCATTCGCAATCTCGGCCGCGGCGGCATCGCCGCGATGGCGGTGAGCGCGGTGGACAACGCGCTGTGGGACCTGAAAGCGAAATTGCTCGATCTGCCGCTGTTCAAATTGTTGGGTGCAGTGCGCGAGGCGGCGCCTGTGTACGGCAGCGGCGGATTTACTTCTTATTCGGATGCGCAATTGAAGGAACAACTCGGCGGCTGGGCCGACGAGGGCATCGGCATGGTGAAGATGAAGGTCGGCCGCGACCCGCAGCGCGATCCCGCGCGCGCAAAAGTTGCGCGCAAGACGATCGGCGACGAAGTGCAGTTGTTCGTGGACGCCAATGGCGCGTATGCGCGCAAGCAGGCGCTGCAGATGGCGCAGGTGTTTGCGCACGAATACGACGTGCGCTGGTTCGAGGAGCCGGTGAGTTCCGACGATTTGCTCGGGCTGCGCCTGCTGCGCGACCGCGCACCCGCTGGACTCGACATCGCCGCCGGCGAATACGGCTACACGCCCTGGTATTTCCGCCGGATGTTGGCGGCCGGCGCGGTGGATGTGCTGCAGGCCGATGCCACGCGTTGTGCAGGGCTGAGCGGCTTCATGCAGGCGAGCGTCTTGTGCGAAGCGTTCAACCTGCCATTGTCGGCGCACTGCGCACCGGCGTTGCACGCGCATCCGGCGTGCGCCGCGCGGCCGCTGCGGCACATCGAGTATTTCCACGATCACGTGCGCATCGAGAACATGCTGTTCGACGGCGTGCTGCAGCCGGAGCACGGCGCGCTGAAACCTGATCCCTCGCGGCCGGGATTCGGCCTGGAGTTCAAACACGCGGATGCAGAGCGATACCGCGTGTAGGCGGGTCTTGACCCGCCATTCGCAACGACGGGTCAAGACCCGCCCTACGGAGACCACCATGCAAATAGATCATCCCCAAGGCAAATGCCAACACGAAGGTTGCGGCTGTGATGTCGAAGCCGGCAATCAATATTGCAGTGAGTTCTGCCGGCAGGCCGCGGAAACACCGGACGTGGACGAACTGGAGGTGCACGGCGGCAACTGCGGCTGTGGACATCCAGAGTGCATCGAGCAGTAGGAGCCTGCTTGCAGGCGATCCTCTTCAAGCGACGTCCCGCACAACACCTCGGGCTCGTCCGTCGCTTGCAAGCAAGCTCCTGCCGCAAAACGCAATGAGGATTGGATGCCGCATGCTTGAGAAACGACAACGGGGTATTGCGACGCTGGGCGCATTGGCGATTGCCGCGCTCGGCGCGGCGGCACTGCGCCAACGCACATCGCGCGCGGGAACGCGATCGCGGAAATTTCCGACTGCGCATTCGGATCGCGCTCCGCAGCAACCGACCGTGGACGCTGCGCGACGGCTCAATCGCGCTGCCGGATTGATCGCCACATCCACCTTGCTCGACAGCGGTATCGAGCATTACCGCGGCGCGTTCGAGAACAAGGCGATGTTCACGCCGATCATAGTCTCGGCGGCGAGCCTCGCGGTCAGCGCGCATGGCAGCAATGATCGCAGCGCAGCCGCACATCGCGTGCGCGATCCGGTTTATCTTGCCGCCGCGATCACCGGGTTGGTCGGCACCGGGTTCCATCTCTACAACGTCAGCAAGCGACCCGGCGGATTTTCTTGGCAGAATCTTTTTTATGGTGCGCCGCTTGGCGCGCCGGCGGCCGTCGCGCTCTCGGGTTTGCTCGGCTATTACTCGGAGCGACTGCGCGACAGCGATGCCTCGCGCGGTGCGCCGCGCGTCTTCGGCATTCCCGCCGGACGCGCGCTCGCGAGCCTCACCGCACTCGGCTTGCTCGCGACGTCGGCCGAAGCGGGCCTGCTGCATTTTCGCGGCGCCTACCACGATCCCTTCATGTATCTGCCCGTGACGGTGCCGCCGGTCGCGGCGGGATTGCTGGCGGAAACCGCGATGAGCCGCCCACGCAGGCCGAGAACACTCACGCGCTGGTGGTTGCGGCTGACCGCGTTCATGGGACTGGCGGGCCCCTGCTTCCACATCTTCGGCGTATCGCGAAACATGGGCGGCTGGAAAGACTGGCGGCAGAACGTGCTCAACGGACCGCCGATACCCGCGCCGCCCAGCTTCACCGGCCTCGCACTCGCCGGACTCGCCGCGCTCGAACTGCTGGAGGAACATCCCGATGCCTGAGCGCTATCCCGGTTACGACGTGCTCGCCAAACGCGACACGCTGTCGTGGAACGATGCCAGCCGCGAAGTGATCGCCGAACGGCTCGCCACGCTCGATGTGCCGACTTTTTTCAACGAGGAGGAATGGCGGACGCTGCGCGCGATCTGCGATCGCATTATTCCGCAACCCGATCACGCCACCGCGGTGCCGCTCGCGGCGATGGTGGACCGCAAGGTGGCCCAGGATCGTCGCGACGGCTATCGACAAGCCAGTCTGCCGCCGCTGCAGGAAGCCTGGCGGCGCGGTCTCGCGGCACTCGATGCCGAAGCGCAAGCGAAACATGGCGCGCGTTTCCACGCACTGGCTTCGGACCTGCAGGACGAACTTCTGACCGCGACGCAGCGCGGCGAACTCAGGCGTCCGGAATGGCAAGGCATGCCTTCGCACACATTTTTCATGGAACGCATCACCCACGACATCCTTGCCGCCTATTACTGCCATCCGAAAGCGTGGAACGAAATCGGCTTTGGCGGCCCGGCCAGTCCGCGCGGCTACGTGCGGATGTATTTCAACCGGCGCGATCCATGGGAAGCGGCCGAAGCCACGCCCGGTCACGAGGACGAGGCGCGAAAGGCCAATGAGCGGATTGCATGACGCCCTGCACGCGCCGCGCGGCAGGAACGGCCGCGCGCCCGATCCGCTGCGCGTCGGCGGGTGGATGCCGATGCGCGAATTCGCCGGGGACGAGGCGGTTGATTTCGTGATCGTCGGCACCGGCGCGGGCGGCGGCACGCTCGCGTGCAAATTGGCCGAGGCGGGGTTCTCGGTGATCGGCATGGACGCGGGCGCGTGGTGGCGGCCGCTGGAGGAATTCGCCTCCGACGAAGCGCATCAGGAAAAGCTGTTCTGGACCGACGAGCGCATTTGCGACGGCGACAATCCGCTCAAGCTCGGCAGCAACAACAGCGGCAAATCCGTCGGCGGCTCGACCGTGCATTTCGCGATGGTCAGCCTGCGCTTCCGTCCCGAATGGTTCAAGTCGCGCAGCCTGCTCGGCTACGGCGCCGACTGGCCGCTCGACTGGCGCGAGATGTGGCATTACTACAGGGAGGTCGAGCAGGCGCTGAAGATCTCCGGCCCAGTCACTTATCCGTGGGGGCCGCCGCGGCCGCGCTATCCGTATCGCGCGCACGAAATCAACGCCGCCGGTTGGGTGTTGGCGCAAGGCTGCGAGGCGCTCGGCATCAAATGGACGGAAACGCCGCTCGCCACGCTTTCCGCACCGCGCGGTCAGGCGCATCCATGCGTCTACCGCGGTTTCTGCGTGACCGGCTGCGCGACCAACGCCAAGCAAAGCGCACTGATCACCTGGATCCCGCGCGCGGTGAAAGCGGGTGCGGAGATCCGCGACCTGGCGATGGTCGGGCGTGTGGAAACCGATGCGACATCAGGGTTGGTCACCGGCGTGCATTACCACCGCGAAGGCCAGTGGCGTTTCCAGCGCGCGCGCAACGTGGTGGTCGCGGGCTACGCGATCGAAACGCCGCGGCTGCTGTTGAACTCGGCGAATGCGCGTTATCCGGACGGACTGGCCAACAGCTCCGGGCTGGTCGGCAAGAACCTGATGGTGCAGACCAACCAAGGCGTGTACGGACTGATGGAGGACGAGATCCGCTGGTACAAGGGCCCGCCGTCGCTCACGATCACCGAACACTGGAATTACCACGACACCGACAAGGATTTCTTCGGCGGTTACGCCTACATGGGGCAGGGTCCGCTGCCGCAGGCGTGGGCGTCCACCCAGGCCGGCAATCGCGGCCTGTGGGGCGAGGCGCTGTTGCGCGAGATGGAAAAATACAACCATCAGGCGGGCCTGAAGATCTGCGGCGAAGTGTTGCCGCAGGAGCGCAACCGGGTGACGCTCGCGGAGGAAAAGGATCAATACGGCTTGCCGATCGCGCGCGTTACTTTTTCGCTGTGCGACAACGACAAGGCGCTGGTGAAACATTCAATCAAGTTCATGACGCAGGCGATGCAAGCGGTGAATGCGCGCGAAATCTGGGCCGAACCGGACGACACCGCGCACCTCAACGGCACCGCGCGCATGGGCAACGACCCGGCCACCAGCGTGGTGGACGCGGATTGCCGAAGCTGGGACATCCGCAACCTGTGGATCTGCGACGGCTCGGTGTTCCCGACTGTGGGCGGCGTCAATCCTTCGCTGACGATCCAGGCGATCGCCTGCCGCACCGGCGACCGGATCAAACAAATGGCCACGCGCGGAGAGCTTTGATTCGCGCCGCGTTGACCGCTTGTCGTGCAAGGTGGAAATCAGCGTAAGACCTCCGGGCGGAAGCAGCCAAGCGACAAATTCGTCCGGAACGAATCTGGACCGCCGCAGGCGGGCCCCGAGCGAATGCGAGGGTGTGAGCATCAGGGACGGTGCGAACAATCCCGCCGTGTTCCGCGAAAGGCGGGATACGCCGCTGCGCGGCTCCTCCCGCCGTACATCGGTGCATCGAGGAAAAAACATGAGCGCAACCAGTGCCAGTAATGCGATCAACGAATCAGGCGCAATGGCGCCGCGCCGCCGCCGCTTCGCCGGCAAAGTGGTCGTGATCACCGGTGCGTCGGCCGGCGTGGGTCGCGCCACCGCGCGCGCGTTCGCGCGGGAAGGCGCGCATGTGGCGCTGATCGCACGCGGCCAATCGGGGCTTGATGCCACCCTGCGCGAACTCGAACTGGGCGGCAGCCGCGCGCTTGCAATCGTTGCCGATGTCGCCGATGCGCAAGCGTTGGAGGACGCCGCCGAACGCGTCGAGCAGGAACTCGGGCCGATCGACATCTGGGTCAACAATGCGATGGTCACGGTGTTCGCGCCGGTGAACCAGATCGGCCCCGACGAATTCAAGCGCGTCACCGAAGTCACGTATCTGGGCGGCGTGTACGGCGCGATGGCCGCGCTGAAACGCATGCGCACGCGCAACCGCGGCACCATCGTGCAGGTCTCATCCGCGCTTGCGTATCGCAGCATTCCGTTGCAGTCGGCCTACTGCGGCGCCAAGCACGCGCTGGCCGGTTTCGTGGATGCGTTGCGCTGCGAGCTGATTCACGAACGCAGCCGCATCCACGTCACCGCGGTGCAGATGCCGGCGCTCAACACGCCGCAGTTTTCCTGGGCGCGCAACAAGCTGCCGCATCGTCCGCAACCGGTGCCGCCGATCTTCCAGCCGGAAGTGGCCGCCGAGGCGATCCTGTATGCGGCAAGCCACAAACGCCGCAACGTGCCGGTCGGCGCACCGACCTGGCTGGCCGAATGGGGCCAGCGTTTCGTTCCCGGATTGCTCGACAAATATCTGGGCCGCACGGCCTGGGGTGGGCAGCAGACGCCGGAACCCGACGACCATCAGCGCGCCGACAACCTGTTTTCGCCGGTGGAGGGCGACCCCGGCGCGCATGGCCGCTTCGACAAACGCGCGCGCGGATTCTCCTGGGCGCTGTGGGTGGAGGAGCATCGCCGTGCGCTGGCGCTTGGCGTGCTCGCGACAAGCGCGCTGGGAACAGGGTTGTGGTTCGGTGCGCGAAAGCGTACACACACACGCTGAGTGCTCACCCGAATGTCGTCATTCTCGCGCAAACGGAATGACCTCGAAGTTTTTGCCCACTTCCCTCTTTCGCGCTTTCGAGGAATCACCATGACCATCGGCAAGAAAATCTGGGCCATCGCGGAAGGCTATATCCCGCCCGCCAGCACGGACGGCGAAGATCGCCGGTTCCTGAGCCACGAGACTGCGTGCATGCTCAACCCGAACGACCGCGAGGCGCACATCCGCATCACGCTGTATTTCTCCAACCGCGATCCGGTCGGCCCCTATACCGTGACGGTGCCGGCGCGACGCACCTACCACATGCGCTTCAACGATCTCACCGACCCGGCGCCGGTGCCGCGCGACACCGACTACTCCAGCGTGTTCGAATCCGACTTGCCGATCGTGGTGCAGCACACCCGGCTGGATTCGCGGAAAACGGCGCTGGCCCTGCTCAGCACCATTGCGTACTCGGATACGCAATAAGCAGGAAGCAGGCGAAGCCCGTCTTCGCGAGACCGGCCTCAACATTCAGGCAACATACCTGCGCGTAACATGGGCCGGATTGCAGCGAGTGAAGGGAAACAATGGCTCGCAGGCCGGGTGCGCTGGCATGGATGGACAAGCTCCGCGGCACGCGCCCGACCCGGCGCGCGGCGGCGGATGGCGGGCGGGGTGCGACACAATTTCCGGGTGTTGGCGCGGTGGTTGACCTGGAAACCTGTGCGCGCGAGCTGGCCCAACGACAGCAAAGTTCTCCGCCGCGGCAATCGCTGCTGGACCTGAAGGGTGTGCTCCTGGAAGACGAGCGCAGGCTGCGCCGCGCCTTTGCCACCACGCGTCTGGCGGTCACCGAGCAACGCCGCATCGAACCTGCCGCGGAATGGCTGCTCGACAATTTCTATCTGGTGCGCACGCAATTGCGCGAACTGGCGGCGAATCTGCCAATGCGCGAATTGCGCAAATTGCCGCGTGTCCTGGACGAAGGCACCAGCGTACCGCGCATGCTTGCCATCGCACGCGCATGCGTGGCGCACCTGGACGGCCGCATCGAACCCGAACAGGCGCGCCGCTTTCTCGCGGCCTTCCAGGAACAGACCACGCTGCGGATGGCCGAACTGTGGGCCTGGCCGAATCTGCTGAGAATGGCGCTGATCGAGCGCATCGCCGACGGCGCGCGCACGATCGCGCGGCGGCTGGAGGAATATGCGCGCGCCGAATACTGGGCGACTTACCTGATCGAAATGGCCGGCAAGGATGCGCCCGGCATGCTGATGTACGTGGCCGACATGGCGCGACTGGTGCCCGCGGTGACACCGGCGTGGACGGCGGAGTTTTATCGCCTGCTGGAAGGCAAGCACCCTTCGCTGGCGCTGGCGCTTACCTGGGCCGAGCAGCAGTTGCACCAGCGCGGCGTCAGCGTCGCCGACGTGATCGACGAGGAGAGCCGCGCGCAGGCCGCCGATCAGGTTTCCATCGCCAACTGCATCAACAGTCTCCGATTGGTCGCGCGGCACAACTGGTCGGATGTGATCGAGGCGGTGAGCGCGGTGGATCGCATCCTCACCGGCGATCCCACGCAAACTTACGCGCGCATGGATTTCACCACCCGCGGCATGTATCGCCGCGCGGTGGAATTGCTGGCGCGGCGCGGCCACCTGCGCGAAAGCGAGGTCGCGCAACGTGCAGTGGATCTCGCTCGCGAAGCGCACAACCCGGCCGGCGACCCGCGCGTGCAGCATGTGGGTTATTACCTGATCGGGCGTGGGCGCGCGGCCTTCGAAAAGCGCTTGAACGCCACGCCGCCTCCGGAAGCGCGCGTGGTCACCGTCCTGCGCCGGTGGCCGGCGGCATTTTTCTTCGGCGCGCTGGCGCTGTCGACCGCGGCGATCACCTTCGGCATCGCACACAACACCTTGCATGGCTTGCCGCTGCCGCTGGATCTGACTCTGCTGGTGGCGCTGTTCGTCGCGGCCAGTCATCCGGCCGTGGCGTTGGTCAACTGGGCGGTAAGCATGCTGGTACCGCCGGATCTGCTGCCTCGCTTGTCTTTCAGCGGAGGCATCCCGGATGACTGCCGCACGCTCATCGTGGTGCCGTGGCTGCTGGGCAGCGAGGGAAGCCTGGCCGAACAACTTGAATCGCTGGAAATCCGGTATCTCGGCAATCGCGATCCCAACCTGCATTTCGCGCTGCTCACCGATTTTCCCGACGCGCCGCAGCGCGAGATGCCGCAGGACGCCGCGCTGCTGGCCGCCGCGATCGCAGGCGTGGAGCGCTTGAACGAAAAGTATCCGCTGCACGGCAGCACGCGATTCCATCTGTTCCATCGCCCGCGCGAGTGGAATGCGCGCGAACGCGCCTGGATGGGTTTCGAGCGCAAGCGCGGCAAGCTTGGCGAATTGAATCGCGTGCTGCGCGGCGCGGATCCGGATCGCTTCAGCACGATCGTCGGCGATCTCGAAGCATTGCAGGGCGCGCGTTACGTGATCACGCTGGACGCCGACACCATGCTGCCGCCGCAGGCGGCGCGACGGTTGATCGAAACCATGGCGCACCCGCTGAACCGGCCATGGTTCAGCAAAGGCTCGCGGCGCGTGATTGCCGGCTACGGCATCCTGCAGCCGCGGGTGTCGGTGAGCAGCACGCCCGGCCGTGCCAGCCGCTTCTCGCGATTGTTCGCCGACGATACCGGCCTGGACCCCTACACGCGCGCGATTTCGGACGTGTACCAGGATCTGTTCGGCGAGGCCTCGTTCGTCGGCAAGGGCATTTACGACATCGACGCGTTCTCGCGATCGGTCGGCACGCGCTTCCCGAATGACCTGATCCTCTCGCACGACCTGCTGGAAGGCTCCTACGCGCGCACCGGCCTGGTCAGCGATGTCGAACTGATCGAGCATCAACCCAACCGCTACAGCGTGGAAGCGCGCCGCCGGCACCGCTGGACCCGCGGCGACTGGCAGATCGTGCAGTGGCTGCTGCCGATCGTGCCGGGCCCGCGCCGGCGCGGCCTGCGCAACATGCTTAAAGGCCATCACCGCTGGAAGATTCTGGACAATCTGCGCCGCGGTCTGGTGCCGATCGCGATGCTGGTGCTGTTGCTGCGCGGCTGGACGCTGGCGCCGCAGCCGGTGTACTGGACGGCGGTGGTGATCGCGTTTCTGCTGGGGCCGCCGCTGTTCATCGCGCTCGCGCAGATGACGCGCAATCTCGTGCACCGCGCACATCCGCACCACTGGCGCGCCGGTCTGCGCGGCGCCTACGAGCAACTGCTGCGCATCGGCTTCGCGATCGCGGTGATTCCGTTCGAGGCGTTCCTCAATTTCGACGCGATCCTGCGCAGCGCCGGGCGACTGCTGTTCACGCGCAGGCGGCTGCTGGAATGGACCACCATGGAAAGCGCCACGCACGTGGACGCCTCCGGTTTGCTGGAATTCGCGCGCTTGATGTGGGTGGCGCCGGCATGCGCGGCGGTCAGTACGCTGGTGTTGTGGGCACACGCGCCGGATGCGCTGGTCTCCGCCGCGCCGCTGCTGATCCTGTGGTTTTTCGCGCCGGCAATCGCGGCCGCTTTGAGTCACGTACCGCAGACGCGCGGACACGCGCTGGACGCGCATGAGCTGCGTTTCCTGGGTGGCGTGGCGCGCCGCACGTGGCACTGGTTCGAGGTCTTCGTCAACGCCGAGGAGCATTGGCTGCCGCCGGACAATTATCAGGAATATCCGATCGCCCAGATCGCGCACCGCACCTCGCCAACCAATATCGGGATGGCCCTGCTCGCCAACCTGAGCGCGCATGATTTCGGTTATCTCGGCGCGGGCGAATTGCTGGCGCGCACGCGCGCGACGCTGGCGACGCTTGAGCAACTGCCGCGTCATCGCGGACACTTCTACAACTGGTACGACACGCGATCGCTGGCGGTGCTGCCGCCGCATTACGTCTCCACCGTCGACAGCGGCAACCTGATGGGCTGCCTGGCGGTACTGGCGAATGCGCTGGAACATTTGGAAGAGCAACCGCTGATCCCGCGCGCGCTGGCGCAGGGCCTGGGCGACGCCGCGCAGGTGGTCGCCGATTACGTGCGCGCCGGAGTGATCGGCGAACCGAACGCGATGCTGGCGCTGACCGCCACGCTGGCGGCGCTGGACACGCTGATCGAGCATGCGCGCGACAACAGCGATGGGCTGCCGGTGCTGCACGGCCTGCTGGCGCGCATCGATCTGGAGGCAGCCAAGCTGGAACAGGTCGCCGCGCCGCTGACGCAACTGGAGGAGTTGCGGGAATGGATCGCCACGCTGCGCGCGCAGTGCGCACGGGTGGTGGCGGAGCTGGATGATCTGGCGCCGTGGCTGGCGCTCGGGGATTCCGGCAGCGACGACGAGCGCGTCCGCACGCTGCTGCGCGAGCTGGAGGGCAATCCCTCGCAACGTCGTGCGCTGGCGATCGCCGGCGAAGTGATGGCGCGATTGCGGGCGGCCGACAACGACTACGCGCGCGACAAATCCTGCGTGGATTTGTGCATCGCGCTGGAGGAAATGCGCTCGACCCTGCATGCGCGACACGCGCATGGTTGCGAACTGGCCGCGCGCTGCCGCGCGCTCGCGGAAATGGATCTCACGTTCTTGTGGGATCCGGCGCTGCAGCAATTCGCGATCGGCTACGACGCCGAACACGACCGACGCGACGCCGGCCGCTACGACCTGCTGGCCTCGGAGGCGCGGCTGGCAAGTTACATTGCGATCGCGCAGAACCAGGTGCCGCCCTCGCACTGGTTCGCGCTCGGGCGTCTGCTCACGCTTGCAGACCGGCGTCCCGCGCTGGTGTCGTGGAGCGGCTCGATGTTCGAGTACCTGATGCCGCAATTGCTGATGCCGGGCTTTACGGACAGCTTGCTGGATGCAAGCTGCCGTGCCGCAGTTGCCGCGCAGATCGGCTACGGCGTGCGTCAGGAAGCACCATGGGGCATTTCCGAATCGGCCTACAACGCCACCGACGCCCAGCTCAATTATCAATATCGCGCGTTTGGCGTGCCTGGGCTTGGCTTGAAGCAGGGTTTGAGCGATGACCTGGTGATCGCGCCTTACGCCAGCGTGATGGCGGTGATGCTGGAACCCGAAGCCGCGGTGCGTAACCTGCTCGCCTTGCAGGCGCTGGGCGCGTTGACCCGCTACGGCTTTTACGAAGCGCTGGATTACACCGAGGGCCGCGTCGCGCCGGAGCAATCGTTCGCGATGGTGCGCTCGTTCATGGTGCATCACCACGGCATGAGTTTTCTCGCGTTGTCTTCGTTCCTGCACGACGCACCGATGCAGAAGCGCTTCATGCGCGAACCCATGTTTCGCGCCTATGAGTTGTTGTTGCGCGAGAAAATCCCGGCCGTGACGCCGGTGCGCACCGGCGCGCTGGAAGGCGAGCCCGTGCAATCGGCGCGAGCCAGTGCGCGCCCGGTGGCGGCTGCATTTACCCACATGGACACCGCGATTCCACGCGTGCACCTGCTGTCGAACGGCCGCTACCATGTGCTGTTGACCCAGACCGGCGCGGGCTACAGCGCCTGGCGCGATGTTCTTCTGACCCGCTGGTCGGGTGATGCCACCTGCGATGCCGACGGCCAGTTTTGCTATCTGCGCGATGTCGAATCCGGCAGAGTCTGGTCCAGCACCTATCAGCCCTGCGCAAGCGAAGGGGTCGAATTCTCTGCCACGTTCTCGCAGGCGCGCGCGGAGTTCCGGCGCGTGGATCACGGCATCGAATGCGAGACGCGGGTTGCGGTGTCGGCCGAGGACGACGTGGAACTGCGCCGCGTGCGCCTGACCAACCGCTCGTCCAAGCCGCGCACGCTGGACATCACCAGCTACGGCGAGCTTGCGCTCAACACGCGCGACGCCGATGCCGCGCACCCGGCTTTCAGCAAACTGTTTGTGCAGACCGAACTCGCGCCGGAGCTGGACGCGCTGCTGGCGTCACGGCGCCCACGCGGCAACGACGAACAGCACCCGTGGCTGCTGCACCAGATGAACGTGCGCGGCGCAAGCCTCGGCGTGACCGGATTCGAAACCGATCGCGCACGTTTTCTCGGTCGCCTGCGCCAGGCTTCGCATCCGCTCGCGCTGCAATCCGACGAGCCGCTCGGCAACAGCGCCGGCGCGGTGCTGGACCCATGCCTGGGCATCCGCCGGCGCGTGCAGATCGCGCCCGGGCGCAGCATCAGCGTGGATCTGGTCACCGGCGTGGCCGCAACGCGCGAGGCGGCGCTGATGCTGGCCACCAAATATCGCGAGCGGCACCTGCACGAGCGCGTGTTCGAACTGGCCTGGACCCACGAACAAGTGGTGATGCAGCAATTGAACGTCAGCGCGCGCGATGCGCAGTTGTACGAACGCATCGCCGCGCGCCTGCTGTATGCGGCGGATGCGCCACGCGCGGGCGCGCCGATCGGGTTGCCCAGCCAGTCGGCGCTGTGGAAACACGGCATTTCCGGCGACCTGCCGATCGTGCTGGTGCGGATCGCCAACGCATCGCAGCTGGACCTGGTGCGGCAGTTGATCAAGGCCCACGGCTGGTGGCAGTCGCGCGGCCTGCACGCCGATCTCCTGATCTGGAACGAGGAGTTGTCCGGTTATCGGCAGGAATTGCAGGATCACATTCTCTATCTGATCGCCTCCAGCAGCGAAGCGCGCAACGGCGATGGCTCCGGCCGCATGGTCGCTTGGCGGATCGAGCACCTTTCCGCGGAAGACCGCGCGCTAATGCTGGCGGTGGCGCGCTGCGTGTACAGCGGCAACGAGGGAAGGTTGCGCGATCAGGTCGCGCGCGCGGCCTCCGAAACCGAGAGCGTCCGACCGCCGTTGTTGCCGCCGCGCAAGCCGCATGTCGGCACCACCGTACTGCAGCCGCCCGATGAGCTGCATGGCTTCAACGGCCTGGGCGGCCATTCCGCCGACGGTCGCGAGTACCTGATCTGGCTGCCGGCGGACACGGCGACGCCCGCACCGTGGTGCAACGTGCTGGCGAACGAATGCTTCGGCAGCGTGGTCAGTGAATCCGGCGGCGCCTACAGTTTTGCCGGCAATGCGCACGAATTCCGGCTGACGCCCTGGCGCAACGATCCGCTGAGCGATGCCTCCGGCGAGGCGATCTGGTTGCGCGATGAGGAAACCGGCGAGTTCTGGTCGCCGACGCCCGCGCCGACGCGCAGCGGCGATCCATATTTGATCGCGCACGGCTTCGGCTACACGCGTTATCAACATGCGCACTCGGATATCACGAGCGAACTGAACGTGTTCGTCGCGCGCGAGGCACCGGTGAAACTCAGCCTGCTGAAATTGCGCAACGCCGGCAGCCGCGCGCGGCGCATTTCCATCACCGGCTACGTTGAATGGGTGCTGGGCGAGCAGCGCGCCCACAGTGCGCCGCAGGTGCACACGCGCGTGGATCCGCTTTCGGGTGCGCTGCTGGCGAGCAATTTCTACAACGACGTATTCGCGCATCGCATCGCCTTCCACGCCTTGTGCACGCAACCTTTGCAGCGCAGCGGCGATCGGCGCGCCTTCATCGGGCGCAACCGCGGCTTGTCCGCGCCGCTTGGCATGCTGGCGCAGCAACTGGAAGGTGGCCTCGGCGCGGGGCTGGACCCGTGTTCGGCGCAACGAGCGAGTTTTGAATTGCAGCCGGATGAGGAACTTGAAATCGTGTTCGCGCTGGGCGCGGGCAACGAGCTGGAGGAGGTGCGCGCGATCCTGCGCGAGCTCGGAAACGCGCGTGCCGCGCGCGCGGAACTGCAACGCGTACGCGATCAGTGGCGCCAGCAGCTCGACCAGCTGATCGTGCGAACGCCCGACCCGCACACCGACCTGCTCGCCAACGGCTGGCTGCTGTATCAGGTGCTGGCCGCGCGCATGCTGGCGCGCAGCGGCTATTACCAATCGGGCGGCGCGTGGGGTTTCCGCGATCAGCTGCAGGACGCCATGGCGTTGTTGCACACGCGTCCGGACCTTGCCCGGGCGCAACTGCTGCGTTGCGCAGGACGCCAGTTCCCCGAAGGCGATGTACAGCACTGGTGGCATCCGCCCTCGGGACGCGGCGTGCGCACCCGCATCAGCGACGACTATCTGTGGCTGCCGTGGACGGCCGCGCAATACATCGAAACCACCGCCGACACCCAGGTGCTGGACGAATCGATGCCATTCATCGAAGGCCGGCCATTGGCCGAAGACGAGGAGTCCTGTTACGACGTGGCGCAGATGTCGCCGGAATCGGCCAGCCTCTACGACCATTGCGCGCGCGCGCTCAACCACGGCTTGCGCTTCGGCGCGCACGGCCTGCCGCTAATCGGCAGCGGCGACTGGAACGACGGCATGAACCGCATCGGCCAGCACGGTCGCGGCGAGAGCGTATGGCTGGCGTTCTTCCTCTATGACGTGCTGATGCGCTTCAGCACGCTGGCGCTGGCGCGCGACGATGCGGTAAACGCGAACGCCTGGCGCGAAGCGGCACAGGGGCTGCAGCGCGCGATCGAACAGCACGGCTGGGATGGCGCGTGGTATCGGCGCGCCTATTTCGACGACGGCACCCCGCTCGGTTCCGTTTCCAACGACGAGTGCCGGGTGGATTCGCTGCCGCAAAGCTGGGCGGTGCTGTCGAATGCCGCGGAGCCCGCGCGTGCGGCGCTCGCGCTGGACGCGGCGTGCGCCAAGCTGGTCCGCGAGGAGCTCGGTCTCGTGCAGTTGTTCGATCCGCCGTTCGATCGATCGCCACTCGATCCGGGTTACATCAAGGGCTACGTGCCTGGCGTGCGCGAGAACGGCGGCCAGTACACGCATGGCGCGGTGTGGCTGGCGATGGCGCTTGCCAGGCAGGGCCGCGTGAAGGACGCATGGCGGATCGCGCGCCTGCTCAACCCGCTGAACCATGCCGGCACGCCCGAGCAGGTCGCCCGCTATCAAGTGGAACCCTACGTGCTTGCCGCGGACGTCTATATGGCCAAAGGCCATGCCGGGCGCGGCGGCTGGACCTGGTACACCGGTTCGGCCGGATGGATGTATCGGCTGCTGATTGAATCCCTGTTGGGCGTGCAGCGGCGCGGGGCGCATTTGCACTTTGCGCCGTGCGTGCCGGACGACTGGCAGAACTGGGAACTGGATTACCGCTACGGCAAAGCACACTATCGCATGATGTTCGAGCGCGTCGCCGCCGGCAGCATGGTTGCGCAGGTGCTATGTGACGGCACGCCGCGAGCGGACGGGATCGTTGCGTTGCGCGATGATGGACGCGAGCACCTGATCGAGGTGCGGGTCGGCCGCGTTGCCGAAATGGAGTCAGATTCACTTTCGCCACGGCGAAGCGATTCCTATGCAAACATCAAAGCCGAAAACGAACCTGACCGCTTTTGAACCATGAACAGCCGCGAGAACGAGCAAGATTCCGTAGAGACGGCGCGCACCGGCCCCGGCGCGGTGGTGAGCGAGCAGCAAGCGGCGTTGCGCGGCGTGCACAGCGAAGCCGCGGCAGCCCAGGCGCCCTCGCGCGCGTCGGGCAAGCATCACATTCACCGCGACAGCGACAGCGATGAGGCGGTGCTGGATGACCTGCAGAAGAAGGCGTTCCATTTTTTCGAGGTGCATGTCGATCACGAGACCGGTCTAGTGCTGGATTCCACCCAGCCCGACGCGCCGTGCAGCATCGCCGCGGTCGGCTTTGCGTTGTCGTGTTATCCCGTCGCGGTGGAACGCGGCTGGATGTCGCGCGAGTTGGCGCTGTCGCATGCGCTGATGGCGGCGCGCTTCTTCGATAATGCCGACCAGAGCGGCGCGCCCGATGGCGTGGGCTACAAGGGTTTCTTCTATCACTTCCTGCATGCCGACACCGGCAGGCGCGCCTGGCAAAGCGAACTGTCCACCATCGACACCGCGTTGCTGCTGGCCGGCCTGCTGATCGCCGCGTACTATTTTTCCGACGGCACTGCGGGCGAACGCGAACTGCGTCACCGGGTCGATTCGATCTATGCGCGCGTGGATTGGCGCTGGGCACAGAACGGCGAAGCCTCGATCACGATGGGCTGGAACCCGGAATCGGGTTTTCTGCCGTGGCGATGGCTCGGCTACAACGAAGCCCTGTTGCTGTACGTGCTGGCGCTGGCCGCGCCGAGCCACAACGTGCAGCGCGACGCTTATGACGCATGGACATCCACGTATGAGTGGCGGCGCGTGTACGGCCACGACGTCTTGTACGGTGGGCCGCTTTTCATCCATCAGTTCTCGCACATCTGGCTGGATCTGCGCGGTATCCGCGATGGCTTCATGCGCCGCAAGGGCACCGATTATTTCGAGAACAGCCGCGTGTCCACGCGCATCCAGCGCGAATATGCCGCGCGCAATCCGCACAAGTTTCCCGGCTACGAAAAAAATTGCTGGGGATTTTCCGCCAGCGACGGGCCGGGCGACGGCAGTACGATCACAGTGACCGATACCGACGGCAAACAACGCGCGCGCACGTTCTACGGCTATCTCGCGCGCGGCGCGCCGTTCGGTCCGGATGACGGCACGATATCGCCTTGGGCGGCGATCGCATCGCTGCCATTCGCGCCGTACAACGTGCTGCAAGCGGTACGTCACCTGGAAGACATGATCGGCCACAGCCCGAAAGGCTTCGGCTTCCACGCTTCCTTCAATTTTTCCTATCCCGATGGCGCCGAGCACGGCGGCTGGGTGTCGCCCTGGCACTACGCGCTGAACCAGGGGCCGATCGTGCTGATGATCGAGAACCACCGCTCCGGGCTGATCTGGAAATTGATGCGCGAATGCGGGCCGATCCGCGCCGGGCTGGAGCGTGCGGGCTTTGAGGGAGGATGGTTGGACAACAAATTGTAGGGAGCGAGCGTGCCCGCTATCGCTAGCCGATTGATTTACCTCGCACAAGGAGCCCCACCATGTCCATACGGACGGACCGATTCCTCAAGGACCAGAACGCGCTGGTCACCGGCGCCAACTCCGGCATCGGCGAAGCCATGGCGCGCGAACTCGCCGCGCGCGGCGCCAATGTAGTGATCAATTACGTCGTGCAGCCGGAAGTCGCGCAGCGGATTGCCGACGAGATCAATGCCGCAGGTGCTGGCAGGGCGATCGCGATCCAGGCCGACGTCAGCAAGGAGGACGACGTGCGCGGCATGTTCACCGACGCGATCAGGCAGTTCGGGACGCTCGACATCGTGTGCAGCAACGCCGGCATACAGAAGGATTCCGCATTCGTGGACATGACCCTTGCGGAATGGGACAAAGTGATCGGCGTCAATCTCACCGGCGCGTTCCTGTGTGCGCGCGCAGCTGCGCGCGAATTCACCCGCCGCGGCATGCGCTCCGTCTCGTGCGCGCTCGGCAAGATCATCTTCACCAGTTCGGTGCATCAGGTGATCCCGTGGGCCGGGCACGCCAACTACGCCAGCACCAAGGGCGGCATCATGCTGCTGATGAAATCCATCGCGCAGGAACTGGCGCCGCAAAAAATCCGCGTCAACGCGATCGCGCCCGGCGCGATCAAGACGCCCATCAACCATGACGCCTGGGCCACGCCCGATGCGGAAAGCCGGTTGCTGAAGCTGATCCCCTGCGGACGGGTGGGCGTGCCCGAAGACATCGCCAAGGCCGCCGCCTGGCTGGCCTCCGACGACTCCGACTACCTCTACGGCACCACGATTTTCGTGGACGGCGGGATGACGCTGTATCCGGGGTTTGCGACCGGCGGGTGAGAATATGCGCTTGCGAGTTGCCTTGAATGGCAACTCGGGCATGCCCGGACGCACGAGGCAGGGATGCCAAGGGCCGGGGTTGCTTGGCGAGCGCTGGATGCGGAGCCTGGCAACAGCGTCTGCATGCGCCTGGAATTGCGGCGAAGTCGCGCTGCAACAAGACTCCATGCGACAATCCGCATCACGCGCTCGTAGCTCAGCTGGTGGTTCAGCGAGCGCTTGCGCGATGCGTCGGATCGCATCGCCGCGCGAGCAGAACCGGGGAGGCATGGACGCCGACCGGATCAGCTCACCAGGGAAGGTTCATGCGATCATCTCCCAACGCGCTCGTAGCTCAGCTGGATAGAGTACTGCCCTCCGAAGGCAGTGGTCGGAGGTTCGAATCCTCTCGAGCGCGCCAATCTTCCTGGAACAAATCTGTTTCTGTGATACGACTTTTATGGCTGTGTCCGGAAGACCAGTAAGGGCGTCTGACAACCGCGCTCTTTGAAGCAACAGCGCGACATCTCGTGCTGCCCCTTCGACCCAGCACTGCCGCCGCGGTCAGTGCCGGTGGACTCGCCCTCCGCTGGCGGCCGCAGGTTCGCTGCGGGCCCCTCTCTACGGGTTGCCAGCACGCGGCTTTCGGAACGGCTGTCCGCGGCATCGTTCGGCGACGCGATCGTCGACGCACACACTCGCGCCGTCGCTCGGCTAAATTGCGCCAATCTCCTGCGCAAGAACGAGCAATGATCGACCTTAGAAGCGATACCGTCACCCGTCCGACCCCCGCCATGCGCAACGCCATGGCTGCCGCCGAAGTGGGCGATGATGTCTATGGCGAAGACCCGACCGTCAACGCGCTCGAAACGCTCGCCGCGGAAATGCTCGGCACGGAAGCGGCGGTGTTCGTCTGCAGCGGCACCCAGAGCAACCTCATCGCCCTGCTTAGCCACTGCCAGCGCGGTGACGAATACATCGTCGGCCAGCAGGCGCACACATACAAATACGAAGGCGGCGGCGCGGCGGTGCTGGGCGGCATCCAGCCGCAACCGCTGGAGTTCTGCGCGGATGGCACGCTGGATCTTGAGCGGGTCGCTGCCGCGATCAAACCGGACGACAACCACTTCGCGCGCACCCGGCTGCTCTGCCTGGAGAACACGATGGGCGGCAAGGTATTGCCGCTGGATTATCTGCAACGCGCGCGTGAGTTCGTCGACGCGCGCAAGCTGGGCCTGCACCTGGATGGCGCACGCGCATTCAACGCCGCCGTGAAACTCGGCGTGCCGATCAACACGATCAGCCGCCACTTCGACACGGTGTCGCTATGCTTGTCGAAAGGCCTGGGCGCGCCGGTGGGTTCCGTGCTGTGCGGCAAGCGTGATCTCATCACGCACGCGCGGCGCTGGCGCAAGGTGGTCGGGGGCGGCATGCGCCAGGCCGGCATCCTCGCTGCAGCGGGCATCATCGCGCTGAAACAGCACGTGGATCGGCTGGCGGAAGATCACGCGAATGCGCTGCGGCTTGCGGAAGGTTTGGCCGCGATTCCCGCGCTGGGCGTGGACCCGGCATCCGTGCAGACCAACATGGTGTTCTGCAGCGTCGCGGACGGTGACATGCGTCCCTTGCAGGCGCATCTGAGAGCGAATGGAATCCTGATCGGCAGCGGAAACCCGCTGCGCCTCGTCACGCACCTGGACGTTTCCGCGGACGACGTGGACAAGGTCGTTGCCGCGTTCGGCGGCTATTTCGCGAACCGGGGGGAATCGGCGCTGACAGAGGAAAATGGCGCATGAGAACGACCTTCACCTGCAATCTCGATGGCTCCGGAAGCGCACTCGCTCACGTATGGAGTCACACCATCGGAAGTGGCCGCGCGCTGCTGGCGCTGCGCGCCGACTGGCAGGCCCAGATGCGCAAGACCCATGCCGAACTCGGTGTGCGCTATGTGCGCTTCCACGGGCTGCTGAACGATGAAATGTCCACATACATCATCGAAATGGACAAGGACGTGTACTCGTTCTTCAACGCCGACCAAATCTTCGATTTCCTGGTCTCGATCGGCATGAAGCCGTTCGTGGAATTCTCCTTCATGCCCACGGCCCTGCAGTCGGGCGGCGATACCGTGTTCTTCTACCGGGCCAACGTCACCCCACCGCGCGATTACGCCAAGTGGGCGGACCTGATCAAGCGGCTGGTTTCACATTGGGTTGATCGCTACGGACTCGCCGAGGTGCGCTCGTGGTATTTCGAGGTGTGGAACGAGCCCAACCTCGACGCCTTCTGGAAAGGGCGACAGGCCGATTATTTCAAGCTCTATCAATACACGGCCGCTGCGATCAAGGCAGTGGACGCGGATATCCGCGTCGGCGGCCCGGCGACCGCCGATGACGAATGGGTCCCCGATTTCCTGGAGTTCTGCGAGAAGAACAAGTTGCCGGTCGATTTCGTTTCGGCCCATCACTACCCGACCGACGCGCTCGGCAAACCGGGCGACGACACCGAAGCCCAACTTTCCGATGCACCGCGCGACGTACTGATCCAGCGGGTCGGCAAGATGCGCCAAGCGGTCGGAGACCGCAAGCTCTGCTACACCGAGTGGAACTCATCGTCCAATCCCTTTTTCGCCTTCCACGATGAACCATACGCCGCGGCGTTCCTGTTCAAGAACATGCTTGGCGTCGCCGACTTCGTGCACTGTTACAGCTGGTGGACGTTCTCCGACCTCTTCGAGGAGAACTATTTCTCCTCGCTCCCGTTCCACGGCAGCTTCGGCCTGCAAACCATCCATGGGATCGCCAAGCCCAGCTACCGCGCGATGCAGTTGCTCCACGATCTTGGCGACGAACGCCTGCCGGTGACAGGCTCGCACCCGACCGTCGATGCCTGGGCCGTACGTCGCGACGACACGCACGTGGACCTGCTGCTGACCAACCACGCGTTTCCGCACCACGACATTGCGACCCAGGCCGTGACCTGGCACGTGCAAAGTTCGCGCAAAGCGGCCTCGGCCAGCGCGCGGCGGGTGGACGATGCCCATTGCAACAGCCGTCAGGCGTGGGTGGACATGGGCTCGCCCGACTACCTAGACGCCGCGCAAGTCGCCACGTTGCACAGCGCATCGCTCCTGCAATCCGAAGCGACTGCAATCACGCCACGCGAGGACGGATTCGATGTCGTGATCACCCTGCCGCCGCACTCGATCGCAGCAGTGCGGATCGAGCTGGCCTGAGAGCGGAGATAGGTGGCGTGGCCGCCCGTCGATCTTCAGCCAACTCCGGTGCTTGCTCGCATCAAATGCGCGCGACAAAGCTGTCATCCAATGCCTCAGCCTGGATCATCGACATCTGCGCGCCGGGACCACGGTGACCAAAGATCCGACAGGCTCATCGTAGGTGACAATGCGTTGCTGATCGTCGGGTGGCCGCCACGCTCTCGCGCATGTGTGCGACCGGCCCGTTGCAATCATTCCAGAGGATGCGCCGCGCGCGCCACCCTATTCAGCGCTGGTGACTGACTTCCCGCAAAGCAGATTGTCGCTAGCGGAAGCAACCGGCCGCACTGGGACTGTCGTGATCCGGCCAAGACCGGTCGGCCGGGCTCTTCAAATGTGCGACGCAAAGCTGCCATTCCGGTGATCCGGGCGCGCCGACTGGCGCTTCAGTGGTCCTCCGCCTCCATCGTTGTCCACCAGCAAGCCAATAGCGACATGCCGGCGATCGCCGACACGAGGATGATTGCGGACGCCGACGGCTTACCACTGATCCATTCCTGCCAACCGGCATGCAGCAACGGCGCAGACAGGAGGCCCAGCCACGATGCCCCTGCGCCCGCCAGGACGCCAGCCCACAGCGGCCACACTGCGCGATGTCGGCGCGGGGGCAACTGTTGCACCACGCGATCGGAAAAGCCGTCGTCGAATACCGGGCCCTCGAATTGCTCACGCAGCAGCGCTTCAATCGCTTCGTCTTGTGATTGGTTCATGGTGTTTGCTCCTCATCGACATCGTGCCACGCGGCCAACCATGCCTTCAGTTTTGCCTTGCCGCGGGTGGCGTGGGTTTTCACCGTGCCCAGCGGCATCGTCAACACATAGGCCGCTTCTTCATGGCTCAGGCCCAGTTGCACGCAATGCAGCAGCACTGTCCGTTCGGGCCCAGACAGGCGTCGCATCGCGCGTTCCATATCCACCTGCAGATCGAGCGCATGGGCCGGCGCCGGCAACAGCTTGGTCGTGTCATCGTCGCGATCGAGCGGCAACGACTTTTTCCTGCATGCCTGCAAGAAGCAGGTATAGGCGATGCGGTAAAGCCAGGTTGAGAAACGTGCGTCGCCGCGAAACTGATCCAGCTTCCGCCACGCCAGCAGGAACGATTCCTGCGCCAGATCATCGGCCGCGGCATGGTCGCCGTGCAGCATGTGGCGCAACTGCGCACGCACCATGCCTTGGTGGCGACGCACCAATTGTTCAAACGCGCGCGGGTCATCGCCCAATCGCGCCCGGACCACCAGCGCCTGATCAATGCGCGCCTCGGCGGCGCCGTCAGCCACGCATCTTCTCGCGGCGATTCAACCACCAGCTGGCGAGATAACCGAAACCGGTCATCAGCGGCAACAGGCCAAGCCCCCACAGGCTGCCGATGCTGTGGCCATTGTCGAACTGGCCCGGCAAAGCGAGAAACATCGCCATCAGCCCGAGCCCTCCGCCGATCAATACCAACGCCCGGCGACGTTCGGAATACTCCACGTTTGGCTCGCCCAGTAACTGGGGCGGAAACTCGACGCCCTTGTCTGCCAGTTGCAGCATGGTTCGATAGCGTGCCTGCGTTTGCTGATAGCGGTAACGCAGCAGGATCAGGACGATCAGTACGGGTGCCAACATCACGACGAGGGGAATGAAGATGTATTCCATTGAAATACTCCGGGATGAGTTGCGTGGATTCTGGATACCGCGTCTGGCTTCTTGTCGGGTGTCAGTGTTTCGCGCCTTCGGCGGCGAGCAGGTCGGCGATTTTCTCGCCCAGCAACCACGTTTGATTTTGTCCTTCATTGCTGGTCAAGGCCACGGCGCCCGGTGTTTCCCAGATCATCGCCAGGTCCGTGGTTTCGCCTTCGATACCGCCTTGGTGTCCGCGAATGTGGCGCCCGTGCGAGAGCCGCTCGCCGAAACCTGCCTCAATAGCCCCCGGCCCCATGGGCACCGGATCCTTGAACATTCTGGCCAGGGTGACCTGTTTCAGCAGCTTGCCGCTGCGCAACGCGTCGGCAAAGCGCAGGAGATCGGTGTTGGTGGAGTAAGCGTCGCCTGCCGGGCTGCCCTTGAAAGGTATTTTCATCCAGTTCGCCTTCCACTTCGCCGAAAAGAGGCTCTCATGGAAATAACCCACTGCCAGCTTCGGCGTTACCTCGTCCAGGCTGTTGAATCCGCTGGAGCGCATGCCTGCCGGCGCGAAGACATGGCGCCGGATGTAATCGAAATAATCTTCGTGGGAAACGTTCTCGATGATACGACCGAGCAGGATGTAGCCGGCGTTGCTGTAATTGAACTCCTTGCCGGGGCCGCTGGCCATGGGCTGGCGAGCAATGAGGTCGAGGTAGTCGGCCGGCTTGACGTACTGCTCACGATGTTCGAAGAACGCCGGAACGAGGAAATCACCAAGGCCCGACGTGTGGTGCAGTAGTTGCCACACGGTGATCTGCTTCGCCGTGGTGTGATCGGGATACTCGGGCACCAACTGGGCGAGCGTGGAATTCCACGACAGCTTGCCGGCTTCGACGAGTTGACCAATGGCCACGGCGGTGAACATCTTGCCTGCCGACGCCACGCGGAATTTCGTCTGGTGGTCGACTGGTACGCCGAAGCCGCGGTCGGCCAAACCACGGCATTCGTCGAACACCGTTTCGCCGCCATCAGCGACCGTCACGCAGCCGGAGAAATCGTTGGTACGTACCAGGCGATCGAGCGTCACGTGGATCAAATGCTGCATCTGCGCATGCGAGACCGCCGTTTTGGGCCAGTCGGCATACACCGCAGGATCATCCATTGGCCACAGCTCCGCGCGCCCGAGCTTGCCTGGCTGCGCCGGATCGGCAGCCAACACAAACAAGACCAACTGGCCTCCACGATGCACCTTCACTGTCAATACCAGCATGCCTTGCTGAACGTGCGCGTCAGTCAGGCTCACACCGCCGCTTTCGCGCACCGCCGAGACCAGACCGTTGACGAAATCGGCCGCATCGCCCTTGGCGATGGCAGGCGACAGAACCGTGGGCGCCCACGCCCGTATCTGCTCGGGCGTATCGCTATTCACATGGTGGATCAGTTCACTGCCGACCCTGCCGGCCGGCGTGTCGGGCACAGTCGTCGAGGGCGCAGCAGCGGCTGGGGTGGAGGCGCAGAAAAAGGCCGCAAGGGTGAATGCCGGAATCAAAAAACTTCGATACAGGCCACGCGCCGCCATCTGCAAGGTGTTGTTCATCAGTCGTAGTCCTCTACACGTACGCACCACCTGCATGCAGACCGGTGGTGCAAGGATGGGGAAGGTTCGCGCAACCGCAGCATTGGCAGTTGTCAGCAGGTTGGATGCGGCGACGGTGCCAAATGGATTCATCGCCGCTGAAGCTGGCGCTGATTTCGCAGTTTTCGCATCGCCCGGATGCGCTGAAGCGGCCTTGTATCCAGGCCGCCGGAACCACGCAGCCTTGGTCGGCAGTGTCGCTATCCGACTCTGGTGGCAGTGGTCGAGCACTACAACCAGTGCGACAAGCTCGGCCTCGATCCCGGTCAGAAGCAGGACCTGGTGGAATACCTGAAGAGCCTCTAGCGACCTCCGTCATCGCAATCACACAATCGCTTCGGGGCTGCTCCGTCCCGAAGTGATGCGAGGAATTTCTCGAGCGATCGCACCGGCTGAGACGCGCTTGGGCATACTGGCCCGATCGACAGCGCAGGGCGGCGAGTGTTCAACCTTTATACGGCCAATGATGCGGCGAAGCTTGCCGGGCGCCTGAGCGAACGCCTGCGCGCGCAGTTGCGCGGGCGACCGTTGGCGCAAACGTTGATACTGGTGCCGCAAGCCGGGCTGCGGCGCTGGCTGCAGGTATCGCTGGCGCAGAAGCTCGGCGTGATCGCGAACGTGGAATTCCGCGCGCCGGCGGAGTTCGCCTGGGACTTGCTGCGCGCGGCGCGCCCCGACCTGCCGCGCCGTTCGCCATTCGAGCCGGACGTGCTGCGCTGGCATATACATGCGCTGCTGGGCGAGGAACTGGACGGCGCGGCGCTCGCGCCGCTGCGCGAATACCTTGCCGGTGGCGGCGACCCGCTGCGTCGTTACGCGCTGGCGACGGAGCTCGCGCACGTATTCGAGCGCATGCAGGGCTACCGGCGACAGCGGTTGCTGGGCTGGGAGCGCGGCGCGGACGCCAGCGGCTGGCAGGCGGAATTGTGGCGCCGATTGGTTGCACGCATCGGCGGCGGTTCGCGTGCGGCGCGCGTGGAGGACTGGTTGCGCCGTTTCGATCCGGCCTCCTCAACGGATGCGGTACTTGCCGACAAGCCCGCGCCCCCCGGCTTGCCCGCGCATGTGCACGCGTTCGCCTGCGCCAATATTTCACCGGATGTGCTGCGCATGCTCGGCGTTGCAGCGCATCACTGCGAACTGGATTTCCATCTGCCACTGCCGTCGCGCGAATACCTGGGCGACGCGCCGCGATCACGCAGGGAGATCCGCAAACGCCTGGTGGAAAAAGACAGTGGCAATCCGCTGATCGTTTCGCTGGGAGGCGCAGCGGCGGAATTCATCGAGCTGTTGTACAGCTACGAATACGCGCAACCGGATACGGAAGCTGACCTGTTCGATGAACACATGGCGCGCAAGACCCTGCTCGGTCGCGTGCGCGACGACATCCTGAATCATCAAGCCGCCCGCGAAGAGGATCGCGCCGCGCTGCCGGATGACTCATTGCAATTCCACGCCTGTCACACGCCGTTGCGCGAAGTGCAGACGCTGCATGACGCGCTGCTGGCCATGTTTGCGGCCAACCCCGCGCTCACGCCGCGCGACATCGCGGTAATGACGCCGGATGTCGCCGCCTACCGGCCTGCGATCGATGCGGTGTTCGGAGGTTTGCCGGAAAGCGATTCGCGCTTCATCCCGTTCAATCTAGGGGATCTGCCGGCGAGCGCCGCGCATCCGGCCGCACAATTGTTTTTGACGCTGCTGGATGCGCCCACTTCGCGCTGGGAGTTGCGCGAAATCGTGGACGTGCTCGGCGTACCGGGTGTGATGCGCCGCTTCGATCTGGATGCGTCTTCGCTGGAGCAATTGGCGCGACGGCTGCGCGAGGCCGGCGTGCGCTGGGGCGAGGACGAACGCGCGCGCGCGCAAGCCGGCGGCTATCGAGAATTCTCCTTCGCCTTCGGACTGGATCGCATGTTGGCGGGTTTCGCCTGCGGCGATGATGAAGACGCGCTGGTGGCCGGCGTTGCCCCGCTGGCCGGCATGGAAGGCGCCGCGTTCGCGCGCATGGATGCTTTGCTGGCGCTTCTGGAGGTGTGGCGAGAGCTGCGCGCGCTGGCCGCGCGCAAATGGACTTCCGTGCAATGGCAGGAGAAGTTGAACGCGTTGTTCGACGGCTTGTATGCAAATGATCCCGATGACCTCGCCGAGTCGCGTGCGCTGGAGCGCGTACGTGGTGCGCTCGAAGAATTGGTCGAGCACACGCAAGCCGCGCAACTCGATCAGCCGATTGCGTGGCACGACGTGCGCGCGTACCTGCGTGAACGACTGAATGACGCCGACCCGCGCCAGCTATTGTTTTCCGGCGGCGTCACCTTCTGCGGCATGGTGCCGCTGCGGGTGGTGCCGTTCCGCGTGATCTGCCTGCTCGGCATGGATGAAACCGCGTTCCCCCGCCGTGATCCGGACCGGCTGGATCCGTTGCTCGCGGATCGCCGCGCCGGCAGATCCGAACGCGGGGACCGCAATGTGCGCGATGACGATCGCCTGCTGTTCCTGCAACTGCTCGCGACCGCGCGCGACACCTTCTATGTAAGCTGGGTAGGCCGGGATGCACACAGCAACGAGGTGCTGGCGCCTTCGGTGGTTGTCGCGGAATTGATGGACAACATCAGCCGGGACTACTTGCTGACGGCAGGCGACGACACCGCCCGTGAGGCGCAAAATGCATTGCTGCCGCGGGTGCAGCCGCTGCATCCGTTCGATCCCCGCCTGTTCGGAATGAAAGGCCGACCGCGTTCGTATCGACGCGAATGGCAGCCGGCGGTGATCACTCCCGATGCTGTCACCCTTTCCGCGCCATTTGCGACAGGTGTGCTGCAACTCCAGACGTCGCAACCATCGGAATTGTCGCTGGAAGAACTGCGGCGTTTTCTGCTCGACCCGGCGCGTGGATTCCTGGAACACGGGTTGGGCATCACATTGCCGTACACGCCGCGCGACGATGGCGACGACGAGCCGCTGGCCCCGGGCAATGGCCTGACCCGCTGGAACCTGACGCGCGCCTTGCTGGAGTACGGCGAGGGCAACGCCTCGGCCACCCGCGACATCCTGCGCGCGCGCGGGCAGTTGCCGCCGGGTGCGCTCGGCGATGAGGCGCTGCGCGATGCACACCTGGGCGCCAATGCCCTGCGCGCGGCAGCAACGGCGTTTACCGGCGGCGCGGCGCCCTCGCCGGTCGAAACGCTGTACGTGATCTTGGACGATGACACGCGCTTGCACGGCGCGCCCGCCGACCTTTATCCGGGCGGCGTATTGCACGTGCGCCCGGGCGTGATCGACGGCCGGCACGTGTTGCGCGCGTGGCTGGATGCGCTGGTCTGCGCCGCAGCGGGCACCGGTAAGCCGGTGATGTTGACTGGACTGACCGGCAACGGCGTCTGCAGTTTTGCGTTGCCACAGCTCGGAAAGTTCGAAGCGCGCGCACAACTGCGCGAACTGGTCGCGCTGTATCGCGAAGGCGCGCGCGCGCCGCTGCCGTTCTTCGTGCGCACCTCGTGGGATCACGCGCTGACCTGCGCCAGCGCGGAAAGCCAAGCCGCTGCACCCGTTCCCGAGATGGATTTCCATGTTTTCCAGAAGGCCGCGAGCAGCGCGGAAAGCGACAACGGCTTCGGCGGCCACAACGAATTGGGAAGCGATGCGGTGTGCATCGCCTGGCGCGGCCGCGAGCTGCCCGGCCCCGGCGATGGCGTCCTGGCGAAACGTCTGCACGAAATCGCGCTGACGGTGTTCGCGCAGCCGGCGCGCGCGTGGGCGGAGCAGTTCAAATGACCGCGCGCGCGACGCCTCTGACGATGCCCTTGTCGGGTGTACGCCTGGTCGAGGCCAGCGCTGGCACCGGCAAGACCTTCACCATCGCGACGCTGTATCTGCGCCTGATCCTGGAGCGCGCGCTGACGCCCGAGCAGATCGTGGTCGCCACCTTTACCCGCGCCGCGACGGCGGAACTTGCAACGCGGTTGCGCAAGCGGCTGCGGCTGGCTGCGGATATCCTGCGCGCGGATGATCCGGCCCGCGCGCGCGCGGAGGACGACGGCGACACCCAAGCCACGCGCGCGGTGATCGCCGGGGTTCTCGATCGCAACGACGACGACGTGGCCACGCTCGCAAGCCGCGCGCGCGACGCCGAACTGGCGATGGATACCGCCGTGATCGGCACGCTGCACGGCTTCTGCCACCGGATCTTGAGTGAGTTCGGCTTCGAGACCGGACGCGCGCTGGGCCAACTGGAATTGCTTGAGGACTCACGCGCGCTGCAGCAGGAAATCGTGAAGGATTTCTGGCGCACTTGCTCCACCGATGCGGAAGCCGCGCGGCTGCTCGCGGAAACCTGGCGCACGCCGGATGCGCTCGCCCTCCAGGTCCGCGATCCGCGCTGGCGCGGGCGCCACATCGTTGCCGGCGAGAGCACGCAGATGTCCGCCCAGGCTCGGCGCGCACTGCGTCAAGAAGCGCTGGCGCGACTGGATGCGATCCGTAACGCAATCGCGGGCTGGGACGAAAGCACGCTGCAGGCGGCGGACAGGGAACTGGCCGAATGTTTCGACAAGCGCGGCTGGTCCGCGCGCGATGCTCGCAGCCGCGGGCTGCGCGAGGTGCACGCGTGGGCGCAGAGCGGCATCGCCGCCGATTTGCTTTCGGCCAAGGCGTCGAAAGCCGTCGAAGAACTGTCCGAACGCGTGATGAGCAGCAAGCCATCTTGCAAGCGCATGCCAAAGGGCCAGGTGTTCGCGGCCGTCGCCGACCTCGATGCCGGCATCACGCTGCTCGAACAACTCGATCGTGCAGCAGGCGCGCGCCTGCTGCTGGATGCGCGCGCGTATCTCGAACGCGAATTGCCGGTGCGCATGAAAGCGCTGGGTGTGCTCGGCTACGACCAGGCGATCGACGAACTGTCCGCGGCGCTGCTTGATCCGCAACGCGGCGCGCGCGCGGTGCAGGCGATCCGCGCACGCTGGCCGGTGGCGCTGGTGGATGAATTCCAGGATACCGATCCGCAGCAGTGGACCATCCTGCAGACCTTGTTTGCGCACGGGGACGGCGCGCTGGTGCTGGTCGGCGATCCCAAGCAGGCGATCTACGGCTTTCGCGGCGGCGACGTGCACGCCTGGCTGATGGCAAAGGCGCAAGCGCACGGCGCCTCGTTGCAACTGGAGGAAAGCCAGCGCGCGGGCACCGGCGTCAACGCCGCGATCAATGCGTTGTTCTCGCGCGAGCATGCTTTCATCGAGAACGGTATTGCACACGGAAATGTGCGCTCAGCCGCGCGGGTGCGGCAGCGCGCGTTGCTGGTGGATGGCGAACCGGCACCCGGACTGCAACTATGGCAACTGCCGGCATCCGGCACCACCCACAAGAACGGCAACACCAAGCCCCGGGGCAAGGCCGAGGCGCAATCGGCGATCGAGGCCGCTTGCGTCACGCAGATCGTGGAATGGCTGGAAAGAGCGCGTCAAGGCCAGGTGCAATTGCGCGAGGGCGACGGCGGCACGCGTCAATTGTGCGCGGCCGACATGGCGGTGCTGGTCAACAGCAACGCGCAGGCGAAATCCATGCAGCGCGTCTTGGCCCGCGCCGGCGTGCCGGCGGCATCGTGTCTGCGCGCCAGCATTTATGCCAGTGACGAGGCGAACGACATGCGCCTGCTGCTGGAAGCTTTGCGCGATCCCGCAGACTCGCGGCGTGCCCGCGCCGCGCGCGCATCGGTGCTGATCGGCGCGGAAGCGCAAGCGATTGCGCAAACTTGTCAAAATGGGTCGGCACTGGATGCGCTGCTGGAGGAAACCGCCGAGTGGGCGGGGCTGGTGGAGCGGCGTGGACCGCTGCCGCTGCTGCAGCGTCTGATTGCGTGCGCCGCGCCGCGACTGCTCGCGCAACCCGGTGGCGAGCGCCGCGTCGCCAACTATCTGCAATTGGCGGAACTGCTGCAGAGCGATCACGCGATGTGCTTTGGCATCGATGATCTCTGCGAGCTGTATGCACGCGCGTTGCGCGAGAACGCCGCCGATACCGATGCGGATGCGGTGCGCCTGCGCCTGGATACCGATCGGCAGGCGGTGCAGATCGCCACCCTGCACGCCGCCAAGGGACTCGAATACAGTGTGGTATTCCTGCCCTGCGCCGCTGCCGGCTTTGCGCCCGGCAAAATGCAGGGCAACTGGCCTGCGCTTACCTGGTACCACGCCGACGACCGCGCCTGCGTCGCAGTGGGCGACGAAACCGATCCCGCCATCGGGCGACGCGCACTGGATGAATTGCGCGCCGAGGAGATCCGCAAGTTCTACGTCGGCGTCACCCGCGCGCGCGTGGCGTGTGTGATGCCGTGGGGTTGCATCAACCAGGGTGAGCACACCGCCGCGCACTGGTTGCTGCACGTGGCAGGCCGCGAAGCCGCGCTGCCATTCGACGAAGCCGGTTGCGATCAGGCACTGCGCGACGTTGTGGCACGCGGCAATGGTGATGTGCGCGTGCAGCCATTGCCGGCGGCCAGCACCAAGCGGTTGTCGACAACGCCTGCCGCGCACGCGGAAATCGCGGCCGCGAATTTCCAAGGCCGGATCGAGCACGACTGGCGCATCTGGTCATTTTCCCGGCTGGTGCGCAGCGCGCGCGGTGCGGATGATGCCGACCCCGCGCCGGGCAGCGGCGATGCGGCGCTCACCTCGGACGCAACGCTTGCGCCGCACGCGTCGGCGCCGGCAATCAATCAACCCGTTCTGGCGGGCGCGCGCTTCGGCAGCGCGGTGCACGCCGCGCTGGAACATGCCGATTTCGCCGCATGGCGCGACGTGGCCAATATTCCGGATACGCAGCGCTTGCTGGTCGAACGCGGCTTGCGCGCACAGGGCCTGCCCGAACCCGGCAGCATTTCGATGGAGCGCGCGGTGGCGCTGGCCGGCGACTGCGTGCGCGGTGCATTGAATGTGCCGTTGGCGTGCGGCCTGCGCCTGTGCGAACTGGCACCCGCACAGCGTCGCGCGGAAATGGAATTCCATCTGCGTCTCGCTTCCGCGCGCGCAGAGGATTTGTTTGCATTGCTGCACGCCTACGGCTATCAGCGTGGCCGCAACGGGGTGGGCAGCGAGCGCCTGCACGGATTGTTGACCGGGGTGATCGATCTGGTGTTTGAACACGGCGGCCGTTATCACCTGATCGACTACAAGACCAATTATTTGCCGTCGGGCTACCACGCCGCCTCGCTGCAGGCCGCGATCGACCAACACGATTACGATCTGCAATATCTGCTGTATACGCTGGCGCTGCATCGCTGGTTGCGGCAGGCGTTGCCCGATTATGCCTACGAGCTGCACATGGGTGAGGCCTATTACCTGTTCGTGCGTGGCGTGCAGGCCGGTGAGGGCGTGCATCGCGATCGCCCGCCGCACGCGTTGATCGAAGCGATGGATGCGCTGTTCGACACGCGCGCGGAGTTGGCCGCGTGAACGCGAACTTGCACACGCTGCTTCGCGCCGGGTGGTTGCGCCGCGCGGACGCGGCATTGGGCGAATGGGTCGCGCGCGCGTTTCCGGAATCGGCGCCGGAAGTGGGACTCGCCGCGGCACTGGCGGGGCGCGCGATCGGCGAAGGTCATAGCGCGCTGCAACTGGATGCCGCGCAAGCGTGGCTTGGCACGCTGGAAGGACAAGGCGACGCGCCGATGCTGCCCGATCCGGCGGCGTGGCGGGCGGCACTGCGAGCGAGCGGCGCGGTGCACGACGACCGGGCGTTGAACGCAAGCGATGCGGTGGAACCCAAACCGCTGGTGCTGGATGCGCAAGGGCGCGTGTATCTCACCCGCTATTTTGATTACGAGCGTCGCCTGGCGCAGCAGCTGATTGCGCGTGCGCTGCCCCTGCAGCCGCTATTGCCCGACCACTCGGCCCACGCCGGTTCGCAAGCGCCGCCTCCCATTCCCGCAAGTGGGGGACGGAACGGCCAAGGCTCGCATTCCCGCTTTTCGCCAAGGATCACATTGATCACCGGCGGTCCCGGTACCGGCAAGACCCACGGCGTGGTGCGCATGCTGGCCTCGCTCGCGACGGAGGCGCATGCGAATGCGCGCACGCTGCGTATCGCGCTGGCCGCGCCCACCGGCAAGGCCGCCGCGCGGCTGGCGATCAGCGTACGCGCGCAATTGCCGTTGCTGGCATTGCCCGGGCCGGTCACCGCGATGATTCCGCAGCAAGCGCATACGTTGCACCGTCTGCTGGGGCTGTCACCGGTACGCACTGGCGCGAAGTTCGATCGTAGTGCGCCGCTGCCTTACGACGTGGTGGTGGTGGATGAAGTGTCAATGGTGGATCTGCCGATGATGCACAAGCTGGTGGATGCGGTGGCTCCAGCCGTGCATCTGATCCTGCTCGGTGATCCCGATCAGCTTGCCGCGGTGGAGGCCGGCGACGTGCTGGGCGCATTGGTCGAGGCCGCGCGCACCCCGCCGCTGGCGGCATGTCACACGCATCTGGTTCATAGCCGTCGCTTCGCCGAACACGGCGCGCTGGGACAACTCGCGAACGCGATCGCGCAAGGCGACGCGGAAGCCGCATTGGCCGCGCTGGGCGCGGGTGAGCAAGTGTGCCTGCTCGCCAGCGAGGCACAAGTTGCATTGCCATTGCTGCTTGATCGTGCGGTCGATGAATATCGCGCCGTGCTGGATGCCGCCGACGCGCCGCAGGCCTTGCTGGTGGCGGAACGTTATCGCGTGCTGACCGCGCGGCGATTCGGCCCGGCCGGCTGCGTGGCGCTTAATCGTGCGATCGAGCAGCAACTGAAGCGCCACGCGAGCGTGCGCGCAGATGCTGCGTGGTGGCAAGGGCGGCTGCTGATGGTGACCGCCAATCGGCCGGATCTTGCGCTGTTCAACGGCGACGTCGGCGTGATCTGGCCGGATGCGCACAAGGAAATGAAAGTATGTTTCGGGGGCGCAGACGGCGCGCTGCGCGCGCTTTCACCAGCCGCGTTGCCGCCGCACGAAGGCGCGTTTGCGCTGACCGTGCACAAGGCGCAGGGTTCGGAATTCGACCGTGTGGCGCTGGTGCTGGGGGCGGATTCACCGGTATTGACCCGCGAATTGCTTTACACCGGCATCACCCGCGCACGCAACAGCGTGCATATATATGGCGACGCTGCGCTGCTGCAGGCCGGCATCGCGCGGCGAACGCAGCGCTGGAATGGCTTGGCGGATCGCTTGCGCGAAGTAGCGGCAGCCCCAACTTCCTTGATTGCAGAATCTTTACCGGATAGCCAATAAGCTCACCCGTCACAGACCAATTATTCCGGCCATTCGCAGCGATCCGGAATCCATTTTGATGTTCGACGTAAGCCGTCAAGATGGATTCCCGGTTCCATCGCCGAAGCCGCAGTGGCCCGGAATGACGACTGCAGCATCACGACCTCGTCGCCCATCTTCCATCTCGCGTTACCGCCTTTCGACCATCGTTTTCCGCTTTCCGCCATGCACAGCTTCCACCCCGCCGTTTCCGCCTGGTTCGCATCCGCGTTCGATGCGCCGACGCAGGCGCAGTCGCGCGCGTGGCCGGCGATCCAGTCGCACCGGGATGTGCTGATCGCCGCCCCGACCGGTTCGGGCAAGACGCTGGCGGCGTTCCTCGCGGCGATTGACGATCTGGTGCGTCGCGGCGTGGAAGGCGCGCTCAACGACGAAACGCACGTCGTGTATGTCTCGCCGCTGAAGGCGCTGTCCAACGACGTGCGCATCAATCTGGAAGTACCGATCGAAGGCATCCGCGCGCGGCTCGCCTCGATGGAGTTGCCGGACGTGGAAATCCGCACCGCGGTGCGCACCGGCGACACGCCGCAGGTGGAGCGCACCGCGATGCGCAAGCGGCCGCCGCACATCGTGGTGACCACGCCGGAGTCGCTGTACATCCTGCTCGGTTCGGAATCGGGCCGCGCGATGCTCGCCACCACGCGCGCGGTGATCGTGGATGAAATCCACGCGCTCACGCCGAACAAGCGCGGCAGTCATTTGTCCCTGTCGCTGGCGCGGCTGGATGCATTGTGCGGGCAGCGACCGGTGCGGATCGGCCTGTCGGCGACACAGAAGCCCATCGAGGAAGTCGCCCGATTCCTTTGTCCGGATCGCGACTGCACCATCATCGACACCGGTCACCAGCGCGCGCGCGATCTCGGGATCGAGGTCACCAACGTGCCGTTGCAGCCGGTGATGAGCAACGACGCGTGGGGTTTGGTCTATGACCGCATTGCCGAACTGATCCAGCAGCATCGCACCACGCTGATCTTCGCCAACACCCGGCGCACGGTGGAACGCGCGACGCGGCATCTTTCCGAGCGGCTGGGCAAGGAAGCGGTGGCCGCGCATCACGGCAGCCTGTCGAAGGAGAAGCGGCTGGATGCCGAGCGGCGCTTGAAATCCGGGCAACTGCGTGCGCTGGTCGCGACCGCCTCGCTGGAACTGGGCATCGACATCGGAGAAGTGGATCTGGTTTGCCAGCTCGGTTCGCCGCGTTCGATCGCCGCCTTTCTGCAGCGCGCGGGTCGCGCCGGGCATGCGGTCAACGGCATTTCAAAAGCGCGGCTCTTCCCGACCTCGCGCGACGATCTGGCCGAATGCGTGGCGCTGCTGGATTGCGTACGCCGCGGCGAGCTGGATACCCTGCACGTGCCGCGCGCGCCGCTGGACGTGCTGGCGCAGCAGATCGTGGCGGAAGTCGCCTGCGGCGAGCGCGGCGAGGACGAACTGTTCGACCTGGTGCGCGGCGCGTACCCGTATCGCGATCTCGCGCGCCACAAATTCAACGAAGTGCTGCGGATGCTGGCCGAAGGCTACAGCACGCGGCGCGGCACGCGTGCGGCCTACCTGCATCGGGATGCGGTCAACGGCAAGCTGCGCGCACGCCGCAACGCACGCCTGACCGCGATCACGTCCGGCGGCGCGATTCCCGACACCGCCGATTACGACGTGGTGCTGGAGCCCGCGGCGCAGCGGGTCGGCAGCGTCAACGAGGATTTCGCGGTCGAGAGCATCGCCGGCGACATCTTCCAGCTCGGCAACCAGTCGTACCGCATCCTGCGCGTGGAGCGCGGCAAGGTGCGGGTGGAAGATGCGCAGGGCGCGCCACCATCGATTCCGTTCTGGCTTGGCGAGGCGCCCGGGCGCAGCGATGAGTTGTCGGTGGCGGTAGCGCGGTTGCGCGAAGAGGTCGCCACGCGACTGGAGGCGTCGAACGACGCGGCGGCGGACTGGCTTCGCAACGAAGTCGGTCTTGGTGATGCGGCCGCACGCCAACTGGTCGACTATCTCGCCGCCGCGCGCATCGAACTCGGCCTGCTGCCGACGCAAGCCACGCTGGCGATGGAACGTTTCTTCGACGAATCCGGCGGCATGCAGTTGATCATCCACTCGCCGTTCGGCAGCCGCCTGAACCGCGCGTGGGGACTGGCGCTGCG
>DATNFU010000059.1:0-4292 GCA_035606235.1 Rhodanobacteraceae bacterium
TCGACCAGCGCAAGCCGCGCGGTTGCAGCAAGGCTTGCAGCTGCGGCAGCCATGCCGCGAGCGCCTGGCGCAATTTCGAGCGTTGCGAGGATTCCAGCAGCAATTGCGCGCGGCGTCGCCCTGCGCGCAGCGGCATCGGCGCCGCGAACGGGCCGTTGATCCGTACGATGGGCTCGCGATGCTTGGGGTCGGTGCGATCGGAAGCCGCGACGTGTGCAATCGCATCACGCGCGGCTGCCATGAATCCGTCCAATGCGTCGCGCCGCGCGCAATCCGCGCGCAGCAGCGCAATGTACGCAAACGGTGGCAGTCCCGAGGCAAGCCGGTCGCCGAGTTCCAGCGCCGCCGCAGCGTCGTAGCCGCCCTTGAGCAACGTCACCAGCAACGGGTGTTCGGGCTCGTGGGTTTGCAGCCACACCGCGCCCGGCTTGTCGGCGCGCCCCGCGCGGCCTGCGACCTGCACGATCAGTTGCGAGAGCCTTTCCCCGGCGTGGAAATCGACACTGTGCAGGCCTTCGTCCACGCCCACGATCGCGACGGTGGTGAGGTTCGGCAGATCGTGGCCCTTCGCGAGAATCTGCGTGCCGACCAGGATCGCTGGCTTGCCTTCCGCAAGCTTGTCGAAAATTTTCGCGAACGCATCACGCCGGCGGGTGCTCTCGCGATCGATGCGCAAGACGGGAATGTCCGGATAACGCGCGGCGAGGGCTTCCTCCAGTCGTTCGGTACCCTGACCTTGCGGAATCAGCGCATCGGCATGGCAATTCGGACAGGCTTCGGGCGCGCGTTCACTGTGCCCGCAATGATGGCAAAGCAGTTGTCGTCGCCCGCGGTACAGCGTCAACGGTTTTTCGCAACGCGGGCACGCCGCGTGCCAGCCGCACGCATGACAAAGCAACACCGGCGCATAGCCACGGCGATTCTTGAAAACCAGCGCCTGTTCGCCACGCGCGACGCAAGCGTCCAGCGCATCCAGCAACACGGGCGACAGGCCATGCGCAAGTTTCAATCCGCGCAAATCCAGCACGTGCACGGGCGAGGGCGGTCGCGCATGGGCACGATGGTGCAGGCGCAGACGCACGTAGCGCCCGCCTTCCACGTTCGCCAGCGTTTCCAGTGAAGGCGTGGCACTGCCCAGCACGATCGGCACGCCCAGCGATTGCGCACGCATCAGCGCAAAGTCGCGCGCGTGATAGCGAAAGCTCTCCTGTTGCTTGTACGAGGCATCGTGTTCCTCGTCCACCACGATCAGACCGGCCTTGGGCAGCGGCGCGAACACGGCCGAGCGCGTGCCCAGCACGATGGCTGCGTCGCCGGAACACGCGTCCAGCCATGCACGCGCACGTTCGCCCTCGGCGAGGTTGGAATGCAGCACCGCGATGCGCGCGTCGAAGCGTGCGCGCAACCGGCGCAGCGCCTGCGGCACCAATCCTATTTCCGGTACCAACCACAGCGCCTGCCGGCCTTGCTGCAACACGCGCTCGGTCAGCCGCAGGTAGATTTCGGTCTTGCCACTGCCGGTGACGCCCTGCAACAGAAAGGGATGGAAGCCGCCGCCGGCGGACAGGACGGTGGCGAGCGCGTCGGCTTGCTCGTCGTTCAGCACCGGCGCGGCGCCATCGCGCGGTTGCGGCGAGCCGGCGTGAAGCTGCGTGCGCTCGATCAGCTCCGCCGCGGCGAGCCGGCGTGCCGCCGCGCGCCAGCCCGGCAGCAAGGTATCGAGTTCGCTGGCGGAAAGGGCGACGTCCGCCAATGTTTCCAGCAATGCGGCCGAACCGCCCCGCCGGCTGCGTGCATCGCGTGCCGCCGTACCGGCCGCGGTAAGTTGCCAAGCTTCCTCGGCGAAGTCGGAGGGCGCGCGACCCTCGCGCAAACCCAGCGGCAGGGCGCCAAAGATCACTTCGCCGATGGCGCCGCACCAGTAATCCGCGGCGCGCCGCAGGTTCGAAAGCAACTCCGGATCGAGCAACGGCTCGTCGTCCAGCACCGCATCGATATACTTCAGTTGCTGTCCGGTGACATCGGCTTCCGTCCCGAATTCGAGGACGACGCCAGTGCGGTGCGCGTGTCCGAACGGCACCCGTACCCGCGATCCCGCGCGCACTGTCGACGAGTCCGACCGGTAACTGAAAGTCTGGGGCAACGGTATCGGCAGCGCGACGCGCACGATGCAGGCCGACGAATCCGGTCGCGACGGTTCGGTCATGACTTACCGACGTTTGTTGTCATCGCGTGCAGGAATAGCGGGTAAACCGGTGACGTATTGGCAAATTTTTTCTTATCCACAAACGCTGTGGATAAGGTTGTGGAACACCGGCGAGCAAGCGCCGCCAAGGCTCGCCGGATCGGCCCCGCGCACGGGTTGGCGATTTTTTCGACAACTGAATTTTCGGTTTTACTATCAACAGCATGGCCGTCGGAGTCGGGTGAAATCCGGGTGGATACCGGCATCAGGAAGCGGCGGTGGGCGCGGTTTTGCGGCTGTGCACAACGAGCGCCGGAGCCCCGCTGGAGGCCGTCGCGCGCCCCAAGTGACATCATGCGCCCGTCAGGCTGATCAATACGGCGAATACCGAGCCGAATCCCATCATGATGAGATAACAGAAGCCGAGCGACCAGTACTTCAGGTTGGTCATGAACCAGCCTTGCCGGTACACCCGCTTCTGCATCAGCCACAGGTACACGAACATCCAGATCCATGCGGCAGCGGTGAGAAGGTACAGCGGAACCTTGAGCCAGCCGGCGTGCGGCAGCAGCGTATGGCGCAACACCGCGATGCCTACCAATACCAGCATTGACAGCATCAGGAACGCGTGGCTGTGCATGGCCACGATCAGGTGCTCCATGTACAGCCGCTTCTTGAAGATGTAAAAGATCTTCAGCAGCAGCGCGAACAGCGGTAGCAGCAGGAACAACACCGTGGGCGCGGCGGAAAACAAGCCCAGCGTGAACTTGCGGCGGGCGATCTGCTGATCGGCGAAACTGCCCTCGTTCATCGCATGCAGTTGCTGCTGGGCGTTGCCGATCGAATCGTTCAGCCAATCCACCGCCACATCGGGCAACCAGCCCACCTTGAGCGGTTTGGTGTCGCGGTTCCAGAACACCTTGTTGTTGATCACGATGTTGCCTTCGGAGAAGGCGCCGTGATCCGACGACACCGGCGCCGGCACCGCCTTTGGCGTGCGTGTCACCGAGACGCTCGGACCAGCCGAGCCGGTGGAAATGCGCACGGCTTCCTTCGGCACGCTCGTGAAGCCGGAGCGCACGGTCAACTGGATCGCGAAGAACGCCACGATCGCGAGGAAGAACACCAGCCTGAACGGCGTCACGTAACGCGCGCGTTTTCCCTCGAAGTAATCCAGCGTGAGTTTGCCCGGCCGCAGGTACAATGGCCCGAGCGTGCGGAACAGCCGCTCGTCGACGTTCAATATGCTGTCTGCGACATCGGACATGACGCTGCCGAAATGCCGCACCAGCCCCTGGATCGGCTGGCCGCACGCGTAGCAATACCTGCCGTACAGCGGCGCACCGCAGTTCTCGCACTTGCCGGTCGAGGGCGCCGGCGGCGATGCTGCGGGTTCGGCGGGTGGCGTCGTTTCGTGTGACATCGGGTCTTCCGCAATGCCCCAGATTCTAGCCTTGGATCGTGCGCGTTTCGCGCGCGAGCTGCGTGCGACGATCAAGCTGGCGCTGCCGCTGATCGCCGGGCAGTTGTCTGCGGTCGGGATGAGTGCCGTCGACGTGGCACTGGCCGGCCATTACAACGCACACACGCTGGCCGCGGTCGCAGTGGGCGCCAACGTGTGGGTGCTGGGGCTGGTGAGCGCGGTCGGGGTGATGATGGCCTTGTCGCCTTCGGTCGCGCAATTGGACGGTGCCGGGCGGCAGCGGGAAATCGGGCCGCTGTTCCGGCAGGCATTGTGGCTGGCGGCGGCGCTGTCGGTGCTGCTGTGGTTCGGCGCGCGCCATTCGGGTCCATTGCTGAACCTGATCGGCGTCGATCCGGCGCTCACCGACGACGTGCAGGCGTTCCTGCACGCCCTGAGCTGGGGCGCGCCGGGCCTGTGCGGTTATTTCGCGTTGCGCGGCTTGTGCGAAGGTTCGAGCTGGACGCGGCCGACGATGGTGTTCGGCGTGTTCGGGCTCGCGGTACTGGTGCCGCTGGACTGGATCATGATCTACGGCAAGTTCGGCTTTCCCGCGATGGGCGCCGAAGGCGCGGGTATCGCCAACGCGTTGGCGCTGTGGCTGCAATTGCTGGCGTTTCTCGCGTACCTGAAGTTCGTCCAGCG
>DATNFU010000060.1:0-49826 GCA_035606235.1 Rhodanobacteraceae bacterium
GGTCGCCAGCATCGGCCGATGACGATGGCGATAAATCGTGTACGCAACGCCGACCAGGCCGGTCAGCGCGGCGGGCAGCAGCAGACCATATTGACCGACACGCGGGAAGATCAGCGCATCGGTCACGGCACCGATGAAGAAGCCGATGACCAGCGTGAGATAGAGCCGCACGCGGCGCACATCAATCTTGACACCGGCGAACCATTGTCCCAGAAACATGCCGAGATCCGTATACAAGCCGGACACGTGGGTGGTGCGCACCACCGCGCCGCTGTAAGTGCCGGCCATTGCGTTCTGCAAACCGCAAGCCGCGGCGGCCAGCCACAATCCGCCGTCGCGATCAGCCACCAATAACGGCACCGCCGCGAACAGCAGCAGCGATTCCACCGACAGTGCCACACCGTAGCGGCGACCCAGCCGCAATGCGCCGTCGCGCACGATGAAACCCCCGAGCGCGGCGCCGAGCAGGAATGCCACCGCCACGATGCCGAATTTCAGCATATCGCCAACGTCGCCCTGCGCCACGCCGATACCCAGCAGTGTGGTGGTGCCGGTCATGTGCGTGATCGCCTGATGGCGGAAGCTCAAGTATCCCGCCGCATTGACCATGCCGCCGATGAACGACAGCACGATGCCACCCAGCAGCACCCAGCGTGGAAGTTTGTTGATCATGGGCGACGTGACTTGAGCCGCGGGTCAATAATGACGTGGCGCCGGGGAGGTCGGCTTGAACGAACTACCGGTTCGCCGGGACGCTCATTGTTCCGCCGCCGGCGCGGCATCCCCCACCACGTCGGTGCCCTTGGGTGGAGTGAACGCGAAAGTACCAGCCGGCAGTTGCGGATTGCGCTGCCACTCGGTGAACACGATTTCGGTACGATTGCCGAGCGTGTCCTTGAACACCATCCGCCGTGGCGCATTGCCGTCAAAGCCGATGTCGGCGTACTCGAACTGCGGGTCCTTGGCACGCGAAACCAGCCGCAGCCATTGCAGCCCGTCACGCTCGCCCTGCTCGCTCGTCCTGAAGTCGTGATCCAACTGCGAGAGATCGGTCAGCACCGTCAACGGGCTATGCGCTTCCTGCGTACCCTGGTCGCGTACCGTCACCTGCTCCAGCTCCGGGTCGTAGATCCACACCTTCTTGCCGTCCGCCACGATCAATTGCTTGTACGGCGCCTGCGTATCCCAGCGAAACTGCCGCGGGGCCTGCAGCGCCAGCGTCCCGTGCGCGGTCTGGGTGCTGCGACCGTTGGCATCGTAGACGGTCTGGCTGAAGTTGCCGGCGAGCGAATGCAGGTTCTGCGCGAACGCATCCAGCTGCGAGCGCGCGCCGGCGGCGGCGTGCACGACACCGGAAAGTGACAGCAGCAGCAGAATCGAAATGGAAATACGCATGGTCTTCCGTCCGGGAACGATGTTGGAATGATGCCTGCGGCGGATGAACGCGCGCAAAAACTGAATAAAATGCGCTGGCTCAACCATTCGTGCACGTGCGCACGCTGCCAGCCGGAGTCGCGACGCTCCGCGCACCCACTCCTCCCCAGACACACTAGGGCGGTGGCGGCGCCAGCACCTCGCGCTGCCCATTGTGCAGCGGCGCGCTGACCACACCTTCCTGCTCCATCTGTTCGATCAGGCGCGCGGCGCGGTTATAGCCGATGCGCAGATGCCTCTGCACGCCGGAAATCGAGGCGCGCCGCGACTCGGTGACGATGCGCACCGCCTTGTCGTAAAGCACATTGTCGTCGTTGCCTTCCTCTTCCTCGGGCAAGCCCGACTCGCTGACGATCTTGCCGTCGCCCAGCGATTGCACTTCCTCCAGCACACCGTCGATGTATTTCGGTTCGCCCTGCGCGCGCAGCCACTCGACGACTTTGTGCACCTCGTGGTCGTCCACGAAAGCGCCGTGCACGCGTTCGGGCGTGGCGGTGCCGGGTGGGAGATACAACATGTCGCCATGACCGAGCAGCGTTTCCGCGCCGGACTGGTCGAGAATCGTGCGCGAATCGATCTTGCTGGAAACCTGGAAGGCGATGCGGGTCGGGATGTTGGCCTTGATCAAGCCGGTGATCACGTCAACGCTCGGTCGTTGCGTCGCCAATATCAGATGCACGCCCGCGGCGCGCGCCTTCTGCGCCAATCGCGCGATCAACTCCTCGACCTTCTTGCCGACGATCATCATCATGTCGGCGAATTCGTCGATGATGACCACCACGAATGGCAACGGCTGCAGCGGCTGCGCGATGTCCATCGGCAAGTCCGGGTTGGGCTTGAACAATGGATCGAGCAGCGGCTGGCCGGCCGCTTGCGCGTCACGCACCTTCTTGTTGAAGCCGGCCAGGTTGCGCACGCCCACCGCAGCCATCAGCTTGTAGCGCCGCTCCATTTCGGCCACGCACCAGCGCAACGCATTGGCGGCCTCCTTCATGTCGGTGACGACTGGCGCCAGCAGATGCGGAATCTTTTCGTACACCGAGAGCTCCAGCATCTTCGGATCGATCATGATCACGCGCACGTCGCTTGGAGATGCCTTGAACAGCAGCGACAACACCATCGCGTTCAAGGCAACCGATTTGCCCGAGCCGGTGGTGCCGGCCACCAGCAGGTGCGGCATCTTGGAAAGATCGACGACCACCGGCCGACCACCGATATCCTTGCCCAGCGCCAGCGACAGCGGCGAGCGCGCATCGCCGTATTCCTTGGAACTCAGAATTTCCGAGAGGTACACCGTCTCGCGCGAGGCGTTGGGGATTTCCAGGCCGATCACGTTCTTGCCGGGGATCACATCCACCACACGCACGCTGTACACGCTCAAGCCACGCGCGATGTCCTTGTCGAGCGAGGAAATCTGGCTGCCGCGCACGCCGGCGGCGGGTTCCAGCTCGAAGCGCGTGATCACCGGCCCCGGGTGCGCACTCACCACCTGGGCATCGATCCGGAAATCCTTGAGCTTCATCTCGACCTGGCGCGACAGCACTTCCAGCGTTTCTTCCGAGTAGCCCTTGCCGCGCGGCGGCGGTTCGTCCAGCAATGAAAGCGGCGGCACTTCCCCTTCGGTGCTGGCGCCGGCGAACATCGGAATCTGGTTCTCGCGCCTGGAGCGTTCGCTCTTCACGATCGGTGCGATCACCGGCTCGATCTTCACCGGCTCGCGTTTTGCCTGTCTCGCGGTCTCGAACTTGCGCACTTCCTCGCGCTCCACGCGTGCCGCGCGCGCAGCCAGCGCTTCGGGCGCGCGCTTCAATCGTCCACGCAGCCATGCGCCTGCGCCGACGATGCCGCGGCCGATCGCATCCATCAACTTGAACCATGACAAGCCGGTCGCGAGCGTCACCGCGACCAGAAACAACGCGAGCAGGAACAGCGTCGCACCAAGTTCGCCGAAGCCGCGCGTCAGCACTTCGCCGACCAGTTGCCCGAGAATGCCGCCGCTGCCGGCCGGCAGATCGCTGCCCAGATCGATCACGCCGCCATCGCGCAAGGCGGCCAGGCCGCAACCACTGACGAAGAATGCAACGAAACCGATGAGGCGCAAGGTCGGTTCCAGTGCACTGCGGTCGGCCGAACGCCATTGCCGCAGCACACCGACCGACAGCACCACCAGCAGGATGGGAAATGCGTAGGCGATGTCGCCGATCAGGTACAGCAGCAGATCGGCCAGATACGCGCCGATGGTGCCGCCGAAGTTGTGCAGCGTGGCACCTTCGCCCGTGTGCGACCAACCGGGGTCGGCCGGGCTATGGCTGATCAGGCAGATGAAAAGGTATAGCGCCAGCGGCAGCAACAGCAGCACCGCCGCTTCGCGCAGGATGCGGCGGGTGCGTTCGCTGGTTTCGCTGACTGGACTGGCAAGGGCTTTGGTGCGCGCCACGTATTGCAACCTCAAACTTGCATCACCGTGGCGCGGACTATAACGCTATTGCCGCGCAAGCCAATGCCCTGCTTTCTCTAGCAGCGCGTCTGGGTGCAACGGGGCGCGCGCAGGCGCGCTCCTGCCAGGCAAAATCCGCGTTGCACAACATGCCTCGCCGCGCCGATCTTGCGCAAAGCGCACGCTACAGCTTCATGCCTTGTAACGCCGGATGCACAATCTCGCCATTGGCGATGTTGATGCCCTTGGCCAGTGGCTGGTAGCTGCGCCACCCATCGCCGGAAGCCAGACGCAACACATACGGCAGCAGCGCGGCGGAAATCGCCTGCGACGAGGTTTGCGGCACCGCGCCCGGCATGTTGGTGACGCAGAAGTGCGTGACGCCATCCACGATGTAGGTCGGTTCCTTCCAGGTGGTCGGTTTCGACGTCTCGAAGCAACCGCCCTGGTCGATCGAGATATCCACCATCACGCTGCCGCGCTCCATGGACTTGACCATGGCCGCGCTGACCACGTGCGGCGCTTTCGCACTCGGTATCAACACCGCGCCGATCACCAGGTCGGCAGATGCCACTTCCTCTGCGATCACCGATTCGTAGGCATACAGCGCGGTAATGTTGGCGCCAAGCGCCATCATCTGCGCCAGGCGATCCGGACGCTTGTCGAACACCACCACGTTCGCGCCGCCAGCCGCTGCCAGCGCCGCGGAATTGCCGCCGGCTGCGCCCGCGCCCAATACCACGACCTTGCCGCGCTCGGTGGTGGGCATGCCGCCGAGCAACTTGCCCTTGCCGCCTTCCGGTTGATGCAAGAGATGCGTGCCCGCCTGCACCGCGAGGCGTCCCGCGATCACCGACATCGGCGCCAGCAGTGGCAGGTTGCCTTCCTCATCCTCCACCGACTCGAACGCGACGCCGGTCAGGCCGATATCGAGCAGACGCCTGGTCAATTCCGGCTCCGGCGCCAGATGCAGATAGCAGAACAACAGGTGATGTTTCTTCAGCAGCGCAAGGTCGCCCGCGATGGGTTCCTTGACCTTGACGATCAACTCGCCTTTCTCGTACAACGCCGCGGCATCGGGCACGATCTTGACGCCGACTTTTTCGAACGCCGCATCGGCGAAACCGCTCTTGATGCCGGCGCCGGATTGCAGGAACACTTCATGGCCATGCCGTACCAGATCGGCGCAGGCCGCGGGTACCAGGGCGACACGGCCCTCTAGCGTCTTCGTTTCGGAAGGGATACCGATGCGCATTGATTGCTTCCTCGTGCGAGAATCGCGTGCTTGAATTCAGGCTCGCCTCTCCCCATCCTGCGCAACCAGCATGCGTCGCTCGAAGAGCAACGCACCGGCGGGTTGGTCGGAAAAACGCGCGTGGCGCGGGTCGGGCGAACCACCAGAAAAAATCCGAAGGATTATACATGAGCACCCCCAAACACAGCCGCTTGCTGATCCTCGGTTCGGGTCCCGCCGGCTACACCGCCGCGGTGTACGCCGCGCGCGCCAACCTGAAGCCGATGCTGATCACGGGTCTCGCGCAAGGTGGTCAGCTGATGACCACGACCGACGTGGACAACTGGCCCGCCGATGACGACGGGGTGCAAGGTCCGGACCTGATGGCGCGCTTTCTGCGCCACGCCGAACGCTTCGATACCGAAATTGTTTTTGACCATATCCATAGTGTCGATCTGTCCCAGCGGCCGTTCCGCCTGAAGGGCGACAATGGCGAATACAGTTGCGACGCGCTGATCATTTCGACCGGCGCAGACGCCAAATATCTCGGGATCCCTTCCGAAGAAAAATTCAAGGGCCGCGGAGTGTCGGCGTGCGCAACCTGCGATGGCTTCTTCTTCCGTGATCAGGATGTCGCGGTGATCGGCGGCGGCAACACCGCGGTCGAGGAAGCCCTGTATCTGGCCAACATCTGCCGCAAGGTCACGCTGGTGCATCGACGTGACAAGCTGCGCGCGGAAAAGATACTGCAGGACAAATTGTTCGAGAAAGCCCGCGCCGGCAAGGTCGAGCTGATCTGGAACCATGTCGTCGATGAAGTGCTCGGCGATGACTCGGGTGTCACCGGCGTGCGGCTGGCGAGTGCCGGCGGCAAGGGCAAGCGGGAGATCGCGGTCAGCGGCATGTTCGTGGCGATCGGTCACACGCCCAACACCAGCATCTTCGAGGGCCAGCTCGACATGGCCAATGGCTACATCAAGATCCGCACCGGTCTGGAAGGCGCCGCGACCCAGACTTCCGTGCGCGGCGTGTTCGCCGCCGGCGACGTCGCCGATCAGGTGTATCGGCAGGCCGTCACCTCCGCCGGTTTCGGCTGCATGGCCGCGCTGGATGCGGAAAAATTCCTGGATTCGGTTGGGCTCACAGGCTGAAACACCTGCCATTCCGGTATCAAGCAGCGACGATCCGGAGCCCTGCGCCTTTGGAAGGGTCGCGGGTGGGGCGTTCGCCCGGATGACGAAAACGGAAGTGGCGGCATAATGACCGAATGCTCTCGCTGCGCACCCATGCATCGCTGGACGAAATCAATGCCGCGGACTGGGATGCGCTGGTCGCGGACGACAATCCCTTCGTTTCGCATGCATTTCTCGCCGGTCTGGAACGCACCGGTTGCATCCGCCAAGCACTTGGCTGGCGCGCACAGCACCTGAGTTTGCACGATGGCGATGCGCTGATCGGCGCGCTGCCGCTGTATCTGAAAGGCAACTCGCATGGCGAGTACGTGTTCGACTGGTCGTGGGCGCACGCCTGGGAACGTGCCGGTGGCGATTACTATCCGAAGCTCTTGTGCGCGGTGCCCTACTCGCCCGTCAGCGGGCCGCGCCTGCTGACGGGCGACGTTCCGCAGTCGCGGCAACGGCGGGTGCTGCTTGCCGATGCGCTGACGCAACTGTCCGGAGAACTCGGCCTCTCTTCCGCACACGTGGATTTTCCAAATGAAGGCGAACTAGCCGCGTTTGACGATGAGCGCTGGCTGCCGCGTTTCGACTGGCAATTCCATTGGCGAAATGAGCACGGCTGGCGCGACTTTGCCGATTTTCTAGCCGCACTCACGCACAAGCGCCGCAAGGCGGTCCGTCACGAACGCGCGCAAGTGGCGAAGGCGGGCATTGCCTGCGAATTTCGCGGCGGCGGAAGCTTGAGCGACGCGGAATGGGATGCGATGCACGCTCTGTATCTGCACACCTTCGACGAAAAAGGAAATACCGCCACGCTGACTCGCGATTTCTTTCGGCATCTGGGCCGTGCATTGCCTGCGCGTTCACACGTCGCGTTCGCGCGGCGCAATGGCGCGATCATCGCCGGCGCGCTGTACCTGTCTTCGCGCAGCACGCTCTATGGCCGTTACTGGGGCACGCGCGAGCCGGTGCCGGGCTTGCACTTCGAGCTGTGCTATTACCAGGGAATCGAACACTGCCTGCGCGTCGGTTTGACCCGCTTCGAACCCGGCGCGCAAGGCGAACACAAACTCAGCCGCGGGTTCCTGCCGGTGCGCACGCACTCGCGGCATTATCTGGCCGACACGGATTTTCGCGACGCGGTGCGCGGTGCGCTGCAACGCGAAGCCGCGATGCTGGATGCCTACGGGCGCGATCTGCTCGCCCATTCGCCGTTTGCGCAACGCGAGTGCGCGCCGTGATTCGAATCGCACAACTGCGAGCGGACGCGCTCGACCCTTTCCCCGATCCGGCGCATGCGCTTTCCGATCCCAATGGTCTGCTCGCGTTCGGCGGCGATCTTTCTCCGCAGCGCCTGCTCGCGGCCTACGCGCACGGCATTTTCCCCTGGTATTCGCAAGGTGATCCCCTGCTGTGGTGGTCGCCTGATCCGCGCTGCGTGTTCATGACCGATGGCGTGCACGTCTCGCGCCGGCTGGCACGCGCGCTGCGCAAATCCACCTGGACGCTGAGCATGGATCGCGCGTTCGCACGCGTGGTGCGCGAATGCGCTGCGCCGCGCGCGCGCGAGACCGGCACCTGGATCACGCCGGAAATGCTTGCCGCTTACGTACGCCTGCATCAACTCGGATACGCGCATTCGCTGGAAGTGTGGGATGGCGAATTGCTGGTCGGCGGCATTTATGGCGTGGCAATCGGGCGCGCGTTCAGCGCCGAATCCATGTTTTCGCGCGCAAACGACGGCTCCAAGGTGGCGCTGCTCGCGCTCTGCCGCACATTGCGGGAAGACGATTGCCCGCTGCTGGACGCGCAGGTTCCCAATCCGCATCTGTTGCGCATGGGTGCGGTTACGCTGGCGCGCGAGGACTATCTGCGCCGCTTGCGGCAACTCGCCTTGCAGCCGGGCCCGGATACGTGGCGGCCGCCGTTCGCGCGCGCCTCGGATCTCGTTTCCGAGCGGGAGCGGTGATGAGCGAGCGCGGAATGTGCAAGCACCGGGCTTCCACACGGGGACTCTCACATGAATTCGCGCGCGGATCGGCGTAGAGTGGAATTTCAATGGTGCAGCGGCGGTCGCGACATGCTGTTGATGCGAAGCGCGCTACCGCGTGTGGACGCCCTTTGGTGGCCGCGTCGATGATCGCAAAGGAGGAGTGATGAGCGACGAGAAAGAAGACCTCGGCAATTCCAGGCGCGGCGCTGAGCAGGCCAAGGCGTTTGGCCGCGGCGTCATGGAATCCGCGCAGCAGATCTGGCTGGCGGGATTGGGCGCGTTTTCCAAGGCGCAACAGGAAGGCGGAAAGTTTTTCGAAACCCTGGTCGAAGAAGGCGCGCAGGTGCAGGAAAAAACCCGCACCTACACGCAAGCGCAGTTCGAGCAGGCGCAACGGCGGGCCGAGCCGTGGGTGAATGAAGCGCGGCGGCGCACCACGGATGTGTTCGGCAAGTTCGAGCAGATGTTCGATGAGCGTCTGGCGCGCGCGATGGAACGCATGCAGATGCCCACGCGTGAAGATATCCGGCAATTGTCCGAACGCATGGACGAGTTCGCACGCGAAGTGCGCGCCGCCAAGCGCGCCCCGCGCAAAGCCACGAACACCAGGACGACCTCGGAGGATTAGCAACCGCATTGACGCGGCCGTGCACGCGTTCGACAATTGATGACAGGATGTCATCATCCGGGCCAGCACATGGATGCGCGATGAGCCGGGATCGGGACAACAGGAGTACGATCACCCCCGTGCAGGCAGTGGATGCCGTGACACGGGCCAGAGCCCGCATCGACAAGAGTCGGAGACATGCCCGATCTGGCAACCGAATTCGAGCAGGCCGCCGCGGACGTCAAGCAACTGACGCAGCGCCCGGACAACGACACCCTGCTGAAGCTGTACGCGCTCTACAAGCAAGGCGCGGAAGGCGACGTATGCGGAGCCAAACCCGGTTTCTTCGATTTCGTCGGCACCGCCAAATATGAGGCCTGGGCCAAGTTGCGCGGGATGTCAGGCGAGGAAGCGCGGCAGAAATATATCGATCTGGTGCGCAAGCTGGAATCAGAACAGTAGCCTGCGCTCCGTCAACGCATTGTCGCGCGCCGATCGTGCGCGGCGTGCAGCTAGGGCTTGTGTTGTTGTGCCGCCGCAATCGCTTCGGCCACCGCGCGCTCGCGTTCGTTGCCCGAGGCGAGCCCGGCACGCGCGCCCTCCTGGTCGGCCGCATCGCGGTTCTGGCTGAGCTTGTAGCGGCCCTGCAGTTTCTCGATGCGCAACTCCAGCCCGACGATGTAGCGCATTTGCTCGTGCAGATAATCCGCCGGCGCGTCGGTGATTTTCCAAGGTTCGGCACGCGCACCCTCGTTGCGCTCGGTCAAACGTCGCAGCAAATCCTGAAGCCGACCCGCGTCGTCGAACGTACGTAGCTCGCCATGCGCGTGCACCGCAAGGTAATCCCAGGTCGGCACCTGGCGCGGGTCTTCGCGCTTGCCCGGATACCAGGACGGCGAGACGTAGGCGTGCGGGCCTTGCAAGATCGCCAGCGCCGGGATGCCTTCACCCAGCGCGCGCCATTGCGGATTGGAACGCGCCACGTGACAGACCAGGGTTCCGTTCGGCGCGGGCGTGAGGTCGAGCTCGAACGGCAGATGGGTGACGAGGAATTCGCCGTTCACATGCGTCAGCAGGGTGCCGAACGCCATCATGCGGATCGCTTCGTGCAGCACCTCGATGCGATCTTCACGGAAGCAGGGATTTGGATACGCCATGAAAATGTCACCGGCTTTTGTTGGTGCGGCTGCGGAAGTGGTTTTTGCCAGCAACAGCGGAATCAGTTCGCAAATAGAATGACGCGAGCGAGATGAAGCGAGGAGCGCCGTGCTTGCGCCTTCGCATTCATCCGCGGACCGGCTCCGCCTTTCTGTCTGCGTTGGGAAGAGCGCACCCCGAGTTCGCCTCAGCGCCGCGGACGCATGTGCACTTCCGGCCCTTCGTGCTTGCGATCCCAGCCGCGCAATTCATCACGCAACACCGCGATGCGCTGGCGGCCGAGCGCGTTGCGCTCCTCGTCCAGCACGTTGCCGCCAAGCAATTCGGCCATGCGTTGGGCGGCCGGCAGCATCGCGTCCCAGGCGTCCAGCGCGGTCAGCGGGCCGGGCAAGGTGAGGAAAAACGTCAGCCCCGGCGTGCGCAGTTCATCGATCCGGCTCATGTCGAAGGTGCCGGGCTTCACCATGTTGGCCATCGAGAAAATCGGTGCCGCTTCCGGCTTGCCGTCCAGCGGACGATGGAAGATCTGCATCTCGCCGAATTCCAGGCCGGCTTTTTCGGCGGCGACCGCGATGTCGCTGCCGGAGAATTTACCGTCGCCGCGCGCAACCACGAACAGGGTGACGATACGCTCGACCGGCAGGTCGGCCGGGCGTTTGCCCGCCAGCGGCCGCTGCGACGCCGCGGGACGACCGCGCGCGCGCGCGGAGGCTACCGCCTCACCCAGACGATCCAGTTCCTCTTGCAAGCCGACATCGAGTTCTCCCTGCCGCGGTTCGGGCACCACCGCATGCGGATCGGCGGGATCGGTGATGACATTGCCGGCATCGCCGATCACCGGCTCCACCCGCGAGTCACGCGTGCGCTTGAACAGGATGCGCCGGCCCTGCCCCTGCTGTCCTGGGCGGCCGAACAAATAGATAGCGAGCAGGATCAATACGCCGGCGACGGCGATGACGATGCGCAAACTGGTGGAGGACACGTCCATGTGCGGACTTTAGCAAAAGCCGGGATGCTTCATTCTCGTCATCCCGGTGAAGGCCGTGATCAGCGACTTTGATCTTCCGGGAAAGTCAAAGGATTCGGGATTCCGCGCGCGCTGAATCGCCTAGCGTCCCGGAATGACGACACCAATTTGTCCGTTCTTTACTCGCATCAGGCAGCCCCCGCCAGTTTCGCCGCTTCCGCCAGATCCACCTGCACCAATCGCGACACGCCCGGCTCGCGCATGGTCACGCCGCACAATTGGTGGGTGGTTTCCATCGTGGACTTGTTGTGTGTCACCACGATGAACTGCACCTTCTCCGACATGTCGCGCACCAGTTGCCCGAAACGACCGACGTTGCCTTCGTCCAGCGGCGCGTCCACCTCGTCCAGCAGGCAGAACGGCGCCGGATTCAAGCCGAAGATCGCGAACACCAGCGCCACCGCGGTCATCGCCTTCTCACCGCCCGAGAGCAGCGAGATGTGACTGACGCGTTTGCCCGGCGGACGCGCCATCATGCTCACTCCGCTGTCCAGCAGATCCTCGCCGGTGAGTTCCAGGTGCGCGTGACCGCCGCCGAACAGCTTCGGGAACAGATCCTGGAACCCCGCATTGACGCGATCGAAGGTGTCCTTGAAGCGCTGGCGTGTTTCGCGATCGATCTTCTTGATCGCGTTGTCCAGTGTTTCCAGCGCCGAGGTGAGGTCGGCGAGTTGCGCATCCAGGTATTCCTTGCGCTGCAAATGTTCGGCGTGTTCGGCGATCGCGGCGAGATTCACAGGCTCCAGCCGCGCGATCTTGCCTTCCAGTTCCGCAATGCGCTCCTGCCATTGCTCGGGCTGCGCATCCTCGGCCAGTTCCGCCAGCAATGGCTCGACTTGCAAGCCCGCCGCGCCGATCGCCTCCGCCAGTTGCTCGCCACGCAGGCGCAGCGCCTGCTCGGCCATGCGGCGTTCCGACAGCACTTCGCGCTGGCCGACCAACGCCTGTTCCGCCGCGTGGCGCTCCTGTTCCAGGCGGCGCCATTCGGCATCGGCTTCCTCGACCCTGCGCCGCGCATCCACCAGCTTGCGGTCGATCTGCAGGCGCTGATCCAGATGCGTCTGCCGCTCCCGCTCCAGCGCCGCGACCGGATCGACGCCCGCATTGATCTGCTGGTCCAGTTCGGAGCGGCGCGACGCGAGCTGCGCGTGCTGGGCTTCCATGCGCGCCAGTGATTGTTCCAGCGATACCAGCGCCGCACGCCGGGATTCCAGCGACAGCGCATGACGATGCGCGGCATCGGCGGCATCCTGGGCGTCGGCGCGCGCGGCTTCACGGCTCTCCAGCAATTGCCGGCGCTCGCCTTCCAGCGCCACGCGCGCGCGCTCGTGCTCGCCCATGCGCGAGATGGCCGCTTCCATGCGCGCACGCGCCGCGCGCGCGAGTTCCTCATTCTCGGTGACACGCGCAGCGATCTCGGCCAGTTCGCCATCCAGCGCCTGCAGGCGCGCTTGCGCGCTGTCGATGCGGCCGCGCTTGCCCTGCAGTTCACCGGCAAGTTCCGACAGGCGACGATGCACGCCATACAATTCGCGTTGAAGATCGTCGCGCGATTGCTCGGCCGCAAGGCGCTGCGCGCGCACTTCCTCGGCACGCTGCGCCAGTTCGCGCAGGCGCACCTGCAACTGTTCGATTTCGGCACCGAGAGTCTGCAATTCGCGGCCGCGCGCCAGCACACCCACTTGACCGCCTTCCGCACGCCGCACGCGCGCGAAGTGCGTCGACAACCACACGCCTTCGCGCGTGATAACCGAGTGCGGCGCGCCGAGCGTGGCCGCAATCGCGCGTGCATCTTCGAGCGTTTCTGCGGTGCGCACCTGCGCCAGCAGCGCCCGCGCGGCAGCCGGCCCGCGCGCTTGCGCCGCAAGCGTGCGATCGATGTTCGCCGTCGGGGCATCGCTCGCGCCGACCAGGCTGACGTCGGCGTGCTCGATCGCAGCCATCTCGGCGGCAAGATGCAACGGATCGTCGACCAGCACGCCTTCCAGCAAGCCGGCCAGCACGGTTTCGACCGCGCGCTCCCAACCTGGCGTTACCTGCAATTGCGCACCCAGACGCGCGCCGTCGGCCAGCCCGAATTTCTGCAGCCATTCGCGTGTGTGGTCGCGATCCTGGCCGAGCGCGGCGTGCTGCAAGGCCTCCAAAGAAGCGATACGTCCGCGCAAGGATTGCTCCTGCGCGCGCGCCTCGGCCAGCCATGACTGCGACTGGCGCTCCTCGCCCAGCAGCCGTTCGGCATCGGCCTTGTGTGTTTCCAGTTGTTGGGTATGCGATTCGATCTTGGCGCGTTGCGCGGCATGCTCGGAGTCCAGCGCCTCGGCGGCCTGATGCAGAGCATCCAGGTCATAGCCCGCGCGTTCGGCCTGCAGGGTTTCGCGCCGGCGTGCGAGTTCCAGGCCACGGGCGTCCAGATGATCGATGTGGGTGCGCTCGATCTCCGCTTCACGCGAGGTGGTAGCCGAATTGCCGCCGTGCGCTTCCCATCGTTCCTGCCAGGCCGCATGGGCCGCTTCCGCTTCGCGCAGTGCGGATGCGGTACGCGCCTCGATTTCGCGCAGACGCGCCAGTTCCGGCTCGCCCTCGCTCAGCGCCTCGCGCACGGACTCGTGCTGCGCGCGATCGGCGGCGATATGCGTGCCCAGTTCGTCCCAGGCGCGCTCGGCTTCCTCGCGGGCCTGGCGCAGCCGCTCGCCCAGTTCGCGATGATGGCGGATCTGCTGCTCGACGCGAGCCAGCTCGGCGCCGACCTGATAGACCTCGGCCTGCACTGCGTTCAATGCATCGGCGTGTTCCTGATGCTGCGCACGGCCGGTCTCGATCGCCGCCTCCAGGTGACGCTGTCCGGCGAGCTGTTTTTCGATGCCGGTTTCGGCTTCGCGCAAGGCTTCGCGATGAACGCCAAGTTCCTGCGCGATCGCGCGATAACTCAGCGCGCGCAATTCCGCCTCGCGATGGGTGTGTTCCTCTTTTAGCTTCTTCCAGCGCTCGGCCGCGCGTGCCTGCTTGTTGAGATGATCGAGCTGCTTCTCGACTTCCTCACGCACGTCGCGCACGCGATCCAGATTTTCGCGCGTGGCCTTGATGCGGCTCTCGGTTTCCTTGCGGCGCTCCTTGTAACGCGAGATGCCGGCAGCTTCTTCCAGGTGCGCACGCAACTGCTCGGGATGCGACTCGACGATATCGGAAATGATGCCTTGCTCGATGATCGAATAGCTGCGCGCGCCGAGGCCCGTGCCCAGGAACAGATCGGTGATGTCGCGCCGGCGGCAGCGCACGCCGTTCAGGAAATAATCCGACTGCGAATCGCGCCCGACCACGCGCTTCACCGAGATCTCGCTGTAGCTTGCGTATTCGCCGCCGATCGCGCCATCGGCATTGTCGAAGATCAATTCCACCGTCGCCTGACCGACCGGTTTGCGCCCGCTCGACCCGGAAAAGATCACGTCGGTCAGCGCTTCACCGCGCAGGCGGCTGGCCGCGCTCTCGCCCATCACCCAGCGGATCGCGTCGATGATGTTGGACTTGCCGCAACCGTTGGGGCCGACGATGCCGGTGAGATTGGTGGGCAGATGCAGCGTGGTCGGGTCAACGAAGGATTTGAAACCGGCCAGCTTGATGGTGGTCAGGCGCATGGGTCACTGCTTGATTGAAGACGAAAAGTGGCATCCATGCCTGTCGAACGCGACACTGTGCCAAGGGCGGAAGCCGGGCGCAATCAAAACTTGTCTATCTCTCTTGTATCAGCGATTTGCGACACAAACTTCGTGTACATACGAGAGATGGTGCGCTGCGGCAATGGGGCAAAGCCATAGTCGCGAAGGACGCCAGGGGCGCGAAGGAAACAAATGCGGTTGTTCTCCTTTGCGTCCTTTGCGGGCGAATGCTCTTTACCTGTGGTGCGCTACGCCTCTTTCGGCGCTCGCGCCTCGATCGCCAACGCGTGGATGCCGTGACCCATCAGCTCGTGCAACGCGGCGTACACCACACGATGCCGTTCGACCGCACTCTTGCCGGCGAACGCGGCGCTGACGATGCGCACGCGGAAATGGCCGCTGCCCTCGCCTGCGTGGCCAATGTGCTGATGACCTTCGTCCAGCACTTCCAGGAAAAGCGGGTTCAGTGCAGCGATCAGCTTCGCGCGGATGTCCTCGATGCGCGCCACAGTCATGGCAGCGTCTGGCGGAACGGCCGCACGGCCACCTCCCGATACACGCCTGCGACAACATAAGGATCCTCCTGCGCCCAGATGCGTGCAGATTCCAGATCATCAAACTCGGCGATGATCAGGCTGCCATCGAAGCCAGCCGGCCCGGGATCTGCTGCATCAATCGCGGGGAATGGCCCGGCCAGCAGCAACCTGCCCTCGTCCAGCAATTGCTTCAGGCGCGCCAGGTGCGCGGGGCGCGCACTCTGGCGCGCGCCGAGAGAGTTTTCGTTGTCGAGGCCGACGATGGCGTACCACATGTCAGGCCTCCGGCCGCATGTACGGAAACAGCAGTACATCGCGGATCGATGGCACATCCGCCAGCAGCATCACCAGCCGATCGATGCCGACCCCCAGGCCGCCGGTTGGCGGCAAGCCGTATTCCAGCGCGCGGATGTAATCGGCGTCGAAGTGCATGGCTTCGTCATCGCCGTGCGCCATGGCCTCCACCTGCGCTCGGAAGCGCGCGGCCTGGTCTTCCGGATCGTTCAGTTCGGAAAACCCATTTGCCAATTCCTTGCCGCCGACGAACAACTCGAAACGATCGGTGACTTCCGGGTCGTTGTCGTTGGCGCGCGCCAAAGGCGAAACTTCGGTCGGGTACTGGGTGATGAATGTCGGCTGCACCAGCGTATGCTCGACCGTCTTCTCGAAGATTTCCAGCAGCAGCTTGCCCCAGCCGTATTCGTTCTTCACGGGAATCTTCAGCCGTGCGCAATGCGCGCGCAGCGCGGCGACGTCGCGCAATTCGAACTCACCGATTTCCGGATTGTGCTCACGCACGGCATCGCTCAGCGACCAGCGCCGGAACGCCGGGCCGACATCGATCGCACGGCCCTCCCATTCCAGCGCGGTACGGCCGAGCACCGCTTTCGCGGTCTCGCGGATCATGGCCTCGGTCAAATCCATGACTTCGTTGTAGGTGGCGTAAGCCTGGTACAACTCCAGCATGGTGAACTCGGGATTGTGCCGCGTGGACACGCCCTCGTTGCGGAAGTTGCGGTTGATCTCGTACACGCGTTCGAAGCCGCCAACGACGAGGCGCTTCAGATACAGCTCCGGCGCGACGCGCAGGTAAAGGTCAATATCCAGCGCGTTGTGATGGGTGACGAACGGCCGCGCGGTGGCGCCGCCGGGGATCAGGTGCATCATCGGCGTTTCCACTTCCATGAAACGCCGCTCGGGTGACTCCAGCCACTGGCGCATGAAGCCGATGGCGCGCGAGCGCAATGCGAACACGCGCCGCGCGTCCGGCGTCACGATCAAGTCGACATAACGCTGGCGGTAACGCTGCTCGACATCGGCCAGCCCATGCCACTTGTCCGGCAGCGGGCGCAGCGATTTGGTAAGCAGACGAATCGATGTCACCGCGACCGACAACTCGCCAGTCTTGGTACGCATCAGCGTGCCTTCGGCACCGACGATGTCACCGATGTCCCAACCCTTGAATGCGTCGTACGCCTCGTCCAGTGCGCCGGCCTGCAGGAATAACTGGATCGAACCGGTCATGTCCTGCACGCGCGCGAAACTGGCCTTGCCCATCACTCGCTTGCCCAGCAGACGCCCGGCAACGCGCACGCGGCGAGCCTGCGTTGCCAGTGTCGCTGCATCAATGCCATCGGTCTCGATTTGCAAGTCCCCGGCGAATGCGTCGGGGCGGAAGTCGTTCGGGAACGCCACGCCATGATCGCGCACGTCGCGCAATTTCTCTCGGCGTTCCGCGATCAACTTGTTTTCGTCTGCAACGGGAGAGCTGGCGGGCTGATCGTTCATGGCTCAATAGAGTAGTGGAGAGATCGGGCAAGCACTCATTGCGCATCCGCGCGTTTCGCGCCAGCCGCCAAGCCCATTTTCAGACTCGCCTCGACGAGTTCATCCAGATCGCCGTCCAGCACGCGCTGGGTATCGGTGCGTTCGATACCGGTGCGCAGGTCCTTGATGCGGGACTGGTCGAGCACGTAGTTGCGGATCTGGCTGCCCCAGCCGACATCGGACTTGGTGGCTTCCACCGCGGCCTTCTCGGCGTTGCGCTTCTGGATTTCCATCTCGTACAGTTTGGCTTTCAGCATCTTCATCGCACGATCGCGGTTGGCGTGCTGGCTGCGCTCGGTTTGACACGCGACGACAATCCCCGACGGCATGTGCGTAATGCGCACCGCCGACTCGGTCTTGTTGACATGCTGGCCGCCCGCGCCGGATGAGCGATACACGTCGGTCTTCAGGTCGGCCGGATTGATGGCGATGTCTATGTCGTCGTCCACTTCCGGGCTGACGAACACCGAGGAGAACGAGGTGTGCCGGCGGTTGTCTGAATCGAACGGCGATTTGCGCACCAGCCGGTGCACGCCGATCTCGGTTTTCAGCCAACCATAGGCGTAATCGCCCTCGACGCGGAACGTCGCGCTTTTGATGCCGGCGACTTCGCCCGCGCTTGCCTCCAGCAATTCGGTTTTCCAGCCCTTGTTCTCGCACCAGCGCAGGTACATGCGCAGCAGCATCTCGGCCCAGTCCTGCGCCTCGGTGCCGCCCGCGCCTGCCTGGATGTCGACGAACGCGTTGTGCGCGTCCATCTCGCCGGCGAACATGCGCTGGAATTCCAGCTTGCCCACGTGTTCTTCCAGCGCCTGCACATCACGCGTCACCGCGCGTACGGATTCCTCATCGTCCTCGGCGCCGGCGAGTTCCAGCAATTCCTGCGCGTCGCTCAGGCCCGACCCGATCCGGTCCAGTCCTTCCACCACTTGCTGCAAACGCGCGCGCTCGCGGCCGAGTTCCTGCGCGCGTTGCGGATCGTCCCAGATATTGGGGTTTTCCAGCTCGCGGCTTACTTCTTCGAGGCGTTCGCGCTTGACCGGGTAGTCAAAGATACCCCCGTAGTGACGCGACGCGCGCCTGCAAATCCGCGATCTTGGCGTGGATGGGGTTGGTCTCGAGCATGGCCGTGGGTCTTGCGAAAAAGATCGGTGATGTTAGCAAAGCGGCGGTGTCGCCGCACGATCACCACGCGGCCTGACATCCGTCACTGGCGCCACGGCGCGCGCTTGCCTATCGTTGGCCAAACCACGGAGAGCCCGGCCATGTCCGACGAGACCAGACCTGCGCGCAGCTACGAATACCGGTTGTTCCCCGCACTGTTCGTGATCGCGCTCGGCGTCTTGTTCCTGCTGCGCAACTTGGGACTGGGTTTCGACTTCTTCGAATTCCACAACTGGTGGGCGTGGCTGATCCTGGTCGCCGCGATCGCGCCGCTGACCCGCGCCGTCGAGTTGTATCGCGCCAGCAGCCGCGTGGACGGCCCGGTGATCCACCACCTGTTCGTCGCCGGCGCGGTGATCACGGTGGCCGTGCTGTTCCTGCTGGAGCTGGACTGGGGCCGCTGGTGGCCGCTGTTCGTGATCTTCGGCGGCTGCGCCATGCTGGGCCGCGGTGACCGTCCGCGCCCTGCGAAATGATAGGCAGGCAGGGCGGGCGGGTCTTGACCCACCGCTCCCGAAGCAACCATGGCGGGTCGAAACCCGCCCTACAGGTCGCGCGGCCACCCTGCGGCGATCAAACCTTGAACCCCTGGTTGCCAAGTTCGCGCGTCCTGCGTTCGCAAATCAACCCGGCCTTCAGCCCCTGCTTCGGGGGCTCGCCGATTCAGCCAATGCCATTACTCGCGCCATCCATGGCGCTCGCCCTTCGGGCCAGCTTCGCTGTTCGCGCGCGCTCCCGCGTGCGCAGTCAAGGCGTCGGCTAAGCGAACCGGCTCACCCACGCCGCGTAACGATCCACGAAGCCCTGCAGGAATTGCCGCGTGCTGTCCACGGTGACGCTGCCGTCCTCAGCGAACAATCCTTCCTTGTACTGGATGAAGGATTCCGGCTGTTGCAGCATCGGGATGTCGAGGAACACGCAGATGTTGCGGAGGTGCTGCTGCGCCAACGCGGTGCCGGCGGAACTTTGCGAGGTGCCGATCACCGCGCCCGGCTTGCCGGCGAACGCATTGGTGCCGTAAGGGCGCGAGGCGGTATCAATCGCGTTCTTCAGCACGCCGGGAATCGAGCGGTTGTACTCCGGCGTCACGAACAGCACGCCGTCGGCGCCCCGGATCTGCTCCTTCATCTGCTTCGCCGTCGGCGGGTAGTTCTGCTCGTTGTCCTGGTTGAACAACGGCAGATCGCCGATATCGATGTACTCGAAGGCGAGCTTGTCGCCCGCGAGTTTCTGCAGCGCGTGCGCCAGTTGCTTGTTGATCGAACCCTTGCGCAGGCTGCCGACCAGCACCGCGATTTTCATGCTCATTGTGCTTTCCTTGCGTGGAAGAATGGCCGTCCGCGGGCCAGCTCTTTAGGAGCGCGCCTGCGCGCGACTGGGCGGGTTGTTTCACCGCTGTCATTCCGGACGCGGCAAAGCCGCGACCGGAATCTGCCCTTTCTAGCTTGCGCCGGGTGACGGCTGATTCAAGGCTTCACGAACTTCAGCGTCATCCGGTCGGATTCGCCGATCGCCTTCATCTTGGCGTGCTCGGCGGCCGGGCCTGACAAATCCGGCGGCAGCCGATGGATATTGATGTCCTCGGGATCGTTTGGATTGGCATTGATCTCCGATGCGCCCGCCAAACGGAAACCATTCCGCAAACCCACCTCGATCATGTAATCCTCGGGAATCCGGTGCAGCGCCTTCGAGCTTTGCAGTGCATCCGCGAACGGCCTTGCACGGTGATCGGTCACACCGAACACGCCGCCGGATTTCAATACCTGGAACGCTGCCTTGAACACCGCATCCAGCTCCTGCGGGCTGTCGTTCAACCAGTCGTGCGCGTTGCGGAAGGTGAGCACCATGTCGGCCGAGTTGTCCGGCCCGAGGTTCACCTGTTGCGGCGGCGAAAACGCAACGATCTTGCCGACGTGTCCGTACACCTTCGGGTCGGCTTTCAGCTTCGCCTCGAATTTGCTCGGCTCCTTGCGCGGCGGCGACGTCGCTTCGATCAGGTGACCGTTGGCATACAGCACCGGCGCCAGGATTTCGGTGTACCAGCCGCCGCCTGGATCCAGTTCGATCACGGTCATGTCCGGCTTGATGCCGAAGAACTCCAGCGTCTGCACCGGGTGCCGGTATTGATCGCGCGCCTTGTTGGCTTCCGAACGCCAGCTTCCGTTCACCGCTTCCTTCAACAACGTAGCGGTATCGCCCGACGGCGCGATCGGCCCGCTGTCCGCGGCGCTAGCCATGCCCCAGAGCAGCAAAGCGCCCGCAAGCGCAAAGGGAATGAGCATTCTGCGAGTCGCGTGTGACATGGCAATGCCCTCGGATTGGGAAGCGATAGGGTACGCCTGAAGAAAGGCAAGCACCTAATCGGCCGATCAGTGACGAGATCCCATTCTTGAACACCCGCCGTGGCAAAACTCCGCGGTCCCTGCATGTCGCCATGCCCACAGCGTAGAATCCGCCAGTTCCAGACAGGAACATCGCACATGAAAATCCCGATGATCGTTCTGTCAGTGATCGCGGTGGCAGCTTCATGCGCTGTGCATGCCGCTGAACCTTGGAGCCATTGGGCCGAACCCGACAATTCCGACGCACGCCTGATCATGGGTATGGAGAAGGCCTGGGGCAATGGGGAATGTGGCGGCATCCCGACAGCCGCACTACGAGACGCGATTGCAGACGATTTCCAGGGGACATCAACGCACGGGACGCGCTACGACAAATCGCAGGCGCTGGAACCCGGCCACGATCACGACTGCCGGCTCGGTCAAGTCAGAATCCGCTTCTTCGGAGGTTCGCTGGCAGTTGCCTATGGCAGTGAAAGCAACATCGCCACCGGTTCCGACGGCAAGGAAAGCAGACGTTGCGCGATCTGGACAGACACCTGGCTGAAACGCGATCGGGTGTGGCAGGTCATCGCGGCCCAAGACAACTTGGTGGCATGCCATTAAGCCGCATGTCACTCGGACGAAAAAGCGCGTGCAAGGTTCAGTCAGTCAGCGTGATTGGGGAGAGCGATTTTCGAACCCGGCATCATCGCCTCGACTATCGGGTTTTGCCCGGAACAGCCGGGCTCGACCCAACCTGCACAAGCCACAAAATCGACGCCGGCTCCCTCGCGTGCCACACATCAATATGCCTTCCGCCATTGAACTGACATCAAGCATCACCTGCCCATATTGCGGGCACACGCGCGCGGAAACGATGCCCACCGATGCGTGCATTTTCTTCTACGAATGCCGGGGCTGCCATGAATTGCTGCGCCCGCAGCCGGGCGACTGCTGCGTGTTCTGCTCGTACGGCACGGTGAAATGTCCGCCGGTACAGGCCGGACAATCGGGCTGCTGCGGCTGATCGGGCGCGAAAGGCGTGTCACCCACCCTGCTTTCAATGCGGGTTGACCGCGCTACCCGTGCAACGCGGCGATCACTTGCGCGCTGTTTACCACTGTCGCCTGCCGCGGGAACACTTTCTCCGTCAAAACGCGATGCACTTCCGCATCGGCGTCGCCGCAGCAATCGGCGACCACCACCATGCGGTAATCCGCATCGGCGGCATGACGCACGGTCGAAAGCACGACGCCGCTGGTCGAAATGCCGGCGAGCACCAGCGTGTCAATCCCGTTGGCGCGCAGGATCATGTCGAGATCGGTCCCGTGGAATGCGCCGACCCGATGTTTGGTGACAACGAACTCGCCCCCGCTCGGCGCGACGCGCGGATGGATTTCCGTGCCCGGTGCGTTGGCCTCGAATCTGCCGGATGAGCGGATCGTGCTGAACGACTGGTTGTTCGCACTCACTTCCGGATAACCAGGCCGGAAGCCGACTTCGACGTAACCTACTCGCGCCCTCGCGGCGCGCGCGGCGTCGAGCAATGCGGCGGTGCGTTCCAGCAATCCATGCGAATCCGCGCCGGAGAAGTTCTGCACGATGCTGATCTGGAAATCCATGCACAGCACGGCGGCGTGTTTCGGGTCGAGTTGGAGCACGCCGGTCATGATCTTTTTCCTTGCGGCTTCGCCGATGCACTCATTCTGCTCGTAGCGTGCACTCCGTGCACCCTGGCCGTGTTCGCGCGGCTAGCGCACGCCGAGCGAGCGGAGGGCGGCAGCAGCGAAGCGAATCCCGCTTTCGGAATCGAGGGCGGGCTGTCCGCCCCTACTCCAGATATTTCTTCATCCACCCGACCCAACGCTTGTACACGTCGGTGGTACGCACGATGTCGTGCGGGAAATGCGTGTCGGCCGGATACGCGTAGAACTCCACCGGCACGCCGGCGTCGCGCAGCGCGTGATACCACTCGTAGCTGTTGATCAGCGGCACGTTGGGATCGCCGACGTCGCCCATGATCAGCGTCGGCGCCTTGACGTTCTGCGCGCTCGCGATCGGCGATTGCTCTCGCCAGATGTCGTGGTACTTGGCCGTCCACGGCGAGCCTCCGAAGAAATAAGTGTCGCCGGTCTGGTAATACGAAACCGTGTAATCCATTACCCAGTCGGTGAGGGCGGCGCCCGCGACCGCGGCTTTCCAGTTGTCGTAATGACCGCTCAACCAGGCGGTCATGTAGCCACCGTAAGACCAACCCGACACGCCGATGCGGTCGGTGTCCACGATGCCGAGTTTTTCGACCGCGGCCAGCCCCGCCATCACGTCCTTGCCCGGACCTTCACCGGTGTCACGGAAAATGGCGTGCTGGTACTTGTCGCCCAGATTGGTGCTGCCGCGATAATTGGGCTGGAACACCGCGAACCCGGCAGCCGAAAGCAACTGCGCCAGCGGTGAGAACCTCATGCCGGTCGCCGCTTCCGGACCACCGTGGATCACCAGCACCAGCGGATATTTGTGGCCGCGCTGATAACCCGCTGGATAGACCAGCACGCCATCCTCGTCGAAGCCGTCGTTGCTCCACTGCACGGTTTGGCTGCGGGCGAGTCGCAGTTGATCCACGAATGCGTTGACATCGGTGAGCTTGCGCGGCCGGGCGTTCACCGAATCCAGCACATACAACTCGTCCGGATGCGTGGAGGTGGTGCCGACGAACGCAACGCGGCCACCGTCGGAAACACTTAATTCCGGGTTGACCTGCACGTCGCCCAAATCCAGCGCACGCGCAGCGCCACTCAGGGGCTGCACCCACAACGTCGAGCGCGTGCCATCGGCGCCGGCCAGCAACAACGCCTTGCCATTCGGCAACCATTCGTAGGTATCGAAGTTGCGCGCCAGCGCAGCGCTGACGTCGCGCGGATCAGCGTGCCCGTCGCTCACGTACACCGCGTTGCCATTGTTCTGGTCGCCATCACGCGGACGCATGTAGGCATACGCGTCGCCCTGCGGCGCGAACTTCAGGGTTCCCGAGCCCTGCGCAGCCACCAGCGCGCGCGGCTTGCCACCGGTGGCATCCACCTCGTCGATCACGGACTGGAACGACGGCCCCCACCACGGGCCGGGAAAACGCGTGAACACGATGCTGCGGCCATCGCGGCTCCACACCGGCACCGGTGCGGAATCCTGCTGATCGGTTTGCAGGCTGAAATCGCCTTGTGTCAAACGCTTCGCCTCGCCGCCGGTGCTTGATATCACCCACAGGTGATCGGGCGTGAGCGCCGCGCGCGCCAGGAAATTGTTGTCGGTGACCTGGAACGCATCATCGTGCGCCTTGATCGCCTTGGCGTTTTTCGCCTCATCGGCGGTGATGAAGGCGATGCGGCTGCCATCCGGGCTCCATGAAAATTCGTCCACGCCCTGCTTCACGCGCGTGATGCGCACCGGGTCGCCGCCGTTCATCGGCATCACGAAAATCTGCGCCTGCTTGTCGTCGGAATCCTTGTCGGACTCGTCGTCCTTGGCGTCCGAGCCGTCCTGCGCGCCGTGATCGTCGGCGAGGAATGCCAGCCGCGTGCCGTCCGGCGACCAGTGCAGCGAACCCAGGCCACTGCGCTTCCATGTCAGCGCGCGTTTGCTGCCGGTCGCGACATCCACCAGATCTATTTCCTGACGGCGCTTGTCGGCCTTCCAGTCGGGTGTGGAAACGATCAGCGCGATCTTGCTGCCGTCCGGGGAAATCTGGGGATCGCTCAAGCTGATGAGTTTTTGCAGGTCTTCCGGCTGAAAGGCTTTGCTTTCGGCGGCGGCGTTCGCGTTCGACGCGACAAAACCCAGCAGCGCGGCGGCGCAGAGCACCAACAGCTTGCGAATGGCGAAGGACATGGTGGTTCCCCGATGCACAGCGCGAGAGTACGACAAAACCGGGCGCCACGGCAGCGGCGGAGGTCATGCAGGCTCAGGCAGGTTCGACGTGTCGCACCAGCAGTCGCAAGGATTCCACGCCCTGCCAATCATCAATCGCGAGTTCGTAGGCCACGCGCACCGCGGGAGCCGCCGGCCAGTCCGCCTCCGCGTTGAACCGCACCGCCGTGTGCACGCGGCCGTCGCGCGGGTCGCGCAGGTTGGCGCGCTGGTGACGCTGCTCGGCACCCATGCGCCTCCACGCCACGCACTCGAACACGTTGTCGAACAGCGGCGGCGGAAAGCCCTGCCCCCACGGGCCGGCAACGCGTAACTGGCGCGCCAGTTGCAGGTCGAAATCCTCGCAGGCCAGTTCGCCATCGCTGTGCAACAACGCCTGCAGCGATTCCGGCGCGATGCGTTCGCGCGCGACCGCATCGAAGGTTTTCGCGAAGCGCTGCAGTTGATCGTCGCGCAAACTCAAGCCCGCAGCCATTGCGTGGCCGCCAAAGCGCTCGATCATGCCGGGCTCGCGCGCATCCACTTCCGCCAGCGCGTCGCGGATATGAAAGCCGGGAATCGAGCGTGCCGATCCGCGCAGTTCATAAAAGCCCTTGCGCAACTCCTGTGCGCGATCATCAAAGAGCGAAGAGAGCTCCTTGCGATTTTCCTGATCGCGACAGTCGACAAGCGGCGAGCCATCGCCGCAGTTGTCGATTTGCACGCACTCTTCAATTGCTCCATGTTCCCCTTGCGAAACTGGCGCAAATGCCACCACCGGCCGGTGCAGCCGCTCCTTGATCTTCGAGGCGACCAGGCCGACCACGCCGGGGTGCCAAGCCGGGTCGAACAAGGCGACGCCCACCGCGCCGTTGTCACCGATGCCGGCCAGCATCGCTTCCGCATCAGCGGTCATCACGTCCTGCAGGCCTCGGCGTTCGCCGTTGATGCCGTGCAGGATGCCGGCAAGCTCGCGGGCCCGCGCGGCATCGTCCGTCAGCAGGCACTCGATGCCAATCGTCATGTCTTCCAGCCGACCCGCGGCGTTGATGCGCGGCGCGATCGAAAAACCCAGGTCGGAAGCGCACAGGCGGCGCGCATCGCAACCGGCGACTTCGATCAGCGCGGTGATGCCAGCGCAGGCGCGACCCGCGCGCATGCGGCGCAAACCGGCTTCGACCAGGATGCGGTTGTTGCGATCCAGCGATACCAGATCGGCGACCGTGCCGAGCGCGACCAGATCGAGCAGGCTCGACAGATCCGGTTCGGGACACCGCGCATCAAGGCGGCTTTTCGCGCGCATTCGCGCGCGCAGCGCCAGCAACACGCAGAACATCACGCCAACGCCGCAAAGATGTTTGCTGCCGAAGGCGTCATCCCGCGAATTCGGATTCACGATGGCGTCCGCGTCCGGCAGCGTCGCGCCGGGCAGATGGTGATCGGTGATGATCACCTTGCAACCGCGCGCCTTCGCCGCCGCGATCCCCGCATGGCTGCCGATGCCGTTGTCCACCGTGACGATCAGATCCGGAGCGGGTCGCAGCGTTTCCACCAGCGCGGGCGAAAGGCCATAGCCGTGGCGCATCCGGTGCGGCACCACGTACTCCACGCGCTGCGCGCCGAGCGCACGCAAGCCGCGCACCGCCAGCGCCGCGCCGGTCGCGCCATCGCAATCGAAATCCGCCGCGATCACGATGCGCTGCTGTTTCGAGATGGCGTCCGCGAGCAATTCCACCGCCCGCTCCATACCCGACAAGTCATGCGGCGACAGCAGCGAGCCCAGCCGATGTTCCGCATCCGGCACGCACAGGACACCACGCGCGGCGTATATACGCCGCAATACCGGATGCACGTGCCCTGGCCAGTCACCGGGCGCGCCGGCGGGTTGACGTCGGGTGATGGTCAATTGCGCCATGGGCGTACGCAACTGCGGCATGATGATCTTTGCAATGTCGCTTCTCGTGTCGTCAGTCCGGCGAAAGCCGGCACCCGGGGGTTTTCCGACCGCCTCGATAAAGGGGCTGGATTCCGGGCTCCACCCGCGGCGGCTCCGGAATGACGACTAAGAAGATCGCGAATGCTCATGAGGCGCGTCTCCACACGCGCCAGCGATGCCAAGGCCTGATCCGGAATCGCTCGCCGCTTGCGAAGGCAAGCTCGATCCTCCGCGCGCGGCCGCGGCGCAGCGCATCGTCCATGCGCGCCAGCCAGTCGCGTTCGATGCTCGCGGCATCGACCCCGAAAAAGTCGAGCAAAGTGTCGCCGCCGCGCGAGGCGTCCTCCAAAGCGGCGGGAGCGAGCTTGCTCGCCGCCGGTATCGTGCCGCTGGATGTCGATGCCCGCGCGAATAACGCGAGCACCAGCGCGTCATCGCTGGACACCCGCGTCATGGGCGACCGCACCCACATCGGCAGCGCGCCGGCACCCCAGAACCACAGCGCATTCACCGGCATCTGACCGCGCGCGCGCCGTTGCGCATTCAGCGGGTGCGAGTGCAGGATGATTTGCGCCTCATTGAATAACGCGCGCCAGCGGCGGCCTGCATCGCCCTGTGGCATGCATTCGAGCAGATTGACGCCGAGCGCATCTTCCGGGCCGATGAAATCCGGCAAAGGCGTGCCACACGGCAGGCGCAGTGCCCAATGCGCGGGTGTGCTGATTTCCAGCGGCGCACCGGCATCGCCGAACAAAGGTCGCAACGGTTGCGCGAGGCCTTCCGCTTCTTCTCGCGTCAGTTCCAGATCGTCACCACGGGCGAACAGCCGCGCGCCATGGGCTTCCGCGCGCACGTAGGCGGGATCGGCGCACAGCCAGACGTGCTCGCCGGCATCATGCACCAGGTGTTGGCGCAACAAGGCCGCGACCGGCAACGACGCACCGGGAAGCTGGAAGACTTCGCGCAAGGCCGCCTCGCGACCGCGCGGCGCGTCGGCAAGCCGGTCGCCACGCGCCAGCCAGCGCTTCAACGACGGCGCGTCATCGAAACGCACCAGCGGCGGCAACAACAAATGCAGGAAAGACATGCGGCGAGGATGCGGGAGCGCGTACGCGGCGGCAAGCGGCGCACATCGCGACGGAGTGTCAGGGATAGCTCACCGTGGATATGGGAGATGCGCCAGTGGCGGCGCGAAAACCGGAATCGAGGAAAACCGGAACGCCACGAGCGCGTTGTGATGCTCCTGTTTCAACTCTCGTAACGCACCGCCACGATGTCATAGCAACGGGTGCCGTTGGGCGCCTGGAAATCGAACGAGTCGCCCTCGCTCTTGCCGATCAGCGCGCGAGCGATCGGCGAGGATACCGCGATGCGGCCGTGCTTGATGTCGGCTTCCAGATCGCCCACGATCTGATAAGTGATCGCGGTGCCGCCGCTCTCGTCTTCCAGATCCACGGTGGCGCCGAACACCACCCGCGCGCCGGGATTGAGCCGGGAGATATCGATGATCTCGGCGGTCGAAAGGCCGGCTTCGAGTTCCTTGATGCGTCCCTCGATGAAACCCTGCTGCTCTCGCGCGGCGTGGTATTCCGCGTTCTCCTTGAGATCGCCGTGCGCACGCGCCTCGGCGATCGCGGCGATTACCTTGGGACGCTCGGTCGATTTCAGGCGTTCCAGTTCGCCGCGCAGACGCTCCGCGCCGGTTTTGGTCAGGGGTGCTCGCTTCATGTCGCTTCTCTTTTCCGCATGTGTGAAATTAAGCCGAATGCCGCTGCGGCACCAGCGCGTGCAATTCCTGCAGGCTCAACACTTCGCCCCCGCTGCGAAAATCCAGCGAGTGCAGCAGCGCGCGGGCGCCGGCCACGGTGGTCGAATAGGTGACGTGTTGCTGCAGCGCTTCGCGCCGGATCGAAAACGAGTCGGCGATCGCGCGGCGACCTTCGGTGGTGTTGACGATGTAGACGATCTCGCCGTTCTTGATCGCATCCACGATATGCGGGCGACCTTCCAGCACCTTGTTGATGCGCTCGCATTCGATGCCGTGCTCGCGCAGGAATGTCGCGGTACCGCCGGTCGCGATCAAGGTGAAGCCGCGTTGCAACAATTCGCGCGCCACGGCGAGCAGGCGCTGCTTGTCGGCGTCGCGCACCGACAGGAACGCCTTCCCCTGCGCAGGCGGCGCGATATGCGCAGCCTGGTGGCCGCGCGCGAACGCTTCACCAAACGTGCGGCCCACACCCATCACCTCGCCCGTCGAGCGCATCTCGGGGCCGAGGATCGGATCCACGTTCTGGAATTTCAGGAACGGGAAGATCGCTTCCTTTACCGAGAAATAATCCGGAATCAGTTCGTGCGTGGCACCCTGCTCGGCCAGGGTCTTGCCGGCCATGCAGCGCGCGGCGATCTTGGCCAGGGGGCGACCGGTGGCCTTGGATACGAACGGCACCGTGCGCGAGGCGCGAGGATTGACTTCCAGGATGAACACTTCGTCTTCGCCTTGCGCATTCGTCTGGATCGCGAATTGCGTGTTCATCAGGCCGATCACATGCAGCTCGCGCGCCAGCAGCGTGACCTGCCGGCGCAACTCGTCCTGGGTTTCCTTCGACAGCGAATACGGTGGCAGCGAGCAGGATGAATCGCCCGAGTGCACGCCGGCCTCCTCGATGTGTTCCATGATGCCGCCGATCAGCACGTTGCCTTGCGAATCGGCGATGATGTCCACGTCCACCTCGACCGCATGGTCAAGGAACCGATCGAGCAGCACCGGCGAGGATTCCGACACCCGCACCGCGTCGCGGATATAGCGCGAGAGATCCGCATCCGCGTGCACCACTTCCATCGCGCGGCCGCCGAGCACATAACTCGGCCGCACCACCAGCGGATAGCCGATCTCGCGTGCCAGCGCCAGCGCCTCGTCCGCATTGCGGGCGATGCGGTTGGGCGGCTGCTTCAACTTCACGCGCTCGATCAATTGCTGGAAGCGCTCGCGGTCCTCGGCCAGATCGATCGAATCCGGTGAGGTGCCGATGATCGGCACACCCGCGGCTTCCAGGGCGCGCGCCAACTTCAGTGGTGTCTGCCCACCGTATTGCACGATCACGCCGTACGGCTGTTCCACCGCGACGATTTCGAGCACGTCTTCCAGCGTCAGCGGCTCGAAGTAGAGGCGATCCGAGGTGTCGTAATCGGTGGACACCGTTTCCGGATTGCAGTTGATCATGATGGTTTCGAAACCATCTTCGCGCAAGCTCAGCGCCGCATGCACGCAGCAGTAATCGAACTCGATCCCCTGGCCGATGCGGTTGGGTCCCCCGCCCAGCACGATGATCTTCCTGGCATCCGTCGGCGCCGCCTCGCACTCATCCTCATAGGTCGAATACATGTAGGCCGTGGTGGTGGCGAACTCCGCCGCACAGGAATCCACGCGCTTGTACACCGGCCGCACGCCCAGCGTATGACGCAAGTGGCGCACCGTGCTCTCGTCGGACAACAGCAGTTGCGCCAGACGCGCATCCGAGAAACCCATGCGCTTCAGTTCGCGCAAGCGCGGCGCGTCCAGCGCTGCGATGCCGGCTTCGCGCACGTCGTTTTCTGTTGCAATGATGTCTTCGATCGCGGCCAGGAACCAGGGATCGATCTTGGTCAGATCGAAAATGATTTCCAGCGACAAGCCGGCCCGGAACGCATCGCCGACATGGAACAGCCGATCCGGGCCGGGCTGACGCAATTCGCGCTTCAGCACCTCCATACCTTCGTCGTTGGCGAAATCGACCCCGCCCGGGTTCAGGCCGGTACGCCCGGTTTCCAGGCCGCGCAACGCTTTTTGCAGCGACTCTGAGAACGTGCGGCCGATCGCCATCACCTCGCCCACCGATTTCATCTGGGTGGTCAGGCGCGCATCCGCCGCCGGGAACTTCTCGAACGCAAAGCGCGGAATCTTGGTGACGATGTAATCGATGCTCGGTTCGAACGAAGCCGGCGTCTTGCCGCCGGTGATCTCGTTCTTCAATTCATCCAGCGTGTAACCCACCGCCAGTTTCGCCGCGACCTTGGCGATCGGAAAGCCGGTCGCTTTCGAGGCGAGCGCGGACGAGCGCGACACGCGCGGGTTCATCTCGATCACCACCACGCGGCCATCGTCCGGATTGATGCCGAACTGCACGTTGCTGCCGCCGGTATCCACGCCGATCTTGCGCAGCACCGCGATGGAGGCATCGCGCAAGCGCTGGTACTCCTTGTCGGTGAGCGTCTGCGCCGGCGCCACGGTGATCGAATCGCCGGTGTGCACGCCCATCGGGTCGAGGTTCTCGATCGAGCACACGATGATGCAGTTGTCCGCGGTGTCGCGGACAACTTCCATCTCGAACTCCTTCCAGCCGAGCACGGATTCCTCGACCAGCACTTCGTGGGTCGGCGACAGTTCCAGCCCGCGCGCGACGATCTGCTCGAACTCCTCGACGTTGTAGGCGATGCCGCCGCCGCTGCCGCCAAGCGTGAAGCTTGGCCGTATGATCGTGGGAAAACCGACCGTCGCCTGGATTTCGTGCGCCCGTTGCAACGACTTGGCAACCGCGGCTTTGGGGCATTCCAGCCCGATGTCCGCCATCGCCAGGCGGAACAATTCGCGATCCTCGGCCATCCGGATCGCGTCACGCGACGCGCCGATCAGCTCGACTCCGTACTTCTCCAGCACGCCGTGATCCGCGAGATCCAGCGCGCAGTTCAACGCCGTCTGCCCGCCCATGGTCGGCAGCAGCGCATCGGGTTCTTCCTTGGCGATGATGCGCTCGAGCGTGCGCCACTCGATCGGTTCGATATAGACGCGATCCGCCATTTCGGGATCGGTCATGATCGTGGCCGGGTTCGAGTTCACCAGCACCACGCGATAACCTTCCTCGCGCAAGGCCTTGCACGCCTGCGCGCCGGAATAATCGAACTCGCAAGCCTGGCCGATCACGATCGGCCCCGCGCCGATGATCAGGATGGTGTGGATGTCGGTGCGGCGCGGCATCAGCGGGCCTCCATCAGCTTCGCAAAACGCTCGAAGAGGTACGCCACATCCCGCGGTCCAGGACTCGCCTCCGGATGCCCCTGGAAGCAGAACGCCGGGCGGTCGGTCATCGCGAATCCCTGCAACGATCCGTCGAACAATGAAACGTGCGTCATGCGCACGTTCGCCGGCAGCGTCGCCGGATCCACCGCGAAGCCGTGATTCTGCGAGGTGATCAGCACACGACCATCATCCAGATCCTTCACCGGATGATTGGCGCCGTGGTGACCGAATTTCATCTTGAGGGTCTTGGCGCCCAACGCGAGCCCCATCAACTGATGGCCGAGACAGATGCCGAACAGCGGTAGACGCGCGTCGAGAAGTTCGCGGGTGGCGGCAATCGCGTAATCGCAGGCGGCGGGATCGCCGGGGCCATTGGCGAGGAACACGCCGTCGGGTCGCATCGCAAGCACTTCGCGCGCAGGCGTTTGCGCCGGCACCACGGTGAGATCGCAGCCCACCTCGCACAGCAACCGCAGGATGTTGAGCTTCACGCCATAGTCGTAGGCGACCACCTTGAGCAGCTTCCGCGGTTGCCGAAATGCCTGCGCATCGAGATCGTACGAGCCGGCTGTCCACGGATACGGCTCGCGCACCGAAACGACTTTCGCCAGGTCCATGCCGTTCAAGCCCGGAAACGCGCGTGCCTGCACGAGCGCATCTTCCACGGAAATATTCTCGCCGGCGATCAGGCAGCCATTCTGCGCCCCCGTGCTGCGCAGGATGCGCGTCAACTTGCGGGTATCGATGCCGGCGATCGCGACGATGTTCTGACGGCGCAGGTAATCGGGCAGCGATTCCTCGCTGCGCCAGCTCGACGCAAGGCGCGGCACGTCGCGCACGATCAAACCAGCCGCCTGCACGCGTGTCGATTCCGCATCGGCCGCGTTGCAACCGGTGTTGCCGATATGCGGGTGGGTGAGCGTGACGATCTGCCGCGCGTAGGACGGGTCGGTCAGGATTTCCTGGTAGCCCGTCATCGCGGTGTTGAACACCACCTCGCCAGTTGCGCCGCCGGGGGCGCCAACGGACTCGCCCTGGAACACGGTTCCATCGGCGAGAGCGAGCAAGGCAGGTGAACGCATCGTGATTCGTCCGGGTGCAAGGAGACCCACAGGCCACGCGAAGCGGGTCTGGGGGTTGGGGTGTTCGGGCGAGCGGGAATGATAGCAGAACCGCGCCCCTCGTTCACCGTGCGGCGGAGTTTCAACCCATCGAATCCGGCGAGCGTGCGGCGGGCCAGGACCCGCCCTACAATTCCCATGTCGCAACTTTTCCAATTCGAATGCCTGCTTCCCTGCTTGACCCCGCCCGTCTGCAACGCCCGGATACGCTGGTGCGCCACCAGCCATTCCCATACCTGCTCGCGCACGGCCAGTTGCCGGAGGAAGCGCGCGAACCACTGGATCGCGATTTCCCGAAATATTCGGGCGCGGGATTTTTCCCCTATGACGAAAAGGATTGCGGCCCGGCGATCAACGAACTGGTGAACGCGCTCACCATGCCAGCATTCGCCAGCGCGGTCGGCGCGCAACTGGGCATAGACAATCTCGGCCAGTATCCGACCCTGGTGACGCTGTGTCGTTCGCTCAACAAGCGCCACGGCACCATCCATACCGACAGCAAGTCGAAAGTCGCAACCGCCCTGCTCTATCTCAACCGGCAGTGGCCCGACACCAGCGATGGCTGCCTGCGTTTCCTCAATCGCGTGGACAATATCGACGACCTCGCCGCGCCGGAAGTGAAACCGCTGTACGGCGAATTCGCGATCTTCAAGCGCGAGGACAATTCTTTCCACGGCCACCTGCCCTACGAAGGCGAGCGCCGCGTGATCCAGGTCGCCTGGCTGACCAGCGAAGAAGAGAAACTGCGCAAGACCCAGCGCGGCAGACTTTCGCGATTGTTCAAGAAGCTGGCCGGCGGATTGGACAAGAGGCTTGGCGCCAACCGCGCGCGCGACGCGGCGCACCGGGACTGATGCATGGCGGGCACTGCCCGCGATGGCGAACGATGTCCGCCTACAAAACCTGATCGAGCGAATAACTGCCCATCGGCTTGCCCGCCAGCCACGCCGCGGCTTGCAGCGCGCCGCGCGCGAAGATGGTGTTGTCGTAGGCACGATGGGTGAGTTCGATGCGCTCGTCTTGCGAGGCAAGCAATGCGGTATGTTCGCCGACGATCTCTCCGGCACGGATCGAGGCGAAGCCGATCGCCCCTACCCTGCGCTCGCCGGTGTGGCCGTGGCGCGCGAAATCCGCGACTGAATCGAAATCCTGTTCGCGTGCCTGTGCCGCGGCACGGCCCAGCGCGAGTGCGGTGCCGGAAGGCGCATCCACCTTGCGCGCGTGATGCGCCTCGATGATTTCCAAGTCCCAGTCCGGCAGAGCGCTTGCCGCGTGACGCAGCAGTTTCGTCAATACCGCGACGCCAAGGCTGAAGTTGGCGGCGTACAGAACCGGAATATCGCCTGCGGCTTGCAAGGCATTGCGCTGACTTGCATCGAGCCCGGTGGTGCCGCACACGAAAGCAATCTTGTGCGCGCGGCAATGCGCCAGCGCCGCTTCGAAACCCGCTGGCGTGCTGAAATCAATGACCACGTCGAGCGCGGGAACATCATTCCAGCCTTGCGAGGATGCGACCCGCGCAATCAGATCGAAGCGCGCATCGTCTTGCAGCAACGCCTGCAAGGCACGGCCCATGCGGCCGCTGGCACCGGTGATGGCAAGGCGGAGAGGCTTGGTCATGTCGATCGTGAGCGGTGAGCGGTGAGCGGGCGAAGCATAACAAGCTTCGTCACTCCGGACGCGGCAGCCGCGATCCGGAATCCATTCTGCTTCTCAAGTCGACGGATCAAAGCTGTCCGGGTTCCGCCACGGACTTCGTCCGCGCAGATACGGAATGACGACATTGTTGTATGGCGGGTCGCCTGCGAGCAGATCCCTGCAGACGACTCGAATCCCCAACTCCTAATCCACCATCCCTGCTCTCAACCCGTCATTTTCGCCCAGAACTGTTTTACGCCAGAGATGAAGGAACTGGCGCGCGGAGAATGTTTCGCGGCTTCGTCGGCATCGGCGAAGGTGGCTTCGAACTGTTCCAGCAGCTCGCGCTGCTCGCGGGTCAGGCGCACCGGCGTTTCCACCACCACCCGGCAGAGCAGATCGCCGGTGCGACCGCTGCGCACCGATTTCACCCCTTGCCCGCGCAGCCGGAACACATGCCCGCTTTGGGTTTCCGGTGGAACGCTGATGGTCGTCTCGCCATTCAGCGTGGGCACTTCGATGTGCGCGCCGAGCGCCGCTTGCGCAAAACGCACCGGCACTTCGCAGTGCAGGTCATTGCCCTCGCGCTGGAAAATCTCGTGCTCGCGCACATGCACTTCCACGTACAGATCGCCAGGCGCGGAACCCGACGGACCAGCTTCGCCCTGGCCCGTGAGCCGAATGCGATCGCCGTTGTCCACGCCGGCCGGGATGCGCACCGACAGCGTGCGTTCGTCCTGCAAGCGACCCTCGCCGTGACAAGCCTTGCACGGAGTCTCGATCACGCGACCGGCACCGCCGCAATGCGGGCAGGCCTGCTGGATCGAGAAAATGCCGTTTTGCATCCGCACCCGCCCGTGACCGCGGCAGGTCGCGCAGATGACTGTCTTGCCATTGGCGGAGCCCGAACCGTTGCAGTGATGGCAGTTGACCAGCGTGGGAATCTCGATCTGCTTTTCGACTCCGGCGACGGCTTCTTCCAGATCGAGCTCCATCATGTAACGCAAATCAGCGCCACGCGCGGTACGCCGGCCGCCGCCGAAGATGTCGGAAAAGATGTCGCCGAAGATGTCGCCGACATCGCCGAACCCGCCGCCACCGCCGCGCCCACCCATGCCGTTCTCGAACGCGGCGTGTCCGTGCTGGTCGTACAGCGCGCGGCGCTGCGGATCGCCGAGCACGTCCCAGGCTTCCTTCGCCTCCTTGAAGCGTTCCTGGGCCTGCGGATCGTCGGGGCAGCGATCCGGATGGCATTTCATCGCCACCTTGCGAAAGGATTTCTTGATCTCTTCCGCACTCGCGGTGCGCTCGACATTGAGAATTTCGTAATAGCAACGTTTCTTCATGGGTTGATCTTGTCTTCGATCCGGCGATCCGGCACCAGCCACATCATTGCCACCACGACGAACAGCGCGTCGGACGCCCAGGTACTGACGAATGCCAGCGGGATCGACAGGATGTACAGCAGCATCGACAACTTGCCCTTGCGGTCGTGGCCAACCGCCCGCGCCAACACCGAGTCGTTGCCTTCCTGCGCGATGATGCGCTGTTGCAAGATCACATAAGCGATCGCCGACATCAGCAACACCACCCCGTAGCACGCCGTCGGCAGCGGAGCGAAATGATTCTCGCCCATCCAGCCGGTGACGAACGGCACCAGCGACAACCAGAACAACAGATGCAGGTTGGCCCACAGCACGCCACCGCTGACGCGCCTGGTCGCGTGCAGCATGTGGTGGTGATTGTTCCAGTAGATGCCGATGAAGATGAAACTCAGAACATAACTGAGAAAAACCGGCAACACCGGTCGCAATGCCATCCAATCCGTGCCATGTGGAACGTTCATCTCCAGCACCATGATGGTGATGATCACCGCGATCACGCCATCACTGAACGCTTCCAGCCGCCCCTTGTTCATTCCGGCGTCCCGAGTATCGCCATCCCAATCGCCCGCGTTGGCTATCGCACTCCACAGCGAGGCTCGACGCGGGCAGGTGATCCGCCGGCGCCGAGCACCGGCGGATAACGATTATTTCTTGTCGTCCTTGACCTCGGTGAACTCGGCATCCACCACGTCTTCGCCCTGCGGTTTGGCATGCGGCGGCTCGCCGCCCGCAGCTTCGGCGCCGGGTTGCGAACCCGCGGCAGCGGCCGCGTACAGCGACTGCCCGGCCTCCTCGAGTTTGCCGATGCGCGATTCGATCGCATCCTTGTCGTCGCCCTTCATCACTTTTTCCAGTTCCGCCAGCGACTCTTCCACACGGCCGATCACGTCGCCGCCGACCTTGCCGCCGTGTTCCTTGATGGCGCTGCGGGTGGCGTGCACCAGTTGGTCGGCCTTGTTGCGCGTGACCACCAGCTCCTGGAATTTCTTGTCCTCTTCGCGATGCGTTTCCGCGTCCGCGACCATGCGTTTGATCTCTTCGTCCGACAAACCGGAGCCGGCCTTGATCTCGATGCGCTGCTCCTTGTTGGTCTTCTTGTCCTTGGCGCTGACGTGCAGGATGCCATTGGCATCGATGTCGAAAGTCACTTCGATCTGCGGCATGCCTCGTGCGGCCGGTTCGATTCCCGCGAGATCAAAGCGCGCCAGCGACTTGTTGAAGCGCGCCTGATCGCGTTCTCCCTGCAGCACGTGCACGGTCACCGCGGTCTGGTTGTCGTCGGCGGTGGAGAACGTCTGCGCGGCCTTGGTCGGGATGGTGGTGTTCTTCTCGATCAGCTTGGTCATCACGCCACCCAGCGTCTCGATGCCGAGCGACAGCGGGGTGACGTCCAGCAGCAGCACGTCTTTCACGGTACCGCCCAGCACGCCACCCTGGATCGCCGCGCCGACAGCCACCGCCTCATCCGGGTTCACGTCCTTGCGCGGCTCCTTGCCGAAGAAATCCTTCACGGCATCCTGCACCTTCGGCATGCGGGTCTGGCCACCAACCAGGATCACCTCGCCGATGTCGGACACGCGCAGGCCGGCGTCGTTCAGCGCGGTGCGGCACGGATCGATGGTCTTCCTGACCAGATCCTCGACCAGCGCTTCGAGTTTCGCGCGCGTCAGCTTGATATTCAGATGTTTCGGGCCGGATGCATCCGCGGTCACGTACGGCAGGTTCACTTCGGTCTGATGCGCGGAAGACAGCTCGATCTTGGCGCGCTCGGCGGCGTCCTTCAGACGCTGCAGCGCGAGCGGGTCGTTGCGCAGGTCGATGCCCTGATCCTTCTTGAATTCCTCGACCAGGTAGTCGATCACGCGCTTGTCGAAATCCTCGCCGCCGAGGAAGGTATCGCCGTTGGTGGCCAGCACCTCGAACTGCTTTTCGCCATCCACATTGGCGATTTCGATGATCGAGATGTCGAAAGTGCCGCCGCCAAGATCGTATACCGCGATCTTGCGATCGGCGCCGCCCTTGTCCAGCCCATATGCGAGCGCGGCGGCGGTGGGTTCGTTGATGATGCGCTTGACTTCAAGGCCCGCGATCTTGCCGGCATCCTTGGTCGCCTGGCGTTGCGAGTCATTGAAGTACGCGGGCACCGTGATGACGGCTTCCGTGACCGGCTCGCCGAGGAAGTCCTCGGCGGTCTTCTTCATCTTCATCAGGACTTTCGCGGAAATCTCCTGCGGCGCCATTTTTCTGCCGTCGGAAGTTTCCAGCCAGGCGTCACCGTTGTCGTGCGCGATGATCTTGTAGGGCACGAGATCGAGGTCCTTCTTGACCTCGGCGTCGGTGAACTTGCGGCCGATCAGGCGCTTCACCGCATAAAAAGTGTTCTTGGGGTTGGTCACCGCCTGGCGCTTGGCCGGGGCGCCAACCAGCACCTCGCCGTCCTTGGAAAAGGCGACGATGGATGGCGTGGTGCGATCGCCCTCGGCGTTTTCGATCACGCGCGCGCTGGCGCCCTCCATGACCGCGACGCAGGAATTGGTGGTGCCAAGGTCAATGCCGATGATCTTGCCCATGTCGATTTGCTCCCTGAAATCGTTTGAAAGTTTGCGGGCTTGCAGCCCTATCTCTTTTCCAATCTGGGGGTTGCGGCCCCCGATTCAAGCTCTATGTAGGCGCGGTCGCCAGAGCAATTTCACGCAAGCAACCATCCCTGCAACTCGCCGCCGGCCCGGCAGGGCGCGACGCCACTCAGGGCATCCCGCCTCAATCCGTTTCGGCCTTGGAGACGCTCACCAACGCCGGACGCAGCAGCCGGCCATTCAAGACGTAGCCTTTCTGCATCACCGCAACCACTGTGCCCGGCACCTGGTGTGCGCTGGGCACCATGTTCATGGCCTGCTGGGTTTCGGAATTGAACGCCTCGCCCAGCGGGTTGACCTCGGTCAGCCCATGGGCTTCGCCGAGTTTGTGCAGCGCCTTGAGCGTCAACTGCATGCCTTCGCGCAACGCCTCGGCATCCGCCTTGTCCGCGGCCAACCCGTGCTCCATGCCGTCGTAGACCGGCAGCAGTTCGCGCAACAATTTCTCGTTGGCGAAGCGCAGCGTCTGCTCCAGATCACGTTGCATGCGCCGGCGCTGGTTTTCGATTTCGGCGCGATCGCGCAGCAGCGCTTCACGCAACCCGGCTATGGTGGTTTCCGCCTCCGCCAGTTGCTGCGCCAACAGCTCGTGCTCATCCTGGGGAATGTTCGCGGCGTTGTCGGCCGCTGCCGCCTTGCCCGCTTCTTCCAGCCTGTTCTTATCGGTCATCACTCTTCCTCGATAGCAACGCGAATCGCGGCGCACGCGCCGTGATTCCGGGTCTCTCGACAACCAGCTTTCAACGGGGGAGTTATGCGGTCGCCCGCCGGTGATTCAAGAGCCCAGGCTCAAGCCGGGCCGCCCAGCGCGTCCGACAGCATCCGCGCGGTAGCCTGCACCACCGGGATCACGCGATCATAGGCCATGCGCGTCGGCCCGATCACGCCCAGCGCGCCCAGCACCCGACCGCCAGCGCCATACGGCGCGCTCACCAGGCTGAAACCTTCCAGCGGCGCGAAACCGGATTCCTCGCCGATGAACAAACGCACGCCGGGCGCGCGCGCGCAGCCTTCCAGCAGCGCCAGCAGGTCGCGTTTGCGCTGGAACGCCTCGAACAATTCGCGCAGGCGATCCATTTGCGAGCCTTCCTCGCCACCCATCAGATTGGTCTGGCCACTGACCAGCATGTCGCCTTCCGGCTCGGGCGCGAAAGTCTGCGCGGCCACTTCCACCGCGGCGTCCAGCCGCCGGTTCAATTCGGAACCCGCCGCGCGCAACTCCGTCAGCACGCGCAGGCGGATCTCGTCCAGACGCAAACCCGCATAGTGCGCGTTGAGAAAATTGGACGCCTGTTCCAGCGCGCGCGCATCCAGTTGCTGCCGCAAGGCGAGCACACGGTTCTGCACCTGGCCATCGGCAAACACCAGGATCGCCAGCACGCGGGCGGCATCCAGCATCACGAATTCGATCTGCTTCAACGGCACCTCGACCGCGCCGGGCACGGTCACCACGCCGACGAAATGCGTCATCGCCGACAGCAAGGTGGAAGCGTTGCCGAGCAGATCGCGCGTGGTTGCCGATTCCCGTGGCAGCCCGCGCTGCATTTGTGCCATCGCTTCGCGCGGCAGCGGTTTGATTTCCAGCAGGCTGTCCACGAAAAGCCGCAGGCCCTGCTCGGTCGGAACGCGCCCGGCCGAGGTGTGCGGCGAGGCGATCAAGCCAAGTTCCTCCAGATCCGACATGATGTTGCGGATCGTGGCCGCGCTCACATCCAGGCCGGACGAGCGCGACAGCGTGCGTGAACCGACTGGCTGGCCCTCTTCCAGATACTGCGCGATCAGCGCGCGCAGCAGGTGGCGGGAGCGGGAATCGAGATGGGGGTTGCTCGGCATAGAAGGAAGATCGTACTGCATGAAGCGGGGATGAGGGGTGGGTAGCGAAGGCGCAAAATCACCGTTGCGTCGCAAGTTCGGTGCATAGCGCCCCCGCAACTCATCCCTCGCCCCTCGCTACAATCTCCGCATCCTTCATCGCCCACGCTCATGCTCACCCGCCTTTCCGTCCGCAACTTCGCCGTCGTCGAGGCCGCCGAGGTCGATTTCGGCGGGGGTCTGACCGTGGTCACCGGCGAAACCGGCGCAGGCAAGTCGTTGCTGGTGGACGCCCTGCTGTTGCTGTGCGGCATGCGCGCGGACAGCGGCATGGTGCGACAGGGTTGCGAGCGTGCGGAATTATCGGCGGAATTCGAGCTCGCTGACCTGCCCGCGGCACGTGCCTGGTTGGCCGAACAGGCACTGGACGAGCAGGACGGCGGCTGCCGGTTGCGCCGCGTGGTCGCCGCCGAGGGTGGCTCGCGCGCCTGGATAAACGGCCGTGCAGCCGGTGTGGCGCAACTGTCGGAACTTACCGCGATGCTGGTCGAAATCCACGGTCAGCACGAGCATCAGGCACTGCTGGATCGCGCCCGGCAATTGCAATTGCTGGATGCGTTCGGCGACTTGAACAACGAGGCGGCGCGCGTGCGTGAACTCAGCGTGCTGTGGCGTGAACTTGCTGCACGCGAGCGCGCGCTGTCCGGCGGCGAGGATCGCGAGTCGCGCATAGCGTTGCTGCGGCACGAACTGGGTGAACTGCAACGCTGGGTTTTGCCGGCAGCCGCATTGCTCGAATTGGAAGCGTTGCATCAACGCCTCGCCAATGCCGGCAAACTCGCGGAGGGCGCATCGGTTCTGGCAGAGTTGCTGGATGGCGATTCGGAATACGCCGCAGCACGCAGCATTGCGCGCGCACGCAACGAGCTGGAACGGCTGGCCGCGCTTGATCCGCTGCTGCGCGACACGCTGGATTTGCTCGACAGCGCCGGCATTCAACTTGGCGAAGCAGCCGACGGCCTGGCCCGCTATGCGCAGAACATGGATCTCGATCCGCAGCGCTATGCGGAAGTGGACGCGCATCTGGCCGCATTGCATGACCTGGCGCGGAGGCATCGCGTGCCCGCGGCCGAGTTGCACGAACGCGCGCAGCAGTTGCAGGAAGAGTTGCAGGCGCTGGAAGGCGCCGGCGACGCGCTGGCGAACCTTGGCCTCCAGCGCGAGCAGTGCATGCGGGATTACGAGCATGCCGCCACGCTGCTATCAAAAGGTCGCTCGAGCGCCGCAAAAAAATTGGGCGCATCGATCAGCGTATTGATGGGCGAACTCGGCATGGCCGGCGGCAGCTTCGCGGTCGAACTGGAACCGCAATCGGGCAACGAACCCGACGCGCAAGGCCGCGAGCGCTGCGAATTCCTGGTTTCGGCCAATCCCGGCATGCCGCCGCGACCGTTGCGGCGCGTGGCTTCGGGTGGCGAGTTGTCGCGCATCGGCTTGGCGATCGAAGTAGCCGCGCTCGGCGCGGATGCCACCGGAACGATGGTGTTCGACGAGGTGGATGCGGGCATCGGCGGCGCGGTCGCGGAAGTGGTCGGCGCCAAGCTGCGCGCGCTCGGCAGCCAGCGCCAGGTGTTGTGCGTCACCCACCTGCCGCAGGTCGCGGCGCTCGGGCACGCGCAATTGCATGTCTCCAAGACGAGCGATGCGGGATCAACCCGCACGCAGATCATCGCGCTGGATGCGAAAGGCCGCCGCGAGGAATTGGCACGCATGCTCGGCGGCATCGAGATCGATCGCGAAGCGCGCGCGCACGCGAAGCGGATGCTGGAAAAGGCCGGGATCAGGGACTAAAGATTGGAGATCGGTAGAGCAGCTCTTGCAAATCCCGAATCCCCAACCGATCATGATTTCTTCTTCGGCCGCACGTACAGAACCAGCGAATGATCGGCCAGATCGTAGCCATGCGAGGCCGCGATCTCGCGCTGCAGGCGTTCGATTTCCTCGTTGACGAATTCGATCACCTTGCCGCTCTCGACGTCGATCATGTGATCGTGGTGCTTGCCGCGATCCAGTTCATAGACCGCCTGCCCGCCTTCGAAATTGTGTTTGGTCACAAGTCCCGCGGCCTCGAACTGGGTGAGCACGCGGTAGACCGTGGCAAGGCCGATGTCCTGCTCGTGGCCGAGCAGGCGCTTGTAGATGTCCTCGGCGGTGAGGTGGCTGCGCGATGCCTCCAGGATCTCAAGCACGCGCATGCGGGGATGGGTCACCTTCAGGCCCGCCTTGCGCAGCTCCCGGGTTTCCATCGCGTTGTCAGGATCCGAGTGCATGAATGCCGCTCTTGGCGTCGAGGGCTGCTGCGCAGCGCGAGTTATGGGCAATGCAAGTTGCGGGCGAACCAGGAGTGCCCGCCGGTTGCGCCAGCGGTGCCTAGTGTATCATCCGCCCCTTTCCAGCCCGATGTACCAGCGATGCGCAAATTGATCCTTCTTCTTTCGTCTGTATTGCTGGGGCTTGCGCTCGGCGGTTGCAGTGTCATCTACAAACCGGATGTGCAGCAGGGCAATCTGCTGGATGCCAAATACGTGCAGCAATTGAAGCCCGGCATGAGCAAGGAGCAGGTGCTTGCGCTGCTCGGTTCGCCGTCGGTAGCCAGCCCGTTCGCGCAGAGCCGCTGGGATTATGTTGCCACCATGCAGCAGCGCGGCGGCAAGGTGCTGGAACGCACGCTCACCCTCTACTTCAACAACGACACGCTGGTACGCACTGACGGCGATTTCCTCAAGGAAACTCCGCAGGCGCTGTTGCAGGAAAGCCGCAAGTACGGCCCGCTGTACCCTTCCAACATGACCAAGGAAGAGCGCGACGAGTTGGAGAAGAAGGCGCAGCAGAGCAGCGGAAGCGGCGGGTAAGCCGACGCGCTTCCGATCCGTCGGGGACACCACTCAATTCCTCATCCAGGGTTTCTCGCCCGTTGTCTGCGGGCTTCCTTGGGGTCGATTTTCAGCGGGCGATAGATTTCCACGCGATCGCCTTCCCGCAGCACCGTGTCGAAATCTGCTTTGCGCGAAAAGATCCCGACGCGTTCGGCGCTTACCGGCACATCCGGCCACGCTTGCCGGAAGCCCGAGGCTTCGATCGCATCATGCACGGTGGCGTTCGCGGGCAGCTCCAATTCGCGCAGGAACATACGCTCCGGCGCCGCGCACGCAACGCTCACGTGGATCGTGGCGCGTTCAGGCATCGGTGCGATTGGACTGGGCAACGAAGTCGTCCACCATGCGGTCTGCTAGTTTCTGGAAACCGATTCGCAGCGCGAGCCCCGTCAACGGGTTGTTGATTTCGAAATCCAGCGTCAGCGATACCTTGCAACCCTGAATGGCGCTTGTGGACGCAGGCTGCTTCAATTCACCTTCTCCCGCTTGTCGGGCAAGGCGGCCCGCCGGGCCCGGCGAGGCCAGCTTCTCGCCAAGCGGGGTGAACAGCCATTCGCCGGTAAGCGTGCGGAATGGGCCTTCGACGAAGTGCATCGCGATGCAACGCGGGCGCTTGATCGTGTTGCGCGTGACGAAATGCTGGGTGAAGCCGGCGAAACGCAAATCCATGCGCGCGACGAGAAAATCCTCGCCGCGCTCGCGCACCTTCGCATCCGCGCACCAGGCGAAGCGTCGCGGGTATGCTTCCACATCGTTGACCAGGTCGAACATCTGCTCGGGCGTGTGGCGCACCAGTGCTTGGCGGTGGACGTGGGTCACTCGATTTCCTCAGATCTACCCGCCGTCCCGGCCAGGGCGGGATGTGGCGCAGGATGCGAAATGACGCGTCCCGCACCGGTGAGCGCCCCCGCTGGGATGCGCAGGCCGGAGACAAGGCGGCAATGGTTTGTGTCGAATACCTTCACTCTGCAATTCTAACCAACGAAGATGGCCAACAAGAAAGACAAGGACGGCAAAGGCGGCTCGACCATCGCGCTGAACAAGCGCGCGCGCCACGAATATCATATTGACGAGCGCTTTGAGGCCGGTGTCGCCCTGCAGGGTTGGGAAGTCAAAAGCCTGCGCGAGGGCCGCATCAATTTGAGCGAGGCCTATGCCGTGGTCAAGAACGGCGAGATCTACCTGTTCGGCGCGTCGATTCCGCCACTGATCTCCGCGTCAACTCACGTAATCGCGGAAGACCGCCGCACGCGCAAGCTGCTGTTGCACCGTGAGGAGATCGACGAGCTGATCGGTGCCGTGGAACGCCAAGGCATGACCCTGATTCCCACCGCGATGTACTGGAAGCACAATCGTGTGAAGGTGGAGATCGGCCTGGCGCGCGGCAAGCAATCGCACGACAAGCGCGCCGCGGAAAAGGAACGCGACTGGAATCGCGAGAAGCAGCGCACCATGCGCGCGCACAATCGCAGCGCGTGAACTGAAGCTGCGCTCCTGCAGGAGCGGGTTTGCCGGTGATCAAGCCGCGCGCCCCGTCAATTTCTTTTCCCGTCACTCGCGGTGGCGTGTGGCGGCGCTCCGAAAATCTGCTACTCGGCCATCAAGAGCCGATTCGGGTTTCGTGCTCCGCAGGAAACGGAATGGCATCCGGAAGAGCCGCGCCAGCCGCGAACTTCTCAATACCCCGCCGGCACATAGCGAAACCGCGCCATCTGCTCGCGATGATCCTGCACCACGCGCGCGACCTGCTCACGGTTCAGCACCTCGCGCCACTGGTTGCTGCGCCCTGCCCTGAAGAACCGCGATTTTTCGCCGGCAGCTTCCACGAAGCCCTCGCGCTTCTCCAATGCCGCGAGCGTCTGAAACCCGGCGTTCTTTACGGCCCGCTCCACGCGCGTCTTGTCATGTCCGATTCCCAGCAACTTCGCGGCCTTGGCGAATTGTTTTGCAGGTTTCTCAAGTAAATCCTCATAACGCAGCACCAGGATTTTCGGCCCCGCCCGATCCGACCAGCCAGCCACATGCCGCGACCACGAACCGAGCATCTGCATAACGAACATGGCGTCATTTGCGGTGGCAACCTGATCGTTGCCCAGTCGATCGATCGCTTCGTCAACCGACAACCCGAAATGATGGGTCATGCTCACCGCGACATCCAGCGGATTGCGCACGATGTAGATCGCGCCGGCCGTCACCTGCCAGTTGTAGAGAGGATGGCCGTCCACGCTGCCGATCATGTTGTGCGATTTCACCAGCCGCGTGCCCTGCGCCCGCTGAGCGATCAGCATGTGCACGCGCGGACGCAGCGCCGCGATTTCAGCGACTTCCAGTTGTTCGCTCGGCTTGCCGGCCAGTTCGCTGAACCGTTCCGGCAACGCTTCGTCGTCGGCGTAATCGGACAATTGATTGGGCGTCAACGGCTCGGCGCGATTGGCCATCAGGTTGGCCAGGAATGCGCGCATCCAGGTGTTGCCGGATTTGGAATAAGACGCCAGCCAGACAATGTTGCCCATAAAAGCCCGGGGTGAGTCGCGATCATCCTGATCGCCAAGATCAAAGAGCGGTCATCCCTGACCGCATTGTAAAAAAGCTGCGCTTCTGAATGCGAGCCGCGCATCCTACCAGCCGCGGTTGCATTCCTCGCCGACCACCCCCACCATGTCGGGACCCCGGGGGCGACACGGCTTCGACGGGGGCAGCGAAGTAGCTTGGAGCATGCCGAGGGCGTCATCTTCCTCGTTAATCCGATGGCAAAAACTCAGACGCCAACGACGACGTCTACGCTCTGGCCGCTTAAGGCCTAGCCCCGAACCCGTTTGTGCTCGTGCTCGCGGATGTAGGGTCATTATCACGGGATCGCTGATCGCTGCCGCCTGTCGGCGCTCGGCCAAATCAAGCAGGCTGGTTTCGAAGTGCGCTTTGCGCATCGTGCTGCTTCGAGACGAGACCCAACGATGAGCTAAGCATGTAGTGCCGGGCGCGGAGCGCCTTCGGACGGGGGTTCGATTCCCCCCGCCTCCACCATTACGGAATCTAACAACGTCCCGCAACATCCTTGAAACCGCGCTACGGCGCGGTTTTTTCTTGTACGCGCTTCCCGCAACACGTCCTAACTTCCCTTGTCATCCTTTAGCCTTGGTACTAGCCTAAGACACAACGGCTCTCGCCGATTGGGGGTTAGTACATGCCAACGCTTGCTGATCCGCTCTCGCCTTCCGCTGTGGCCAACGCCAAGCCGAAGGCCGAGCCTTACACCCTGCCCGACGGGCGCGGCATGTTCCTGCTGGTGCAACCGACCGGCGCAAAGTGGTGGCGCTTCAAATACCGCCGCCCCGGCACAAAGAAGCGCAACACGCTTTCGCTGGGCACCTTCCCCGACGTTTCCCTGAAGCAAGCGCGCGAGCGCCGCGAGGCCGCGCGCAAGCTGCTGGCGGATGGCATAGACCCCGGCGACAAGCGCAAGGCGGAAGCCGCCGCCGGCGCGGACACGTTCGAAGCCGTGGCACGGGAATGGTTCGCAAAGTATTCCCCGCAATGGGCAGCGGATCATGCCGAGCGCAACATGCGCCGGCTTGAACGCGACGTGTTCCCATGGATCGGATCGAAGCCGCTCGCCAGCGTCACCGCGCCGGACATTCTGGCCGTGCTGGAACGCATAGACGCACGCGGCGCGCGCGAAACCGCGCACCGGGCGCGCACGAACATCGGCCAAGTGATCCGGTTCGGCATCGCAACCGGCCGCACGAACACCGACCCGACCGTTGCCTTGCGCGGCGCGATCCCGCCGCCGACCGAGCGCAATCATGCCGCCGTGACCGAGCCGGACAAGGTGGGCGAACTGCTGCGCGCGATAGACGCCTACGCCGGGCACTTCCCTACCCGCTGCGCCTTGCAGCTTGCGCCGATGTTTTTCGTGCGGCCCGGCGAACTGCGGCAAGCCGAATGGACGGAAATGGATCTGGACGCCGCGGAATGGAACCTGCCCGCGCACAAGATGAAAACCCGCCAGCCGCATATCGTGCCGCTGGCAACCCAAGCCGTTGCCATCCTGCGCGCGCTGTACCCGCTCACCGGCAACGGCCGCTATGTGTTCCCCGGCGGGCGCACGCCAAAGCGCCCCATGAGCAACAACGCGACCAATGCCGCGCTGCGCCGCATGGGCTTCGACAAAGACACCATGACAACCCACGGCTTCCGCGCGATGGCGCGCACGATCCTGGACGAGCGCCTGGGCTTCCGCCCGGACTACATCGAACACCAGCTCGCGCACGCGGTACGCGACCCGAACGGGCGCGCCTACAACCGCACCGCGCACCTGCCCGAGCGCCGCAAGATGATGCAGGCATGGGCGGACTATCTTGACACGCTGCGCGATGAAACGCGCAAGGTTGTGCCGATCCCCCGCACTCACGCGGGCTGACCTGCCCTTGCGTGCCGTATAGCCAAGCTATACACTGCCAGCATGATCCGATCCTTCCGGCACAAAGGCATCGAGACCTTTTTCCGCACCGGCAAGACTTCGGGCATACAAGCGAAACACGCCGCACGCCTGCGCCTGCAATTGGAGACGCTTAACCGCGCTGGCGGCCCGCGCGATATGGCCGCGCCCGCCTGGAAGCTGCATCCGCTGCACGGCAAGCTCGCCGACCATTGGGCAGTCTGGGTAAGCGGCAATTGGCGGCTCACCTTCACTTTCAAGGATGGCGACGCGGTACTTGTTGACTATCAGGATTATCACTAGGCAAACATCATGACTACTATGCACAACCCCCCGCATCCTGGCGAAGTGCTGCGCGAATGGCTGACCGAAATCACCGTGACCGAAGCGGCGCTGCGTCTGGGCGTGACGCGCGTTGCGCTCTCTCGCGTGCTGAACGGTTCCGCTGCTGTCAGCGCCGATATGGACTTGCGTCTATCGAAGGCGCTGGGCACAACACCAGGGCTTTGGTATGCCATGCAGGGTGACTACGACTTGTGGCAGGCGCAGCGCCGGTTCCGCGCGAAGGTGCGCCCGATAGGCAGGCAAGCGCACGCATGACCCGCAAGCGTTTTGCCAGTGTCTTCGATGCCATCGCCGACACGCCGCAAGAGGCCGTGAATCTGCGCCTGCGCGCGGAAGTGATGCAGCGCATTGCGCAACGAATCGAGCGCAAGGGCTGGACGCAACGCGAAGCCGCCGAACACTGTGGCATCACCCAGCCGCGCGTGAACGATCTGCTGCGCGGACGCTTGTCCCGTTTCTCGCTGGACGCACTGGTGAACATTGCTGCCGCAATGGGTATGCGCGTGGAATTGAAGGCAGCCGCGTGATCCGCGACCGTTACAACCCCGTTCCCTTCGACCCGGACGCAAGCCGCGCGCGCTGGATGAAACAGCCCGGCTTCGCGGAAGCCTACGATGCCATGGCCGATGAATACGCCGCGCTGGGCGAACTGCTGCGCGCCCGCAAGCAAGCGGGCATGACGCAAGCGGACGTTGCCGAAAGCATGGGCATTGCGCAGGCATCCAAACAACCCGCCGCAAGGCAAAAGGCGCGCGCGTAGCGCCTGCCGTTCACGCCACGGCTAGGCCGGCCAGCCGAACACGGGGAACCTTCACCCGCTGCCGTGGCGATCCTTTGAAGGGCGCAGGGGGTGCGCTGATGGAATCGAAGCCGGAATGGGTTCCCGTCTGGATATGGAACGAGTATCTGTCGGAGCGCAGTTTCTGGGCAGACTCCACGAACGATGATGCTGACGACATGCAATACAGCGCGCTTATTGTTGAGCGCTTTGACGCGCTCATACGTGATCGCGGCTGCCAGTGCCTTTGGCGAGCAATGGATTCTAGACGCGGCAAGCTGAAAGAAAACCTCAGGAGCTACTTCGATCGGAAAGGGTGGCGACCAGACATTCCCATCGGAGGTGAAGCAGAGCGCGTACTGAGTCACATTGCAGAAGCGGCGGAAGGAATCCCGAAACACGAGCGTTTCTCCGCAGCCGAGCGTCGAGAATCGGGGCTGCGGATTGCAAAGCTAGCGAACGATCTTTTGACTGCACTAGAAAAAATTGATTTCATTGAACATGGCTTGCCTCGGACGTTCAATGAGTTACACCAGCGAGCAGCGGCGCATATCGCGATAGAGCTATGCAGAGTCAACGTCGAACGGCTTTCGAGCCAAGGCGTCACTGCTGACGCCTTAGAAGTCATCCAGGAGTGGATGGAAGTTTCCGCGCTAGCGAGCCTGTCGGATTATCCAACTGCGCTACGAGCTATCGCAGATGGGGGGCAAGAATGGGCTGCGACAACTCCACCAGTGCCTAGAGTGCATTCTGATGGGGCCGCTAGGCTGTACTTCATACGCGAAATGACAAGTTATTTTCGTGAGTACTACAACACTCCGTTGCGCGAACAAGTCGCCGCACTCACGCGCTGCATCTTTAAGTGCGAAATGGATACTCCAACAGTCGCAAAGCTCGCGCCTTGAACCAAGTGCGACCTTTTATCAACGTTCGTTCAATGGAACAAAGCGCGCGCGTTTGCCACGGTTTGCGCAATTACCGAGGGCATTTACCGCGCTCACTATCCGCATACCGCTGGCACCGCCAGCTTCCAGAGGTATGCGAGATGCACCCCGACTATCCCTTGGCGCCGCACATCGCGGCGAAGCTTGAACCCGGCGACCTTGTAACCGAAGCCGAAGCCGCCGCCATTCTCGGCTGCGCCGTCCAGTCGCTCCGCAATTGGCGATGGAAAGGCAGCGGCGGCCCCCGTGCGAGGAAAATCGGCGCGCGGCTTGTGAGATATCACGTTGCCGACCTGGCCGCCTTCATCGAAGGCAAGGCGGATGCGGCATGACCGCGC
>DATNFU010000061.1:0-4961 GCA_035606235.1 Rhodanobacteraceae bacterium
TGCGTCGGAAGTCGCTGCCTTCGGGTGCGGCAACGCGATCTCGCGCGCGCCGTACGGACACGCCCACGCGCACAACTGGCAGCCGATGCACTTGTCCTCGTCGACCAGCACGATGCCGTCTTCGGCGCGCTTGTAGCTGGCACCGGTCGGGCAAACCGTCACGCAATCCGGCGTTTCGCAGTGCAGGCACGAACGCGGGAAGTGGACCATTTGCGGGACGGACTCCGCACTTCCTTTCGAAATCGGTTCGGCAGCAACTTCGTAGCTATGCACCCGATTGAACCACACCCCGTGCGGTTCCGCGCCGTACGGATCATCGTCGGGCAGCGGCCCGAAGTCGCCGCCGTCATTCCACTCCTTGCACGCCACCGCGCAGGCGTGGCAGCCGACGCAGATGTCGAGGTCGATCACCAGCCCGAGCTTTTTCTTTGCTGGCGCAGGCAGGCTGGTCATTGGCGTCGTGGACACGCGCGCGCAGGACGCGCGCCAATGGGGGCCAGACGCGCGAGTGGTAGGGGCGCGGAAAAAGACAGGGATGTCAACGCGGAACCGAACACGAATTAGAACGGCCAAATCCTGGGGATCAAGAGCATCGACAGCGCGCAGAACAGCGCAATCAGCGGCACGCCAACCTTGGTGAAATCGAGGAAGCGGTAACCGCCAGCGTAATACACCATCGTGTTGGTGGGATACCCGACCGGTGTCGCGAACGAAGTCGCCGCGGCGAACGCAACCGCCAACACGAACGCACGCGGATCGGCATGCACGGCGTGCGCGACGCTGACGGCGATGCCGACCATCAGCACCACCGACGGATTGTGCCCCATCAGCTCGGTGAGCAGCGCGGTGAGCACGTATACCATCGCCAATGCCGCGATGGGCCCATGGTTGCCGATGACGTCGAGCGCGCCGTTCACGATCACGTTGGCGAGGCCGGTCTGTTCGATGGCGATGCCGAGCGGCAGGATCGCGCCGAGCAGGATGATGATCTTCCAGTCCATACCCTGGTACACGTCCTTGCGTCCGAAGCAGCGCGTCAGCGCCATCGCGGCCACGCCGCAGATCGCGGCGATCGGAATGGGTAGCAAGTGCAGCGCGGAAACGATCACCACCGCAGCCATGATCCCGATGGCGATGAAGGCTTTGTAGCGGGGGCGGCGCGCGTCGTCGCGTTCGTTCAGCACCACGAAGCGGTCATCGCTGCGCAAGCGCTTCACCGTATCGGCCGGCAGCAGCATCATCAGCACGTCGCCGGTCTGGAACGCGACATCGCGGATCTTGTCGCGCAGCAGGTGGCCGCGGCGATGGATGCCGAGCACGGTGGCGTCGTAGCTGGGTTGCAGGTCCAGGTCACGCAGCGTGCGGTCCTCCGCGGTGCTGGCTGGGGCGACCATGGCCTCGACCAGTACGTTGGCCTTGTCGCCGTTCCCGACGTGGGTGAACTCGGGATTGATCTCCAGCCCCGCGTGCTTGCGGAATTGCTCCAGCTTGTCCCATTCGCCACGGACCAGCAGCACGTCGCCGGCGCTGAGTTTCTGGGTGCGCGGCGACCACATGTGCTGGTCGCCGCGCAGCAGTTCCAGCGGATACACGCCCTGATCGCCCAGCTTCGCTTCGGCGATCGTCTGTCCGACCACCGATGAATCCGACATGACCTTCAGTTCGGTGACGTACTTGCCCACCTGCAGTGGCCCCGAAATCGCGTTGTCGAAGTGCTTCGGCAGCAGCCAGCGACCAATCACCATCATGTAAATGATGCCTGCGATCGCAAGCATCACGCCGAGGCGCGTGAATTCGAAAATGCCGAACGCGGCAAGCCCCTGCTTTTGCGCGAGCGAATCCACCAGCAGGTTGGAGGAGGTGCCGATCAATGTGCACACACCACCCATCTGTGCCGCGAATGCCATCGGCATCAGCACGCGGGCGGGTGAGGTGTTGGTACGCTGGCATACCTTCAGCGACAGCGGCAGGAACGTGGCGACCAGCGCGGTGTTCTTGATGAACGCGCCCAGCGGCGCGATCGTGACCATCGTGCCCAGCGACAACAGCCACGGATTGCGGATGCGCGAGAGCAGGTTGATGATCGGGTCCAGCGCGCCGGAGCGTTCGATGCCCACCGCCAGCGCGAACATTGCGGCCACGGTCACGGTGGCTTCATTGCTGAAACCCGACAGCGCCTGTTCCGGCGTGACGATGCCGAGTGCGACCAGCAGACCCAGCGTAATCAGGGCCACCAGGTCCACGCGCACCTTTTCGCTGGCGAACATCGCCATCGCGATCAGGATGATCGCGGAGGTGGCCCATGCCTGCCAGGTCATGGGCGGCGATGTTCCTGCGTGGCGAGCGGCTGCGGTACCTTCATCGTCCCCGGATCCCCCAATCTCCATGGTCATGGGCATGGTGGTGAACGCAGTTCACCATCATGCCGATTGTGCCGCGGTTTTCGCGCGCAAGGGTAAGCGCGGCGTTATCGGCAGATGAAACGACGTTGTGCAATGCTCAGGCGTCCGACCGTTGCAGCCTGTGGCCCGGCACCCGCGGCTCGGCATCGTGTTCCAGCCGCACTTTCAGGTCGAACCATGCGGCCTGCCCGGTCACCGGATCGCCATTGCCGTAGCGGGGATCGCGCGAGCGTTCGCCGATCAGATGATTGAGCAGGAATCCGTCCGCGAATTCCGGCGCATCGGCACGCAACTTCCACGCGCCCCGTTTCTTGCCGATCGCGTTCCACGTCCACACCGTGCCGGGCGCGGTGGCCGCATGGGCACGCACCTGCACCCGGATGCGTGCGCGTTCCGAGGCGACCCACACCCAGTCGCCGTCGTCGATCGCATGTTCGGCAAGGGTTCGCGGATGCACGTACAACACGTTGCGCGCCGCGATCTGGCGTAGCCAGCGGTTCTGTGAACCCCACGCGTGGTACATGAACATCGGGCGCTGGGTGATGGCGGAGAGCGGAAACTCGATTTTTCCTTCTCCCACCCGGAGTAGGTGGCGCGAAGCGCCGGATAAGGGTTCGGTAGCATCGAGGCGTCGGTGCGATGCTGAACCCTCACCCGCCCTTCGGGTAGCGCTACTCGCTCGGCCTACGGCCGCCTCTCCCGGAAGGAGCGGGGAGTTGGTGTCGCTTTGCAATGAATACCAGAAGGGAACCGGATCGAAATAGCGTTCCACGCGTGCGCGTTCGGAATCCGGAGGCTGCACTTCGCCGTGGCCTTGCGCCGCCAGCCGGAATCGTTGCAGCACTTCGCAATACAACTGCATCGTGATCGGCTCGGTCGTGGCGGCGAAGCCCATCGACTGTGCCCATTGCAGATAGTCGCGATTCGCCATCCGGTAATATGCGCCTGCTTCCGGCACGCGCGCTTCGAAGAAGCAGCCGTGCTCGATGTAGCGTTGCAACTGGTCGGGATTGGTTGCGCCCTTGCCGGCCTGCGCGCCATCGCCGCCGCGCCAGCCCGCCAGCATGCCGACGCCCGGAGCGCGCTCGTGGTGCACGATGTAGTCGGCGTAATCCTTGTAGATCGGGTTGCCGGCGGCGTCGGCCATGTTCGGCAGTTTCAGGCGCGCGCCCAATTCCAGCAGCACGTCCTGGAACGGGCGCACGTCGCGATCTGGCGCGACCACCGGCTGGCGGATCGCATCCGCGGCGCTCATCGCATCGCTGATCGGCCGGTCCAGCAGGCTGATGCAGTCGTAACGTTCGAGATACGTGGTGTCCGGCAGTACCAGGTCGGCGAACGCCACGGTTTCGGAATCGTAGGCGTCCGAATAGATGATGTGCGGGATCTTGTAATCACCATTGTCGTCGCGCGCGCACAACAGTTCGCGCGTGGCGGCGGTGTCCATTGCCGAGTTCCAGCCCATGTTGGCCATGAACAGGAACAGCGTGTCGATCCTCGTCGGGTTGCCGTCCACCGCGTTGCGGATCACCGACTGCAACAGGCCATGGGCGGCCAGCGGGAAATCCCAACTGAAGGCGTGGTCGATCCGGCGCGGCTTGCCTTCGGGATCGACCAGCAGGTCTTCCGGCGACTGCGGATAGCCCAGCGGATTGCCGGTGAGCGTGTCGTCCGGTTTGCGCGATTTCGCCGGCTTGTTGCCCGGTGGCGCGGGCTTCGGATACGGCGGCTGGTACCGGAAGCTGCCGGGCGTGTCGATCGCACCCAGCAGCATTTGCAGCACGTGGATCGTGCGGCAGGTGTGGAAACCATTGGCGTGCGCGGCGATTCCGCGCATCGCGTGCATCGAGACGGGGCGGCCAAGCATCGTGTCGTGTTTGCGGCCGTGGGTGTCGGTCCACGCGATCGGCAGTTCGAACGCTTCATCGAAGGCCGCACGCGCGAGTTCTGCGGCGAGGCGGCGGATGGTTTTTGCGTCGACACCGCAGCGTTCGGCTACGTTGTCCGGTGCGTAGTCGTCCGCGAGAAAACGTTCGGCAACGAGCTGGAATGCGGGGACTGCCTTGCGGCCATCGGGCAGGGTGTATTCGCCCGCGATCAGCGGCGCAATGCCAGTCTGCGTAGCGTCGACGAGTTGGCCGCCGCGCACCGCACACAATGGTTTGCCATTCGCATCGCGCGCGATCAGTCCGTCATCCGCCGCGCCCGGAGCACGGATCACCAGATGATGTGCGTTGCTGTAACGCACCAGGTAATCGAAGTCCACGCGATCGTTGCGCAGCAATTCGTGGATCAGCGCGCCTGCCAGCAAGCCATCGGTGCCGGGGTTCACCGGCACCCATTCGTCCGCGATGGACGCATAGCCCGTGCGCACGGGATTGATCGCGACGATTTTGGCGCCGCGTGCTTTCATTTTCCCGAGGCCCAGCTTGATCGGGTTGGAATCGTGGTCCTCGGCGACGCCCCACAGCATCAAATACCTCGTGCGATCCCAGTCGGGTTCACCGAATTCCCAGAACGACCCGCCGAAGGTATACATGCCGGCCGCGGCCATGTTCA
>DATNFU010000062.1:0-19061 GCA_035606235.1 Rhodanobacteraceae bacterium
GTCAACATGGCCAGACGCAACGCTGCGCGCGTGACCGGGATCGGGTATGCGTCAATCGCTTTGACCAACAGAGTCACTTCGCGTGGATCGGTTGCGGCGGGGATATGGCCCTTGTCGCGCGTTGGCACGGTGCCACGCAGAGACAACAACTTTCCATCCTCGCGCAGACCATCGCGGATGGCTTGATTCACGATGCCGCTGAGGTACTGACGTGCTTTCCTGGCGAGTGAAGGCGCGTGTTCGCTGAGCGTGGTCAGCACGTCGGCGGCCTGTTTCGTGCTCAGCGTGGTAATGGAGTGCCGGCGCAGGGCAGGGACAAGATACGCGGAGACGACGTACTCGGCCTTGCGCAATGTCTCGGCAGCCCATAACTTGCGCTTGACCGCGATCCAGCGCGCGGCTGCGGCCTCAAAGGTGGCGAGCTTGACGTGGCGGGCGGCCTCCTTGTTGCTCTGGCGCTGAGCGGAGGGGTCGATTCCTTGGCGCAACGCTGCCCGGGCAGCATCCCGCGCATCGCGGGCCTCCGCGAGCGAGACCTCCGGATAGGCGCCAAGTCCGATCCGGTTCTCGCGGCCGTCTGGGCGGGAATACTTCAACCGCCACAGTCGTGAACCGGATGCAGTGCGAATCAAGTGCAAGCCGGCGCCGTCCCATAGCGGATAGTCCGATGCCTTTGCTTGCCGAATGCCTGTCGCTGTCAATGGGAGAGTCTTGCGCGGCATGGCCAGCCTCGTAGGGAGATTTTGTGCCCACTTACGAAATGGGCCTCTTTTCAGCGTCTCCCTAAACGTATCCCTAAAACGCACCGGATGCAACGGAATGGCGCCGGATGGCTTGGAACAAAAAACCCGCCATCTAGGCGGGTTTCAGGGCTATTGGGGGGCTTCGTTGGACTGCTTGAAAAGCTGTAGTGGTGCCCGGGAGAGGACTCGAACCTCCACGGTTTTACCCGCTAGTACCTGAAACTAGTGCGTCTACCAATTCCGCCACCCGGGCAGGTGCGGCGCGCATGAAGCGCGCCCGGCGAGCCGCGTAAAGTAACGGTGCACCGGCAGCATTGTCAACGCGGGCTTGCTTTCGCGCGCGCGCTGGGCGACGCTGACACGAGGGATGTCCATTCCAGCCGGCCGCCGCGCCGGAATGCCGCGGATCAGGGAAGTCAGCATGTCCAAACGCCAAGGGCCGCCATCCAAATCCACGCGCTCACGGCGCGGCAGCGGCGCGCGCAAGCCAGCCGCCCCGTCGGCGGAGAATGCCGCGCAAACCCAGCGCGGGAACAAACGCGCACCGAAGCAGAACGGTTTGCGGGAAAAGCCCCGCGCCGGAGCCTCCAGGCCTTCGCGGGGCAACGCGGAGAAATCATTCCAGGATCCGCACGCCGCGCGCGAGGCGCAACGCTACGAGCACCCGATCGCCAGCCGCGAGGCGATCCTCGATCTGATTAGCGCGCACGGCAGGCCCATCGAAGCCGAGGGCATCGCGCGCGCGTTCGACATCCGCGACGATAGCGCGCGCGAAGCGCTCGACAAGCGCCTGCACGCGATGCTGCGCGACGGCCAGTTGTTGCAGAACCGGCATGGCGACTTCGCGCCGGCCCGCAAACTGGATCTGATCGCCGGCAGCGTGCTGGCCAATGCGGAAGGCTACGGGTTCCTGCGCCCCGACGAAGGCGGCGAGGATCTGTATCTCTCGCCGGCACAGATGCGCCAGGTGCTGCACGGCGACCGCGTGCTGGCCGCGGTGGTCGGTGTGGATCGGCGCGGCCGCCGCCAGGGCGCTATCCGTGAAGTGCTGGAACGCCGCGCGTCGCGACTGGTCGGGCGCATCGTCGAGGAACACGGCGTGGTGGTGGTGACGCCGGATGATCGGCGCCTGCATCAGGACATCCTGATTCCGCCGGACGCGCGCAGCGGCGCGCGTGCGGGCCAGATCGTGATCGCCGAAATCACCGAGCCGCCGAGCATGCAACGCGGCCCGATCGGGCGCGTGCTCTCCGTACTTGGCGAGCGCCTGCAGCCTTCGTTGGTCGTGGAGATGGCCATCGCCAGCCACGATCTGCCGCAGGAATGGCCGCCGCACGCCTTGCGTGAAGCGGCGAATGTCGAACCTGCCGTGAGCGAGGCCGAGTATCCCGGTCGCATGGATCTGCGCAACATTCCGTTGGTCACGATCGATGGCGCCGATGCGCGCGATTTCGACGACGCGGTGTATGCGGAGCCCGTGCGCGGCGGCGGTTTCAAGCTGATGGTCGCGATCGCCGATGTCTCGCACTATGTGCAGCCGGAAAGCGCGCTGGACGATGAGGCGCGCAAACGCGGCACCTCGGTGTATTTCCCCGGCTTCGTGTTGCCGATGCTGCCGGAAACGCTTTCCAACGGCATCTGTTCGCTCAATCCCGATGTAGAGCGCCTGTGCATGGCCTGCGAGATGCATGTGGACGCGCACGGCGAAGTGACGCGCGCAAAGTTCTATCCCGGTGTGATGCGCTCGCACGCGCGCCTGACTTACGAACGCGTATGGCAGGCGATCGGCGAACAGGACGCGCAAGCACGGCGTGAACTCAAGGACGTGCTTCCGCAACTGGATAACCTGCACGCGCTGTATCGATCGCTGGCGCAAGCACGCAAGCATCGCGGCGCCATCGATTTCGACACCCAGGAAGTGAAGTACCGGCTGGACGCCACCGGCGAAGTGGTCGCGCTCGGCAGCCAGCCGCGCAACGACGCGCATCGCCTGATCGAGGAATGCATGATCGCCGCCAACGTACAGGCGGCGCTGTTTCTATCGAAGAACAAAATCCCCGCGCTGTATCGCGTGCATGCGCCGCCGCCGGAAGGCAAATACGAGGACCTGCTGGCGTTCCTTCGCGAGTTCAAATTGAAACTGCCGCCGCTGCCGAAAGTGACCCCCGCGGATTTCTCGGCGCTGCTGGCGAAGACGCGTGATCGCGTCGATGCGGGCCTGATCCAGTCGGTGCTGCTGCGCGCGCAGAGCATGGCGACTTATCAGCCGGCCAATCACGGCCACTTCGGCCTGGCGCTTGAGGCCTATGCGCATTTCACTTCGCCGATCCGCCGCTATCCGGACCTGCTGGTGCATCGCGCGATCCGTTACGCGCTTGCCGGCGGCAGGCCGGATGCGTATCTCTACACCGAGAGCAAGATGGCGGCGATGGCCACGCAATGCTCGCGTACGGAGCGCCGCGCCGAAGAGGCCGAGCGCGATGTGGACGAACGCTACAAGTGCGCCTGGATGGAAAAGCACATCGGCAGCGCATTCGATGGATTGATCACCGGCGTCACTTCGTTCGGCCTGTTCGTGGAATTGAACGAGTCGAAAGTGAGCGGGCTGGTGCACGTCTCGCAACTGCCCAGCGACTATTACCATTTTGATCCGATCCGGCATCTGCTGAGCGGTGAGCGCACGCACGCGCAATTCCGGTTGGGCGACGCGGTGCGCGTGCAGGTGCTGCGCGCAAGCATGGAGGATCGCAAGATCGATTTCCGATTGCTGGACGGTTCCGCGAAGCCTGCGGCGGCAAAACCGAAACGAGCCGTTGCGAAATAATCTTCGGCGTCACTCCGGACCTCGCGATGTGGCGATCCGGAATCCATCTTGATCTTCATCCAGAATCAAGATGGATTCCGGGTTCCGCTTCCGGAAGAGCCCGGAATGCGGCCCCGGAACGACGTCATTTGTATTTGGGATGATTGGCAACATGACCGAAACCTGGATCATCGGCATCAACCCGGTCGAGGGCGCGCTCGCCAACGACCCTTCGCGCCTGCGCGAAGTGCTGATCGAACAGAACGCGCGCAATCCGCGCCTGACTTCATTGAGCGATGAAGCGCGCCGACTCGGCGTTCCGGTGCACGCGCGCCCGCGCGCAATGCTGGACAAGCTCGCCGGCGAAGCGCGGCATCAGGGCGTGGTCGCCAATTACCAGGCACCGCCGCCGCTTGCGGATCACGATCTGCCGGGTCTGGTCGAAGGGGCCGGCAGTGAGGCGTTCTTCCTGGTGCTGGATGGCGTTACCGACCCGCACAATCTCGGCGCATGTCTGCGCAGCGCGGCGGCGGCCGGCGTGACCGCGGTGGTGGTGCCGCGGGATCGCGCGGTCGGCGTCACCCCGGTGGTGCGGCGTGCCTCGGCGGGCGCGGCTGATCGCGTGGCGCTGGTCGCGGCGACCAATCTGGCGCGCGCGTTGCGGACGTTGAAAGATGCCGGCGTGTGGCTGACCGGACTCGCCGGCGATGCCCCGACTTCGCTATATGCGATCGATCTGAAAGGGCCGATCGCGCTGGTGCTGGGCGGCGAGGGCGAAGGCATGCGGCGCCTGACGCGCGAGGCGTGCGATCACCTGGCGCGCATTCCGATGCCGGGAGCGGATTCTGGGGGAAGTGTCGAAAGCTTGAATGTCTCGGTGGCAGCGGGCATCGTGCTGTTCGAAGCCGTGCGCCAGCGCAAGGGTGTGCCATGAATCAACCCGCTATCTATTGGCCGACCATCATTGGCCTGGTCGGCACCCTGCTGGTGCTGCTGGCGTTTTTTCTGTTGCAGGCACGCAAGCTGCACGGCAACGGGCCGGTGTATCAGTTGCTCAATGCAATCGGCGCGGCGGGAATCATCGTTTCCCTGTTCTATGCGTTCAATCTTGCTTCGATGCTGCTGGAGATCGCGTGGTTGCTGATCAGCATCTACGGGTTGGTGATCGGCATCCGGCATCGCCGCGCGTTACGCGACACCGCCGCACCTGGGTGGTCGGGTGATGGTTCGTCGCGGGAACGAAAAGGGTGAGCCATCGCGTCCAGACGCCTTGAATTACATCGTTTGCGCGGCGAACATCCGAGGCGGGATGCTGAGGGAAAGTTTGGCGAGCGCCGGGGGAGCGAGTTCAGCGAGGCGCGCGTGCATACTTGCGTTCGTCTCAATACGCATCGCCCGCCGCGGTAATGATCCGTTCCAGTTGATCGCCGAGCGGACCGATCTCCTCGATCAGCCGATCCAGTTCAGCGCTGTCGAGCAGCGAATACGGGCGGTTCTCGCACAGGTGCAGGTAAGGCGCGCCGTCCAGATCGCTCACCGCGAGATAGCCCGTGCGTTGCTCCCAGTTGAAGCGCAGACAGCGCTTGGCATCCATACCGGCGAATGGACCGATCGGCGTGGAGACACGCAGAAACCGGCGGCCGTCCTCATCTTCCAGTTCGACCAGGTACATGCCTTGCTGGCGACCGTCGCGCACCGCCAGATCGAAACTGAGCAGATACGGATCGTTGGTCTTGAAGCTGTGCTTGCCACTCAGGTGCGAGCGGACATCCTCGAAACTGCGCATCGGCGCGCTCCATGTTGGAGAAGTGAGCCGCGTTGCTTCCGCAGCGCTGCCAGACAAGGCGCGTGCCGCAGCGCCATAGACCACAATAGTAGCGGGTACACGCTTTGCTCGTCATTCCGGTTTGCGCCGGGACGACGATTCATTGTTACGCTGTTTCCGAGTCCGGAATCCCGAGCCCCACGCCATGAAAGAGGAATACCTTCGCATCTACGCCGCGGTTGCCGCGATTCCGCGCGGTCACGTTGCCTGTTACGGCGAGATCGCCGCGCGCGCGGGGTTGCCCAGGCGCGCGCGACTTGCCGGCCGCGCCCTGCGCGAGACCCCGAGCGATATGGAACTGCCGTGGCACCGCATCGTGCGTGCCGACGGGCGCATCGCGTTTCCCGAAGGCAGCCGTCATTTCCGCGAGCAATCCAGACGCTTGCGTGCCGAAGGCATTGAGGTCCGCAATGCCCGCGTGCGCATGTCCGCGCATGGCTTGCATCACGATCTGGATCGGGAGATCTGGGGTGCGGCGGGGAAGCACCCCGCGGTAGATCGCGTGCGGAAACCCGCGATCAAATCCTCCCAAGCACCCACAGCACGATGATGATGACGACAATGATGCCGAACAACCCGCTCGGGCCGTAACCCCAACTGCGGCTGTATCCCCAGGTCGGCAGCGCGCCCAGCAGAAGCAGGATCAGGATGATCAGCAGGATCGTGCCGAGCATGGCGAAACTCCTTTGGCGTTTTGAGATGTCATCCTGTCGGATACCCGACGTGTTCGGCAACAAACCATTGGCGCTGCGCCGCAGTGGCGCCATCCGAACCGGCTATTGCAGCTTGCGATGGGATTGGTCGCTTGACGACGAGAGCCAGCGATCGGCCGCGGCGATGGCCTCCAGCAAGCGTGCCGGCGTAAACGGCTTGGTAAGGATGACCACCCCTTCCGGCGCCCCGTTGACCACATCGGTCTCGGCATAGCCGGTGATGATCACGGCAGGCAGGTTGGGCTTGTCGACGCGCAGGCGCCGGATGACCTCGGTGCCCGAAACCAGCGGCATCGCATAGTCGCTCACGACAAGGTCGATCTTGGCGAGGTCTTGCTGCTGAAGCTCGGCCACTTGGGCGCCGTCGGCTGCCGTGGTGACCTGGTGGCCCAGGTCGGAAAGCAGGGCGGCGGTTGCCACGCGCACACCCTCGTGATCGTCGACCAGCAGAATATTTCGGGGGCGCGCGGTGGTTTCCTCAACCACATCCGCGTGGGTCGCGCCACCGGCGAGAGCCTTCGCCGTCGGCGCGCGCGGCAGCCAGATCGTCACGCAGGTCCCGCGGCCCAACTCGCTTTCGATCTGCAAGGTGCCGCCCGACTGCTGCGCAAAACCATACACCATGCTGAGCCCGAGGCCCGTGCCTTTGCCCAAGGCCTTGGTGGTGAAGAACGGTTCGGCCACACGGTCCAGGAGGTCGGCCGGGATGCCGCTGCCCGTATCGGCTACCGACACCACGACGTAATCGCCCGCTGCCAGGCCGGTGTCATCCTCGCCAATGATCGTCGCGTTGCGCCCGCTTATGCGGATGGTGCCGCCCTCGGGCATGGCATCGCGCGCATTGATGGCGAGATTCATCAGGGTCAGTTCCAACTGCGCTTCGTCGGCGTAGGGCCACCACAGGTCGGCGGGCAGATTCCATTCCAGTTTCACCAACCCGCCCAGCGTGTGCGCCAACAGCTGGTTGACCGCGCTGGAGAGTGCGTGCAGCTCGACGTGCGCCGGCTCCAGGTTCTGCTTGCGTGCGAATGCCAGCAGGCGCGAGACCACCTCGCTACCCTGCTGCGCCGCATGCCGGATCATGTCGAGAATCGGGTGATGTTCCGGTGCGAGTCCGGCGCGCCGTTCCAGCAATTCCAGCCCGCTGAGTACGGCGGCGAGCAGGTTGTTGAAGTCGTGCGCGATGCCGCCGCTGAGCTGGCCGATGGCGTCCATCTTGCGCACGTGCAGAAGCTGCGATTCGAGCTCCTTGCGCTCGCTGACATCGAGCAGGGTGCCGGCGTATTCTTCCGTGCCATTCACACCGTCGCGCAGCAGCACGGCCTGGGCAAGAAAGTGCTTGTAGTTGCCGTCAGCGCATAGCCAGCGATATTCCACCGAGTAGCCGCGGCCATCGCGAGCGCCGTCGAAAATGGCGAGTGCCCGCTCGCGATCTTCCGGGTGCAGGCGATCGCGCCACAAGGTCGGCGTGGCGAGGATTTCCCTGAAGTCGAATCCCGTGAGCGAACGAAAATTGCCGGTGATGAATTTCGGGATGCGCGGCGAGGCTTGTGGATCTTCGAGGTAGAGAACGATCGGCAGCGATTCGATGATCACGGCTTGACGCTGTTCCGAGCGGCGCAGCTCCTGCTCGGCAAGCAACAGCTCGGCGTTGGCGCGCAGGTTTGCGTCGAGCAACTGCTGCTCCTGCTGCGCCTTGCGCTGGACTTCGCGCGTCATCCGGAACAGGTCGACGAACACGGCTGCCTTGGAGCGCAGCACGATCGGCTCGACCGGCTTGAACACGTAATCGACGGCTCCCATCGAGTAGCCGCGCATCAGGTGTTCGTGTTCCTTGTTGATCGCTGAAAGAAAGATGATCGGGATGCGCTTGGTCTGCTCGCGACCGCGGATGATGCGCGCGGTTTCGTAGCCGTCCATGCCTGGCATGTAGACGTCCAGCAGAATGACCGCGAACTCGCCCTTGAGCAGGTGCCGCAACGCATCCTCGCCGGATCTGGCCAGCACCACGTCGCCGATGTCATCCAGTACGGTCTGGATGGCCAGCAGGTTGCGGTCGTCGTCATCCACGACCAGGATGCGTGCCCGCTCGAATTCATGGACCGGCGCATGGTGATCGCTGTGCGCGGCTTGGGGCCTGAAGGGCAAGGTTTCGGAATGCATGATCAAGCTTCCCCGATCGCCATGCGGCTCGGTGAGTGAGCCACCCAGACGCGCAGCAGTGCCAGCAGCAGCTCGATGTCGACCGGCTTGGCGATGTAGTCCGAAGCGCCTGCGTCCAGGCATTTCTGGCGGTCGCCCTTCATTGCCTTGGCGGTCATGGCAATGAGTGGTACTCCGGCGATGGTGGATCGTGCGCGGATTTTCTGCATCGTTTCGTAGCCGTCCATCTCCGGCATCATGATGTCGATCAGCGCGACATCGATCTCGGGGTTCAATTCCAGCAGGGCGATGCCGTCGCGGCCGGCGTCGGCATGCAGCACTTCCACGCCATAGCTCTCCAGCACGCTGGTCAGCGAATAGATGTTGCGAATATCGTCATCGACGATGAGGATTTTCGTGCCCGCCAGCTCGGGCGCGGCGTGCAGCGCAGTGCCCGGGTCATTGGACACCACGGCCAAGCTATCCGATCGGTTGGCGAGCGCATCGCGCACATGGCGCGCCAGTTCGGCGAACACGCTGGCGAGTTGCTCCGAGCTCGCGGGCTTTTCCGTGATGCCAAGCGCGCCCAGCGAAAGCGCCGAGCGGAGTTTCTCTGCGCCGGAGATCACCTGAACCGGTATGTGCGCCGTCCGCGGATCGTGCTTGAGCAAATCCAGCAGCACCAGCCCATCGATATCAGACAGGCCGAGATCCAGCGTGATCACGTGCGGCTGCAGCTTGCGGGCCAGCGCCAGGGTGCCGGCGCCAGCGGTCGCCACCACGCCCTTGAGGCCCGCTTCCCTGGCGATGTCCAGCAGGATGGCGGCGAACGCGGGATCGTCCTCGACGATCAACGCAAATGGCGAATCGCCAAGCGTTTCGCGATCGTCGGTCACCTCCATGCGGCTGGCGAAGGCGTTGGGTACCGTCGCGCCGCTGTTGTCGTAACGCGCGGTGCTGACACCGGCCGGCAGCGTCACCGGCGTGACTGCTTCCAACGGCACGAACAGGGTAAACGTGGAACCTTGGCCGAGCGTGGAACGCACCTGCAGTTCGCCGCCCAGGAGACGCGCGATCTCGCGACTGATCGACAACCCAAGGCCGGTTCCGCCGTATTTGCGACTGGTGGTGCCGTCAGCCTGCTGGAACGCTTCGAAGATGAGCTTCTGCTTTTCTTTCGGAATGCCGATGCCCGTGTCCGTCACCGCAATCGCGATGGCCTGCCGCGCGTCGCGCAGCACCGGATGGTGGGCGCTCCAGCCGCTGGTCACATGACTCACGGCCAGCGTCACGCCGCCGCTGGCGGTGAACTTGAAAGCGTTGGAAAGCAGGTTCAGCACCACCTGCTGCAGGCGCTTTTCGTCGGTGCGGATGGATTCCGGCAGCGCGCTCTCGAACTCGACACTGAACTGCAGATTCTTGTCGGCAGCCAACTGGCGGAACGTGCGCTCCATGTGCTGCTTGAGGTTGATGAGCGGCATGTCGGTGATTTCGATCGACACGGTGCCAGACTCGATCTTCGACAAATCGAGAATGTCATTGATCAGGTTGAGCAGGTCGGAGCCGGCCGAATGGATGGTGCGCGCGAATTCGGTCTGCTTTTCGTTGAGGTTGCCGTGCGGGTTGTCCGCCAGCAGGCGCGAAAGGAGCAGCAGCGAGTTCAGCGGCGTGCGCAACTCATGGCTCATGTTGGCCAGGAACTCGGACTTGTACTTGGAGGTGAGCGCCAGCTGCTCGGCTTTCTCCTCGACCGCACGACGAGCCATGTCGATCTCGAAGTTCTTCGCTTCCACCTGCTTCTTTTCGTTTTCCAGAAGCTGAGCTTTTTCCTTCAGCTCCTCGTTGGTGACGTGCAACTCCTCCTGCTTGGTGGTGAGTTCGGTCTGGCGCGCCTGGAGTTCCTGCGTCAGCAACTGCGATTGCTTGAGCAGGCCTTCGGTGCGCATGGTCGCGGCGATCGTGTTGAGCACGATGCCGACCGATTCCATCAGCTGATCGAGGAAGCTCTGGTGGGTTTCGTTGAAGCTGTTGAACGAGGCCAGCTCGATCACCGCTTTCACGTCGTCTTCGAACAACGCCGGCAGCACGGTGACACTGGCCGGTACGGCGTGGCCGAGGCCCGAACCGATCCGGATGAACTCGCCCGGTACGTCGGACAGCAGCATGGCGCGCTTGTCCGCTGCGCATTGGCCGATCAGCCCTTCGCGCAGCTTGAACATGGGCTTGAGCGTGTCCTTGTTCTCCGCGCCGTAGCTGGCGACGAGGTCGAGCACGGTCTCGTTGTCCTCGCGGCGTGCAACGTAGAACACGCCGTACTGCGCGTTCACCAGCGGCGCGAGCTCCGACATGATCAGGTTGGACACTGTGGCCAGATCGCGCTCGCCCTGCAGCATGCGCGAGAACCGGGCGAGGTTGGTTTTCAGCCAGTCCTGCTCCGCGTTCTTCAAGGTCTGGTCCTTGAGGTTGCGGATCATCTCGTTGATGTTGTCCTTCAGCGAGGCCATTTCGCCGGACGCCTCCACCGCGATCGAGCGGGAGAGGTCGCCCTTGGTGACCGCGGTGGCCACGTCGGCGATCGAGCGCACCTGGTTGGTGAGATTGGCGGCAAGCTGATTCACGTTGTCGGTGAGGTCGCGCCACAGGCCCGCCGCGCCGGGCACGCGCGCCTGGCCGCCGAGCTTGCCTTCGATACCCACCTCGCGCGCCATGTTGGTGACCTGGTCGGCGAAGGTGGCGAGCGTCTCGATCATGCCGTTGAAGGTATCGGCCAGCGCCGCGATCTCGCCCTTGGCGTCCACCGCCAGTTTGCGCTTCAGGTTGCCTTGCGCCACCGCGGTAACCACGTCGGCGATGCCGCGCACCTGGTTGGTCAGGTTGGTCGCCATCAGGTTGACGTTGTCGGTGAGATCCTTCCAGGTGCCGCCCACGCCGGGCACCTGCGCCTGGCCACCGAGTTTGCCTTCGGTACCGACCTCGCGCGCCACGCGGGTCACCTCGGAGGCAAATGAGTTGAGCTGATCCACCATCACGTTGATGGTGTCTTTCAGCGCCAGGATCTCGCCCTTGACGTCCACCGTGATCTTCTTGGACAAGTCACCGCGCGCCACTGCGGTGGTCACGTCGGCGATGTTGCGCACCTGGCCGGTAAGGTTGTCGGCCATCAGGTTGACGCTGTCGGTGAGATCCTTCCAGGTGCCCGCCACGTCGCGCACCTGCGCCTGGCCGCCGAGCTTGCCTTCGGTACCTACCTCGCGCGCCACGCGGGTCACCTCGGAGGCAAACGAGTTGAGCTGGTCCACCATGGTGTTGATGGTGTTTTTCAGCTCGAGGATTTCGCCTTTCACGTCCACGGTGATTTTCTTGGACAGATCGCCCAACGCGACTGCAGTGGTTACCTCGGCGATGTTGCGCACCTGGCCGGTGAGGTTGGCCGCCATCGCGTTGACGTTGTCGGTCAGATCCTTCCAGGTGCCGCCTACGCCGATCACCTGCGCCTGGCCGCCGAGCTTGCCTTCGGAGCCGACCTCGCGGGCCACGCGGGTCACCTCGGAGGCGAACGAGTTGAGCTGATCCACCATCACGTTGATGGTGTCCTTCAACTCCAGAATTTCGCCCTTGACCACCACGGTGATTTTCTTGGACAGGTCGCCGCGCGCCACCGCGGTGGTTACCTCGGCGATGTTGCGCACCTGCGCGGTCAGGTTGCCGGCCATCAGGTTCACGTTATCGGTCAGGTCTTTCCAGGTGCCCCCGACGCCTTCGACACGCGCCTGGCCACCGAGCTTGCCCTCGGAGCCGACCTCGCGCGCCACGCGGGTTACTTCGGACGCGAAGCCGTTCAACTGATCGACCATCACGTTGATGGTGTTCTTCAGTTCGAGAATTTCGCCCTTGACCTCCACCGTGATCTTCTTGGACAGATCGCCGCGCGCCACCGCCGTGGTCACCTCGGCGATGTTGCGCATCTGGCCGGTGAGATTGGCCGCCATCAAGTTGACGTTGTCGGTGAGGTCGGCCCAGGTACCGGCCACGCCGGGCACCTCCGCCTGGCCGCCGAGCTTGCCTTCGGTACCCACTTCGCGCGCCACGCGGGTGACCTCGGAGGCGAAGCCGTTCAACTGATCGACCATCACGTTGATGGTGTTCTTCAGTTCGAGAATTTCACCCTTGACATCCACCGTGATCTTTTTCGACAGATCGCCCGAGGCCACCGCGGTGGTCACCTCGGCGATATTGCGCACCTGGCCGGTCAAGTTGTCGGCCATCAGGTTGACGTTGTCGGTGAGGTCCTTCCAGGTACCTGCGACGCCGGGCACCTGCGCCTGGCCGCCGAGCTTGCCTTCGGTACCCACTTCGCGCGCTACGCGCGTGACTTCGGAGGCGAAGCCGTTCAACTGGTCCACCATGGTGTTGATCACGTCCTTGATCTGGAGGATTTCGCCCTTCACATCCACGGTGATCTTCTGGGTCAGGTCGCCGGTGGCGATCGCGGTGGCGACCTTCGACACGTCACGCAGCTGCACGGTGAGGTTGCCGGCCATCGCGTTGACGTTGTCGGTGAGATCGGCCCAGGAGCCGGCAAGGCCCGGCACGCGCGCCTGGCCACCGAGCTTGCCCTCGGTGCCCACCTCACGCGCCACGCGGGTGACTTCCGAGGCAAACGAGTTGAGCTGATCCACCATCACATTGATGGTGTTTTTCAGCTCGAGGATTTCGCCCTTCACCTCGACGGTGATTTTCTTGGACAAGTCGCCCGACGCCACCGCGGTGGTCACTTCGGCGATGTTGCGCACCTGACCGGTGAGGTTGGTGGCCATCGCGTTGACGTTGTCGGTAAGGTCTTTCCAGGTGCCGGCGACGCCTTTCACGGTGGCCTGGCCGCCGAGCTTGCCTTCGGTGCCGACTTCGCGCGCCACGCGGGTCACCTCCGAGGTGAACGAGGCGAGCTGCTCGACCATGGTGTTGACCACCTTGCCGATGCGCAGAAACTCGCCGCGCAGCGGACGGCCGTCGATTTCCACCGTCATCGACTGCGACAGATCCCCCTTGGCCACCGCGCCGATGACGCGGGCCACTTCGGCCGTGGGCTGCACCATGTCATCGATCAGTTCGTTGACCGCGTGGATCGCGCTCTCCCAGCCGCCGGTGGCGTTGTTGACACGCCCACGCTGGGTGATCTTGCCCTCCTTGCCGACCACCATCGAAAGGCGCTGAAACTCCTGCGCCATCTGCTCGTTGAGACCGACCACTTCATTGAACAGGTGGGCCAGCTCGCCGTCCGGTCCGGTGAGATCGTCAGGCAGGCGCACGTGGAAGTCGCCGCGGCGCAGGCGCCGGAATGCGGCGATCAACTCGCGGCGATCCAGGAACTCCGGGATGGTGTCGTTACTGACTACGGATTCGGTGGTCGACATCAGAGCTACTCGCTAGGTGATGCTCAGACAAAACGGCCAAGCAAAAGTACGGCGCCAAATCAAGGCGGACAGCAAAAGGCTGCCTTCCGTTCCGCCGAGTTTGATTCACGCATGTGTTGCATGTGTTTTGGCGTGAGCGCGATTGCCAGTTCCAGGCCCTGCGATAGCAGGCTCGCCGCGCCTCCCTGTATCGTCGAAGGCGGGTTGCCGCACTACCCCCAACCACTCAGGTGGCCGCCAACGGTTGTTCTTCACGGCCCGCAGATGACACGTGCTCAACGCCTTCACGGTTTTGGACGGCCAAGAGACTGGCGGACTCGTGAAAGCGGCGTGAAAATCACGCGACTGCTTGCTGGCGCTGCGCGATCGGTTCGAGGGTGATTGCGCCGAGCGCGGCAGGCGGCGCCCGCTGCAGCAAACTTCGCGACTTTGGCTTGGCATCCGGCGACTCAGGACCTACCATGTCCGGGCTTCGCGTCGAGCCGAGTATACGCCGGTCATTGCATCGCGATAGCGCCGCGCGAACGCTCACGCATCAAGGGGCATATTCGGTAATGCTGGTCGAAAAGAATGTATCGGAATTTTTGCGCTCGACATTCCGTTCGATCTGGTCGTTGGAATTGCTGTTCCTGTTGGCTGATGACGCTGCGCGCTGCTGGTCGAGCCAGGAGATGGTCACCGCATTGCGTGCCAGCGAACTGGTAGTGAAGCAGGCGGTCGACAACCTCAATGCTGCTGGGTTGTTGGTACCGGAGCAGGGCGGGTGTTTTCGCTACGCGCCACCCTCGGCGGAGGTTCGCAAGCTGGTGATTTCGGCGCGATCGCTCTACGCGCACTCGCCCGATGCCGTTCGTCGCATGATCATCCGCTCGCAGTCGAACTACTTGCTCGAGTTCGCCGAAGCTTTCAAGTTCAGGAAGGATTAGGGCCTGTTGACGCTTGCTCAAGCGGTCGCGCCGTCGGTGCCCGCAGGGCAACGCGAAACGAGGAAGAGGTATGTCGATACATAGACGAGTGATATCACCATGCGGGCAAATGGCCCCGGCCCGAAGGGTTGCTCCGCAGCGGCCGCCATACGGTGTTGCGCGCCTTGCCCATAGGATGACGATAGCGCTGCGGCACGCGCCTCGTCTGGCAGCTGCTGAGGAAGCAAAGCGGCTCACCTGCGCAAGCGTGAAGAGGCGGCCCCAATGATCCACTATTTTGCCCCGGCGGTTTATCTGCTCTGCTTCCTGGCTGCCAGCCTGTGCGCCATCATGTTGGGACGCAGCTTTCATCGCGCCCGCAACGGACTGCTGTTCTGGAGCACGTTGTGTTTCTCGATGCTCGCGCTCAACAATCTTGTGCTTGTGCTCGACCTGGTGGTATTGCCTCAGCTTGATCTTGCCGTACTTCGCGGGTTGATCTCGCTTGCTGCGATCTCGACCTTGCTGTTCGGTTTCATCTGGAACGGGGAAGGGGAGTAACCGGTGGCGACGATCTACTTCCTCTCAGGCGCGGCCACACTCGGCTATATGCTCGCGGCACTGTTTTTTCTGAGATTCTGGAAGCGCACAAGCGACTCGCTCTTTCTATCCTTCTCCGTCGCGTTTGCCCTGCTGAGCATCGGTCAGATCGTCATCGCATCGGCCAATATCTACGTCGAAGACAGCAGCGCTGCATACCTCATACGCCTTGCGGCATTTGCTCTCATCATCCTGGCCGTGTGGCGCAAGAATCGGCCGTCACGCTGATGCGCGAGGGTGCGTGGCGCCGCTGACCGCTTCGCATAACCTGCAGTCTCTTGCGCGGCACGCAAACATGTCTTCCGCCGCATGGGTTCTTGCCGAGTGCAAGTTCGGGCGGGCGAGGGTTTCTAGAGGGGCGCGGCGAGGCCCATCACCTGCTTTATCGCCTCGAAAAGCTGTTCGGCACCATACGGCTTGATCACCGCCGCGGAGTGCGCGTCGAGCGTCAGGCCATGATCCACGCGACCGGTGGCGTAAATGACCGGCAGATCGGGACGGCGAATCCGCGCGGCCTGCGCCAGGTCGACGCCCGAGGCATCAGGCAAGCCGATATCGGTGATCAGCACGTCGACGCTGTCCAGATCGTATTGCAGCGCTGCCTTCGCGGACGAGGCTTCAGCAACGTAATGCCCTTTGTGCGAAAGCGTATCGGTCAGCAGCATGCGTATCAGTTGCTCGTCTTCGCACAGCAGGATGCGCAGAGGAGGCAGCGTGCGCACTTTAGACTCGAGGGTATCGGAGGAACTCATCGAGGGCTTCGCTCCCGGCGGGTGCAACGGGCGAGTCATGGCAAGCGACATCCGCGCCTGCCGAGCGAGCATGTTATGACCACAAGTGCGGGCCGTAAACCAGGCAAACCAGCCCGCGCCCGCGGGGCGGCCGTCTTGTCGCGAGAACCTCCTGACCTACCTTGCCGCCATCGCTGCGCTGACGGTGCGGGAATCGGTCATGACTGGCCGTTCGTTCGGCTGTCCAGATCCACCGCGCAAGCGGGCTGCACGCGAGATGCGTTGAAGCGCGTCTCGCGCGGCGAATGCACGAACAAGGATGCGCCGCGACGAAATGTCAGGATGGCCGCCTGAGGGTTGGTTCGTTCAGATTCGCCCCAGCAGCAACAGTACGATGATGATAATGACGATGATGCCGAGCAGTCCGCTCGGACCGTAGCCCCAGCTGCGGCTGTAACCCCAACGCGGGAATGCGCCAACAAGCAGCAGGATCAAAACGATTATCAGGATCGTGCCAAGCATTCAGTTCTCCCGTGCGAATTCCGGCGCAGGCGATCACCTGCACCCGGATCATGGCGGTGATTGCGGGCCACGGCAAATCATTCCGTCGCTCATGGCGCTGCACCGTCATTGCGCTTGACGCTGCGCATGGCGGCCGATCTAATATGCGGCTCGCCGCGCATGCAATGTGCGCGCGCATTCGCCAGCCAAGCAGTCCGCGCGAACGGCAACGACAATCTGGCCAGGTAGCTCAGTTGGTAGAGCAGGGGATTGAAAATCCCCGTGTCGGCGGTTCGATTCCGTCCCTGGCCACCATTTGACCCTCCCGCAGCATCCCACGAAGTCCCGAAATATCCTCTGTAGCCCGCATTGCAGCGGGCTTTTTCATGCCTGGACGTCCTGGGACGATTTATTGAATCCTGAGGCCAATGGGGATACCGTTGGGGATACCGGGATACCGAGCGTGACAACCGGTATCCCCAAAAACGGAGGATTTCCATGGCACGTCTACGTTTCGGGCTGACGGATACGCAGTTGCGCAAGGTGAAACCCGGGAGCAAGCCGTTCAATTTGTACGATGGTGGCGGGCTCTACCTCACCATCGCCCCCACCGGCGCGAAGTGGTGGCGCTTGAAGTTCCGGTTCGCGGGCCGCGAACGCCGCATGGGGCTCGGCAGCTATCCCGAAGTCACGCTCGCGGAAGCACGCGATCGCACGACCAGTGCGCGTGCGTTGTTGCGCGACGGTCAAGATCCAAGCATCGAGCGTCAGGCCGAACGCCAGCGGATCACAATGGCTGCGGCGAACACTTTTGCCGTGATCGCCAGGGAGTGGATGGATAAACGTGAGGGGAAACTCGCCGCATCTTCGCAAGAGAAGAATGCATGGCTGCTGGAACAAGTCGCGCATTCGCTTGGCCCCCGCCCTATCGCAGACATCAAGCCGCCGGATGTCATGATGGCGCTGCGCAAGATCGAAGCGCGCGGCCGGCACGAAACGGCGCGTCGAGCGAAACAATGCATTGGCATGGTGTTCCGCTACGCCATTGCAACGGGACGTGCCGAGCGCGATCCCAGTGCGGATTTGCGCGGAGCGTTGACGCCCCCTACTTCAAGGCCTCGATCGGCCGTTACGGCACCGGATGATGTTGCGGGTTTGTTGCGCGCGATCGAAACCTATACGGGACAACCGACGACCCATGCCGCGCTGCGCCTGGCGCCGCTGGTGTTCGTGCGCCCGGGTGAATTGCGCAGCGCCGAATGGAGCGAGTTCGACCTCGATGGCGCCGAATGGCGGATTCCTGCAGCGCGCATGAAGATGCGCGAGGAGCACGTCGTACCGCTCGCCGAACAAGCCGTAGCGATCATGCGCGCATTGCAACCGTTGTCAGGTCGCAGCCGCTACGTTTTCCCGAGCCTGCGCTCCATGCAGCGGCCGATGTCCGAGAACACCATCAATGCCGCGCTTCGCCGGATGGGTTTCGACAAGGAGACGATGACCGGCCACGGTTTTCGTGCGATGGCGTCCACACGGTTGAACGAAATGGGCTGGAAACCTGACGTCATCGAGCGGCAACTCGCGCACGCCGAGCGCAACAAGGTCCGCGCGGTCTACAACCGCGCGCAATACATGGCCGAGCGCAAACAGATGATGCAGGTGTGGGCGGACTATCTGGACACGCTGAGGACAGGCAGCAACGTCGTTCCGATCCGCCAACGCAAGAGAGGTGCGCGCGCCGCGGATGGAGAACATGAATGAGCACACGTGAAGTCAAACTGAGCCACTGGGAGGTAGTGGTCCAGTTTAAAATTGAAAGTACGTAACTACTTGTTACACGGCTAAATTTGCTATGGTGCTCAGCCCTCTTGATGCCTCATGGTTCACACTTATCGGCTAGCTTTTTGCTAGAATGGTCCTTGAGAGGAGTGGGGTGAGCTGTAGAGAGGCGCGCCCAAATGACTGATATGAACGCAATGTTCAAAAGAGCCTTCCCGATGCCAGAAGCCAAGTCGAAGGCTTCTGGCGCGCCTGCGCCCAAGGTTGGGATCAACACCTATAAGGGCCGTAACGAGTTCCAAGACATTGCGCGCTATGTCTTCGACAAGCGCCGCGATCTAATGCAGCGTCTCGCCAAGTAACGCTCAGAATGTCCGAAACAATCGCCTTCCTAACGGAAGAAGAGATTGCTTCGTTACATGAAATAGCCCTAGAGCAGTTTGGCGGCCTTCTTGGAGTTCGGCAAGACGGGGGCGTGGCTAGCCTTGCCGATTACGCTCCGAACAAGGCCCACTACGAACGGTTGCTGTCCATCCCGCGCTTGGCGGGATGCTATGCGTTCGCCGCAGCAAAATTCCACGCCTTCAACGACGGGAACAAGCGCGTTGCGGCAGCAATGGTGGAAGTTTTCTTGTTGAAGAATGGAATGGAGCTGATTGCGGACGATGATGAGACCTATCTAATGCTCATTGATCTTGCGACTGGCGCTATCGGTGAAGAAGACATGGCCGCTTGGGTTGAAGAGAACAGCGTGCCGCTATGAGTGCGCGGTCGTGGTTCTTCTGTATGGGCCACGCTTCTTGGCGACGCTCCGGCACCAGTGCTGCGAATTCTTCCAGAGTTCAGAAGTGATCCGCGATGCCAGTTTCCATTGCGGCGCCACGCCGGCGTTTTATGGATGCGTCCGA
>DATNFU010000063.1:0-26232 GCA_035606235.1 Rhodanobacteraceae bacterium
CGCTGCTTGCCAGCACCGCCGCGTTCGCGGCGGCGAACCCGGATGCGGTGCACCTGGCGCTGGATTCGCTGCTGGTGGCCAGCAGCAAGATGTCGGTGGTGAATGCGATGAGCAAGGACGGCAAGCCGCCGGCCACCAATGCCGAGGCGCATCTGGGCGCGCCTTCCAGCATGACTACCACCGAGATCAGCGGCATCGTGGTCAACAATGGCGTGCTGAGTATTTATCTCGCACCAGCCACCGGCACCGATCACGGCATGGTGCAATATGTCCCGAAACTGGTAAAGACCAAGAAGGGCAAGCAGGCGGTCAAGTTCTCCTGCATCAGCCCGAATATTCCGGAGATCGCCACGATCGCGCCCGCTTGCGCGTATCAGCCGGCAAACCCATCCAAGGGGCAACCTGCGAAAAGCAGGTAAGCACGCGTGAACGCCGAGATCGCCGAGCGGAAACCTGGAGCAAGCTTCGGCCCCGTGCTGGAAACCGCGCGGCTGATTCTGCGCGTGCCGCGCGCGGAAGATTTCGATCGCTATGCGGAATTGCAGGCCGATCACGAAGCCGCGTACTACATCGGGGGTGCCATTTCGCGCCCGGAAGCCTGGCGCAAGTTCCTGCAATCGCCGGGGGCATGGTTGATCCAGGGCTTCGCCATGTTTGCCGCAATCGAGAAGGCGAGCGGGCAATGGCTGGGCAATGTCGGACCTTGGCAGCCGGAGGGCTGGCCCGGCACCGAAGTGGGCTGGGCATTCCATCGCTCGGCATGGGGCAATGGTTATGCGCGGGAAGCGGCGGCCGCCTCGATCGACTGGAGCTTCGAGGTGCTCGGCTGGAAAGAGGTGATCCATTCGATCCAGCCTGGCAACATCCGTTCACAAGCACTGGCAGAGCGGCTCGGTTCACGCAACCGTGGCGCGGGCCGGTTGCCAACGCCTTACCAGGACGTCCCGATCGAAATCTGGGGGCAGACGCGTGAGGAGTGGTTCGCACGTCATCGGGTTTAAGGAGATGATCATGTGGGTCGGCTGTTATTTGAAAGTGCGGCCGCGGATGGTCGCTTGCACGCGCAGGAATGGCGCATGATGGTTACCATTTACGGCAATTCCGTTTCCGGCAACTGCCACAAGCTGCGGCTGCTCTGCGAACAGCTCGATCGCGAATATCGCTGGATCGAGACCGACAACACGCGCGGTGCGACGCATACGCCGGAATTCCTGGCCAAGAATCCGAACGGCAAGGTGCCGATCATCGAGATGGACGATGGGCGCATCCTCGCCGAGTCGAACGCGATCCTGTTTTATCTCGCCGAAGGCACGTCGTTTTTGCCGGACGACGCGTGGCAACGCGCGCAGACGCTCTCCTGGATGTTCTTCGAGCAGTACAGCCATGAACCGTACATTGCGGTCGCGCGTTTCATCCGCGGCTGGACGGAAGTCGATTCGCCACGCCGCGCGGAATTGCCGAAGTGCCTGGACAGAGGCCATGCGGCACTTGCCGTCATGGAGCGGCACCTGGCGGCGGTACATTGGTTCAGCGGCGCCGAGTACGGCATCGCCGACATCGCATTGTTTGCGTATACGCATTGCGCGGGCGACGGCGGGTTCGATCTCGCGCGCTACCCGCGCGTTTCCGATTGGCTGGAACGCGTGCGCGCGACGCCTCGCTTCGTGCCGATGCCGGCGGTGAGCGGAGAAGTGGCCGCGAGGTTTGCGATTCCGATTTAATGCCCGCCGTGCATTCACCCGAACCCGTCATCCTGATCAGGGATTGGCCGGAACCCAGCGCCATGGACGGTGCTGCGCTTCCCGAAGATATGGGTGCCATGCGGGCACCTTGAAACTGGATTCCGGCCTTCCGGAATGACGAGCAATTTGCCGGATTACTTTGCGACTCATGAGTGCCATGCCACAACCCATCCCCGCCCGCCACAAGGGTTTCAATCGCGCCGAAATCGTTGACCGGAACTTTATCGAGTTCGTCAACGAGTGGCGCGGTGAACCGCATGCGCGTCCGCGCGATGACGAGCCGGTGTTGCCGGGCAGTACGCTCGACGCACGCGGGTTTCGCGAACTGTTCGAATCGCAGCTGATCTCGCGGCACCTGGATCTGATGGCGCGGGTGTTGCGCGTGCAGAACAAGGTGTTCTACACGATCGGTTCCAGCGGCCATGAAGGCAACGCAATGGTCGCGCGGCTGACGCGGCATACCGATCCGGCGTTTCTGCATTACCGTTCCGGCGCTTTCATGGCCGAGCGTTTCCGCAAACTTCCCGGTCTTGATCCGATTGTGGATTCGGCGCTGTCGTTCGCGGCCAGCAAGGAAGATCCCGCGTCGGGCGGACGCCACAAGGTGTGGGGTTCCAAACCGCTGTGGGTGTTGCCGCAGACCTCCACCATCGCCTCGCACCTGCCGAAGGCGTTCGGCACCGCGGTGGCTATCGAACAGGCGCGGCGCATCGGCCATACCCTGCCTATCCCGGGCGATTCGATCGTGATTTGCTCGTTCGGCGATGCCTCCAGCAATCATGCCACCGCGCAGACAAGCTTCAACGCCGCGGCCTGGACGGCGTACCAGAAATTGCCGGCGCCGGTGCTGTTCGTGTGCGAGGACAACGGCATCGGCATCTCGGTGAAGACACCCAACGACTGGGTTGCGGCCAATTTCCGCGATCGCCGCGATCTGGATTATTTCCATGCGGATGGGCTCGACCTGGCGCAGGGTTATGCCGGCGTGCAAGCCGCGATCCAGCATTGCCGCGTCACCCGCCGCCCGACGTTCCTGCATCTGAAAACGATGCGCGCGATGGGTCACGCCGGTACCGATTTCGAAATCGAATGGCGCAGCATCGAGGAGCTGGTGGCGCTGGAAGCGACCGACCCGTTGCTGCGCTCGGCCGCGATCGCGCTGGAATCAGGCTTGCATTCGCGCGAATCGCTGCTGGCCGGATACGAAGCGATTCGCCGAAAATGTTTCGCGGCCGCCGAAGATGCCGATCGTCGACCGCGTTTGCAAACGCTGGAAGAAGTGATTGCGCCGCTGGCGCCGTACACGCCACACGCGGTCATCGCCGAAGCGCAACGTGCGGATTACGCGGACAAGCGCGCGGCCGTGTTCGGCGGCGCGGACAAATTGCCGGAGCAATTGCCGGCGAGGCACCTGGCCTTGCAGATCAATGCAGCGCTGCACGATCTGCTGGCGAAATATCCCGAATCGCTGCTGTTCGGCGAGGATGTCGCGCAGAAAGGCGGCGTGTACACAGTCACCCGCGGACTGCACAAGGCCTTCAAGGGCGCGCGCGTGTTCAACACGCTGCTGGATGAAACGATCATCCTTGGACTCGCGCAGGGCTACGCGAATATGGGAATGTTGCCGATTCCCGAGATTCAATATCTCGCCTATTTTCATAATGCCTGCGACCAGATCCGCGGCGAAGCGGCATCGCTGCAATTCTTCTCCAATGACCAGTACCGCAATCCGATCCTGCTGCGCGTGGCTTCGCTCGGGTACCAGAAAGGTTTTGGCGGGCATTTCCACAACGACAACTCGATCACCGCGCTGCGCGACATCCCGGGCCTGATCGTCGGTTGTCCCTCGCGTGGTGATGATGCGGCGACGATGCTGCGCACGCTGGCGGCACTGTGCAAGGTGGACGGGCGGGTGTGCGCGTTTCTGGAGCCCATCGCGTTGTACATGGCGAAAGACTTGTATGAAGCCGGCGACGGTCAATGGCAGTTCGCGTACCCGCCGGCCGACCAGGCGATGCCGTTCGGCCAAGGCCGCGTGTACAACGAGGGTGCGCAAGACCTGGTGATTTTCACTTTCGGCAACGGCGTGCCGATGGCATTGCGCGCGGCGAGGGCGATCGGGGAGAAACTGAAATGGCAAACGCGGGTGGTGGACCTGCGCTGGCTGGTGCCGCTCAACAACGATTTCATCGCGCAGCAGGCGAAATCGGCCAGGCGCATCATCGTGCTGGATGAAGGCCGTCGCGCCGCCGGCGTGGGCGAGGGCATCATCACCGCGATCGTGGAAGCGGGTCTCGGCAAGACGCCGTTGCAACGCGTGGTCGGCGCCGACACCTATACGCCTTTGGCGGGCGCGGCGCTGCTGGTGTTGCCTGGCGAGAGCGACGTCGTCGCGACGGCGGACGCGATGAAATAATGCAGCTTCTTTTCCGGCCAAGACAAGCGAAAGACAGTCCGCAAATCAACGCAAATGAACGCAAATAGAGAAGCAACAGATTGCGGTTGTTCTGTTTTCATTGGCGGTTATTCGCGTTGATTCGCGGACTGATGCTCTCAGGATTCTTGCCTTGTCGCCGAACGAAGCCCCTCACCCAGCCCTCTCTCCGGTGAACGGAGCAGAGGATTTGCAGCCGCATGAAGATGCCGCCACGCGCTTCGGCGTGCTCGGTGCGATCAGCTTTTCGCATCTGCTCAACGACATGATGCAATCGCTGATCGTGGCGATCTATCCGCTGCTGAAAGGTGATTTCCAGCTCAGCTTCCTGCAGATCGGCCTGATCACGTTGACGTTCCAGTTGACCGCCTCGCTGCTGCAGCCGGTGGTCGGCATGGTGACTGATCGCCGGCCGATGCCGTTTTCGCTGCCGATCGGCATGTGCTCCACGCTCGCGGGACTGCTGCTGCTGGCCTTCGCGCCGAGCTATGCGATCCTGCTGATCGCGGTGGCGCTGATCGGCGTCGGCTCGTCGGTATTCCATCCCGAATCGTCGCGGGTGGCGCGGCTGGCCTCGGGTGGGCGTTTTGGTCTTGCGCAATCGGTGTTCCAGATCGGCGGCAACATTGGCTCCGCGTTGGGGCCGCTGCTGGCGGGTTGGGTGGTGTTGCGCTACGGGCGCGGCAGCGTGGGCTGGGCGACCTTGCTCGCGTTGCTGGCAATTGTGATCCTGCTGCAGGTTGGGCGCTGGTACAACGCGCATCTGCGCGAGCGCGTGCACCGCAAGCGCGCCGAGGGTCCAGTCCACCCGCGCGCACTGGTGTGGCGCACCCTGGGCGTGCTGTTCCTGCTGATCTTCTCGAAATATTTCTATCTCGCCAGCATCAGCAGCTACTACGAGTTCTACCTGATCCATCGCTTCGGGTTGACCGCACAGGATGCGACCATCCACCTTTTCATTTTCCTCGCGGCGGTCGCGGCCGGCACCTTGATCGGCGGCCCGATCGGCGACCGGATCGGGCGCAAGACGGTGATCTGGGTGTCCATCCTGGGCGTGGCCCCGTTCACGCTGCTGCTGCCGTATGTGGGATTGACGGCGACCACAGCGCTCAGCATGGTGATCGGCATCGGCATTGCATCCGCATTTCCCGCGATCATCGTGTACGCGCAGGACATGCTGCCGCACCGCATCGGCGTGGTATCGGGCTTGTTTTATGGCTTGAGTTTCGGCATGGGCGGCATCGGTGCGGCGGTGCTGGGCGCGGTGGCCGATCGTTACGGTATCGTGTTCGTGTACCAGATCTGCGCATTCCTGCCGCTGCTTGGGATGCTGGCGATTTTCCTGCCGGATATACGGCCGCCGAAGCACAAGCCGGCTTGACTCGTTCCGTCCCGGTTCGGGTGCGACTGCCATCCATGGACAAGAGCTCCGTGGTGGCGCGAAACCTCGGATGAGGTTCGGTTCACCGCCGTTGGCCGCATTTTCGCCGAATCAATTTTGCTTCTTGCCGAACCCGCACCCCAATCTTCTTGCGGCGGCAGGGGCTCTCGCTCAATGCTTCACCGGTGCGGGACCCTGCACCACCTGCACCAGATTTTTCGGATGCAGGTACTTGCCGAACGCGCTCTGCACGTCGCTGGCATCGAGTTTCAGGTAATACTTCGCCGCGATCATCGGCTGGTCCAGCGGCTCGCCCTTGTAGCTCCAGTTGAGCAGCGCGCGTGCTATGCGGTTGACCGACGACACCTCGACCGGGATCGAGCGGATTTCGTACTGGCGCGCGTTGTCCAGTTCGGCCGGCGTGACCGGCGTGGTCTGCATCGCGACGATGTTGTTGCGCACCAGTTGATCCACCGGAGCAACCTTGTCCGGATCACTGCCGTACTGCACGTAAAAAATCGAACGCGAACGGTCGATCTGCAAACCGGAACCGGCGCCATACGCGTAGCCGTGCTTGACGCGCACATCCACCATCAATCTTGAGGCGAAGCCATTGCCACCCAGCACGTCGTTGCCCAGTTGCAGCGCGTAGCGATCCGGACTGTGCAGGTTGAGGTCGAGCGTCTGCCCGATCAGCACCTGATCCTGCGAGGCGAATGGATTCGGCACCACGGTGTAGTGCGGCGGATTCAGCGGAATGGATTTGGGAATCACATTCGGCTTCGGCCCGCTTGCCTTCCAGCCGCCGAAGGTCTTTTCGACCGTCTCCCTTGCCTGATCCGGAGTGACGTCACCCACGATCACGATGGTGGTGAGATCGGGGCGGAAGGTTTGCTCGAAGTAATCGCGCACATTGGCGAGGGTGAGTTTGTTCGCGCTCGCTGGCGTTGCCTGGCGCAGGCCCGGATCATTGGTCGGCAGCAATCCGGATTTCAGCGCGCGGAACATCTTGTATTGCGGTGACTGCAACTCACCGGCCAGCGTGCGGGCCAGGGTTTCCCGTTGAACCGCGAATGCGGCTTGCGGCAATGCCGGATGCAGTTCGTTGTCCGCCAGCAATTGCATGCCCGTGCCGAAGGCATCACTCGGCACCGCAAGTGCGAAATCCGCTCCGCCCGATTCGCTGGCCGCGATCGCATCGAGTTGTTTGTGGAATGCGCTGCGATCGCGCGAGGCAGTGCCGTAATCGAACAGCGAATCGAGCAGGCGACCTACGCCATCCTGACCTTTGGGTTCCTGCAAATGATCGTCGTGATCGATGTGGCCGACCAGTGTGACGGTCTTGCTGATCGCCTCCGGCTGCACGATCAAGGTGACGCCGTTGGCGAGCTTCATCGAAACCGGAGCCAGCATCCAGTGCGGCATCTCCAATTTGCCAAGAGCCTGCGTCGCCCAATCGGGCAGCGGCACGTCGAGTTTGTCGTTGCCCGCAAATTTTTCGCTGCCGCCAAAGCCCGCGCTTTCCGGCGGTCGCTCGCCGGTGTCGCTGGGCGTCAGCACCACGGTGATGCGCGCATCCGGCTTGAAATAGGCGCGCGCGATGCGGTCGACATCGGCGGCTGTCACCTTCGCGATCTGCGCTTGCGCCTGTTCGGGCGAATCCAGTCCCTGCCAGGCCAGCGCCTGCGACCACGCGCTGGCCAGCGTCACCGCGCTGTTCTTGTCGAATTCCGCTTGCGCGGCTTCTGCGCGCTTGGCCGCATCCACCAGTTCCGGCGACACGCCGTTCTTCAGCAGCGCGTCGACGACGTTCTGCAGATACTGCTGCGCCTGCCTGGCATCGCCGCCCTTCGGAAAGCCGACCTCCAATGCGCCGATGCCGCCGCGCGTGAAAGGTTGCAGTTGCGCATCCGCGTTCAGTACCTTGCCTTGCGCCGCCAGTTCCGACAATTCGCTGCGCGGATTATTGAGCACATCCATCAGGATCTGGGTGGCGGCGTACTCGTCCGTGCGCATGCCAGGCATCCGATACAGGAACTGCACCGTACCGGTGCCCTGCGGCGTGCTGCTGCGGATGGTCTGCGGCTTTATCGGCTGCAACACCACCGGCGTGGGTTCCGGTGTCGCGTGCTGCGGAATCGCCGCGAACAGTTGCTTCACCTTGGCCAGCGTGGCCTGCGGTTCCACGTCACCGACGATCACCAGAATCGCGTTGTTGGGCACGTACCAGTTGTCGTAGAAGCTGTGCAGCACGTTGGCCGTGGTCTTGTCGAATGATGGCCGCGTGCCCAGCGGATCGGTGGCGTAGCCGGTGTCCGCGTACAGCGCGGCCTCGGCTTTTTCGAAGGCGAGGAAGCCAGGATCGGAGATGTCGCGCGATACCTCCTGCTCGATGGCGCCTTTCTCCAGTTGCCAATCCTTGGCGGTCAGCAGCGAGCCGCGCATGCGTGCGGCTTCGATGTGCAACAGCATGTCCAGATATTGCGCCGGCGCCACGAAGTAATACTGGGTCGCGTCGTTGGTGGTGAAGGCGTTGTTCTCGGCGCCCATCTTGCCGGTCATTTCGTTCAACTGCGCGCCGCTCAAACCCTTGGCGTCGCGGAACATCATGTGTTCCAGCGCGTGCGCCGTACCGGGGAAGCCCTTCGGCGTCTCGTAGCCGCCGGCAAGATAGGTGATCTGCGTGGTCACCATCGGCGCCAGCGTATCGCGCACGATCACCACGCGCAGGCCATTGTCCAGCGTCGTGCGAGTGACGTCGGGTCGATTCACGGTCACCGCGCCAGGCTCGGCGAGCGCGACGGGAGAAAGCGCCAATGGCAGCGAGAGGGCGATCAGCTTGAGTAGACGAAGGTTCATCGGGGTTCCTTGTTTATGTAGGAGCCTGCATGCATGCGACACCATCACCCGAGACGGTGCAAGGAAGACGGTGCTGCGCGAAGTGGCGAGGCGCTTCGCGCCGACCAAGTCGCTCGCTTCTACAAGGCAGAGCCGATTACGCGCGGCTCCGGTTCCAGCTCGACTCCGAAGCGTGCGCGGACCCCTTCACGCACGCGTTGCGCCAGCGCCCACAATTGCGCGCCGCTGGCGCGGCCATGATTCACCAGCACCAGCGCATGGCGTTCGGAGATGCCGGCATCGGCTTCGCGCGTGCCCTTGAGGCCACATGCCTCGATCAACCATGCCGCGGACAGTTTGGCATGCGAATCGCCCAGGAGCCAAAGCGGCAGCGCGGGGTGCTCGCGTTTCAACGCGTCCGCCCGCTCGCGCGCAACAACCGGATTCTTGAAAAAACTGCCGGCGTTGGGAATCAGCGCGGGATCCGGCAGCTTGCGGGTGCGCAAGCGCACCACCGCTTCGGCTACTTGCGGCGAACCTGGTTTTCCTTCGACGCCCATCGCCGCGAGTTCCTCTCGCACGCCGGCGTAACCGAGTACGGGTTCGCGCGACCTCGGCAGATCAAGATCGAGCGCGGTAATCAGCCAGCGGTCCGGCTCTCGCTTGAAACGCGAGTCGCGGTAGGCGAACGCGCAATCTTCCTTGTTGAAAGTGATCAGACGATGTTCGTGCAAGTCGAATGCCTCGACGGCGTGCACGAATTCCTCGAGTTCCGTGCCATAAGCGCCGATGTTCTGCACCGGCGCGGCACCCGCGGTGCCCGGAATCAGGCTCAGGTTTTCCAGGCCACACAAGCCGTGCGCGAGCGACCAGCGCACGACATCGTTCCAGTGTTCGCCGGCGGCGACGCGCACGCGTGCACGATATTCGTCTGCCTCGATGATTTCGACGCCGCAGGTTCTCAGGGTGACGATCAAGCCGTCGAAGTCGGCGATGAACAGGACGTTGCTGCCTTCGCCCAGCACCAGCGTCCGCATGGCCTTTATCGCCGGCCAGCCGAACAGCCCGGGCAGCGCGTTCGCATCGCGTACTTCCGCCAGCAGGGTGGCGCGCGCTTCCACCCGTAGCGTGTTGCGCGCACGCAGCGGCGCACCTTCAATCAGCGAATACCCGCCGAGCTCGAACGGGGTGCCGAGAAGGGTGGATTCACCAGGCATGTTCGCTTCCGTGCTGCCTGGCGATTTCCTCCACGCACTCGGTGATCAACCACGGCCCGCGATAGACCAGCCCGGTATAGAGCTGTACCAGCGTCGCACCGGCATCGAGTTTGTCCGCGGCATCGCTGCCGGAAAGAATCCCGCCCGCGCCGATCAGCGGGGTCCGGTCGCCCAGCCGCTGCGCCATGGCTCTCAGTACCGCGGTCGAACGCTCGAACAGCGGCCTGCCGGAAAGTCCGCCGATTTCGTTTGCATGATGATCGCCGGCAACCGCGCCGCGCTCGACGGTGGTGTTGGTGCAGATCAATCCATCAATGCTCGCGTCGAGCACCGCGCGCGCGATGTCATCCATCTGCACGTCGTCCAGATCTGGCGCGATCTTCAACAGCATCGGCTTGCGCATGCGGTGTTGCGCGGCAAGTTGTTCCTGTCGCTCGCGCAAGGCGCCGAGCAGTCGCGGCAATTCGCTGGCGCCTTGGAGTTCGCGCAGGCCTTTGGTGTTCGGTGAGGAAATATTGACGGTCACGTAGGACGCCAGCGGATACACCCGCTCGAGGCAATGCAGATAGTCCTCCAGCGCGCGCTCGTTGGGAGTGTCGGCGTTCCTGCCGATGTTGATGCCCAGCACGCCGGTGTAACTCGAGCCCTGCACATTGCGCAGCAGCGCTTCCACGCCGTCGTTGTTGAAGCCGAGCCGGTTGATGATCGCCTCATGTTCCGGCAGGCGGAACATGCGCGGGCGCGGATTGCCGGGCTGGGGCCGCGGCGTGACGGTGCCGATCTCGATGAAGCCGAAGCCCAGTGTGCCCAGGGCATCGAGATGTTCGCCGTTCTTGTCCAGCCCGGCCGCGAGGCCCACCGGATTGGGAAACTCGATGCCGAACGCGCGTACCGAAAAATTTTTCGGCGGCGGATGCGCCGCGAATCGCATGAGGCCGCTGCGCTGCGCGACACCCAGCCCGTACAGCGTCCAGCGATGCGCGGTCTCCGCGTCGAGCTTGAACAACCAGGGGCGCAGGGTTTCGTACACGCAGTGTCAGCCGATGTAATTCCGAATCAGCATTCGCGGGCCAATCTTTACACCTTTCCCGCAATCCAAAGCGCACTGGATTCGGGGTTCCCTTTCCAAAGAAACCCAAACGGTAGCCACGGAGTGATGGTGTGGCATTTTTTACCAAGCCTCCGAGTCCCGGCACTCACAGATCGAACTTGATCCCCTGTGCCAGCGGCAGCGCATCCGACCAGTTGATCGTGTTGGTTTGCCGGCGCATATAAAACTTCCAGGCATCCGATCCGGACTCGCGACCGCCGCCGGTTTCCTTCTCCCCGCCGAACGCGCCGCCGATTTCGGCGCCGCTGGTGCCGATATTGACGTTGGCGATGCCGCAGTCGGAACCCGCCGCACTCAAGAAGCGCTCGGACGATTTCACATCGTTGGTGAAGATGGATGAGGACAAACCCTGCGGCACCGCATTTTGCATCGCGATCGCTTCATCCAGCGTGTCGAATGGCATCACATACAGGATCGGCGCGAAGGTTTCGGTTTGCACCACCGGATTATCGTTGCGCACGCCGCTGATGATGGTGGGTTGCACGAAGTTGCCGTTGCCGTCGAGCGCCGCGCCGCCCGCCTCGACCTTGCCGCCCGCGGCTTTCGCCTGGGCCACCGCGTCGCTGAAGCGCTTCACCGCGGCCGCATCAATCAACGGGCCCATCAGGGTTTCCGGCTTGGTAGGGTCGCCGATTTTCTTCTCGACCTGCGCATAGGCGTGGCGCAATTTGCCGAGTACGTCATCGTAAATGGATTGATGCACGAACAATCGCCGCGTGCTGGTGCAGCGCTGGCCGGCGGTGCCGACCGCACCGAAGACGATCGCGGGGATTGCCAGTTTCAGATCGGCGCTTGCATCCACGATGATGGCGTTGTTGCCGCCCAGTTCCAGCAGCGGCCGGCCCATGCGTTGGGCGACGCGCGCGCCCACTTCGCGGCCGACCGCGGTCGACCCGGTAAAGCTGATCAGCGCGATGCGACGGTCGTCCACGAAGGTGCGCGCCAGTTCGTTGCCGGCATCGTTGAAGAGATAAAAGATGTCCGGGAAACCACCTGCCTTGAGCGCCTCGTTGCAGATCCTCAACGTCGCGATGGCCGACAGCGGTGTTTTCGGCGATGGCTTCCAGATGCACACGTTGCCGCACACCGCGGCAAGGAACGCGTTCCAGCTCCACACCGCGACCGGAAAATTGAACGCGGAAATGATGCCCACGAGACCGAGCGGATGCCATTGCTCGTACATGCGATGGCCCGGGCGTTCCGAATGCATCGACAGGCCGTACAACTGGCGCGAAAGGCCGACCGCAAAATCGGCGATGTCGATCATCTCCTGCACTTCGCCGTCGCCCTCGGGCTTGATCTTGCCCATCTCCAGCGCGACCAGCGAACCCAGTGCGTCCTTGTGTGCGCGCAACGCCTCCGCGCACAGGCGCACGGCTTCGCCACGCCGCGGCGCCGGCGTGTTGCGCCAGATATCGAACGCGGCTTGTGCGCGCGCGACGATGGTTTCGTAATCCTGCGCGCTCGATGCATGCACTTTCGCAAGCGCTTCGTTGGTCGCGGGGTTGCGCGGCTCGATCTCGCCGGCGCTGGTGGTCTGCGACCACTCGCCGCGGCCGAGATACGTGCCGGAATGGCTTGCGCCCAATCCGAGGGCTTGCAGGATAGCGTGGGACATGGGGACTCCTGAGCTTGTGCGCGCGCGCGGAAGCCGCGCGAGATAGCCGCGCATTGTAGCAGGGGCTTCGATTTTGCCCGGGTGCAAATCCGCAGAACCTCGGATTCCGGTTCGGCTCTTCAAGCAAGATGCGGCCCCGACACGATTCGAACGTGCGACCTTCCCCTTAGGAGGGGGACGCTCTATCCAGCTGAGCTACGGGGCCGGCCCCGGCATTGTAATGCTTCTGCTCAAATGTTCTGCCCGATCCGCCACAGCACGCCGGTGGGGTCGGTCAGCACGAAATCGCGGATGCGCCACGGGCGATCGGCCGGTGCTTCCAGGCGCACGCCGAATTTCTGCACCACGCCAGACGCCAGCACGTTCGCGTACCAGTCGTCGACGTTCTCCACCAGCATGTGCATCATGAAGTTGTTGGCGTGTTCGGCCACGTAGAACTTCTGCAGCAGAAAACTCGTTTCGCCGTGGCGGAGATAAGCCAGCGTCTCGGACGAATAGCCGATCTCGAATCCAATCGCCGTATAAAACGCGAGCGAAAGCTCCATGTCGCGCGCCGGAACGAAGGCCTTGATTTCGACGGTGTTGAGGTTCACGCGATTTTCCTTGTGACGTGAGTTCGGGCCTGAAGAGGGCGGGAGTTATTTGGTGGTCACGCGCACGCCGGCCAACGACGGTGCGGCCGCGCATTGATGCGCGCGCAAGCCGTCCAGCCAGCTCGTGACCAGCGGCACCACGGCATTCTTCGTCTTGCGCGCGAAGCCGACACCGGCGAAGTTCATGTGGGTGGCGCCATCCACAATGACCAGCCGGTCGCAGCCACCTGCAGGGAGCGCCTCGAACGCCCGCGTGCGCCAGCGGTAATCACCGTCCAGACCGCTGTCGCGGGTGCCGGTGATCATCAGCATCGGGGTGCGGATGCCGCGCTCGGCCGCGGGTGGAAACACCTGGTCGGGCCCGGCGGGCGAGAGCGCGACATAGGCGTCGAAGCCGCCCTCCGCGTGCACGCCCAGCTTGTTGCGCGCGCCGGCCTCGATCAGCACCGTGCGCGCACCCATCGAATGCCCGAGCAGCGCGGTGAATGGCGCACGGCAGCGCGACTGCGCCCAGCTTCGTGCGGCGTCAATGTCCATGAAGCGCGCGTTGTAGGCGGCGGTGTCGTTCACCAGTTCGGCCACGCCACCGTGGATGCCGCGTGCGTTGCGGATGTCGCGCTTCAGTGGCGCCATGCCGCTTTCGCGATGACCGATCACGATCGCGCGCCAGCCGTCCGCGCGCAGCGCCTCGCCCAGATAGCGCAAGCCGCTCTGGTCGCCGCCCGCGCCCGGCGAGAGCAGCGCCAGCGGGGGACAGCCGGAAGCCTGAGCGGGTTCGTACACCATGAGCGGCGTTAGCGCGCCGTCGCTGCGTTGCACGGGGACCGCGTCTTGTGCGTGAGCGATGCCGGCCAGGGCGAGCCAAGCGGAGGCGAGGAGAAATCGAAGTGACATGCCGATGATCCTTTTCAGGAAGAAATGGGCAATCGCAATTCGGCAATGAACCCGCCGCCTTCGCGATTGCGCAGGTGCAGGGCGCCGCCGTGCAGTTCGGCCGCGCGTTGCACGATGCTCAAGCCGAGGCCGCTGCCGCCACCGCCGCGCGCCGCATCGCCGCGCACGAACGGCTTGCCGAGTTTCGGCAGCAGTTCCGCGCGCACGCCGGGCCCGCGGTCTTCCACGCACACGCGGAGCTCTTGTGCATCCTGTGTGAGCGCGATGCGATACGGCGCCGCGCCATAGCGCTCGGCATTATCCAGCAGGTTGCCGAGCGCGCGCCGAAGCAGGGTCGGGCGCAGGTTTGCATGCAATGAAGTCGGGCCGTCGTAGCGCCAGTGATCGGGCTGCGCGCGCAATGCAAGCAGTTGTCCGATCAGCGTGGCGAGATCGAGTTCGCGCAGCGCCTCGCCGCGACCATCGCGCACGAATGCGAGACATTGCTCCAGCGCATCATCCAGTTGCTGCAAGTCGGCGACCATTGCCTCGCGCCGCTGCGGGTCGTCCGCATCGCCCAGTTCGAGGGCTATACGCAATCTCGCCAGTGGCGTGCGCAGATCGTGAGAGATGCCGGCCAGCATCAGTTCGCGTTCGCGCGCCGCCTCGCGCAGCCGTTCGCCGGCACCGTCGATTGCCTCCGCAAGCCTCTGCACCTCGCGCGGCGCGCCGTGCAGGTGCGCGGCGATGGAATCGCCCGCAAGCAATTCACCGGCGTGGGAGGAAAGCCGCTCCAGCGGGCGCGTCAGCAGGCGCGCCACCCACCCCGCAAAGATCAGCGCGATCAGGCCGGCGAAGGCTGTGACCAGCAGCGAGGAGTCAATCACCTGCCTTCGGTAGCTCGCGGCGCGCAGCACGATCCAGCGCCTCGGATCATGCACGCTGCGTATCCATATCTGTGAGTCCGGGATTTGCGTCACACGCACGCGCGAGGGATCGCCGAGCAAGCGTCCCGCCATTTCTCCCGTATCGCGCAGTGCCGGCGCGATGCGTACGACCGTTGCGTTGGGCGGTGGGCCGCTTTCGAGATGCACGCCGAGCGATTGCAGGATCGTGAGTGTGCCTTGTGCCTGCGCGTCGTGGCGCGCCGAAACATCATCCACCGCGACCGCTGCGGCGGCGGCGAGATGACCGTAGAGGTCGCCCGTTACGCGCCGTCCCATGCGAGCGGACAGCGCCGCGGTGACGCTCAGGGCCAATGCCAGTGCCAGCGCGACCAGCACCAGCACCAGCGTGAAGGTTTTCGGCGCGCGTTTCATGCGGCAGTGCTGCCGTCGGGCACGAACACGTAGCCCTTGCCCCACACGGTTTGCAACCAGCGCGGCTGGCGCGGATCGTCCTCCACGCAGCGGCGCAGGCGCGACACCATCACGTCAATGCTGCGATCGAAGGCATCGTGTTCGCGGCCGCGCGCCAGTGCGATCAGGCGCTCGCGCGAGAGCGTCTCGAACGGATGCGTGAGCAACGCGGCAAGCACCGCGAACTCGCCGCTGGTCAGTTTCACCGGGGTGCCGTGGTCCAGCAGTTGTCGCGTGGCCGGATCGAAAGCAAAGCGGCCGAAGTGCACCGCCGCCTGTTCCGGTTGCGGCGCCCCGACGGTCGGCTTGTGTTGACGCCGCAGCACCGCGCGAATGCGCGCCACCAGTTCGCGCGGATTGCACGGTTTCGGCAGGTAATCGTCCGCGCCGATCTCCAGCCCGACAATGCGATCCACCTCGTCGCCTTTCGCGGTCAGCATGATCACCGGCGTGGTCATGCCCTCGGCGCGCAAGGCGCGACACAGCTCCAGGCCGTCCGCGTCGGGCAGCATCAGGTCCAGCACGATCAGATCGAAATGGCGTTGGCCGAGTTCGCGCCGCATCGCCGCCGCATGCGCTGCGCCGTGCGCGCGGAAGCCTTGCTGCACCAGGTAGCGCTCCAGCAGGTCGCGCAAGCGCAGGTCGTCGTCAACAATGAGAACGTGAGCCGATTCCATGGGCGCGAACTATGCGCGGCGCCCTGGGCCGCGGCAAGCGCGCCGGGAAGGCATTTGTAAGCGGATGTTGCTGGCGCGCGATCCGGCAAAACCCGCTGACATCCGCGTGGTTGCCGGAAACACCTGGCGAGGCGGAAAGCGCGACAGTGCCGCCACACCGCGATCACGCGGCTTTCCTGACGACGAGGAGTTCGGCCATGAACAATAAATTTCCGCGCGCGGCGGCACTCGCGCTGTTGTGTGCCACCACATTCTGTTTCGCCTCTCAGGCGCAGGCCGGCGTGCATGGATATCGTGGCGCACACGGGGGGCATTTCGGCGCGACCTATGGCGATGGCAGCGGCGGCGTGACCCACGTGCGCGGCACGCGCGTGCACGGCGCGCGCGGAACCGCAGGGCACGCCAGCAAGACGACGTATGGTTCGGACGGCAGCATCACCCACAACGGCGGCACCAACATCACCGGTGCCAATGGCGGCAGCTTTACCGGCCGCAACAGTTACACGCGCAATCCGGATGGTTCCTCGCAACGCAGCGATACCGCCTCCGGCACGAATGCCAATGGCGGCACCTACAACCACAGCGGCGACTGGTCGCGCGGCAGCGATGGTTCGGTCAGCGGCAGTTCGCAAACGACCGCGAGCGGCGCGCGCGGAACATTCGATGCCAGCAGCAGCGCGTCGGGCGGCACCTTCGATCACGACACCACCGCTACCAACGCCGCGGGCGACACCTACACCGGTGAGAGCAGCTACACCAAGGGCCAGGGCTGGACGCACTCGGGCACCTGCACCGACAGCCAAGGCAATGTGATCTCGTGCGGACACTGAGATGGCGCTGCGCTCGCCCTGGTTCCTGCTGATCGTTGCAGCGTGCGTGTTGCTGGAGTGGCGCTGGCGTAGCGTTTCGCGCCGCGGCTATGACGGCCGCGGCGCGCGGGTTTCGCTGCTGGTCGGTATCGGCCGCGTGGCTTTCGCCGCACTGGGCGGATCGCTGCTGGGCAGCGTGTTCCTCTCTGTGTACCGGCTCGCGCCGTGGCATCTGCCGATCAACGATGTACGCGTGTGGATCGCCGGATTCTTAGTTGTCGAGTTCGTGTATTACTGGCAGCACCGCGCCAGTCACCGCGTGCGCTGGATGTGGGCCACGCACGCGGTGCATCACTCGGCCGAACAGATGACCTTGCTCTCGGCGCTGCGCCTGGGCTGGACCGGCGTGCTCTCGCTGGACTGGATATTCTATCTCGCGCCGGTGCTGCTCGGCTTCGATCCGCGCATGATCCTGCTGCTGCTCGCGGTGAACCTGCGTTATCAATTTTTTCTGCACACCGAAGCAGTCGGCAGGCTCGGTCCGCTGGAATGGATATTCAATACGCCCGCGCATCATCGCGTGCACCACGGCAGCAATGCCGAATATCTGGACTGCAATTACGGCGGGGTGCTGATCGTATTCGACCGATTGTTCGGAACTTTGCGCCAGCAAAAACCCGATGTGCCGATCCGCTACGGATTGGCGCATCCGCTGCCCGCGCCAGGCGTGCTTGCCACCGCGTTCGGCGAATGGAAGCGGTTGTTTGCAGATCTCCGCAATGCTTCGGACAGGCGCACGATGCTGCGCATCGCCTTTGGCAACCCGAGCTGACCGGGCGCGCGTTTTCATCACGTGACCTCAACGGCACGCACACAATGATGATTCGCGTTCCGTTGCACTGCCAAGGAGGGTTCACCATGCCGCGCGGCGACAAATCCAGCTATACCGGCAAGCAGAAACGCAAGGCCGAGCATATCGAGGAAAGTTACGAGGAGCGCGGCGTCTCCAAGGACGAGGCCGAGGAGCGCGCCTGGCGCACGGTCAATAAGCAGGATGGCGGCGGCAAGAAATCCGGCGCGAAGAAATCCGGCGCGAAGAAATCCGGCGCGCGCAAACGCGGCTCCGGCGTGCGCTCACGCAGCTAGAGGCAGCCTCCGCCGTCACTCGTGATCAACGTCTGAACTCCAGGGAGGACTGTCATGCACGACATGTTCGATCTTGCGATGCCGGCGTGGGAATTGGCCTTGCGCGCCGCGATTGTCTATGCGGTGCTGCTGATCCTGCTGCGACTATCTGGCAAACGCACGCTGGGCGAACTGAGCGTGTTCGATCTGATCGTGGTGATTGTGCTCGGCAGCGCGGTGCGCACCTCGATGATCGGAAACGACAAGTCTCTTATCGGTGGCCTGATCGTCGTGGCGGTTTTGTTGTTGCTCGATTACATCATCGCCTGGCTGGCCGCGCGCTTTCGCCCATTCGCGCACGCGCTGCAAGGCCGGCCGGTGCTGATCGCGCGCGATGGCGTGGTGTTCAGCGACGTGCTGAAAAAATGCAACATACCGCCCGGCGCGTTCGACGCGGCCCTGCGCAAGCAAAGCATCAGCACCGAGCAGATCGGGCAGGCCATCCTCGAAGCCAGCGGTTCCATTACCATCTGCAAGCGTGGCTGACGCGACCGCATTGAGGAAGTTTCGATGAATCATCCCTCGCCATTCTCGCGTTTCGCGCAGTGGGTGGCGCGTGCATCCGGCACACCGGCTATCTTCGTGATTGCAGTGGCGATCATAGTCGGCTGGGGAGCCAGCGGGCCGCTGTTCCACTTCAGCGACACCTGGCAACTGGTGATCAATACCGGCACCACGATCGTGACGTTTCTGATGGTATTCCTGATCCAGAACACGCAAAACCGCGATACCGCCGCGGTACAGGCCAAGCTCGATGAACTGATCCGCGCGACCAAGTTGGCCAACAACGCGATGCTGGATCTGGAGGATGTTGATGACAAGACGCTTGAACGCCTGCGCGAGCATTATCGCAAGCTGGCCGAACAGGCGCCCGGCGACATCAACAAGATGTTGGACGAATACGAGCGCAAGCTGGAGCAGAAGATTGGAGACAAGCATAAGGCAGTCGAGGAACGCGGCTGATTCGCGTGCGGCGACGCGGGCCCCTCTACATCGTCGTGACGGCGCGCGGACGAAACTCGCGGGAAACCCAAACCGCAGGCAAGCCATGGGCAAGCAAGGTGCCAAGGCCACGCTGGCCAGACAGCGCAAGATCCAGTCCGAAACCGATCGCGCCGACCGCAGGCGCGGCGCGCGCAAATCGGGCGCGGCCGCCAGGAAAAAAGCTGCGCAGACCGCTCCGCGAAAGTACCCCCGCAACCCGCTGCCAGCGCAGCATCAGCAAAAGCCCGGCGATGAGCGCGCGCTGCAACCGCGTCCGGAATACCGGGCTGCGGAATATCAGGGCAGCGAGAAGCTCGCGGAGATGACTGCGCTCATCACCGGCGCCGATTCAGGCATCGGCCGCGCGGTGGCGGTGCTGTTCGCGCGCGAAGGCGCGGATGTCGCGATCGTGTACTTGAGCGAGGACGAAGACGCCGAGGAAACCCGATCCGCGGTCGAGAATGAAGGCCGCCGCTGCCTGCTGATCAAGGGCGATGTCACCGACCCTGCATTCTGCGAATCCGCGGTGGAGCAGACCGTGGACAAGTTCGGCAAACTCTCGATCCTGGTCAACAACGCCGCGTTCCAGAGCCACGCCGAAAAACTGGAAGACATTACCGAGGAACACTTCGACGAAACGCTGCACACCAATCTGTACGGCTATTTCCACATGGCCAAGGCCGCGCTTCCGCACCTGCATGAGGGCGACAGCATCATCAACACCGGTTCGGAAACCGGGTTGTTCGGCAACGAGCACCTGCTGGATTATGCGATGACCAAGGGCGGCATCCACGCTTTTACCAAATCGCTGGCGGCCAATCTCGCGGCACAAGGCATTCGCGTGAACGCCGTTGCGCCCGGCCCGGTGTGGACGCCGTTGAATCCGTCCGACAGCCCGGCGGAGAAGGTCAAGGATTTCGGCAAGCAAAGCCCGATGGGCCGGCCCGCACAGCCGGAGGAGATCGCGCCGGCCTATGTGTTCCTTGCTTCACCCGCGTGTGCGAGTTACATCAGCGGCGCGATTCTGCCGGTCATGGGCGGCCCCACCGGTTGAAACTTGCGCCGGAGTTGGGCGAGGCGAAATCTGCAATGGATTTGTAAGCGGATATTGCTGCGTGCCGTTTCCGCAACAGGCGCTGACATTCGTGTGCGTGGTGGAAATACTTTTGCCCGCACATTGCGCGACACTGCGCGCCACCACGGTTGCCGGAGCGCATGATGGACCGCACGCGGACGAAGATCGCGATCAGTTTGGCGAGCGCCTTGCTCGTGCTCGGCAGCGTCCACGCCGGGCCTCTGCGTGAGCTGCTGATGCAGCGTCGCTCCGGCGGCATGCCGCAACGCTACAGCAGGGAGGTCACGCTGCCGCCGAATGTGCGCGTGCAGCGTGATGTCGCGTACGGCAGCGATCCGCAGCAGCGGTTCGATGTCTATCTGCCGCCGCGGGCGCACGATGCGCCGGTGATCCTGCTGGTGCACGGCGGCGGCTGGCAACGCGGTGACAAGGCGATGAACAACGTGGTGCAGAACAAGCTCACGCGCTGGGTGCCACGCGGGCTCGTGCTGATCTCGGTGGATTACCCGATGCTGCCGCAGGCCGATCCGCTGCAGCAGGCGCGCAGCGTGGCGCAGGCGCTCGCCTGGGCGCAGCGTCACGCGGCGGAGTGGGGCGCCGATCCGCGCAAGTTCATCCTGATGGGCCACTCGGCCGGCTCGCATCTGATTTCGCTGATCAGCGCCGAACCCTCGATCGCGATTTCGGCGGGCGCGCAGCCGTGGCTCGGCACGGTGGCGCTGGACAGTGCGGCCTTCGATGTCGCGCAGATCATGCGCGGTCACCACTTGCCGCTCTACGACCAGGCTTTCGGCAGCGATCCCTCCTCCTGGAACGCCGCCTCGCCGCTTGCGCAACTGCACTCGCGCATGGCGCCGTTCCTGGCGGTGTGTTCCTCACGCCGCGACGAATCCTGTCCGCAGGCGCAGGCTTTCGTGGACAAGGCGCGCAGCTTCGGTACGCAGGCGCGCGTGCTGCCGGAAAACCTGAGCCACGAGGAGATCAACGAACAGCTCGGGTTGCCTTCCGGCTACACCACACAGGTGGAGGCATTCATGGCGGGCTTGGATCCGGCGGTGGCGAGTGCGTTGCGATGAACACGACGGCCGTAAAAAAAGACCGCGTTGCGCGGTCTTTTTTTTGAACTGGATATGGGCGGAGGAGCATCTAACCACATCGTCGACCGTCGCTCCGATGCGATTTTGCAGGTTCGACATTGCGCGCGCGTCCCCATAGTTGCCGCTTCGGGAAGCCAGCCGGGCTCGAGCGAGATCGCACCGCCCGGCTGCCGGCGCCGAAATTGGCTGACGGTGCAGCTTGCTAACCGATGGCTGAGGTGCAGAAGAGGCTCCGCGTCGCTGCGCGGAGCCTCTGCTTTCAGCGGTGCCGCTGGTTTGTTCCCACGGGTGTGGCGATGAAGCCGTGGCGCTTTCCGGCGGTATCGAAGTATTCGCCGGCCACGGTACCGAGATTGTTGATCGTGGTCGCGATCGTTGCGATCGCCCCTGGCACGTCGATATCCTGGAATTGCGACCGTGTTTTGACGAATCCGTGGATCGCGCCCGATGCGCTTGCGTAATAGCCGGCGATCTGGCCGCGGTCATTGATTGCAAATGTGGCCGTACTCGCTGCGTCCGGCACGTCGATGGTCGAGAGCTGCCCGTTTGCCGCGCGATAGAAGCCGTGCGGGACGAGCGGGTTGGTATCCCAATAACCCACGGATTCGCCCTTGTTGTTCAAGCCGAGCGGATAAGTATCGCGCGCACCGGCAACATTGATCGGCGTGTCGGATCCATAGCGGCGCAATATCCCGTGGAAGGCGCCGTCCGCGTCCCAATACACTCCGAGGATCGTGCCGAACGGGCTGATAGCGTCCACGTTCGAGTTGAGATGGCCCGGAAAGTCGACCGTTTCGAAATGGCCCTGCCGAATCGTGAAACCATGCTGTACCCCCGTTGCATCGGCGTAGGCGCCGAACGTTGAACCGGTATCGTCAGGCCCACCCGCGGCACTGAAGTAGGTGCCCAAGACACCCGGATCGAGCGGCTCGAACCGGCCGTGACGATAGGTCATGGCGTGCGCCGCGTTTCCGGGAAGACTGTATTGGCCGGCCAGTTCGCCGAAATCGTTGATGCCCCAGAAAATCGTTTGCGATGCACCCGGAAAGTCGAGCGTCTGATAGAGGTAGCTGGCGGACGCGGTGAGCGGAGTGAGCTTGCAGGCGTTCTCCGCAGGCGTTGCCGGTGTGCGTGCATCGGCGCTGCTGCAGCCGGCTTTTGCCGAGGCCATGGCAGGCATGCCGACGGAGAGGAGAATGAGAAGGGTGGCCGCTCTTGTGAGCTGGCCATGGGAACGGCGATGATGTGACATGACTTCACTCCTTGATGTGGATGCAACGGGCGATGGCGTTGCGAAGGCCTGCGGCCCGAATTGCGCCATCTCCCTCTACAGCGCAAAACGACCGCGAGTACCGACACGGTCAGAACGGACGTCTTTGCTGCGCGCATGAACGCCGAACTCCAAATCACGGAAATCCTGGCGCGCGCGGCAGGCGGCGATGTCGCGGCCATCGATGCGCTGGTTCCGAAGATCTACGCCACACTGCACCGTCTTGCGCACCGCCAGCGCGCGGGCGAAGCGGCGCACACGCTCGAAACGACGGCGTTGGTCCACGAGGCTTATCTGCAACTGGCGAACCTGGGCGACATCCGGTTCGCCGATCGCGCGCACTTGTACGCCTATATGAGCCAAGTGATGCGCCACATTCTGGTGGACCATGCGCGCCGCAAGAAAGCGCAGAAGCGGCAGGCGCCGGCAATCACGACGGAACCGAAAGCGCCGGAAATAATCGACGTGCTGGCCATCGACGAGGCGATAGATAGGCTGGCGGCGTTGGATCCGCGGCTTGCACGCGTGGCCGAGCTGCGCTTGTTCGCCGATCTTTCGAGCCCGGAAATCGCCGAAGTGGTCGGCGTCAATGCACGCACCGTCGAGCGCGACTGGCTGAAGGCGCGCACGTTCCTGTCAGCCTGCCTGATGCCCGATGCATGAGGCGATGTCGGTGGCTGCGGCGCGATTGCGCTATAGAGTTCAAACGAGAACGGGATACGCGCTGCCGATGGCTTCCGAGGTTGTCCAACGCTGGCACGAGATCGAGCCGCTGATAGATCGGCTGTTCGATGTGCCCGGCGCCGAACGCGCCGACTGGCTGCGCAGACACTGCGACGACGTGAGCTTGCGCGTGCTCGTTGCGCAGGCGCTCGATCATGCGCCTGGGGTTGATTCGCTGGAGCGCGGCGTGGCGCAATGGCTGCCCGCGCTCGCCGAACCTATTCCCATGACGCTGCCGGCCATTCCGGGCTATAACGTCCTGCGTTTCGTCGGCGCGGGCGGCATGGCCAGCGTGTTCGAGGCGCAGCGCGAACTGCCCGGCGGCCCGCAAATGGTTGCCCTCAAGCTGTTGCGCATTGATGTCCATGATGCGGACGAGCGCCGCCGCTTTCTGCGCGAGCAGCGAATCCTCGCGCGGCTGCAGCACCCGCACATCGCCCAGTTGCTCGATGCGGGGTTCTCGCCGACCGGAACGCCGTTTCTGGCGCTCGAATTCGTGGCCGGCGACAATCTCGTCACGCATTGTGAGCGCTGCGGACTCGCCGCGCGTGAACGCTTGGCATTGCTCATGGACGTGGCTGCAGCGGTCGAGCACGCCCATCGCAACCTGATCGTGCACCGCGACCTGAAGCCGAGCAACGTGCTGGTTGGCGCGGGTGGCTGCGTCAAACTCGTGGATTTCGGCATCGCCAAGCTGCTTACCGGCGAAGGCGAGCCGACACGTACTGAGGCGCGGCGCCTGACTCGTTCGTACGCGGCTCCCGAACAAATTGTCGGCGACGCAGCGACGACGGCGATAGACGTGTATGCGCTTGGTGTGCTGCTGGCCGAGTTGCTCAGCGGTTTGCGGCCGCGCCGTATCGACGAAACGAACGCGCTGGCATTTGACGGCGAGGCGTTGCGGCGAAAACTCGGAGTGGATCTCCACGCGATCGTGCAGGAAGCGACGCGGCAGGATCCGCTCCGCCGCTATGCGAGCGTTGCGGCATTCCGTGAAGACATGCAACGCTACCTCGATGGCAAGCCGTTGCAGGCTCGCGCCGATCGCATCGCGTATCGCGCGCTCAAATTCGTGAAACGGCATGCGCTGGCCGTCTCGGCCGCCACCGTGATCGCCGCGACCCTCGCCGGCGCCACTGCCATCGGTCTGTACGAAGCACGGCGAGCTCACGTGCAGGCGCTCGCCGCCCTAGGCGAAGCGCAGCGCGCAGACGCGCTCAAATCATTTCTCGAAGGCTTGTTCGATAGCGCATCAAAAGGATCGGCGGCCACTCAAACCGCCGAGCAGTTGCTTGCACAGGGACGCGAGCGGGCCGATCGCGATTTCGCGTTGCAGCCTGCGCTGCACGTCGAGATCCTCGCACTGATCGGCGATCTCGAACGCCGCAGCGGCCACCCAGAGCTTGCGCAGCCGCCGCTCGAACAAGCCGCGGCGCTGGCGAAGCTGCAGTTCGGCGCGACCGACCGGCGCACGCTGCACATCGAGTATCTGCTCGCGAAAGAAGCCGACGAACTCGGTCGCGTTCGTGAAGCCACCTTGCGGTTGCGGAACGCGGTCACTGCGTTCGAATCGGGTCCGAACCGCGACTCGCCCGAAGAGGTGCAGGCGCTCGCGTGGCTCGCTGGGCTGTACGAACGCACTGGCGAATCGACCCGGGCGATAGCAATGGGCGAGCGGGCGCTCGCGCTCGCTCGTCGCGTGCTGCCGCACGATAGCGCGGCGCTCACTGAAGCAGTGACCAATCTGGGTTGGATCGAGATGGATGCCGGCCACCCGGATCAGGCGGAGCCGCTGCTGCGCGAATCGCTCGGGCGAAAGCGCGGACGGCTTGGCGCGCGACACCCTGATGTGGCCGATGCGATCACGTTCCTGACTTCGGCTTTGGTTCAACTCGGCCGCTACAGCGAAGGCGAGCAGCTCATGCGCGCCGCACTCGAGATCGATGCCAAGGCGTATTCGCGCCCGAATGCTCACCTGGCTTGGCACCTCAACGACCTCGCAGTCGTGTTCGCAGCCGAAGGCAAGTTCAAGCAAGCCGGTGCGTTCTACGCGAAGGCGATCGGCGTGGATCGGGCGCTCGGGCCGGCGGCGGAGCTGAGCGAGGCGGTGAGCCTGGCTAACATGGCGCGGCTGCGTTTCAGGCAGGGGGCTTACGCTGATGCGGAGGTGGGTCTTCACGATGCAATTGATCGCAAGCAGCGCCTGCTCGGCGCGGATTACCAGGACAACGGCCGCAGCTATGATCACGACAGTCTGGCCGAAATCCTGATTGCGCGCGGGCAGCTCGATGCAGCGCGAGTGGTCGCAGACGATGCGCTCGCGGAGGCCCGCCGGCGGCATCGCGATGCGCATCCGGATGTCGCTTTCGCACTCACCGTCCAAGCCGAGCTGATGGCCGCAAGCGGTGCGCGCGAAAGCGCCGCGGCGTTCGCCGGGAGCGCTGTCGCGATGTACGCCGCATTGGCGGACCAGAGTTCCGAAAAAGCGATCCGGGCGCGTCTTGTATTCGGGGAGATTTTGCAGACGCTCGGTCGCGACGGTGAAGCAAAGCCGCAACTGCAAAGCGCACTTCAGGCGGCAGAGACCGGCGCACCGGCCATGCCCGCGCTGGTTGCGCACGCCGAGGCTGACCTTGCGCGTGCCGATGATTCGCTGGGCGATCGCGCTATCGCGGTTCGCCTTCGTGAACGGGCGCAAGCCTTGCTCGCCGGCGTCGAGGATGGCCCGAGTGCCGAACGCAATGCGACTGCGCGTCTGCTGAAGCAGGAGTAGACCCGCCCGGGTTTGCGAGTGGTAGCCGCTTTTTGTTTTTCGCCATAGCGGCATTGCAATCGTCGCCACTTGCCGCTTCTGGGCGAAACTTCCGGATACTGGCCGCCAGCATCGCTTAGCTCGCACCGCTCCCAAAAAGATATCCCATGGTACCGCACTGTACCGTCAGCAAGCCGCCAAGACTCGTCACTCATCCGCAGGGACACGCATCTCCGCTTTGGGCTGGTGGCCCTCGGACAGCGGGGCCGCACAATTTGCGGGAGTTTGGCGGATACTTTGGCCATGCCCGTGCCCCAAGCGTCATGCTCGCGACATGGATCGTGCTTGATGGCGACAGGCTCGATCAGGTGTACCTTGCGTCCTGGCGTTTGAAGCTGCGGTACCCGTGACTGCTGACCGGTTGCTCATCCGGACCGGCTGTTCAAACAGGTGACTCATATCAAAGAGAGGGGAACGTATCGTGCCTTTACGTTT